>NZ_JAIXZS010000102.1 GCF_027489515.1 Novosphingobium sp. | reverse complement strand
TCCGGACAGTGGCGTGAACCGTCATCGTTCCGGCTCCTGATCGTCATCAATCGAAGGCTCTGCGCGGCGCTTGTCCTCGGCCCCGAAGCCGTGGATCGTTTCACGCTGGACCTCGCTCTCCTGGCCCGCGTCCCGCGCATCCTTGTCGCGCTGCTGATCGGTGCGATTCTGCGCCCGACCGGAGCGCTCTGCGACATCTTTCAAAGCGAATTGCTGCTTCTCGCGTCTGTCCTTCTCGCCAGACTTGCTGAACTTGAAGGCGCTGTGGAGGTCGCGCTCGCGCGCCGGTGGCCCAGCGCTTTCTTCCTCCTTGCGTTGTTCGCGCAGAACCCGTTCAGCTTCTTCGACGGTTCGCTCGACCGAGCGCTCGATCTCTTCGCGTAACCTTTCCGCTTCTTGCTCGGCATCGGTGCGCTCCGCATCGATGGGCTTTTCAGACCGCTGCGGCTGCTTGTCCGGACCGCTCTCATCACCTGCCCTCATCAGCATCTCTGCGGCTTCCTCCGGCGTTGGCACATAGTCTGCCGCACGCATGTCCGTGACGCGCACGAAGCCTGGCGCGCGCGCTTTGTAGTCCTTCCAGCTGAGCTCGATCCGGGCTGCCGGAAATCCGTCCGGGAACTTCACAAAGCCGTGCATCGATGGAAGGTTGGAAATGTCGTCAGGGAAGACGAGTTCGGCCACCTGAGTGCGCGGTGTGATCGTCGAAGCGTCCCGGTTGCTGTTGTACCCATAGGAATAGGCCTCATCCATCTGCCTGACTTCGCGCCGACCAATGAATTCCGAGCAGCGTTGGGCCGTCGCCGGATCGGCCAGTTTGAGGATCAGTTTGGTGCCAGCGAGAGAGGTGAGATGCGTCGCGCCATTCTCTCCGTAAGTGTCCTGCAATGCACCGAAGGAATGCATTCCCAGAATAAAGGCACCGCCGACCCCTCTGGCAGTCTGAAGACCATTCTCGATGGCGGGCAGGCGATGGAGCGCATGGACCTCATCAATGAGAAACCACGTGCGCAGATTGCGGGTCCGGCCCATGCGAAACAGGGCGTTGACGGCAATGTCCATCCACAGGGTCAGCAAAGGCCGATTGAGGACAAGGTCAGGGTGGGTCGAGGTGATGAAAAGGATCGACCCTTCCTTCACATCCTCGGTCATCCACTTGTTGATCGAGAAGCCCGGTTGACCATTGCGTGGCTCGGGCAAGAAGCGGAATACGTTGGCGTTCGCATTGAAGGTTGCCCGGATCGCTTCAGCCATCTTTGCGGCTGATGGCGACATCAACGGAGCTGCGATCGTTCCCTCGAGATAGCGGCTGATCGTCTTGAGGTCGGCGTGCATCAGAAAGTAGGCAAGGCCGCCGTTCGAGCGGATGCCGAGCCTGATCATCTTCATGCACATTTCGACAAAGATTGTGCGGGCCGATTTCTGCCAGAAATCATCGTCCGCATTGCGGCCGCTCGGGACCAGTGCGCTGGCGGCGCTCATGAACTCGGCATAGTTGTCGCAATCGTTGAAGATCGACCAGGGCTGGCAACGCTGATCCATCGGGTTGAGAATGAAGTCGGTGGTCTCGTCGTAGAAGCTCTCGACGAAGGTACCGGTGAGGTCGAAGATGACACAGCGGTGGCCCCGCGCCCTCGCCTGTGTGACGATCTTCTTGAGCTCGGTTGTCTTGCCTGCACCGGTGGTGCCGATGAACATCGCGTGGCTCTGTTCAAGGCGCCAGGGGAAAGGGACACCAGCGAGCCTATAGGGCTGATGAAGCCCACGCCTCGTGCGGCTCTTGAGGTCCTCCTTGAGAACCGCGTCAGGGTCCTCCGCTGGCATGCGGGCAAGGCATTCCTTTTGGTGCTCGTTCCAGTTGTAATGTTTGATCGCCGCAACGAGCACATCACGCTCAACCTTGACCGCACCGCGCTCATGGCGTTCGGTGAGAATTTCTGACCCGCGGCGCCGCGAATAGTCAAAGAACCAGATCGTCAGCGGAACGCAAATGAAGACCGAACCGAGCATGGCCGAGACAGTCACCTGAATGGCCTTGCCCCACGCCGCCATGACGGCGGGATGAAAGGGCACCATATGCATCCGGCCCTGCACCATATCGCCCGATGGGAGGGTCAGGTTGACGGACTTCATGGGGTTCAGTCCGACCCAGTTCCAGAACTCCGCAAGGACCCGCATCAGAACAAGGGTCACCTCATGGTCCTTGAAGGTGATCGCAACGAGCAGGGACAGCAGACAGACCGTTGTTCCGGCCCAAGTGTAAAGAGGGATGCGAACCCCTGCCCAGGTCATCAGAATCTGATGGTGAAACAGCTGTGATCCGCGAGTGAAATTGCCCGCGTTTCGCTTCACTTTTCCGCGCGCGGAATCATGCGTCAGCGTGACGGCTTTCTTGCTGAAACGGATGTCCTCACGCATGGTATTCACGCACGTTGCGCAGAGCCATGTCGATGAGCTCGTTGACGTCCTCAGGGTATTGCCGTTCAACCAAAAGCGACAGCGCGAGCTGGGTATGCTCGAGGATCGTCAGAGCGCGTTCGGCATTCAGCGCGATGCCAAGGTTGAGGAGAGGAAGGCCGACGGCAATCGAAGCACGGATCGCTTCAGCGCGCGAAACGCCTTTGGTAGCAGCAAATGCGTCGAGCTCGCGCAGCACCTCTTCGGAGAGGCCGATGCCGATGCCTTTGAAGACTTTACCCATGCAAACCTCACAAGGTTATGCATGGCTTGGATACCGCAGGCGCATTTATACCGTAGCCGAAACGCCGTGAAAAGCGCTTTGCAGCCCGAAACTTGTTGCGGCGCTATGTGATTGTTTTAGCGTGCTTTTGGCGCTCTTGATCAGCTTCCGAAACATGTTTCACCGAGCCCCAGCCCCGCCGATCTACACCTAACATCCTGCAATAAAACGCGATTCGTTCCGAAACGCCTTACGGTAAAACCGTGTTCGGTGTGCTAGTTCAGGGACTTGGCGGCTATGTGCTGAGATCTCGGGTTTGGTGGGAGTCGCATGTCAGGAGTGGCTTTCCCGAAGTAAGCCAGGCCGAAGGCCAGCGCGCGATGAAAACGAAGATTGCGTTGCTTGCCAAAGCCGCGGCACGGTACCTCTGGCAACTTCAGAGGCCCGGCGTCGTCTCGGTTGTCCGGTAGGGCGCAGAAGCATCAGGCAAAAAAACGTCTCGATCTGGCTCTACAGATGGTTCATCATCTGAGAGGCAAACGAGACGCAAAGGACAGGCCCTATGGTGTCAAAGGTTGAACGCGAGCGCGCTGCTCTGGAAGCCGCTGAAAAGGAGCTGGCGGAGCGCAAAAAGAAGCTCGCGGAACTCGAACAGGAAGAGGCGGAAAAGCAGCTCGCCAAACTGGTGCGAAAGGTAGGGCAGGATCGTGCAATCCAGCTCCTCGAGCTCGCCGTGAAAGTGAAGCCTAAAGCAGCGGTCGATGCTCTGACAAAGCTGGCGTGAGGCGGGCGTAAGCACAGGGGCCATTGGGTGCGGACTTACCGCACCCGTGAGGCTCAGTATTCGTCGTCCATCTTCCCTGCTGCGGTGTAGACGATGTCGTCGATCAGATGCAGCGGAAGCTCACCGTAATCCCCTTCCTCGATCAGCAGATACGAGCCGTCTCCGGCCCGGACCACATGGACATCGAAGAAGGTGTGATAAGAGCGCCGTTCCGCCTGCATGATCTTCTCATCGAGTGCGATGATGTCGGTATCGATCTGACGGATCGTGGCGGTATCAGCTTCATAGGCTTCTGCGGTGTAGCACATCGTTGCCTCCTGTCGTTGGCGGCTCGTCCGCCATGCCATGAAACAGCGCTCCGGATGTGCTCGGGTCACCGGAGCGAAGCGGAGGCTTGACCGCAAACTGGTCGAGTGGTGCGGAAGTCCGCTTGCGGACTTCCCGGTCGGCCTGTTTGTGGTTGACCCGGGCATGGCCGGAGTGCTCATGGCGATGGTGGTGGACGGGCCATTGGCAGGAGGCTGAAGTCGGATTTGCACGGTGCTTTGGGAGCGTCTCCGTCCTCGCGCAGAGCGCTGGTTCCATGGCATGAGAAAAGGGCACCGCGGCTTGAGGCCGGGCACCCTTTCCCCTTGCCGAACGAACGGGAGGCTGTTCGTCG
>NZ_JAIXZS010000113.1 GCF_027489515.1 Novosphingobium sp. | reverse complement strand
CTCCCGCGCCTGCTCGAGCGTGTCGACCCCGAAGCGGCGGCGACGCTCTCCAAGGAGGAGCTCTCCGAGGAATTCCGCCCGATCATCATGGAAGTGCTGGCCGAGCTGAAGGTCACCCTAAACCGGCGCGAACAATTCGCGCTGGAAAAGGTGCTGATCGACGAATTGCTCGGCTTCGGCCCGCTCGAAGAGCTGCTGAACGATCCGGACGTGTCCGATATCATGGTCAACGGGCCGGATCAGACCTACATCGAAAAGAAGGGCAAACTCCAGCTCGCCCCGATCCGCTTTCGCGACGAGCAACACCTGTTCCAGATCGCCCAGCGCATCGTGAACCAGGTCGGCCGCCGCGTCGACCAGACCACGCCGCTCGCAGACGCCCGTCTCAAGGACGGCTCACGTGTGAACGTGATCGTGCCGCCGCTTTCGCTGCGTGGCACTGCGATCTCGATTCGTAAGTTCTCCGAAAAGCCGATCACCATCGACATGCTGCGCGACTTCGGGTCGATGTCGGACAAGATGGCGACTGCCCTGAAAATCGCTGGCGCGTGCCGCATGAACATCGTCATCTCGGGGGGTACGGGTTCGGGTAAGACGACCATGCTCAACGCCCTGTCGAAGATGATCGACCCGGGCGAGCGCGTGCTGACCATCGAAGACGCGGCCGAACTTCGTCTGCAGCAGCCGCACTGGCTGCCGCTCGAAACCCGTCCGCCGAACCTTGAAGGCCAGGGCGCGATCACGATCGGCGACCTTGTGAAGAACGCCCTGCGTATGCGTCCTGACCGCATCATCCTGGGCGAAATTCGCGGCGCGGAGTGTTTCGACCTCCTCGCGGCGATGAACACCGGTCACGACGGTTCGATGTGTACGCTCCACGCCAACAGCCCGCGCGAATGCCTCGGCCGTATGGAAAACATGATCCTGATGGGCGACATCAAGATCCCCAAGGAAGCCATCAGCCGCCAGATTGCCGAATCGGTCGATCTCATCGTGCAGGTAAAGCGACTTCGCGATGGTTCGCGCCGCACCACCAACATCACCGAAGTGATCGGGATGGAAGGCGATGTGATCGTGACGCAGGAATTGTTCAAGTTCGAGTATCTCGACGAGAACGAGGACGGCAAGATCATCGGTGAATTCCGCCCCTCGGGCCTGCGCCCCTATACGCTCGAAAAAGCGCGCATGTTCGGTTTCGACCAGGCCTACCTCGAAGCTTGCCTCTAACCTAATTGCTTGATCCGCGTGGTCCCTGCCTTATGGGCGGGGGACATGCCGCCAACGCAACGCCCGATCTATGCGCTCGCCCTGCGCCTACTGGCCATGGTGGCGATTTCGGTCATGCTGCTGCTGGTCAAACTGTCCGGCGAGCGCGGCATCTGGCTGCCCGAAACGCTGTTCTGGCGCCAGTTCCTGCCCGGGATTGCGCTTTTCGGCTGGCTCGCGGCGCGCGGGGAGATCGGCCGTCTGGCCACCAAGCGCCCGTGGATACATGCCCGCCGCGCGCTGATCGGCGGCTTGGGCATGTTTCTTACTCTCGGTGTTGTGCAGATCATTCCGCTCGCGGAAGCGACCGTGCTCGGCTTCACCTCCCCCATCTTCGCGGTTCTGCTCGCGGTGGTGCTGCTCGGAGAGAAAGTCGGCCCGTGGCGGTGGACGGCGGTCATTCTAGGGCTGGCCGGAGTGGTGATCATTGCCGGGCCGGACCGTGCGCACATTCCGCTGATCGGCCTTGCGACCGGCATCGGTGCCGCGTTCATGGTCGCGCTGATCTCGATCCAGCTGCGCGACCTTGGTCGCACCGAAGAGCCGGTAAGCGTGGTGTTCTGGTTTTCCGCATTCTGCACACCGGCATTTGCACTGGTCTTCTTGCGCATCGGTGTTCCGCACCATGATCTTGCAGGCTGGGCCATGCTGGCCGGAATCGGCGTCACCGGCCTCGCTGCGCAACTGCTGATGACCGCGGCGCTGCGTTACGGCAGCGTCGCCAGCGTGATCGTGATGGACTACTCGCAGTTCGGCTGGGCAATGCTGTGGGGCTGGCTGTTCTTCAGCAACGTGCCCGGCGCGCAGACATGGATCGGCGCACCGGCGATCATTGCCGCCGGGCTCATCATCGCTTGGCGCGAACAGGTACGCGGCAGTCGTTCCGGGGAACGTTCGCCCGCCGCCTAGTTGACCTGCCGATCCATGCCTTCCCAGTAAGGCTCACGCAGGTTGCGGCGAAGGATCTTGCCTGAAGGGTTGCGCGGCAGCGCGGGGATCACGTCGACAGACTTGGGCACCTTGAACCCGGCGATGCGTTCGCGCGCCCAGGCGATCACGCTCGCCTCATCGACCTCGCAGCCCTCGCGCGGGACGACGCAGGCCTTGACCGCCTCGCCCCAGCGCGCATCAGGCACGCCGATCACCGCGACTTCCGCGACCTGCGGGTGGCCATAGATCGCGCTTTCGACCTCAGCCGGATAGACGTTCTCGCCGCCCGAGATGATCATGTCCTTGATGCGGTCCTGGATGAAGATGTAGCCGTCCTCATCCATGTAGGCTGCATCGCCGGTGCAGATCCAGCCATCGGCGGTCATCGTCTTCGCGGTCGCTTCAGGCAGCTGCCAGTAATGCAGCATGTTGGCAGGCGAGCGGATCTGGATCTCGCCCACGGTGCGGCGGGGCACTTCGTTGCCGGCGGCATCGGTGATGCGGATCTCCACCCCCGGGCAGGCTTTGCCCGCCGATCGCATCCGTTCATTGCCAGCCAGATCATGGTCCCCTGGCGGCAGCACCGCGATGGTTCCGGTCGTCTCGGTCATGCCGTACATCTGGATGAAATCGGCATTGGGGATCGTGGTTACCGCCTGGCGCAGCAGTTCGAGCGGAATCGGGGCGGCGCCGTACATCACGTACTTGAGGCGGGTGAAATCGGTTTCACTGGCTTTGGGATGCTGGATCAGCATCTGCAGCGCGGCGGGCACGATGAAGAACCGGGTGATCCCCTGCCCGATAGCCTTGAGCGCACCCTCAGCGGTAAACTCGGCCTGCACGATCGCTCGCGCGCCGCCGCAGAATGCCATGGTGCCCAAACCCGTTCCGCCGATATGCGCGCAGGGCATGCAAACCAGAATGGCATCATCCGGCGTCCACTGCGCCCAGGGTAGTTCCGCCTCGAGCGCAGGCCCGCGCAGACCCATGAAATTGCGCTGGCAGAGCACGGCACCCTTGGGCTTGCCAGTGGTGCCGGACGTATAGAGCTGGAGGAATGCCGCATCCGGTTCTGCCGAAACGATGGGATCAGCGGGACAGGCAGCGATCGCGGCGCGCGCTTCGCCTTCCTCGACCACTCCCGGGTTCTGGGGAGCCGCGGCCGCAAGTTCATGCGAGACAGCCTCGAACCCCTCGCCGGCAAACACGAGATTTGCGCGCGTATCCTCAAGGATATAGGCCATCTCCGCAGGGGCGAGCCGCCACCCGATCGGCACCATCACCACGCCGATGCGCCCGCAGGTGAGGAGCATCTGGAAATAGAGATCGCAGTTCTTGCCGATCCAGGTGATGCGGTCCCCCTTCACCACCCCTTTCGCGGCGAGAAATGCGGCAAAGCGCCGCGAGAACACTTCGAGTTCCGCATAGGTCGTCTTGCGACCATCCTGTTCGTGTGACACCGCATCGGGCCTGTGCTCCGCCCAGTGCCGGAAGAACGCGTCGAATGTCTCGAAACCTGCCGTCTCGCGCATATGGTCACCCTCACCCTGATGCCGCCGGTTTCGGGCCTGCTCAGTCCGCGTTCACCTTGCCGCTGGCAGGGGGCGTACGGACCGCGGCTCGCTCCGCGACTTAACCACGCGATTAAAGGGACAAGACCCATGGTACGCAAGGTGATTTTTTCGATCGCGCTCACCGGCATGGTGCTGGGCATGAGCGCGTGCAAGACGGTGAAGGGCCTTGGCGGCGATATCCAGTCCGTCGGCCAGGCCGGATCGGACGCCATTCACAAGAAGTGACCTGCTCTAGACGTTGCTGAGCCCTTCGGGTCGCTCGCCAAATAGCTTGGCATAGGCGTCCATCGCATACTTGTCGCTCATTCCGGCCATGAAGTCGGCGATATGTCGGCTCCGCGCCGGTTCGCTCGCCGGCAGGCTTTCGCGCCAGCTCTCGGGAAGGTTTTCGGGCGCCGCGCGGTAGGCCCTGAAGAGCCGCGCGATGACAGCCCGGGCGCGGTCCGCAGTCTCGACTTGTTCGGGATGCAGGTAGAGCGACTTGTACATGAACGCCTTCAGGCTGCGCTCTTCCGCAGCCATTGCGAGCGAGAAGCCTGCCAGCGTCCGGCCCGCCGCGCGCACCTCGTCGACCGTCCCTGCTCCGCTCTCCTTCAGCCGACGCTGCGTTTCCGCGATGACGTCGTTCACCATGCGGCCGATCTGTCCGCGCACCAGTTCGCGCAGCAGCCGGTCGCGCGGGGCACCGGGAAAGCGCGCCTCGATGTCTCGCCACTGGGCTTCCAGCGATGGCAGCGTGAGCAAGGTATCGAGCGTCAGGAATCCGGCCCGCAAGCCATCATCGATGTCGTGGTTGTCGTAGGCAATATCGTCGGAAATCGCCGCGACTTGCGCCTCAAGTGAGGCATGTTGCGCCAGATCGAGCGGGAAAGCCGCGTCGAGCTCAGCGAGCGCCCAGGTCGGCTGGTAAACCGGACCATTGTGCTTCGCGAGGCCCTCAAGCAGCTCCCACGTCAGGTTGAGGCCCTCGTGCCGCGGATAGGGACTTTCGAGCCGCATCAGCACGCGCAGCGTGTTGGCGTTGTGATCGAAGCCGCCGTGCTCAGCCATCGCCTCTTCGAGCGCATCCTCGCCGGCATGGCCGAACGGGGGATGGCCGATATCATGCGCGAGGCACAGCGCTTCGGTAAGATCCTCGTCGAGCCCCAGCGCCCGGGCGATGACGCGGCCGATCTGGGCGACCTCGAGGCTGTGAGTGAGGCGCACCCGGTAGTGATCACCATCGGGCGCGATGAACACCTGCGTCTTGTGGCGCAGGCGGCGAAAGGCAATCGAGTGGATGATCCGGTCCCGGTCGCGCTGGAACACGCTGCGCGGGCCCCGCACGGTTTCTCCCGCAAGCGTGAACTCCCGCCCGCGCGAGCGTCCCGGATCGCAGGCCCAGGGTGCGCGCTCCGTCACGATTTGACCTGCATATTGGGAAACAACCTCGAACGAAAGCGACCCGGGCGCCCTAGCCCGGCTTGCGTTCAGGCGCCAGACCGGCGGCACAGAGCAGCGCTGAACCGAGGGTGACTTCGATCAGTTCCCGATCACCCACCCGCCGCACGGTCGTCACGTAATCGGCAATCGAGCGCTTGGGAGCCTGCAGCGTCTGCAGCTTGCGCAGCTGGCCCAGCGTGAGCCGATCCGTCATCCGCTCGGCCATGCAGGCGGCGTTGGGCTGCGAGAGGCCCGCATCCATCAGCGCTGAACGCACCCGCCCCTCGGCAAGCTTGGCCGGGGTACAGGCCGTGAGCAGAACAAGGCAGCAGGCTGACATGGTAGCCGAGTGGCTGGTCATTCGAGATCACTCCCGGTAAGTCGGACTGGCGCGCGCCCGATGCGCAGCGACAGCTCATGCCAGAATAGAGCCGTTGCGAAAACGGCGACAAGCAGCCCAATCGAGACCCTTCCCGTCTCCGCATCGGCCCACCCCGCTGCAACGATCGAGACGCTGAGCATCACCGCGAGCACCGGCACGAGCGGGTGGAGTCGGATGCGGAAATGCTCGCTCATCATGCCCGCGCGGCGCCCCGCAAGAACCGCAAGGCCGAGCAGCAGGCACTCCGAGAAATTGGCGCTGGTGAGCAGCACGAGCCGGCGTTCGCCGAGGAAGGTGCAAAACCCGCCGATCACCAGCAAGACAAGCAGCGCACCGGTCGGGGCGCGGGTTTGCGGATTGACGATGCGCAGCACGCGGTTGATCGGAGCGAGGAAAACGCCGTCGCGGCCCATCGCGTGGAGCTGGCGAGACAGTGCCATCATGATTGCAATGACGCTGTTGAGGATCGCCGCAATGACGCCGAGCGAGACCAGTGCGCTGATGATCGGATTGGTAGCCCGGTCGAGGAAGTGGGCCATCGGCGCTTCAGCGGACAGGGTTGCGGCCACATCGTCCATCGCAAGGATCATGAGCACGGCGGGCAGCGCGATGCACAGTGCGGCGAACAGCCCGGTCCATGCGACCACCGGCCCCATGCGGCGCCTGGCATCGCGCATGTCTTCGGCGAAAAAGGTCGCCCAGTCGGCGCCGGCGGCCATGAAAGCCCCCGCGATCACCGCGAGCGCAATGCTGGTCGCAGGAGTAGCGGCCAGACTGTCACGACCTGCGGCGTAGACCGGGCTCAGCACAAGTCCGAGGTTGGCGGTTTTGAAGTGCACCAGGGCTGCAACGACGAGGACGAGCAGCGCCAGCAGCTCGACAACGAGAAAGGCGGCGATGACCTGGGCGCCGCGCCGGATCTGGCTGGCGGCGATGACGGCCGCGAAGGCAAGCGTGCCCGGCGCAGCAAGGTCTTGCGGCAGCCAGGGCAGGAACAGGCGGATATAGGGGCCAACACCGGTCGCACCGAACGCCAGCAGCGGGAACATGATCACCGTGCGCATGATGACGAAGGGATAGGTCCAGCGCGGCCCAAGTATCGCGTTGAGCGCGGGATAGACCCCGCCCGCACCGGGATAGCTCGCGGAAAGCTCAGCAAACAGCAGTGCGAGCGTTGCCGCTATGAGACCGCCGGCGATGAACCCGATCGCCGCGCCGGTTCCGGCCAGATGGAGAATGGCGTTGCCGCCAATGAACACCGAGAAGACCGGAGACAAAGCCGATATCGTCAGCAGGAAGACTTCGCCGGGCGATAACACCCGGACGAAGCTTCCCTGTTTCTTCGGCGACGCCTCTTGTTCCACGGGCATCAGTTATCGGCACTGACCCCTTAGTGGGCAAGCGCCTTGTTGATATCCTCGACCATCTTCTTGGCGTCGGCGAGGAGCATCATGGTCTGATCCATGTAGAACACGTCGTTGTCGACGCCGGCATAGCCGACGCCGCCCATCGAGCGCTTGATGAACATGACCGTCTTGGCCTTGTCGACATCGAACACTGGCATGCCGTAGATCGGCGAGGACTTGTCGGTCTTTGCCGCCGGATTGACCACGTCGTTGGCGCCGATGATGAACGCGACGTCGGCCTGCGCGAACTCGCCGTTGATGTCTTCCAGTTCGAAGACTTCATCATACGGCACGTTCGCTTCGGCGAGCAGCACGTTCATGTGGCCGGGCATGCGGCCCGCAACCGGGTGGATGGCGTACTTGACGTTGACGCCTTCCTTCTTGAGCAGGTCGCCCATCTCGCGCAGGACGTGCTGGGCCTGCGCCACCGCCATGCCGTAGCCCGGGATGATGATGACGTTTTCGGCTTCCTTCATCAGGAACGCCGCGTCCTCGGCCGAACCGCGCTTCCACGGACGCTGGACCTTGGCCGCGCCGCCAGCGGCCGCCTCCGGCGCGGCGCCGAAGCCCCCCGCGATAACCGAAATGAAGCTGCGGTTCATCGCCTTGCACATGATGTACGAGAGGATCGCACCCGATGAGCCGACCAGCGCACCGGTGATGATCATCGCGGTGTTGTGGAGCGTGAAGCCCATCGCCGCCGCGGCCCAGCCCGAGTACGAGTTGAGCATCGAGACGACCACCGGCATGTCCGCGCCGCCGATCGGGATGAT
>NZ_JAIXZS010000036.1 GCF_027489515.1 Novosphingobium sp. | reverse complement strand
ATCATCAGCCAGATCATCTCGACGTTCTCGAAGAAGCCGGTGTTCGGCTACCTCGGCATGGCCTACGCGATGGTCGCGATCGGTGCGGTGGGCTTCATCGTGTGGGCGCACCACATGTACACCACCGGCCTCGACGTGAACACGAAGATGTACTTCACCGCCGCGACCATGGTCATCGCGGTGCCCACCGGCATCAAGATCTTCTCGTGGATCGCGACGATGTGGGGCGGCAGCCTTGAGTTCAAGTCTCCGCTCGTCTGGGCGATCGGCTTCATCTTCCTCTTCACCGTCGGCGGCGTGACCGGCGTGGTGCTCGCCAACGGCGGCATCGACGACAACCTGCAGGACACCTACTACGTCGTGGCGCACTTCCACTACGTGCTGTCGCTGGGCGCGGTGACCTCGCTCTTCGCGGGCTTCTACTACTGGTTCCCGAAGATGAGCGGCCGCATGCACAGCGAGCTGCTGAGCCACCTGCACTTCTGGGTGTTCTTCATCGGCGTGAACCTGATTTTCTTCCCGATGCACTTCCTGGGCGTTCAGGGCATGCCGCGCCGTTATCCGGACTATGCCCCGGCGTTCGAGTACTGGAACACGATCGCCAGCTACGGCTACACCGTGATGGCCGCCTCGATGGTGATCTTCTTCGTGAACATCGCCTACTCGCTGCTGGCCGGCAAGAAGGCCGTCGGCAACTACTGGGGTGAAGGCGCGACCACGCTCGAGTGGACGCTGTCGAGCCCGCCGCCGTTCCACCAGTTCGAGACGCTCCCCGTGATCGAGGAAGCGCACGCGCACTGATCGGACTGACGGTCTGAAAGAACAGAGGGGCTCCGGAGCGATCCGGGGCCCTTTTGCTTTGGCGGGAAGGCTGCGGCCCAGCGCTTCGCTCATGTCCACCAGCGACACACCGCATAGCCCCAAAGCGCGGCACCGTTTCGCTTTCCCTGCGCGTCAACCGGGCCTATAGGCCGCGCATCATGACCACCGCGAACCCCCAGGCCCTGATCATGCCCGCTGATTGGCGCGACTTCTTCGCGCTGACCAAGCCGGGCGTGATGCGGCTCGTCATCTTCACCGCTGTCTGCGGCATGCTGGCTGCGCCCGGCACTATCCACCCCGTGCTCGCGTTCACCGCAATCCTGTGCATCGCGGTCGGCGCGGGCGGAGCGGCAGCGCTCAACCAGTGGTGGGAAGCCGATCTCGATGCGGTGATGAAGCGCACCGCGCAGCGACCGATTCCCGGCGGCCGGATGGACCGGACCTCGGCGCGCGACTTCGGCTTTGCGCTCTCGGGCGTCTCGGTGATGACGATGGGCCTTGCCATCAGCTGGCTCGCGGCGGGTATCCTCGCCTTCTCGATCTTCTACTACGCCTATCTCTACACCGTGTGGCTCAAGCCGCGCACGCCGCAGAACATCGTGATCGGCGGCGGTGCAGGGGCCTTTCCGCCGCTGATCGGCTGGATCGCGGTGACCGGGCACATCTCGCTGATGCCCGTCCTTCTGTTCCTCATCATCTTCATGTGGACCCCGCCGCACTTCTGGGCACTCGCCCTGTTCGTGCAGATCGACTACTCCAAGGCGGGCATCCCGATGATGCCGGTCGTGGCAGGCGAACGCTCGACGCGGTGGCAAATTCTGGCTTACGCCGCCGTGCTGCTGCCGCTTTCGATGGCGCCCTGGTTCATCGGCGGCACGGGTCTCGTCTACGGCCTGTCCGCGTTACTGCTCAGCGGGATGTTCCTGTGGCTGTCGATCAAGGTGGGGCTGCGCACCAGCACACCCGGCGATGGCATGAAACCGGAGAAGCGCCTGTTCGCCTATTCGATCTTCTACCTTTTCATCCTGTTCGCGATGCTGGTCGCCGACCGTTACGCGACACTTTATGGCCTGCAAGCATGACCCAGCTTTCCGACAACCGCCCGCTTACCGCTGCCGAAACCGATGCGCTGCGCGCGCGCCAGCGTGAGCGCAACAAGGTCATGGCGCTGATTCTTGGCTTTCTCGTGATCCTGTTCTTTGCGATCTCGATCGTGAAGATCGCCGCAAAGCCACCGCATCCGGCGGCTGCAGGCGCGGAGCAGGCGGAGCATTCCTGATGGCACTGGCGCTCGATGCTGCCCGTGGGCGCAATCGCAAGGTGGCCGCAATCGCCGCGTTTGGCGCGCTCGCCATGCTCGGGCTCGGTTTTGCCTCGGTGCCGCTCTACCGCATGTTCTGCCAGGCGACCGGTTTTGGCGGCACGACTCAGCGCGCCACAGCAGCGCAGGCGGCGGCGGTGAAGGGCACTGCGCGCCCCATCACCATCCGGTTTGATGGCAATGTGGCGTCCGGCATGCCCTGGCTCTTCCGTCCCGAGCAGGTGACGCAGGACGGGCATATCGGCGAGCGCAAGATGGCGTTCTTCATCGCGAAGAACACCTCCACTCGCCCCATCGTCGGCCGCGCGATCTTCAACGTCACGCCCGAGCAGACCGGTGCCTATTTCCACAAGATCCAGTGCTTCTGCTTCAACGAGCAGCGGCTTGAGCCGGGCGAGGAAGTGCGCATGCCGGTGATCTACTATGTCGATCCCGATATGCTGAACGATCCGAACGCAAAGGACGTTCCCGAGATCACGCTGTCCTACACCTTCATGGAAGCGGCCGACAGCACGACTGGCAGTACGACCGGCAGCGCGCCGGCTGCTCCCAAAAACAAGTAGGAAAGCCTCTGGACCGCACCGCGCGGCCTCGATAAAGGCGTTTGCAAACAAGCTGAATCGTGCCTTCGCGGCACGTTTCGCCAAGTCCCAAGCTGACGGGGGTTAGAAGACGAACATGGCCGGCACGAAGAACCACGATTACCACATTCTGCCGCCTGATATCTGGCCGATCGTTGGCGCGTTCTCGGCGCTCACGATGACCAGCGGCGGCGTCTTCGCCATGCATGGTATGGCTGGCGGCAAGATCGCCCTGTGGCTCGGCGTGTTCGGCGTCGCGCTCACCATGTTCTCGTGGTGGGGCAACGTGATCAAGGAAGCGCATGCCGGTGATCACACCCCGGTCGTGCAGCTCCACCAGCGCTACGGCATGATCCTGTTCATCGCTTCGGAAGTGATGTTCTTTGTCGGCTGGTTCTGGGCGTTCTTCGATTTCTCGTTGTTCCCCAACCAGCTCGCCGAAGTGGTCGGCGGCAAGTGGCCGCCCAAGGGCATCGAAGCGGTAATGAACCCGTTCGATCTGCCGCTGCTCAACACGCTGATCCTGCTGTGCTCGGGCACCACGCTGACCTGGGCGCACCACGAACTGATCCACGGCAACCGTGAAGGCCTCAAGCAGGGTCTGTGGGCCACGATCGCGCTCGGCCTGCTGTTCAGCTCGATCCAGGCCTACGAGTACATGCACGCGCCTTTCCCCTTCGGTGAGAACACCTATGGCTCGGCCTTCTACATGGCGACCGGGTTCCACGGCTTCCACGTGATCGTCGGCACCATCTTCCTCGCGGTGTGCCAGGCGCGCGCCTACAAGGGCCACTTCACCCCGCGCCAGCACTTCGGCTTCGAAGCGGCCGCATGGTACTGGCACTTCGTCGACGTGGTGTGGCTGTTCCTCTTCGTCGCCATCTACGTGTGGGGCGGCTGGGGTGCGCCGATCGAGTGATCGGTCACCGGTGACAGACAGCACCGACCAGGAAACGAAAGGGCAGGGCGGGCTTACCCGCGCTGCCCTTTTTGGTTTGTGCCCCCGCTGCGCCGCGCGCACGCTGTGGGATGCGCCGGCGGGCTTTGCCCCTGCCTGCCGGGGCTGCGGGCTGGCCTTTGCCGACTATGAACCGCGTGGGCGGGGGCTCTATTTCGTGCTGCTGCCGCTCACCTTCCTGCTGATCGCGGGGGCCTTGAAACTCGATGATCTGGTGCGGCCGCCCTTGTGGCTGATGCTGGCGGTGATCGTGGTGGTGGTGCCCGGCGTGATCATTGGCGGGATGCGGTTGATGAAAGCGGCCTTGCTGGTGGCGCGGCTGCGGGCTGCAGGAGTTGTGGTGTGAAGCGCGTTCCGATTGTGCCGACGCTGATCGTGCTGATTGCCGTGGCGGTGATGATCCGCCTCGGCTTCTGGCAGCTGGAGCGGCTGGGCGAGAAGGAAGCCATGCTCGCGCAGTACGAGGCGGCAAGCAAATCTTCTCGTGTTACTGACTTCAAGAATGACCTGCTGATCGACGGCCCTGATGACTATTCCCGGATACGGGTCGAGTGCACATCGCAATCGAGTGATAGTCTGATTGCGGGGAGGAATGCCAAAGGTCAGTCCGGTTGGGCACACCAGTTTGACTGCCGCTTTCCGTATTCCGGGAAGGGCGAACCCGAGGCAACCGTTGTGATAGGCTGGAGCGAGGCACCAGTTCCAGTTCAGTGGAAGGGCGGCACTGTATTGGGTACGGTCGTCCCGCCCAGACCGACCGACGCAATTGCCGGCTGCCCAAAATGCTATCGGCAACGGTTTGTTGCCGATCCCCCGCTTGCGGGCCTCCAAGCCAACGCCAAGCCTGATCCTCGTGACATCCCCAACAACCACCTTGCCTATGCGGTGCAGTGGTTCCTCTTCGCCGGGGTCGCGCTGGTGATCTATGCGATTGCGCTGCGGAAGCGGCTGCGGGGAGGCTGAACCGCAATCTACCCACGTCATCCCAGCCTTCGCGGGGATGACGAGAGTCCGGTTTAGGGCTATTGGGCCGATGCCAAATCCGCATCCGCAGCGCACAAGCCCCCAAATCCTTGCGCCCCGCGCCCCCTGCGGCTAACCGGCAGCGCCATGAAGTACGTCAGCACCCGGGGCCAGGCGCCCTCGCTCGATTTCGAGGGCGTGACCCTCGCCGGCCTCGCCTCGGATGGCGGGCTCTATGTGCCCGAGCGCTGGCCGACCTTTACCCATGAAGAGATCGCCGCAATGGCGGGGCTGCCTTATGCGGAACTCGCGGCGAGGGTGATGCAGCCCTTCGTGGGCGACTGCATCGCACCGGAGCGCCTTCTGGAGCTGACGCGCGAGGCCTATGGGCGGTTTTCCCACGCTGCCGTCACGCCGCTGGTGCAGCTCGATGAGCGGCAGTGGCTGCTCGAGCTGTTCCACGGCCCGACGCTGGCGTTCAAGGACGTGGCGCTGCAGCTGCTCGGCTTGCTGTTCGAGGAGTTCCTGAGCCGGCGCGACGATCACCTGACCATATTCGGCGCAACGTCCGGCGATACCGGCTCTGCCGCGATCGATGCCGTGGCGGGGCGCGCCAAGGTCGATATCTTCATGCTCCATCCGCACGGCCGCGTCTCCGATGTGCAGCGGCGGCAGATGACCACGGTGCTTGCGCCCAACGTCCACAACATCGCCATCGATGGCAGCTTTGACGATGCGCAGGCGATGGTGAAGCGCATGTTCAACGATCAGGGCATGAACCAGCGCTTCGGCATTGCGGCGGTCAACTCGATCAACTGGGCGCGGCTGATGGCCCAAGTGGTCTATTACTTCGCCGCTGCACTGCAGCTGGGCGCGCCGCAGCGCCGCGTGGCCTTCAGCGTGCCGACAGGCAATTTCGGTGATGTGTTTGCGGGCTATGTCGCAGCGCAGATGGGGCTCCCCATCGAGCGGCTGATCGTCGCGACCAACATCAACGACATCCTTCACCGCGCGCTATCCTCCGGCGACTATTCGGCAGGGACGGTGACGCCGACCGCGGCGCCGTCGATGGACATCCAGGTCTCCTCGAACTTCGAGCGCCTGCTCTATGATGCGGGCGGGCGCGATGGCTCGGCGATCATGGCGCAGATGCGCGGGTTCGAGAGCACCAAGGCGATGCAACTCACCAACGCGCAGCGTGAGAATGCCGCCGCGCTGTTCAGCAGCGCGCGCACCGATGCGGCTGAAATGGCCAAGGCGATGCGTTGGGCTTACGAATCCTGCGGCGAAGTGCTCGATCCGCACACCGCGATCGGCCTCCACGCCGCGCGCGTCGCCACGGGTCTGCCCGCCGACGTGCCGGTGGTGACGCTGGCGACCGCACATCCTGCCAAGTTCGGCGATGCGGTGGAGCGCGCGACCGGTGTGCGGCCCGCGCTGCCAGCGCGCGTGGGCGATTTGTTCGACCGCGAGGAGGCCTATACGCGCCTGCCGGGTGATTACGACACGGTCGCGGCGTGGATTGCCGAGCGCGCCACACCCCGAGAGGGCTGACGTGGCCCAGCTCGATCTTCAGGCCAAGCTCATGATCGGGCCGGGCTGGGACCAGTTCGGCCTCATCGACAGCGGCGATGGGCGCAAGCTGGAGCGCTACGGCCCCTACCGCTTCATCCGCCCCGAGCCGCAGGCCTTGTGGGCACCGCGCGGCGCGGTGTGGGATGCACATGGCGAGTTCGTGCCTGGCTCGGATGAGGACGGCGGTGGGCGTTGGACTTATGCCGAGCCGGTGCCGCGTGAAGGCTGGCCGCTCGATTGGCGCGGCATCGGCTTCACCGCGCAGTGCACCCCCTTCCGCCACCTCGGCTTCTTTCCGGACATGGCGCCGGTGTGGGACTGGATGGGCGAGCAGCTTGATAGTCGTTTGGACGCCTCTACGCTCAACATGTTCGGCTATACCGGCGTCGGCACCATGGCGCTCTCGCGCTTCGGGCCGGTCACGCATGTCGATGCCTCGAAGAAAGCAGTGGCGCAGGCGCGGGCCAACACGGCGGTCGCGGGGCTGGAAGACAGGGCTGTGCGCTGGATCGTCGATGATGCGGCCAAGTTTGCTGCGCGCGAAGTGCGGCGGGGCAAGCGCTATGACGGGATCATCCTCGATCCGCCCAAGTTCGGGCGGGGGCCGGATGGGGAAGTCTGGCGGCTCGAGGAAAACCTGCCCGCGCTGATCGCCGATTGCGCGCGGCTTCTGGACGCGGAGAGCCGGTTCCTGTTCCTCACCGTCTATGCCGTGCGCATGTCTTCGCTCGCTATCGGCGGGCTGCTGGCAGAGGCGTTGGCGGGGCTGCCGGGCACAGTCGAGCATGGGGACCTTGCCATCAGAGAGGATGGCGAGAACGGCCGCATCCTGCCCACCGCGATCTTCGCGCGCTGGTCCAATCCCGGATCATAAGAAAATCTGGGGGACTGCCGCACTGGACATGGCGGCGGCACGGTGCCAGAGGCGCGGGCCGTGAACGACAGCCTTATCCTTGAAGTCGCCAACGTCGAGACCGACGTCCTCACCGGGATCTACTCGGAGGAAACGGGCCGACCGCAGCCGCTGCGCATCTCGATTTCCGCCGCGCTCACCGCGCAGGATCACTTCACGCCCGATTGCCCGCTGACGGCGAGCAAGAACTACATGGACCTCAAGCACGCGGCGACCGAAGGTCTGCCCAAGGGTGTCCATTTCCAGCTCATCGAATCGGTGGCAGATCACATCTGCGAGACGCTGTTCCTGCAGGACAAGCGCGTAACGCGCGTCACGGTGAAGATCGTCAAACTGGCGATCAGTGAGCGCGGCGAGGAAATTGGCATGACGCTTACCCGGCATCGGCGCGATTGAGCATGGCAGATGCGGCACGCCCGCTTGCCCTGATCACCGGCGGCTGGCGGCGCATCGGCGCGGCGATTGCCCGGGCACTGGCGAATGCGGGCTGGGATATGGCGCTCCATGCGCACAGCACCGCAACATTCGACCAGAGCTTTGCAGACGAACTCGCGCAGTTCGGCGCGGCGGTGCATCCGCTGGCGGCAGACCTCGCCGATCCGCAAGCCGTCGCGAATCTTCCTGCCGAGGCCATGGCGCTGGCCGGTCGCGCGCCGACATTGCTGGTCAACTGCGCGGCGCTGTTCCGCGAGGATTCGGTGGCAACGGTCACGGCCGCCATGCTGGACGAGCATCTCGCGGTGAACCTTGCCGCCCCTGTGCTGCTCACCCGCGCGCTCGCCGATCTCGCAGAAGGTGATGCGGCGGTGGTCCATATTCTCGACCAACGCGTGCTCAATCCGGTGCCCGATCAGCTGAGCTACACGCTGTCCAAGCAGGCGCTCCACGCTGCCGTGCGGACGCTGGCGCGCAGCCTCGCGCCGCGGGTGCGCGTCAATGCCGTTGCGCCGGGGCTCACCCTGCCGACTCCGGACTATACCGAGGAGCAGTGGCAGCGCCTCACTGCGCTGATGCCGCTCGAACGGCTGGCAAGCCCGGACGAGATCGCCGAAGCCGTGCTGTTCCTCGCCGGGGCGCGTGCTGTCACCGGCCAGACTATTTTTGTTGATGGGGGCGCGCACCTTGAATCTTTTGCGCGAGACTTCGTATACCTCGAGACATGAGCAACACCGTCGCACCCCTGGTTGACCGCTTCGCGCGCCGCATCACCTATCTGCGGCTCTCGCTGACCGACCGCTGCGACTTGCGCTGTTCCTACTGCATGCCCGAGCGGATGACCTTCCTGCCGCGCGCCGAAGTGCTGACGCTGGAAGAACTGCACGAGGTCGCGCTCGCCTTCATCGCGCGCGGGGTGCGCAAGATCCGGCTGACCGGCGGCGAACCGCTGGTGCGGCGCGACATGATGCAGCTGGTCCGCGCGCTGGGCCGCAAGATTGATGACGGAAGCCTCGACGAACTGACGCTGACCACCAACGGCACGCGCCTCGCCGAATTTGCCGATGATCTGGCGGCAGCGGGGGTGAAGCGCATCAACGTCTCGCTCGACACGCGCGATCGCACAAAGTTTGCCGAGCTGACCCGGCGCGACAGCCTGCCGCAAGTGCTCGAAGGGCTTGCCGCGGCCAAGGCGGCGGGGATTAAGGTCAAGCTCAACGCCGTGGCGCTCAAGGGCATCAACGAGCACGAACTGCCCGATCTGATCGCCTGGGCGCATGGCGAAGGCCATTCGGTCACGCTGATCGAAGTCATGCCGCTAGGCGAGGTGGAGGGCGACCGCTTCGATCACTACTTGCCGCTTGATGCAGTGCGCCGCGATCTCGAGCAGCGCTGGACGCTGACCGCTAGCGACGCGCGCACCGGCGGCCCCGCGCGTTATGTCGATATCGCGGAGACCGGCGGGCGGCTCGGCTTCATCACGCCGCTGACCGGCAATTTCTGCGAAGGCTGCAACCGCGTGCGCGTGACTGCGACCGGCCAGTTGTTCATGTGCCTTGGCGGCGAGGGCAAGGTCGATCTTCGCGCCGCGCTTCGGTCCGAAAGTCCCGAAACCGCGCTCAATGAAGCCTTCGCCCGCGCGATGGGCGAAAAGCCTGAACGCCACGGCTTCGTGATCGACCGCCCCGGCGCCGCGCCCGCGCTGGCGCGCCATATGTCGATGACGGGCGGCTGACATGTCCGCGAAACTGGTGTTCCTGGGCCGGCTGGAGGACATCGCCGGCATGGGGGAGCTTTCCGTGAACCCCGGTCCGCTCGATCAGGTCCTGGCAGCGCTCGATCCTGCGCTGGCCATTGAACTGCTGGGTGAGCGCGTGCGCATGGCTCTGAACGGCGCGCTGCTTGGCGGCAACGAGGCGGTGGTGCTTGCGGACGGCGACGAACTCGCTTTCCTGCCGCCCGTCAGCGGGGGCTGACGTGGCTGAGGTCCGCCTGCTCGGAGAAGCCTTCTCGGCTGCGGACGAGCTTGCCGCCTTCACCGCCGCGCACCCCGAATCAGGCGGCATCGTCAGCTTTCTCGGGCAGGTCCGCTGCGAAGACGGCCCACAGGCCGTCGAGGCGCTCGAACTCAAGCATTACGCCGCGATGACCTTGCCGGGGATGGAAGCACTCGCTGCCGCCACCCTCGCACGCTGGCCGCTGAACGGGCTGCTGATCATCCACCGCTACGGCGTGATGCATCCGGGCGATCCCATTGTGCTGGTCGCCGCAGCCGCGCGGCATCGCCGCGATGCCTTTGCCGCCGCCGATTTCGCGATGGATCACCTCAAGAGCCAGTCGTGGTTCTGGAAGCGCGAGAGGACCGCGAAAGGTTGGCGCTGGATCGAGCCGCGCCCCGACGACCACCGCGATCTCGCGCGCTGGTAGGTGCCTAACTGCCCAGCGTGCCGCTGAGAGCGGCGATCGTGCGATCTTCCTCCGCGAGCAGGGCCGAAACATCCTGGTGCGCAGGGCCAACGATGCGGAAATCGTCATCCGGCCCCGTGGCGGCCTTTTCGGTCGCGGCGATCAGCAAGCGGTCGAGATCGGCAAGCGCGACCATGCCTTCGCCCCGAGCCGAGGTGAGCCCGGCAAGCGCGATGGCGGCCCGGCTCCATGCCTCGGTGCCGGGCGCGGAGCCCTTTGCTGCATCGATCACGCGTGTGGCCGCACCCTGCTGGTCGAGGAAGCGGCGATGCGCAGCGCGCGCGGTATCCTGCAACGCGGCGACCCGTGCGGTGAGATCGACTCCGGCTGGCAGCTGTGTGGTCAGCGGGAGGCTGGCCGTGGGTGCGACCGGCTGGGCGTTTCCGTAGGCCCGCTCGGCCGGGCGAATCTCCAACGACGGGAAGCGCGAGCGGTCTGCATTGCAGGCCGAGAGCGCGAGCAGGGCGGCGAACGGCACAGCCAGACGGATGGACAGGGAAGCCATGCCCGGGCCATAGAGTCTTTTCGGGAAGCGGGGAAGGCGTCCGGTGCTGCAATTCGCCTGCCTGCAGCGTTGACATGGACGCCCCGTTCGATTAACCGCGCCACTCTTTCCGGGCCTCCGCATCCTTTGCGGAGATTCGGCCATGCCGTTTGCTGGTATCCGATTCGCGGGTCCATCGGGCGGCCAGACACTTGAAACGGATAGCAGGAACCATGTTCGCAATCGTGCGCACGGGCGGCAAGCAGTACCGGGTTGCCGCCGGAGACAAGATCGCGGTCGAAAAGCTGGCGGGTGAAGCCGGCGAAACGATCACGCTGACCGACGTCCTCCTCGCGGGGAACGAAGGCGTGCTCGCGGATGCCAAGAGCGTGACCGTGTCGGCCGAGATCATCGCGCAGGCGAAGTCCGAGAAGGTGGTCGTGTTCAAGAAGCGCCGCCGCCACAACTATCGCCGCAAGAACGGCCACCGCCAGCAGATGACCCTGCTGCGCATCCTCAGCGTCGCCTGATTTCTGGGCCTGAACGCGGCTCTACGGCAAGATTTCGGAGTAATCTGACATGGCACACAAGAAAGCTGGCGGCTCCTCGCGCAACGGTCGCGATTCGGCTGGCCGCCGCCTCGGCGTCAAGAAGTTCGGCGATCAGCACGTGATCGGCGGCAACATCATTATCCGCCAGCGCGGTACCAAGGTGTACCCGGGCGCCAATGTCGGCATTGGCAAGGATCACACCCTGTTTGCGCTCGCCGAAGGCAAGGTGCGTTTCCACTCGGGCAAGCTTGGTCGCAAGTACGTCTCGGTGGACATGATGGCCGAGGCCGCAGAATAACCGGATGGTCATGACGGGCCATCCGCGACGGATGGCCCCCGCCGGCTCCAACCAGCCGGCTTGACGAGGGAGAGGGGCCAGCCCGTCTCCCTTTTTCTTTGTCTCCCTCAGAGCCTGGTCCGAAACCCCTGCGGGTCGGCCCGGCGGATCTTTTCCGCGACGAGAGCGTCGCCGTCTTGCCACGATGTCCCGGCATCGCGGCAGCGACCGCTCCTCCTCGCCGCGGAAAGTCCCTCGCCGGCCCTCTGCCGCAGGAATTTCGGGCCAGGCTCACCCTTGGCACCGTCTGGCGCATTAACCGCGCGAGACCCAGCCGATCGCAATATGCCTGTCATTTCCTTTGGTTAGCAGCCGAGGCAAATCGAGGGGCGGATGAGGAGACAAGGCATGTTCATTCGCAGTGAAAGACTGTTCCTGCGCCCCGCCTGGCCCGAAGACTGGGCCGAGCTGCACGCCGCGATCGATGATGCGGCGGTAGTGCGCAACCTCGCCCGCGCGCCCTGGCCCTATCGGCCGGACGATGCGCGCGCATTCGTGAACCGCATGCAGGACCCGCGGCATCCCGACTTTCTGGTGACGCTGCCCGGCGCGGAGGGCGCGCGGATCATCGGCTGCGCGGGGATCGCACCGGGCGAGCAGGGCGCGGTGGAACTCGGCTACTGGATCGCGCGCGACCAGTGGGGCTGCGGCTATGCCACCGAAGCGGCGCGTGCAGTGCTCTCCGTCGCGCGGGCGCTTGGCTACAGCCGGATCGAGGCGAGCCATTTCCTCGACAATCCCGCGTCGGGCAGGGTGCTGCGCAAGCTTGGCTTTACGCCCACCGGCGAGCACCGCCCGCGCCGCAGTGAAGGGCGCGGTACCGTGGTCACGGCCGTGGTCCACCAGATCGATCTTGGTGAGGCGGGTAACGGTGATGGCGGCGGTGACGACCGCGAGCCGATGCGACGGGCGGCCTGAGCCTGCACGTCCCCCTTGCCCCGCGCGCGCCGGAGTTCTAGGCGTTGCCGTTCCGGCGCGCGGGGGGAATTGCGTGCCGCAACGGGGTAAGCCGCCTGGAAATGTCTGTTCGCAAGCGTCTCAGTCCTGAAGAAAGCCGGATTGCCGCCCTCGAGGCCGCGCGTGCCCTGCTGATCGAAGCCGGGCCCCAGGCGGTCACGCTGAAAGCTGTCGCCGGGCGCATCGGCCGCACCCATGCCAATCTGCTGCACCACTTCGGTTCGGCCTCGGGCCTGCAGAAGGAGCTTGCGCGCCATCTCGCCGAGACGATCTGTGTCGGCATTCGCGAGGCGGTGATTGCCAGCCGTTCGGGCATCGGCAGCCCGCGCGATGTCGTGGATCTCACGTTCGATGCGTTCGACCGCGAGGGTGCTGGCGCGCTTGCCTCGTGGATGCTGCTCACTGGCAACGAGGACGCGCTCGATCCGATTGTCGATGTCATTCACGACCTCGTGATCGAAGTCGGCGATTTCCATTCCGACGAGATGCGCGGCACCACGCTGACGCTGGTGCTGATGGCGCTCGGCGATGCGCAGATGGGCGGGCCGCTGAGCCAGGCGCTGGAACTGCCGCGTCATGCCGCGCGCGATTATGCGGCGCGCATGCTCGATGCCGCAACCGCGGCTGCCAAACTCACGCAGGCGGGCTAGAGCCTGATGACATGACTTTGACCCACCGCGACGGAGCCGATTTTGGCCCGGCGCGAGGCGCGAGGAAGGAGCAATGCTGGCCCATTGTGACTGACGAGCAACGCTGCGCTGGGCCAAAATCGGCCCGCCCCTCCGGGGTTGTCCTTGGAAGCCCTTCGGACAGCGTCGCGCCGCTTGCACGGGCTACCAGCCCGCACCGCGCGGCGCTCCTTGCCGAAGAGCTTCCAAGGACAATCGCGGTGGGTCAAAGTCATGTCATCAGGCTCGAAGGTCCATCCACACCGGTGCGGTTTCAGGGCTGATATCCTCGACACGCCGGTGATCGACCGCCAGCCCCAACTCGGGATAGGCGGCGCGCTGGCGGGCGGGATCGGACTGGGCGAGGGGCACGACGACCAGCCGGCGGTTCACCTTCTGCCGCCAGTTCATCCGCGCGGTGTTTTCCTGCCCTACATAGCAGCCCTTGGTGAAGCTGACGCCGGCAAGGTCTGCTGCGTTGGTTTCCAGCCAGAGCGTCTGCTCGCTGCCGAGTTCGGCAAGGCCTTCCGTCACGCCAAGCGAAAGCCGGTGCGCCAGCCATACGGCATCAGCCGGCACATCATCGGCGCTGACCGGCGCGATCCAGCGGTGGCCGAGCGCGGGCAGGCGGGGGTCGGTCGGCTCGCCCTCTGCCCGCCAGTAGACGCCGAGCGTGGTATCTTCGGCAATCGCGATGCGGCGGCGCAGCCGGTAGAGCGAAAGGCGCTTGGCGAGCGCAGGCGCGGCAGCGGCCTCGCAATCGAGCAGCAGGTCGCCTCCATCGCCCCATACGATAAAGTCGAACAACGCTTTTCCCTGCGCGCTTAGCAGACCGGCCCATACGGGGAGGGGGCCCTTCACGTCATTGGTCACGAGGCCCTGCAGGAAGGCGGCAACGTCCTCGCTGTCATCGAGCGGGGAAATACGCACCAAGGTGCGATTGGTCAGGCGGGGTGCACTCATAGGTGACAGATAGGCATGGCCCGGCTTAAGGGAAAGGGCATGACTGACCCGCACTCGATCACGATCCGCCGCCCCGATGACTGGCACGTCCACTTGCGCGATGGCGCGTTGCTGGCCGGCGTCGCCCCGCACACCGCGCGCCAGTTCGCGCGGGCGATCGTCATGCCCAATCTTTCGCCGCCGATGACCGATGTGGCGGGCGTTTCGGCCTATCGCGACCGCATCATGGCCGCGCTGCCGAAGGGCACTGATTTCACCCCGCTGATGACGCTTTATCTCACCGACCACACCGACCCCGACGAAGTCGAGCGCGGTCATGCGGCGGGCGTTTTCGTCGCCGCCAAGCTCTATCCGGCGCATGCGACCACGGGTTCGGCGCACGGCGTCACCGATGTGGCGAACATCATGGGCGTGCTGGCGCGGATGGAGAAGATCGGCATGCCGCTCCTCATCCACGGCGAGGTGACCGACAACCACGTCGATATCTTCGACCGCGAGGCGGTGTTCATCGAGCGGACGCTGATTCCGCTGGTGAAGGCGCTGCCCGGCCTTCGCGTGGTGTTCGAGCATGTGACGACGAGCGAGGCGGTGCAGTTCGTCGAATGTGCGGGCGCGAATCTCGCCGCGACCATCACCCCGCAGCACCTCCACATCAATCGCAACACCATGCTGGTCGGCGGCATTCGCCCACATGCCTATTGCCTGCCCGTGGCGAAGCGTGAACATCACCGGCTGGCGCTGCGCAAGGCGGCAACTTCGGGTAGCCCGCAGTTCTTCCTCGGCACGGACAGTGCGCCGCACGCCAAGCACCTCAAGGAAGCGGCCTGCGGCTGTGCGGGGATCTTCAATGCGCCATTTGCGCTCGAAAGCTACATCAAGGTGTTCGAGGAAGAAGGCGCGCTGGACAAGTTCGAGGGCTTTGCCAGCGAGCACGGCCCGCGCTTCTACCGCCTCCCGCTCAACGAAGGCACGGTGACGCTGGAGCGGGCGCCTGTGACGGTTCCGGACGAGATCGATGTGGGCGAGACCATGGTTGTGCCCTTCCACGCCGGGGAGACGCTAGGATGGCGCTTTCGCCCCTAGGCTGGCGCTTTCGTGTGTGAATTGAGCCGCGTTTGCCGGAACATGTCCCAGCTGAACAGGGCAACCGCGGTCCAGATCAGCACGAAGCAGATCGTGCGTGAGGCATCCAGCGACTCGCCATAGAGAAAATGCCCCAGCAGGAAGCCGATGCTGGGCGTGATGAACTGCGCAAACCCCATCGCCGATAGCGTCAGCCGCCGCGCGGCATAGCCGAACAGCAGCAGCGGGATCGCCGTGAACAGGCCGCCGATCATGAGTAGCCCCGCCATCTCCCAGCTCGCCATGATGCTTGATCCGCCGCCGACCCCGCCGCCGGTCCAGGCATACCAGCCGACCACCGCCAGCGCGGGAACGAGGCTGACGCCCGTCTCGATCGTCACGGCTTCCAGCGCGCCGGCGGGCACGACCTTGCGCACGAAGCCGTAGAGCGCATAGCTCACGCCCAGCGCCATGGCGACGAACAGCATGTCGAGCTCCCCGAAGGCGAGGAGGCCGATGCCGGTGGCGGCGATCACCACGGCGGCCCACTGCACCCGGCTCAGCTTCTCGTGCAGGAACACCGTGCCGATCAGCACGTTGATCAGCGGCATGATGTAGTAGCCGAGACTCGTCGCCAGCACGTGACCGGTAACGACGGCGATGAAGAAGATCAGCGAATTGGTTGCGGTCAGCGCTGCACTGGTAGCGAGCCTGAGCACGACTGTCCGGTTGCGCAGCGAGGCGAGCAAAGACCCGCCCTGCCGCTGCAGCGCAATGATCGCGAGGCAGATCGGCATGCTGCACACGATCCGCCATGCCAGCAGTTCGGGCGCGGGGACAGCGCCGAGCAGCTTGAAGTAGATCGGCATGACGCCCCAGAAAGTATAGGTCGCGATGGCGGCTATGGCACCGTTCTGGCGGGAGGATGAGGCGGTCATGGCGCGCGCCATGGCAGGCCCGGCGCGCACGACCAAGCATCAAAATGGCATGACCCGCACAGGCACTGGTGACGCGGGGTTAACCATGGCCGGTGCATGGGAGTGCCAATGCGCCTTCGTCATGCCATATCTGCGACGCTGCTTGCTGCGCTGGCTGCCTGTTCGGCCGAGGCACCGCGCACGCGCGGGGGCGAGGAAGGCCCGGTGCACGATCCCGTGATGACCGCCGCGCTCGAGGGGCAGTTGCTGGTCGATCCCGATCTTTCGCAGGCCAACAGCCGCAATCTGGCGATCGTGCCGGCCGGCCCTGCCGATCCTGCGTTACCCCTGCCCGATCCGAAGAACTAGCTGTCGCGCAGGCCCACGCCGATGGTCGCGCGCGGCTGCTCCATTTCGACCGAAGCGACCGGATAGGCGCACGAATCGGCCATGTAGTAGCCGCCCGGGCGA
Organism: Novosphingobium sp.; assembly: GCF_027489515.1. Taxonomy (GTDB): domain Bacteria; phylum Pseudomonadota; class Alphaproteobacteria; order Sphingomonadales; family Sphingomonadaceae; genus Novosphingobium. The sequence continues at coordinate 23,999 of NZ_JAIXZS010000036.1, read as the reverse complement.
TTGTTGCCCGAAAGCCCGATCCCGCCGAACGGCGCGGCGGCCGTCTCGCCGATGGTCGGGCGGTTCCAATTGACCACGCCGGCGCGGATGTTGGCCCAGAAGCGGTTGTAGTCCTGCGGTGAGCCGCCCAGCAGCGATGCGGTCAGGCCGAAGCGCGTGTTGTTCGCCTCGGCAATGGCCTCGTCGAAATCATCGACCGCGACGACCTGGAGAAGCGGACCGAACAGCTCGACGTCGGGCCGCTCCTCGATCTTGGTCACGTCGATGATCGCGGGGCTGACGAAGGGCAGGTCCTCGCGCAGCCGGGCCATGTGCTTGATAGCGCGGCCGCCGTTGGAGAGGAGATAGACGAAGCTTTCGGTCAGCCCGTCGGCCGCGCCATTGTCGATCACCGGGCCCATGAACGGCGTCGGCGTATCGAACGGCGCGCCCACGATCAGCCGTTCAGTGAGGCGGCGGACTTCGGTGATCACCGCGTCGTACATCGTCGATTTCACGATCAGCCGCCGCGCGGAGGAGCAGCGCTGCCCCGCGCCGGTGAAGGCCGATTGCACCACGATCGCTGCGGCGTCGATGATCTTGGGCGTATCCCACACCACGATCGGATTGTTGCCGCCCAGTTCGAGCGCGACGAGCTTGCCCGGGTTTGACGCGAGCTTGCGGTTGATCGAAACGCCCGCATGGGCCGAACCGGTGAACAGCACGCCATCGATCCCGTCGTGCACCGCGAGGGTCTGGCCCTGCTCCGGTCCACCGAACAGGACCTGCACGACTGCTGCCGAAATCCCGGCGCGGTGGAAGCAGCGGGTCAGGAGCTCGCCGGTGGCGGGGGCCTTTTCCGAAGGCTTGAACACCACGACATTGCCCGCAATCAGCGCCGGCACGATCTGCGCGGCGGGCAGCAGCGCGGGCATGTTGTAGGGGCTGATCACGGCGAGCACGCCGTGGGGCTTGTGGCGAACGGCCGAGGTGCCATTGAGCGCGCTGTCGAGCTTGCGCTGCGCGGTGCGCTCGGCATAGGCGCGCACCGAAGCTTCGACCTTGTCGACCACGCCGTCGACCTCGCCGCGCGCTTCCCACAAAGGCTTGCCGGTTTCGCGGGCGATCAGATCAGCGAGCTTGTCCGCTTCCTTGCGCACTTCATTGGCGAAGCGGCGCAGCAATTCGATGCGGGTGGAGAGCGGCTGGGCAGCCCAGACCGGCCAGGCGCGGCGCGCGCGCGCGATCACATCCTCGGCGTCGCCGATCCGGCCGCGCCACAGTTCCGATCCCGTTGCGGGTTCGAAAGAGACGAGTTCGCCGGTGGACACGGGTGCGCGGGGCCTTCCTCTGCCTTGCCTCAGATACGGCGCGTGGCCGCTTGCGAGTGCGGCCTATGGCATGGGAGTGGTAACCAAACAAGAAACCCCGCCGCGCGAAATCGGGGCATTCACCCGTGCCCGGCAGGAGGCGGGGGCGCGCCATGCGCCTCGCCCATGCGGCGCAGCGCGGCGATCTTGGCCTCGAGCAGCGACCAGTCGTCACCTTCCGCAATCGGTGCCCAGATCGCCTCGACTTCCTCGATCAGCATCGATTGCGGGGCAGGATCGTCCCAATAGGGATGCGTGTCCGCGACCGGTTCGTAAGCCGCCAGCGCTTCGCTCAGTGCGCCGCTTGCGTGCCCACGCCCGCCGCGATGGCGGAAGAAGAAGGCATCCGGCCCTTCGCCGCTCTCGGCCATCGCCTGTTCGCATTGGCCGATCAAGGCGGTGTCTTCAGCGATTCCGCGCGGGATCACGCCTAGCCGCCAGCACCAGCGGCGCGCCATGGCGGCGTGGTAATGCTCCTCGAACGTATTGAGCGCGGCGATCAGCGGCGGGGCTTCTTCCAGCGTGCGCAGCGCGACGGCGAGCTGCCCGCAGTTCCAGTGGATCGCCTGAACCTGCCGGCCGAAGGCATAGAGCCCGCTGCTGTCGAAATAGGCGGCGGTGAAGGCCGGGTCCCAGCGAGGCAGCCAGCGCCACGGGCCGTAGTCGAAGCTCTCGCCCGTCACGTTCATGTTGTCGGTATTGAGCACGCCGTGGACGAAGCCTGCCACGATGTAGCTGGCGGCCATATCGGCCATGCGCTCCACCACCTGATGCAGCAGGCGCGCGGCGGGGCTGGCGCCCTCCGGCCCAGCAGGGCGTTCCTTGTCGCCTCCGGGGCCGGCGGGGCCCGGAAAGTTGCCGAGGCAGTAGCCGACCAGCGCCGCCATGTTGTCGGCCTCGCCCAGTGTGGCAAGGCGCTGGAAGGTGCCCATGCGGATGTGGCCGTGGCTGAGCCGGACCATCACCGCCGAGCGCGTGGGGGAGGGTTCGTCGCCGCGCCACAGCGCCTCGCCGGTCTCGATCACCGAAAAGGTGCGGCTGGTGTTGACGCCGAGCGCGCCGAGCATCTCGGTGGCGAGGATCTCGCGCATCGCGCCCTTGAGGGTGAGGCGGCCATCGCCCTGCCGACTCCACGGGGTCTGGCCCGAACCCTTGGTGCCGAGGTCCATGAGCCGACCCCGGTCATCGAGCAGCTGCGCGTAGAGGAACCCGCGTCCATCGCCGAGATCGGGGTTGTAAACCTGGAACTGGTGCCCGTGATAGCGCAGCGCCAGCGGCTGGGGGAGGTTGCCTTCCAGCGGGGTGAAGCGGCCCATGTGGCTGATCCATTCCGCGTCGGAGAGACCGGCGAGCCCGACCTCGGTTGCAGCGCGCTGGTTGCGGAAGCGCAGCTTGGTTTCAGGGAAGTCCGCCGGGGCGACCGGATCGCCGATCCAGCTGGCCAGATCGAGAATGCGGGGTGCGGGGCGGTAGATCGCGTCTTGCGGGGCAGGCTGCATCGCGCGATAGTGGGGGGGAAGCGGTCGGCGTGCAAGCGCGCCCCTTTTGTTTTTGCGTGGGGTTCAGGCAGTACAACCGATGGCAGAGGCGCTGAAAAGCGGCGAAAAGCGCTGGAACGATCGCAGCTGGACCAGCAGCGACGGCCTCAATCTGCATTTCCGCGACTATGCCGGCAGCAGCGAGCGGCCGCCGATCCTGTGCCTCCCGGGGCTAACCCGCAATGCCCGCGATTTCGAGGCACTGGCCGAGCGGTTCGCCGGTGAATGGCGCGTGATTTGCCCGGACATGCGCGGGCGTGGCGACAGCGACTATGCGCGCGATCCGATGACGTACACCCCGGCGCACTATGTCGCCGATGTCGAGTTGCTGTTGGCGGCAGAAGGGATCGCGCGTTTCGTTGCGATCGGGACTTCGCTCGGCGGGCTGATGGCGATGATGCTGGCCGCCGTGAATCCGGAGCGCATTACTGCGGCGGTGATCAACGATGTCGGCCCGGAGATTGAGCCGGTCGGCCTCGCGCGCATCCGCGAGTATGTCGGGCAGGGTCGCAGCTACGAGACCTGGGTCCATGCCGCGCGCGCGCTGCAGGAAGTGAACCGCGATATCTATCCGGCGTGGCAGCTGCCCGATTGGCTACGCATGGCCAAGCGCTGCATGGTGATTGGCACCGGCGGCCGCATCGTGTTCGACTACGACATGAAAATTGCCGAACCATTCGAGACCGAGCAGGGGCCGGCCCCGGAACCTGCGGTCATGTGGGGGATGTACGAGGCGGTGGCCCGCCGGCCGCTGCTGGTGCTGCGCGGCGCGCATTCTGATATTCTCTCGGCGGAAGTCGCCGCCCGCATGAAAGTGCGAGGGTCGGCAACCGAGCTTGTCACCGTGCCCGGCGTGGGCCACGCGCCCACGCTCGACGAGGACGAGGCCGTCGCCGCGATCACGCGGCTGCTTGCCCGCGCGGCGTGATCACGGCGGCATGAGCAAATCGGCGCCCGGCCAGCGGCTGCACCTTCTCCACCTGCATTCGACCTTCGATGCGGGCGGCAAGGAGCGGCGCTCGACCGCATTGATCAACCGCTTCGGCAAGGCGGTGGATCATAGTATCGTCTCTGCGCAGCCCGGCGCACTGGGCGCGCGGGCGCAGATCGATCCTGGCATGTCCGTCCATTTCCCGTTCGGCTTTCCGCCGCTGCAGGGCCGGTTCGGCGTGCGTCGGCTGCAGACGCTGGCGCGCGCGATGCAGGGCTTCGACCTCATCCTCACCTACAACTGGGGCGCGATGGATGCGGCGATGGCGCATGCGCTGTTCGCGCCGTCGATGGGCCTTGCTCCGCTGATCCACCACGAAGACGGCTTCAACGCCGACGAGGCGCAGAAGCTGAAGGCCACGCGCAACTGGTATCGCCGCGTGGCGCTGGCCCGCGCGAGCGCGCTGATCGTGCCGTCGCGCCAGCTCGAACGGGTGGCCCTGGATGCCTGGCACCAGCCGGCCGGACGGGTGCACCGCATCGGCAACGGCATCCCGGTCAAGGACTACGATCCCGTCAAGGCAAAGCGCGTGCGGCCCGATGCGCTGCCGCGCGTGGTCAAGCGGCCGGGGGAAAAGTGGCTTGGCACGCTCGCCGGCCTGCGCCCGGTCAAGGCACTGCCCCGCCTTGTGCGTGCCTTCCGCAGCCTGCCGGAGGAATGGCAGCTTGTGATCGTGGGCGAGGGGCCCGAGCGCGAGGCGATCATGGCCGAGGCGCTGCGGCTCGAGATCGGGCACCGCGTCCACTTGCCCGGCTTTGTCGCGAAACCGGCCGAGGCGACTGCCTTGTTCGATCTTTTCGCGCTTTCGTCAGACAGTGAGCAGTTCCCGCTTTCGGTGGTAGAGGCGATGGCCTCGGGCCTTGCGGTGGCAAGCCCGGCGGTGGGCGATGTGGCCGATATCGTCGCGCCCGAGAACGCGCCGTTCATCACGCCGCCGGGCGACGAGGCGGCGCTGGGCGCCGCGCTGCTGCAACTGGCTGGGGACGAGACCCTGCGCCGCCGGGTCGGCGCGGCGAACCTCCTGCGTGCGCGTGAGGCGTTCGACGAAGGCGTGATGGCCCGCCAGCATGCCGCGCTTTATGCAGGCGCTTTGGGGCTCCCCACGTTTCCGTAAAGCTGCCGGACAGTATCGGCATGTCAAAGCACCCCGTGTCAAACCGGTTGAATTGGCAGGCCCCCCTGCTAAACAGCCGCATTCGTTAACCTAGCGAACTGAAAGCGTAGCCTTGGCTCTGACTCCGAAAAGCCCCCAGGGCACCCTGCCTGCCAACAGCAAGGATGCCGCCGCCCAGGAAACCTTCCTGCGCGAGGTGGACGATGCGCTGCGCGAGGATCAGCTGCGCACGCTGCTCACCACCCGCGGGCGGCCGATCCTGGCGCTGGTGGTCGGCGGGCTTGTCGGTCTCGGCGGCTGGCTGTGGTACAACGAACACACGGCCAGCGTGCGCGACAAGCAGAGCGAGACGTTCGTGACCGCGCTCGATGCACTGCAGGCCGGGCGCAACCAGACCGCGAAGCAGGAGATGGACCCGCTGCTCAAGGACGGGAACCCCGGCTACCGTGCCGCCGTGCAGATCACCGAGGCGGGCATTGCCGAGCAGGCGGGGAACGCCGCCGATGCCGCGAAGCTGTTTGCCGCGGTTTCGGCCGATGGCTCGCTTCCCGGCGCCTACCGCGATCTGGCCACCGTGCGCGAGGTTTCGACCAACTTCGACAAGCTGGCGCCGCAGACCGTGATCGACCGGCTGAAGCCGCTCGCCGTGCCGGGCAAGCCCTGGTTCGGCAGCGCGGGCGAACTCGTCGCGCTCGCCTATCTCAAGCAGAACAAGACAGAGGCGGCGGGTGCGCTGCTGGCCTCGATCGCCAAGGACAAGGCCGTGCCCGATACGCTGCGCCGGCGGACCCGGCAGCTTGCGGGTCAGCTCGGCGTCGATGCCGTGGATAATCCGGCCGCCGCCGCGGGCGGCACTGAAGGACAATGATGTGACGGCAGGGATGGGATTTGAGAATATGACCGGAGCCAGATCGATCCGGCGCGTTGCGGTTTCTGCCTTGGTCGTGGTGGCGCTTGCGCTGGGCGGCTGCGGGATCACCAAGAGCAAGACCAAATCGACGCCCACCGTTGGCGTGCGCATTCCGATCCTCTCCAAGATCGAGGCCGGCACCAAGGTCGACGAGGGCATGGCGTCGCTCGATGTGGTGCTACCGGTGGCCGAACCCAATCCTGATTGGGAGCAGGCGGGGGGCACGGCGTCCAAGTCCTACGGCCACCTCGCGCTCGCGGAAAATCCGCGCAAGCTGTGGGTCACCCGCATCGCCGGATCGAGCCCCAAGCAGCGTCTGGCCGCCGCTCCGGTGATCGGAGGCGGCAAGCTCTATGTGATGGATACCGAGGGCATGGTCCGCGCCTTCGATGCCGCGAATGGCCACGAACAGTGGAAGGCGGCCTTCCGCCTGCCAGAAGCCAATGCCTCGGTGTTTGGCGGCGGCGCGGCTTACAACGATGGCAAGGTCTTCATCACCACCGGGCTCGGTGAAGTCGCCGCGCTCGATGCGGCCAGCGGCAAGGTGCTGTGGCGGGTCAAGCCGGCAGGTCCGCTGCGCGGCAGCCCGACGATCGCGTTCGGCGGCGTCTATGTGATGACGCAGGACAACCAGATCATCGCACTCAACGTGGCCGATGGCACGCAGCTGTGGAGCGAATCCGGCTCGGTCGCGCAGACCGGCGTGTTCGGCGTTGCCGCGGCAGCCGCCGGGCAGGGCACCATCGTCGCCGGCTACAGCTCGGGCGAACTGGTCGCCTATCGCTACGAAAACGGCCGCCAGCTGTGGTCCGACGCGCTGGCGCGCACCAGCATCGCGACCTCGGTCTCGACACTGACTGACATCGACGCCGATCCGATCGTCGAACGCGGCCGCGTCTACGCGCTCGGCCAGGGCGGGCGCATGGCTGCTTACGAACTCGTCACCGGCCAGCGCGTGTGGGAACTCAACCTCGCCGGCATTTCGACCCCGGCCGTGGCGGGGGACTGGATCTTCACGCTGACCGACGAGGCCAAGCTGCTGTGCATCGCCAAGGCCACCGGCAAGGTCCGCTGGATCGCGCAGATGAAGGCCTATCGCAGCGTCAAGAAGAAGAAGGGCCCGATCTTCTGGACCGGTCCGGTGCTGGCTGGAGACCACCTGTGGATGGCCAATTCGGAAGGCGAACTGCTGGCCGCAACGGTTACCGACGGCGCCGTCAAGCGCCATGCCAAGCTCGGCGCTCCGGTCACGCTGGCGCCGGTCGTGGCGGGCGGCGTGCTCTACGTGCTCGATGATAGCGGCCATATCACGGCGTTTCGTTAAGGCTGCCGCACCTTCCGGATCTTGCCGGCGCATAAACGATTTTCTCATAGGTCCTCGTTAACAGCGAGGGGATGAGCGCTCCTGCATCCAGGCCTTCCAGCGATGTATCGGCCGGGGTCGGCCTGTCCGGCCTTGTCGGCCTCGCGCTGTGGGTGATCGTCTGCCGCAACTGGGCGGGAATCGCCGATGCCCTTGCACTGCCAGGTCCCCACGAACCGCTCGCCGGGCCGAATGCGGCGCTGGCGGCGATGCTGTTTTCCGGTCTGCCGATGGTCGCGTGGTCGCTCATCGTCGACAAGGTGCACCTGCGCGCCTCGACCGGCATAGACTGGTCAAATCCGCGCCCGGTGCGCGAGATCATGGATATCACGATCACCAAGGTCGCCGGGCTCTGGGCGACCTGGTCGCTGCTCGGCTTCGTCTATTGCTTGTGCCGCTGGTACTGGCGCGGGCAATATCTCTTCGCGATGGACGTGATCTCCGGGCTCGCCCCGCTGCTGTTCATCGGCACGATCCCCTATGTGTTGTGGCTGGACCGGGTGCTCGTCAATCCGCGCGATGGCGCGTGGCATTTCGGCTCGATGCTGATCGGGCGTGAGACCTATGATCCGGCCGAGGTCGCGCATCACTGGCGCGCCTGGGCGGTGAAGGGCTTCTTCTGCGCCTTCATGTTCTCGATCATTCCCGGCGGTTTCGGCGCGGTCGTGCAGATGAACTACGCGGCGGTCCTCGGTGATCCGCTCGCGCTCGGCAATGCGCTGATCGAGACGATGTTCCTTGTCGACGTGCAGATCGCCATGGTCGGCTATCTCCTGACGATGAAGCCGCTCGATGCGCAGATCCGCAGTGCCAATCCCTACCTTGGCGGCTGGGTCGCGGCGCTGATCTGCTATCCGCCATTCATACTGATGGGCAGCGGCGGCGTGCTCGATTACCGCGCCAACGGAGCGGAATGGACCTTCTGGCTGCAGGGCATGCCGGCGCTCGAATGGATCTGGGTTGTGGCGATGGTGCTGCTCACCGGCATCTATGCCTGGGCGACAGTCGCCTTCGGCCTGCGCTTCTCGAACCTCACCTACCGCGGCGTGCTGACCAACGGGCCCTATGCCTACACGCGGCACCCGGCCTATCTGTCCAAGAATGCCTTCTGGTGGATTTCGACTCTGCCGTTCCTCACCACAACGCATTCGATGGTCGATGCCATCCGCAACACCGTGATCCTCGGCCTCGTCAGCGCGGTCTATTTCTGGCGCGCCAAGACCGAGGAGGCACACCTCCTCGCGGAAGACGCCAAGTACCGCGAATACCACGCGTGGATGGCCGAACACGGCCTGATTACCGGGCGGCTCAATCGCATTGGCCGGATGCTCACGCGCGGCCGGCCTCGGGTGGAACCTCCCGCCATCGGGTCAGCGCATCCGGCGGAGTAGGTTTCTTCACAAAACTCGTCATTGCGAGCGCAGCGAAGCAATCCAGAGCGGCACGCACTACGGCTCTGGATTGCTTCGCTTCGCTCGCAATGACGAAAGTGTGAGGGCGATCAGATCGCCACGCCCTCATCCGTTTCGTACAGCCGGATCACCCGGTCATGGAAGCCAAGGCCAGCGCGCGCTGCGACCCATTCGGCCATATGCGCCGACTTCGCATGAGCCGCGAGCGCGGCGCGGTCGGTCCAGCGCTCGGCAACATGGAACAGCGCCGGATCATCGATATCCTGCGCATAGCTGTACTGGATGCAGCCCGCTTCGGCGCGCGTTGCCTCGGCCACCGTGCGCGCGAGCGGCAGCAACGCGGCGATATGCTCTTCCGCCACCCGGAAGGTGCCCATCACGACCAGCATCGGCTTAAAGATCCTCGCCTTCGTTGGTGTCGTAGAGCTTGATGTGCCGCTCCTTCATCGTCATCCCCGAGAGGATCCTGATCCATTCGGCCACGTGCGGGGTCTTGAGGTGTGCGGCCAGTGCCTCACGGCTCGTCCAGCGCTCGGTGATGTGGAACAACTCCGGATCGGCGATGTCGCGCGAGTAGTCGTACTGGAGGCAGCCCTCTTCCTGCTGCGTCGCGGCGACGACCTTGCGCGCCGCCGGCAGCGCGGCCTCGATGGCTTCGGCATCAATCCGCAGCTTGCCCATCACGATGATCATCGTCTCTCTCCCTCTTGTTCAGTCCGTCAGAAGCTCTTGGCCTCGTAGATCGGATCGACCTTGCCACCCCACGGCCCGTGATAGAGCTCCAGCAGGCGCTCCGCCGGGGTCTTGCCCGTGCTCACGATCTCGTCGAGCGGATGCAGATACCCGGTTTCGTTGTCGCCCGCGTCATTGAGCTTGCCTCGTGCCGCCAGCCCGCCGCGCGCAATGGCAAGGACCTCGCCCGCGATATCGCGCAACTTGCCGCCACCCGGAATCGGCGCATCGAGCCCCAGCTTGGGCACATCTGCGCGCAAGCGTTCGCGGCCCTCCATGTCCCAGTCCTTGACGAGATCCCACGCCGCATCGAGCGCGGTCTGATCGTAGAGCAGGCCGACCCACAGCGCGGGGAGCGCGCAGATCCTGCTCCACGGGCCGCCATCGGCGCCGCGCATTTCGAGGAAGCTCTTGAGGCGCACTTCGGGAAACGCGGTTGAAAGGTGGTCGATCCAGTCCGAGCGCGTCGGCTTCTCGCCGGGCAGCGCGGGCAGTTTGCCATCGAGGAAATCGCGGAACGACTGGCCCGCCGCATCGATGTAGCGCCCGTTTCGGAACACGAAATACATCGGCACATCAAGCATGTAGTCGACATAACGCTCGTAGCCGAAGCCCTCGTCGAACACGAAGGAGAGCATGCCGGTGCGGGCCGGATCGGTATCGGTCCAGATGTGGCTGCGATAGGAGAGGAAGCCGTTGGGCTTGCCTTCAAGAAACGGCGAATTGGCAAACAGCGCGGTGGCGAGCGGTTGCAGCGCCAGCGAAACGCGGAACTTCTGCACCATGTCCGCCTCGCTCGCATAATCGAGGTTGGTCTGGATGGTGCAGGTGCGCAGCATCATGTCGAGGCCCATGGTGCCCACGCGCGGCATATGCCGCAGCATGATGTCATAGCGGCCCTTCGGCATGATCGGCAGCTCTTCGCGGGTCTTGTCGGGCCACAGCCCCATGCCGAGATAGGCCAGACCCAGCTTGTCGCCGATCGATTTGACCTGCGCGAGGTGGCGCCCGGTTTCGGCGCAGGTCTGGTGCAGGTTCTCTAGCGGGGCGCCCGAAAGTTCGAGCTGGCCGGCTGGCTCGAGGCTGACGGCGCCGTCCGGCCCGCCCATCGCGATCACGTTGGGGCCGGTGTCGCTGTCTTCCTCGATGGTCGTCCAGCCATATTCGCGCAGCGCGAGCAGCAGATCGCGGATCCCGCCGGGCTCGCTGTAGGACGGCGCGGCGCGGTCCTTGGTACGATAGACGAACTTCTCGTGTTCGGTGCCGATGCGCCAGGCATCGCGCGGCTTTTCGCCCTTCGCCATCGGCTCGACGAGTTGGTCGTGGCTCTCGATGACGGGATCGTTGCGATTCGAAACTTGTCTCGTGCTCATGGCGCCTGCGTTAGTGCCCCGCGCGGCCCTGCGCCAGCCGAAAACATGGATTGGTCCATGCCGCGCAATGCGTCAGCCCCAATCGCCGCGCGTGCCCATCCACAACGCGGTTCCCGCAATCGCCGCGGTTTCAGCGCGCAGGATCCGCGGGCCAAGGGTGATCGCCTGCGCGGCGGGATGCGCCCGGATCGCCGCCCGCTCGGCATCGTCAAATCCGCCTTCCGGCCCGACCAGCAGCGCGGCAGGCCCTGCATGCGCGGCAAAGGCCGCCGCCGCGGGCATGCCGCCTTCCTCGTCGGCAAAGTAGAGACGCCGTCCCTCTGGCCAGTCCCGCAGGAGGGCCTCCAGATTCGCCGGACCTTCGAGTGTCGGAAGCGCCGTGCGGGCGCATTGTTCAGCCGCTTCGGTCATGATCGTGCGGGCACGCTCAGGGTTGAGCTTGTCCGCCACGCAGCGCCGCGTGAGCACCGGCTGCAGCGCCGCGACGCCAAGCTCGGTCGCCTTTTCCAGCACCAGATCGAACGCGGCCTTCTTGGTGAGCGCCGCGCAGAGCCAGAAATCGGGCACCCCCTCGCGTTCGCGCAGGCGGCTCTCGACCGTGAGCAAGACATCGCGTTTCCCCGCCTCGGCCACGCGCGCCAGCCATTCGCCGGTCTGATCATCGCACAGGATCACCGCATCGCCCGGCGCGACGCGCATCACCTTGCCCAGATAATGCGCCTGTCCGCCTTCGAGCGGCACATACGCGCCTTCCGTCAGCGGGCCGGGAACAAACAGGCGGGGCGCGGACTTGGGCGGCCAGGCGGGAGTAGCGGGCATGCACCGGCTCTAGCCGATTGCAGGCGCGGCGGCTATGCAGCGGTCATGAGTACCACGCCGGAAATCGTCCCAGACACTGAGTACCGCGGCGTGCTCACCGTGCTCCCGCCGACCCTGCGCGATCTCGCATTGCTTGCGCGGTTTGATCGGCCGATCGGGTGGTGGCTGCTGTTCTGGCCCTGCGCCTGGGGCCTGTTCCTTGCGGGCGGAACGGGCCGGTGGGGCATGATCCTGTGGCTCCTCCTTGGTTCCATCGCGATGCGCGGGGCGGGGTGCGTCTATAACGATATCGTCGATGCCGATCTCGATGCCCGCGTGGCGCGCACCGCGGCGCGGCCGATCGCAAGCGGGGCGATCTCGAAGAAGACGGCTTGGGGCTGGCTCTTCGCGCTGTGCGGGGTGGGGCTGCTTGTCCTCCTGCAACTGCGCTGGGAAGCGCAGCTTGTCGCGCTCGGCAGCCTCGGGCTGGTCGCGGCCTATCCCTTCATGAAGCGGATCACCGGTTGGCCGCAGGCGTGGCTGGGCCTCGTCTTCACCTGGGGCGCGCCGGTGGGCTGGATTGAAGTCACCGGTTTTGGCCGGCTGGCGCCCTTGGCCGCGCTCTATGCCGGTTGCTGGGCGTGGTGCATGGCCTATGACACGATCTACGCGCTGCAGGACCGCGAAGATGACGCGATGGTCGGCATCGGTTCCTCCGCCTTGTCGTTCGGCCAGCATGTGCGCTCTGGGGTGATCGGGCTCTATGGCATGGCGATCGCGTGCTGGGCCGGCGCGGTCTGGCTGGTGCGGCCCGATCCGGTCGCGCTGGTGGCACTTGTGCCGGTCGCGCTCCACTTCGCGTGGCAGGCGTTGACGCTCGATACGGCGGACGGCCTCAGCGCGCTCGCGCGGTTCCGTTCGAACCGATTCGCGGGCGCGCTGATGGCGGCGGCGTGCTTCGTTGTGGGCGCGGCCACTCAGCTGTAGCTGACGATCTCCCACTCGATCCCGTCCCAATCGAAGACATAGAATCGGCGCCCCGGTTCATAGTCGCCGTGGTTGAACGGCACGAGCCCGGCCTCGATCACGCACCGCTCGGCGGCGGCCAGATCATCGACGACAAGCCCGATATGATTGAGCGGCTGGCCCTTGGAGAACGGGCCCGGCAAGGGCGCATCTCTCTGATAGAGAGCGATATAGTCGAAATCGGCGCCGAGGTGGATGGTCCAGCCGCCAAGCGCGGAAGGCCCGCGCCAGCGCTCGTGCCAGCCGCAGAGGCGGCTGAGGAAGACGGCTGTGCGATCGGGATCGCTGACGGTGATGTTGACGTGTTCGAGCCGCGCGGCGGGGTTGGTCATGGCAAAACTCCGTTATAGACCTTCTACACGCCAAGCCTTATGCAACCTCAAGCTGACTTGAGGTCAAGGAATTTTTCCGGGGATTCGCGATGCTTGCCAAACCGGCCAAGGGCCGCAACGATCTGGTGCCGATCGGCGTGGTCGCGCAGCGCACCGGGCTCGCCGTCTCGGCGATCCGCTACTACGAGGAGCGCGGCCTGATCGCCTCGGTGCGCACCGGGGGCAACCAACGCCGCTTCCTGCGCTCCGACATCCGCCGGCTGAGCTTCATCCTGATCGCGCAGCGGCTGGGGCTGGGCCTTGCCGAGATCGAACGCGAACTCGCCTCGCTGCCCCACGGCCGCACGCCCACGGTGCTGGACTGGCAGCGCATCAGCCGCTCGCTGCGCGGCGAGATCGACGCCCGCATCCAGCTCCTCACCCGCACACGCAACAAGCTCGACGAATGCATCGGCTGCGGATGCCTCAGCCTCGATCGCTGCCAGCTCTACAACAAGGAAGACCGCGCAGCGGCAGCCGGGCCGGGCCCGCGGTTCGTGCTCGACTAGGCCGGAGGCGCACTCGCCAGCAAACTCTCTGCCCCGCCCAGATCGACGCTGACGAGGCGCGAGATGCCGCGCTCCACCATCGTCACACCGAACAGGCGGTGCATTCGGCTCATCGTGACGGCATTGTGCGTGACGATCAGATAGCGGGTGGTCGTCTCTGCCGCCATCGCATCGAGCAGATCGCAGAAGCGTTCGATATTGGCATCGTCGAGCGGAGCGTCGACTTCGTCGAGCACGCAGATCGGGGCGGGGTTGGTGAGGAACAGGCCGAAGATGAGCGCGACGGCGGTCAGGGCCTGTTCGCCGCCCGATAGCAAAGTGAGCGATTGCAGGCGCTTGCCGGGCGGCTGAGCGAAGATCTCCAGCCCGGCTTCCAGCGGGTCGTCGCTGTCAACCAGCGCAAGATGAGCCTCGCCCCCGCCGAACAGGCGCGCGAAGAGGCGGCGGAAATGGGCATCGACCGCCTCGAACGCTGCCCGCAGGCGCTCGCGGCCCTCGCGGTTGAGCGCGCCGATCGAGCCGCGCAGGCGGTTGACCGCTTCGGTCAGTTCGGCCTGTTCGCTGACGACGGCGAGGTGCTGCGCCTCGGCCTCGGTCAGTTCGGTCGCGGCGACGAGGTTGACTGGCCCCAGTCGTTCGCGCTCGGCGATCAGGCGGTCGTGCGCGGCGGATTCCTCGGGCGCGGCGGCAACATCGCTGCCGGGAAAGCCGATCCGCTCGGGCAGCAGCGGGGGCGGGCACTGGAAGCGCTCGCCGGCGATGCCCGCCATCTCCTGCCGGCGCTGGTCTTCGTTCTCGGCCTTGGCACCTAGCGCGGCGCGGGCCTCGCGCGCGGTGGCGAGCGCTTCGTTGGCGGCGGCCAGCGCCACCTCTGCCGCGCGCGCCTCGGTCTCACTGCGCGCCAGCGTGGTCTCGGCCTCTGCCAGCGCGGCGGCGTAGCGCTGGCGCAAGGCTTCGGCTTCCTCCAGATCGCGCGCGAGGGCAGGGGGCTTGGCGGCAACGATGGCGCGCTCTTCGGCAAGGTCCTCGGCCTGCCCGGCCATCGCGGCGAGGCGGCGAGCCGCGTCACCGGCGCGGGCCTGCCAGCCGCGAATGTCGCTGCGCAAAGCGGTGAGCCGCTCCTTGCCAACCGCCTGCGCTTGCCCGTGCGCGGCAACAGCCGCCATCGCTGCCTGATAGGCGGCGCGGGCGCGGTCGTTCTTCTGCCGCTCGGCCTCCACGGCGGCGCGGCCAGTGGCGGGATCGGGGAGGGCCGAACGGCGCGCATCGGCTTCGGCCAGATCGGCATCGGCAGCCTGGCGCTGGGCGGCAAGATCGGCGGCCGTGCGATCGATCTCCTCGCGCCGCGCCGCAATCCGGGCGCGCGCTGCCTCGGCCTGGTCCAGCGCGCGCAAGGCGCTGCGTTCTGCATCAGCCGCCGCCGCCAGCGCGCGTTCGCCCGCGCTGAGTTCGCCCTGCACGCGGGCGAGCTCGGCCTGCACCCGCGCCAGTTCGCCTTGCGCGGCGCTGCTGGCGGCCTCGGCCGCTTCGGCGGCGGCGCGGCGTTCGGGAAGCGCGGCTTCCAGTTCGGCGAGACGGTTCTCGGCGGCGAGGATCGCCGCCTCCGCGCCGCCCTCGCCGCGCGCGATGAAGCCGTCCCAGCGGCGGAGATGACCTTCGCGGGTGACCAGCCATTCGCCCGGGGCGAGCGGCTCGCCGCTGTCTTCATGGGCGAAACGCACCAGTGCAAGGCGGGCTGCCAGCTCGGGCGGGCACTTCGTCACGTGGTGGATCAGCGCATCGGTGCGCGGGGTCGGGGCTTCGGCGCCGGTCCAGAAGCGGCCGTCTCCGGGCGGAGCCGAGCCCAGCGGAGCCGCCGCATCGCGCCCCAGCACGGCAGCCAGCGCGCGCTCATAGCCGGGCGCGGCCCGCGCGGCACCCAGCGCGCTTGGCCCCTTGCCGGTGCGCGCCGCTTCTGCTTCGCGCGCCGCCTTGTCGCGAGCGAGCGCCGAGCATTCGCGTTCCAGCCCGACGAGGTCGGCGCGGGCGGCGGCAAGCTCGGAGGACGCGGCCTCGCGCGCGGCGGCAAGGCGCTCGCGCTCTGCCGTCAGTCGCTCGCGGTCGGCGGTAAGCCGCTCGCGCGCTTCGCCAACGTCGGCCAATGCTGCGGCGGCTTCGGCGCGGCGCGCCTCGGCAGCGGCCATTGCGAGCGCCGGGTCCGGTTCGGCTTCCAGCGCGCGCCGGGTTCCCGCAAGCCGCGCGTCCTCGCCATCGAGCCGCGTCAGGCGCTGGCGGGCAGCCGTCAGCGCCGCCTCCGCGACGCGCCATTCCGCCTCGATCCCGGCCTGCTCGGCCACCATCGCCGCGAGCGCCAGTTCGGCCGCACGTGCCGCCTGCTCGGCGGCGGCTTCGGCGGCCCTGAGCGCGGGTCCTTCGGCGGTCTGGGCAGCGAGCGCAGCTTCGGCGGCGGCGAGATCGGCTTCGAGACGCGTCAATGCCTCGGCGGCGTCGCGGGTCAGGCGGTCGGCCTCGCTGCGCTCATCCTCGATGCGGCGGATCTGGCGGTCGATATCGGCAAGGCGCTGGGCCGCCGCCTCGGCCTGCGCGGTCAGCGCAGCGATGCGCTGGCCTTGCGCGGCGGCATCCTGCCTCCGGTCGAACAGGGCATCGCGGGCAGCGCTCTGGGCAGCTGCGGCGTTGTGCTGGGCTTCCTGCGCAGTGCGGGCAGCGGTCTGTGCTGCGGCAACCGCGTCCTCCGCGCGGACAGCCGCGGCGCGGGCCGCTTCGGCGGCGGCGGCAGCATCGCGCCAGCGTGCGAAGATGAGGCGGGCCTCGGCCACGCGGATGCGTTCCGAAAGCTGCTTGTAGCGCTCCGCCGCGCGCGCCTGCCGCCGCAGCGCGCCGACCTGCGCTTCCAGTGTAACGATGAGGTCGTCGAGCCGGGCAAGGTTGGTCTCGGTCGCGCGCAGCTTGGTCTCCGCGTCCTTGCGGCGCACGTGGAGCCCGGCGATCCCGGCGGCTTCCTCCAGCATCGCGCGGCGCTCGGCGGGCCGCGCAGCGATCACGGCGGCGATGCGGCCCTGGCTGACAAGTGCGGGGCTGTGGGCGCCGGTCGCGGCGTCGGCAAATACCAGCGCGACGTCCTTGGCGCGCACGTCGCGTCCGTTGACGCGGTAGGCGCTGCCCGCGCCGCGCTCGATGCGGCGGACGACTTCAAGCTCGCCGCCGAACGGCCCGGAGGGGTCGGTCTCGGCCGAGAGCATGACTTCGGCAAAATCGCGCGCGGGCCGGCTGGCGGTGCCGGCGAAGATCACGTCTTCCATCCCGCCGCCGCGCAAGCTGCGCGCAGAGCCTTCGCCCATGACCCAGCGGATCGCTTCCAGCAGGTTGGACTTGCCGCAGCCGTTGGGGCCGACCACGCCGGTAAGGCCGGGTTCGATGCGCAGTTCGGCAGGTTCGACGAAGCTCTTGAATCCGGAGAGCTTCAGCCGCGTGAACTGCATCGGCACCCGGTCTGCCATGCTATCCGCCCCCGAACTGCATGGCCCCTGTCAGCGCGCGCCCATCAACGCGCGCCGGCCTGCTTCAGGATCGGCTCGAGCGCGTCCCAGGTCGCGACTTCGACGTTCTTCCCATTGACCAGGAAGGTCGGCGTGCCGGTGATGTTGAAGGTGTCGCCTGCCTTGGACGTGTCGTCGGCCAGCTTGGTCGCCGTCTCGCTCTTGGCAAGGCACTGCGCGGCCTGATCCTTGGCGATCCCGCGCGCCGCGAAGAAGTCGATCAGCCCGCCGCGCTCGCCGATTGCCTTGAAGATCTGGTTCGGCGGCAGATTGGCGGCCTGAAGCTGCGCGCCGATCGGCTGCAGCTGGTCGAAGATCGTCTTCTGGTTCGAATAGACCTGCTCGGTCAGCGCAAAAAAGCTTTCGGGCGCGCCGCAGCGGGTCAGCATCGCCATCGTCGTATCGTAGGGATCGCGCACGAAATTCCGGAACTCGAAGCTCACGGTGCCCTTGGCGACATAGTCGTCACGCAGGTGCGGGAAGCCCTTTTCCTCGAACTCGGCGCAGTGCGGGCAGGTCAGCGAGCCGTACTCGATCACCTTGATCGGCGCATTGGGATTGCCCATCACATAGCCGCCTTCGGGCGTTGCCGAAACGACATCGGCCCACGCCTTGCCCGCCGGTGGCGGCACGGCATTGAGCGGCGCGCCAGCGGGGCCTGCCGCAGCGGCATCGTCCTTCTTGCCGCAGGCGGCGAGCCCCAGCGCGAGCGGAAGCGCGATGAGCGCGAGAAGAAGGCGGCCGGGCGTGAAGAGCTTGGTCTGCATGGGATCAGGTTTCGCTTCGCTCGTGAAAGACAAGACACAACGGTGGTGCTAGCCGATTGGCTGGCGGGATTGAAGGGCCGCCAGCCAGCGGCCAGTGGATTATAGGCCGCGGATTATCGCCCGCTCAGCGCAGACGTGCTTCGATCTGCGGCTTGAGCGCAGCCCAGGAATAGGTTCCGCTCAAAGGAACGCCATTGAGCAGGAAGCTCGGCGTGCCGTTGACGAAGTCCTTCTCGCCCGCTTCCTTGGTGTGCTGAGCGAGGCGTTCGGCCAGCGCCTTGTCGGCAAGGCAGCGATCAAGCTGCGGACGGTCGTAGCCGCGCGCTTCCATCAGCGAATAGAACCCGAGGTCGCTGGCAATGGCGCGGGTGCGCGCGCCGAAATCGGCGTTCGACCAGCGCGCCTTCTGCCCGTCGCTCAGGTTGGCGAGCGGGGCCATCCACGTGGTCTGGTGGCGCAGAAACGCGCTGTGATTGCCGAAGAACTTCGATGCCGGGCCGCAGTGGGTGAGGAGCGCGGCGGTGAGGTCCACCGGATCGCGCACGAAGCTGCGCACCTCGATCGAGCCCTTGCCGCCCGAGATGAAGCCGATCCGCAGTTGGGCATCGGATTCCTGCTCGAAATGGGCGCAGTGGGGGCAGGTGTAGCTGATATACTCGACGAGCTTCACCGGCGCATTGGGATTACCGAGCAGGTGGCTGTCGAGCGGGGTGCGGGCAACGACGGTGTTCCAGTTGACCTTGGCGGCGGGCGGCGGCGACGTTCGCGCGGGTTTGCTCGCGGCCGTGAGCAGCGCCGCGCCGCACAGCGCGACCAGCAGCAGAGCCAGGTTCTTCATCATCTTGGCCATCGTCAGTCTTGCTTCCCGCCTAATCAGTTCCATTCGCATCACCGAGGCTGCGCGCCAGCGATTCCAGCACCGTACGCAGCTCCGGGTCGCCGATATCGCGCAGGCTGTCGCCGAGTTCCACAGGAATCGGCTTGAGCGAAGGCGGTGCGGTCCGGAGCGGGCGCTGCGCCTCTGTGGCAGCTGGCGGCTGAACCGCGCCTTGCCGCAGCTTGATCCGTGCCACTGCCCTGTAGCCGAAGAACTGGTTCACCCGCTCGATGATCTCGGGGATCACGTGCTGGATCAGCGGGGCGTGGGCTGGCGTTACCACCAGCTGCAGAATGCCCTCGGCTTTCTCGCCGGGGGGGAAGCGGATCGATTCGGGCGCGCAGTGGCGGGCATGCGCGGCCCCGACGATCTCGCCCCAGCGCGAGACGACTGAGCTTTGTACGAAGCCGAAGCGGCGGAACGCGGTGCGCCCGATCGTGGGCATGAGATCGGCAATCGCGCGCGCCTCGCCGCCGCGCGGGCGCTCGTAAGTACGCGGCGCTGCGGCGGGCGCAGCGGCCTTCTTGGCGCTTTTGGGAGGGGAGGGCGGATCGCGTTCCATTGTCGCCGCCGCCATGCCATAGCCGCGCCATGCAGGCCAGTGGCGAGAGCGTTCGGATCGGGGATGGCAACAGCGTGTCTGCCGCGCTGCTGGACTGGTATGATGTGAATGCGCGGCGCCTGCCGTGGCGCGCGCTGCCGGGCGAGCCCGCGCCCGATCCCTACCGCGTGTGGCTGTCCGAAGTCATGCTGCAGCAGACCACCGTTGCAGCGGTGCGGGCCTATTATGCGAAGTTTCTGGACCTCTGGCCAACGGTCGAGGCGCTGGCTGCGGCGGAAGACGCCGATGTCATGGCCGCGTGGGCCGGCCTTGGCTACTATGCCCGTGCGCGCAATTTGCTCGCCTGCGCGCGCGAAGTGGCGCGGCGCGGCGGATTTCCGCGCACCGAAGCGGCCTTGCGGGAGCTTCCCGGGCTCGGCGCCTATACCGCCGCAGCCGTCGCCGCGATCGCCTTCGGGCAGCGCGCAGTCGTTGTTGATGCCAACGTCGAACGCGTGGTCTCGCGCCTCTTCGCAATAGCCGAGCCGCTGCCGGGCGGGCGCACCGCGATCCGCGCCGCCACGGATACGATCACTCCGGACCGTCGCGCGGGCGATTTCGCGCAAGGCTTGATGGATCTCGGCTCCTCGATCTGCACGGTGCGCGCGCCCCGCTGCTTGCTCTGCCCGCTGGCCGATCACTGCACCGCGCGCGCGGCGGGCACAGCGGAGGCTTTTCCGGTCAAGGCGGCGAAAAAGGCAAAGCCCACGCGCACCGGCACTGCCTTCTGGATCGAGCAGGACGGCGCGGTGCTCCTCGTCCAGCGCGAGGGCAAGGGCATGCTCGGCGGGATGCGCGCGCTTCCTGATGATGGCTGGTCGGCGCGGGCCGATGGGCATGGCACACCGCCGGTGGCCGGGGATTGGCGCGATGCCGGCGTGGTCCGCCACGGTTTCACGCATTTCGATCTCGAGCTGCAATTGATGCTTTGCGCAAGCGCCGATTGCGCTAGTCTGCCAGCGGGAGAGTTCTGGCTGGTCGAGCACGTCGAGGCGGCGGGATTGCCCACGGTTTTTGCCAAGGCCGCGCGCCTGGCGCTCGCAAACAGGTAGTCCATGCAAGATCAGACGCTTCTGCTTTCCCGGCGCTCTTTGCTGCGGTCTGCGGGCTGGCTCGGCGCAGGCCTTGCCGGCTCTGGCCTCATCCCCGCGCGGCTGCTCGCCCAGCCCTCGGCCGAGGAAATGTACCCGGCGCTGACCAACCTCGTGTACGAATATGTCGCCTCGGGCCGGCTTCCCGGCGTGGTCGCGGCGCTTGGCTGGGGCAGCGATGCGCCGATGCAGATCGCACGCGGCACGATGGCGTTCGATTCCGCCGTGCCCGTCGATCTCGATAGCCTCTACCGCATCTATTCGATGACCAAGCCGGTCACCGGCATGGCGGCGATGCTACTTGTCGACGAGGGCAAGATCGGGCTCGACCAGCCGATCAGCGATTTCCTGCCCAAGTTCGCGCAGATGCAGGTGCAGGTGACGCCCGATGGCTCGATCACCGATCTGAAGCCCGCGCAGACCGCCATCACGCTGCGCCACCTCCTCACGCACACCGCGGGCCTCGGCTACTCGATCATCCAGAAGGGCCCGATCAAGGAGGCCTACGAGGCCGCCGGGCTGGTGCCGGGTCAGGCCTCGCGGCTCTCGATTCCCCCCTTCAGCGGGGTGAAGACGGTGCCCAGCCTCACCGAGTTTGCCGACAAGCTCGCCGAAATGCCGCTCGTCTACGAACCCGGCACGCGGTGGAGCTATTCGGTCGGCCTCGATCTCGTCGGACGTGTCATCGAAGTCGTGTCCGGGCAGAGCTTCGATGCCTTCCTCGCCCAGCGCATCTTTGGTCCCTGCGGCATGGCGAGCACCGGTTTCCAGGTGAGCGCCGCGCAGGCCCCGCGCCTCACCACCAACTATATCGTGCATGATGGGAAGACCGATCCGATCGATCCGGGGGCGACCTCGGTCTATCTCGATCCGCCCGCCTTCCCCTTCGGCGGCGCGGGCCTTGTCAGTTCCCCTCGCGATTACGACCGTTTCCTGATGATGCTTGCCGGTGGCGGCACGATCGGCAGCACCCGCGTGATGAGCGAGGCGGCAGTCCGCCTCGGCACCAGCAACCTCCTGCCCGCCAGCACCGATATCTCGGGCACCTGGGTCGAAGGCGCCGGCTTCGGCGCGGGCGGGCGGGTCGGCCTCGGCGCGGATGCGGGCACCTTCGGCTGGTCGGGCGCGGCGGGCACGGTGGGCTTCGTCAACACCCGCGTCGGCCTGCGCGCGGGTCTGTTCGTCCAGTTCATGCCCTCGTCCGCGCTGCCGATCCCCGAGGAATTCCCCAAGGCGGTGCTCACCGATATCTCGGCCATGAAGAAAGCGGCGTAACCACGATGCTCTACCGTCCCGATCCCCCGATTTCCTTTACCGGCGCCGTGCTCGACCGCGCCGACCACATCCGCGCCGACGCCGACAAGCTCGCTGATCTCATGAACTGGCGTGCGCGCCTGCTGCGGCTCGACGGGCTCGATCCGGTAATCGGCGATGATGGCACGCTCGTCTGGGGCACGCTCGCCGATGCGGGTGAACACGACGAACTCATTTTCCTCGGGCTCGACGAAAGCGGCCGCGCCTGCTTCGCCCCCGTCTCCCCCGCCAACAAGGGCAACCCCGGCCCCGCCAACCCGCGCCTCTGGGGCGCGATGGCCTCGCTCCCCGCCGGCGATCTGGCGACCTACGGCGGCGCCCGCGCGCTCGTCGATTGGCATGCCCGCCACCGCTTCTGCGCGCGCTGCGGCTATGCCACCAAGCTCGGCAAGGGCGGCTGGCAGCGCAAGTGCGTCAACATGGATTGCAAGGCCGAGCATTTCCCCCGCGTCGATCCCGTCACGATCATGTCGGTCGAATGGGAAGGCCAGCTCCTCCTCGGCCGCCAGCCGCGCTTCCCGCCGCGGCGCTACTCGGCACTCGCGGGCTTCGTCGAACCGGGCGAATCCATCGAGGAAGCCGTGGCCCGCGAAGTCTTCGAGGAAGCGGGCGTGCGCGTCCGCGATGTGCGCTATGTCGCTTGCCAGCCCTGGCCGTTCCCCTCCTCGCTGATGATCGGCTGCCACGCCTATGCCGATGATCCCGCGATCACCATTGACGCAACCGAACTCGACGACGCGCGCTGGTTCACGCGCGACGAGGTGGTCTACGCGATGGAAGCCCTCAAGACCGGCGCCGAGGACGGCGCCTTCATCGCCCCGCCGCCTTTCGCGGTGGCCCATCACCTCCTGAAATGGTGGATCGAGCAATGAGCAAACCGGCAGCAGTCACCGTCGATATCTGGTCCGATGTCATGTGCCCGTGGTGCGTGATCGGCCATAACCAGCTCGAAACCGCACTTGCGGGCATGGAAGGCGAAGTCACCGCCACCATCCGCTTCCACCCCTTCGAACTCAATCCTGACATGCCCGAACAGGGCGAGGAAAGCGCCGCGCACATCCAGCGCAAATACGGCCGCACCCCCGATCAGGCCGCCGAAGCGCGCGGCCGCATGTCACAAGCCGCCGAAGCCGCCGGCTATTCCTTCCAGTACACCGGCGAAGGCGATCCGCCCCCCGCGATGATGTGGAACACGCGCCTCGCCCACCGCCTCCTCGTCCACACCCTGCGCGAACACGGTGCAGACATGCAGGTCAAACTCAAGCGAGCCCTGTTCGACGCCCACTTCCAGCAGCGCCGCCGCATGAACGACCCCGCCGTCCTGACCGACATCGCCGCCTCCGTCGGCCTCTCCCGCACCGAAGCCGCCGCCGCGCTGAACGATCCCGAAATCGACGCCATCGTCGAAGCCGGCGAACAGCAAGCCTGGGACTGGAACATCAGCGGCGTCCCCGCGATGATCATCAACGGCAAATACATGATCCCCGGCGCGCAGGACCCCGCGACGTATGCCAACATGCTGCGGCGGGTCGTGGCGAAAGAAGCGGCGCTGGCGGCTGGGTAGGGGGGAAGGGGCCTCTCGCTCATCCTGAGCTTGTCGAAGGACGGGCGACCTCAAGCCTCCGGCGGGCAAGGGCCATTGCCCTTGCATCCCGATCCTCTCCATTTTTGCGCAGCACAAATGGGGAGGTGGCAGCGCGAAGCGCTGACGGAGGGGTGGTTTGGGTGACTATTGTACGTGTCACCCAATGCCCGAATAGCCAAATGGCTATTCGTTGTACCAAAAGCTGTCCGTTTGCTCACCGGAACCAGCCAGGAGACGCTTGACAGTCGCTATGCTGCCAAACGCTTCTACAGGATCGAAGGCCTGCTGGCGCAGCATGTCAACCGGCAAGTTCGCACTATTGATTTCTTGCGTCACGGTATTCATGCGTTTGTTAAACTGCTTCAGAACAAACGCGTGCGCTACCGGTAGCATTCGCTCCAATCTGCTAAATGTATCAAGGTGAAAGCTCGTCTCATTCGATGACGACGCGAGCCTCCAATAACCTGACGGATGGCTGACCGCAAAAAGCAACTGTTTGTGCCAAGTGCGGCCAACTGTTCTGTGTTCTGGGTTTACGTGAGCAACAGCTTGGTTCCGCAATTCAATCAGCGTTTGGTGGTCGCTCCATTCAGGGTCTGACAACTGCGACCGCTCAAGGCTAGAGCGGTTTTCGACCGTTATGAATCGCTGGGGATTCCCATCGTCGTAGATCTCTGATTCAGAGTCCGTACTGGTGAAGGAGGCCAGCATGGATGGGTCAGCCTTTATCGATGGATCT
>NZ_JAIXZS010000020.1 GCF_027489515.1 Novosphingobium sp. | reverse complement strand
CAGTCGATGCCCTGTGGAAGGCCGTCGGATCAATCTGCGAACTCTACCATCCAGACGAATGCTGGAACTACCTCAAGGCAGCAGGATACGTTGCAGATTAAACGCACGACGCTCTAGCGGAACAAACAGCGCGTCTCACCAGCTGACGGTATCGCCCGGCTTCAGCCCGATCTGCGCAGCGCGCCCGCCGATGAGTTCAAGCACGCCCGCCGCATCGCCATCGGAAGGCAGCGGCGAAAGATCATAGGGCACCGCGTTCGCGGCGACATTGAGCACCTTGTGATCCGCACCGATGAAGATGATGTCGAGCGGGATGACGGTATTCTTCATCCAGAACGCGGTGCGCCGGGGCGGGTCCATCGGAAAGATCATGCCTTCGTCCGCGCCCATCACCGAGCGGAACATCAGGCCGCGCTCCTGCTCCCCCGGCGTCGAGGCGACTTCGACCTTGAACACATGCGGCCCGCTGGCGGTCGTGACGGTAAGCGGCACGACCGTGAGGCCCGAAACCGGATGGACCGCAAGCTGCGCCGAGGGCGTCGCCGTCGCCGCTTGCTGCGCGCTGGTCGATCCCGCAGCGAGCGGCGAACAGCCAACCGCGGCAATCAGCAGCGCGAGGCTGGCGGCCCTATTCCAGAGCGTCTTCGGCATATTCATCGGCCCATTCCTCTAGGTCACTGAGATCGCGCGCATCCATCACCCGGCGCACGTGGTCAAGCCCGTGCCCCGCGCGAAGATAGGCCGCGAGATGCTTGCGGCGCATGGCAGGATCAAGACAGCGCTCAGCTGAATAAGGCCAGAACCGCTTGCGCCGGGCAAAGGCGAGCACGGCATGGCGGCGCTCTGTCTCGCTTCCCCGCGCGGCGGCGCGCAGCGGTTCTGCAATGCCGTCGTGGTTCAGCGTCTCGTCGATCCGCCGCGCACCATAGCCGCGGCGGCGCAGGCCATCGCCCTTGGCGGCGGCATAGGCGGCATCATCGACATAGCGGCGCTCAGCCATGCGCGCGACGACCGCTGCCACATCGGGCGGGCTCCCCTCCGCCCAGCCGCGCTCTCGCAGCTTGCGGCGCAAGTAGTCGGCAAGACGCCCGGAACTCGTCGCAAAGCGCGCCACATACGTCAGCGCCAGCGCATCGAGCGCGGCGCTATCGAGCGGTGGTGGCGGGGTTCTCTGCCGCTTTCCTCCGACTCGGCCCGGCGCTTGCCCGGAACTGGTGCCAGTGGTTCGTGGCGACATGCCACATTCGTGCCACAGTCCCGCGTAAATGGGAACCTCCCGCATCTGTTCGCGGGGACAGAACAGGCCAATTGGGCCCCATTCGAGATCAACCCAAGAACCATAAAACGGGGTAACGCATGACTGTCCTGGACGCCGCCGCGAAAGCCGCGCTGGTTCCGACGCCCAACGATGACGGGCGCCCGCGTCGGTTCGCCGATTTCACCACCTTCTGCGAAGCGCTTGATTTTGCAGCAGATGGCCCTTGCGGCCTCAATTTTCACGATGCACGCGGCACCCTCGTCCGTGTCTATCCCTATGCCGAGCTGCGCAGCGATGCGCTGGTCGCGGCGCGGCGGCTTATCGCGATGGGCGTGCAGCCGGGTGACCGGATTGCCCTGATCGCCGAGACAGGTCCCGATTTTGCCGCGCTGTTCTGCGGCGCGATGTACGCCGGTGCCTGGCCGGTACCACTGCCGCTGCCCACCAGCTTCGGCGGCAAGGAGAACTACATCGACCAGCTTTCGGTGCAGATCACCAGCTCCGATCCCGCGATGCTGCTCTATCCGGACGAGATCGCCGCAATCTGCGCCGCTGCGGCGGAGCGCTGCGGCTGCAAGGGCCTGACCTGGCAGGAATTCGCCGATGCCGTAGAGCCCGCCGACACCGCGCTGCCGACGCCCGATCCGGACGCGATTTCCTATCTCCAGTATTCGAGCGGCTCGACCCGCTTTCCCCATGGCGTGGCGGTGACGCATCGCGCGCTGCTGGCGAATCTTTCCGGGCACTCGCACGGCATGAAGTTCCAGCCCGGCGACCGCGCGATCAGCTGGCTGCCGTGGTACCATGACATGGGCCTCGTCGGCTGCTTCCTCTCGCTGATCGCCAATCAGGTTTCGGCCGATTACCTCAAGACCGAGGATTTCGCGCGCCGTCCGCTGGCGTGGCTCGATCTGATCAGCCGCAACAAGGGCACCTCGATGTCCTATTCGCCGACCTTCGGTTATGACATCTGCGCGCGCCGCATCTCCAGCCAGAGCAACGTGGCCGAACGCTTCGACCTCTCGCGCTGGCGGATTGCAGGCAACGGCGCGGACATGATCCGGCCCGACGTGATGCAGAGCTTCGTCAATGCCTTTGCCGATGCCGGCTTCAAGGCGAACGCCTTCCTGCCGAGCTACGGCCTTGCCGAGGCGACGCTGGCGGTCACGCTGATGCCGCCGGGTGAAGGCATCCGGGTCGAGCTGGTCGAGGAAGAGCGCCTTTCGGGCTCGCCTCGGGATCTGTCCCGGCCTGCCCGCTACCGCGCGATCGTCAATTGCGGCAAGCCGGTGCGCGGCATGGACGTCGAAGTGCGCGGCGAGCATGGCGAGCCCCTCGCCCACCATCACATCGGCAAGGTGTGGTGCCGCGGCAGCTCGGTCATGCATTCCTACTTCCGCGATCCCGAAGCGACCGAAGCCTGCATGGTGGACGGCTGGCTCGACACCGGCGACATGGGCTACCTCAACGAAGAGGGCTACCTGTTCATCGTCGGCCGCGCCAAGGACATGATCATCATCAACGGCAAGAACCACTGGCCGCAGGATATCGAGTGGGCGGTGGAGCAGCTGCCAGGCTTCCACCAAGGCGATATCGCCGCGTTCTCGGTGGAGACCGAAAGCGGCGAGGAAACCCCGGCGGTTCTCGTCCACTGCCGCGTGTCTGACCCCGAGGAGCGCGTGAAGCTGCGCGATGCGATCCGCGAGAAGGTGCGCGCGATCACCGGCATGAACTGCGTGATCGAGCTGGTGCCGCCGCGCACGCTGCCGCGCACCAGCTCGGGCAAGCTCAGCCGCGCGAAGGCGAAGAAGCTGTACCTCGCGGGTGAGATCGAACCCTACAGCCTGGCGGCGTGAGCGCGACCGCCGGGCCTGCACCGGACCGCCTGATCTTCATCTACAACGCCAATGGCGGGCTGGTGCAGATGGCGCTCGATTCGCTGCACAAGACGCTATCGCCCTCGACGTACCCGTGCAGCCTTTGCGCGGTGACGTACGGTTCGCTGCGGATAGACCCGAAGTGGCGGAAGTGGCTCGCGGGACTACCGATGCCGGTGGTATTCCAGCACAAGGACGATACGCCGCACAAGGGCATCCCGCTTCCGGCGGTCCTGCGCGAACGCGGCGGCATTGTCGAAGTCCTGATCGACGCACCGACGCTCGACAGTCTCGGCACGCTCGATGCGCTGATTGCAGAAATGGAAGCGCGCCTCGCCTGAGACCCGCTGGTCAGCCGACCAGCTTCTCACCCTTTTCGCGCACCGCTGCTTCGATCATCCGCCGCGCAAAGCCGGCGCCGGCGGGAATCTCGACCTCGAAATCAAGCGTGCTCGCTGTGATCGTTGCCGTGCAGGGGATGGTGTAGCCCATCGCGCTCACCATCAAGGCCAGCGTGTCCGCATCGGTCCACGTCATCTCGACCGTGGCGAGGCTGCCGAGCATGCCCTTGGCCTTGTCCTCGGCATCGCCGAGCCGCGCGGCCACTCGGCGGCGCAGCTCGTCCTTGCCGAGGCTGTGGGGGATCGAGATACGCATTAGCTTTCGGTCTTGTTCGGTGCGGCCAGCTGCGGGGCGGCCTGCTCCAGTCCGTCACCATACTTGTAATCGAGGAACCGCCCGCGCACGGCCAGGGCATCAAGATCGCCCGCTGCCAGCTGCCGCGTTACCGCGTCGATTTCCTGGCTGATCTTGCCGAGCCCATCGGTCAGTTGCTGATCGGCACTCCGTCCGTCGCGTGTCTCGCGGCGCAGGTTTGCAGGAATGCGGCGATAGCTTTCGACCATGCCGGGCAAGTGCTCGCCCACCAGCTTGCGCACTTCGGTGACGGCAGGTTCAGCCGGATCGACGCCTTCGAGCTGGAGGCCAAGGCCATCCAGCTGCACGCCAATCTGATCGATGAGGCCCACGGCTGGCGCGGGCAGCGCGGGGCGCTGCGCTTCCAGCCAGAGCTCGGTGCGCGCCACCATCGAGCGCACGTCGCCGCGGTTGAGCATGCCGAGTTCCGGCACCTTCATGCGAGGATAGGTCCCGAGCACGGCAAGCGCTGCGACCATGGCAAGGAACGTCACGACGATCCCGGTGAAGCCGATGCCATCGATCACCAGCCCTGTCACCAGCGCGCCGAGCAGGATCGCCATGACCGCAAAGGCCATGCGCGCAGCCTTGCGCAGCATGTGGAGGCGCTTCAGTTCGGCCGAACGCCGCCCGATCGACTTGCCGCCCACACGGCGCCCGCCCGCCTGCTGGCGCTGCAGGCTGGCGCGCGCTTCGGCAAGGATGCGGCTGCTCTCGCTCGCGGTTTCCGCCATCGTGACCTCAGCCTTCGAGGCTCAGCAGTGGCGAGGTTGCATCGCCTTCCAACTTTGCCTGCGCCTGACCTTCGGCGCGCGCGATGTAGCCCTTGGACTTCTCGACCTCGCCCGAAAGCGTGTCGACCGTCTGCTTCATCGCATCGAGCGCCTTCAGCTTGAACGTATCGATCGTGTCCATCGTCTCATAGATGTTCTGGAACGCGCGCTGCAGCGTCTCCAGCGGGATCGTGCTCGAGGCGGCCATCTCGTGGATCTTGCCGGTCTGTTCGCGAAGCAGCTTGCCGGTGGAATCGATGATGTTCGCGGTCGTCGTGTTGAGCGCGGTGATCTGCGAAAGCACCAGCCGCTGGTTGGTCATCGCCTGCGCGACGGTGACGGCGGTGCGCAGCGCGGCGACCGTCGTGGTCCCGGCCCGGTCCACGCCCTTGACCAGTTCGACGTTGTTCTTCTTGACCAGATCGAGCGCGAGGTAGCCCTGCACCGTGACGGCCATCTGCGTCAGCAAGTCCTGCGTGCGCTGGCGGGTATAGAACAGCGCAGTCTCGCGGATTGCCTTGGCCTTGGCGGGATCGGTGTGGTCGAGATCGTTCGCGGCGTCTTCCAGCTTCTGATCGAGCACCTTGGAGATGTGGATCATCTGCTCGAGGTTGCCCATCGCTTCCCACAGCTTGGAGCGCTCGACGTCAATCGCGGCGTTGTCCATGAGGAGCTCGTCCTTGCCCGAGGCGAGCCGATCGAGGATCGCCTTGATGTGGCCTTGCGAGGACTGGTAGCTGTCGAAATAGGTCTTGAGCTTGTTGCCGAAGGGGATGATGCCGAGGATCTTGCGCGGTCCGGAAAGCTTACCCTGCCGGCCGGGATCGAGTTCCTCCACCGTACGGCGCAGCGCGGCAAGATCGGCACCGACGCCCGAATCCTTGTCCATCGCGCGGACTGGCCGGTCGAGGAAGCGGTTAGACATGCCCGCCGCCTGCGCGATCTCCTTGCGGCCCATGTTGGAAAGCTGATCGACGCGCTTGCCGAATTCGGGGCTGGCCGCATCCTGCGCAACGAGATCGGCCACGAATGCCTCTGCGCGCGCCTCGAGCTTCGACTTGGTCTCGTCCGCCACCGGGACGAGGCCGGCTGCCTGCGTGGGTGCGACCACCGGCACGGGATCGGGCGGCGTGAGGGTGATGGGCGATGCAGTATCGGTCGATTGGCTGGCCATGGCGTCGTGTCTCACTCCCGCCCCCGAGACAATCGGCGGGCGCTTGTTCCAGCAATGTGGCGTGCCCATCGTCGCTTCGCAAGCTGTATTGTCAATATAATACAGCACCTGCCCTTCGGACCTGCTCGACAGCAAGGGGCCAAGCGCGCAATCCCGCGCCATGAACAGTCCCTCCTCTCTCCTGCGTTGCGCGGTATTCGGCGCCTCGGGCGGCATTGGCGGCGCCTTGGCGGCGGCGCTGGCCGAGCGGGCGGATGTTGCCGAAGTCCATGCCGGATCACGCCGGGGCGCGGGGCCAGGCGGCGGCAAGCTGCGCCCGTTCGCGTTCGACCTGCAGGACGAAGTCAGCATCGCGGATGCCTGCGCCGCGATGGGCGGACCGCTCGACATGGTGCTGATCGCGACAGGCCGCCTGACCCGCGCGGACGGAACCGGCCCCGAGAAATCATACCGCGCCCTGAGCGCCGATGGCATGGCCGAGCTGTTTGCGGTGAACACGATCGGCCCCGCCCTGATCGCGAAGCACGCGTTGCCGCTGCTGCGCCGCGATGGCCGCGCGGTGTTCGCCGCGCTTTCCGCGCGCGTGGGTTCGATTTCGGACAACCGGCTGGGCGGCTGGCATGCCTACCGCGCGAGCAAGGCAGCGCTCAACATGCTGGTCAGGAACCTCGCACTGGAACTCGCGCGGACGCACCCGCAGGCCGTTGCGGTGACGTTGCATCCCGGCACGGTCGACAGCGCGCTTTCGGCCCCCTTCCAGCGCGGGGTGGCGGCGGAGAAGCTGTTCACGCCTGCGTTTTCGGCAGGGGCGCTGCTGGGAGTGCTGGACGGGTTGACGCCAGCGGATAGCGGGGGACTGTTCGCATGGGATGGGGCAGAAATCCCGTTCTAAATCTTGCCCTCGTCATTGCGAGGAGCGTTGCGACGAAGCAATCCAGAGCGGTTGTGCATGCCGCTCTGGATTGCTTCGCTTCGCTCGCAAAGACGAAGTTTTTGGGTGTTGGGCGGGACGTTGAGGCGGCGCCTCAGAACCCGCGGATCACCTCGATAAACCGGTCCCCATACCCCTCCAGCTTGCGCGCGCCGACGCCGCCGATGGCGCCGAGTTCCTGCAGCGAGCCGGGCCGCCGCGCCGCCATGTCGCGCAGCACGGAATCGTGGAAGATCACGTAGGGCGGGACTCCGGCTTCCTGTGCGAGTTCGCGGCGCAAGGCGCGCAGGGCCTCGAACAGAGGATCGCCGATCGGATTGGGTTCGCCCTCGGCGCCGCGGCGGCGGCGACCGCTGCGCTCGGCCTTGGGCGCGACGACGAGATCGAGCCGCCCCTCGCCCTTGAGCAACGCGCGGGCATCTCCGCCCAGCA
Organism: Novosphingobium sp.; assembly: GCF_027489515.1. GTDB lineage: Bacteria > Pseudomonadota > Alphaproteobacteria > Sphingomonadales > Sphingomonadaceae > Novosphingobium. The sequence goes on along the minus strand of NZ_JAIXZS010000020.1, from coordinate 60,718 downwards.
TGAAGCCGCCATGTTCGTTGGTGACAAGCGTGCCGCGTGCCTGCAGCGCGCGGGCCACGGGGCGCAAGAGTGGCGCCTCATCGCCGGGAACGATGCCGAAGACCGAGAGCTGATCGTGGCCGCGATCGGTGACGCGTTCGTCCGCCGCGCCGGTGAGCACCTTTTCAAGATAGCCGAGGCCGAACATCTGCCCGGTGCGGTAGACGGCAGACAGCAGTTTGCGCGCAAGCTGCGTCGCGTCCGTCACCCCTGGCGCGTGGAGGCAGTTGTCGCAATTGCCGCAGGTCTCGGGCGGGTCCTCACCGAAGTGGCGCAGGAGCACGGCGCGGCGGCAGCCGGCGGTTTCGACAAGGCCGGCCAGCGCATCGAGGCGCGCGCGCTCGCTGGCCTGGCGGTGTTCCTCGACCTCACCGATGCGCATCCGGGCGCGGGCAAAATCGTCGGCACCCCAGAGCATGAGCGCAACGGCATCGTCTCCGTCGCGGCCAGCGCGGCCGGTTTCCTGATAGTAGCCCTCGATCGATTTGGGCAGGCCCGCGTGGGCGACGAAGCGGACATCCGGCTTGTCGATTCCCATGCCGAAAGCGATTGTCGCGACCATCACCATGTCTTCGCTGGCGACGAAGGCGGCCTGATTGGCGGCGCGTTGTTCGGAGGGCAAGCCCGCGTGATAGGGCAGCACGCGGCGCCCGCCCTCGGCCAGTTGGGCGGCCAGCTTTTCGACCCCGTTGCGTGTCGGCGCATAGACAATGCCCGGGCCGCGCTGCTCGGCGAGCAAGGCTTTGAGCTGGCGCAGCGCGTTGTCGCGCGGGGCGATGCGGTAGCGGATGTTGGGCCGGTCGAACCCGGCGATGATCAGGCCATCATCGGCGATGCCTAGCTGGGCGAGGATATCGGCCCGGGTGTGGCGGTCTGCCGTAGCAGTCAGCGCAAGGCGCGGGACATGCGCGAAACTGTCGAGCAATGGGCGCAGCAGGCGGTAATCGGGGCGAAAATCGTGGCCCCATTCGGAAACGCAGTGTGCCTCGTCGATGGCGAAGAGCGCGATGGGGGCGCGGCCGAGCAGTTCGCGGAAATAGGGCTGGCTGGCGCGTTCGGGGGCGACATAGAGCAGATCGAGCTCGCCATTGCGAAAGCGGTCAATGGTCTGCTCACGGTCCTGATCGACGCTGGTGAGCGCAGCGGCGGCAAGGCCGTTGGCATTGGCCGCGCGCAGCTGATCATGCATCAGCGCGATGAGCGGCGAGACCACCACGCAAGTGCCCGGCAGCATCGCGGCGGGCAATTGGTAGGTGAGCGATTTGCCCGCGCCGGTGGGCATCACTGCGAGGGTAGACTGGCCGGCCAGCACGCGGCTGACGACCTGTTCCTGCACGCCGCGAAACGCGCTGAAGCCGAAGATGCGTGCCAGCGCAGATCGGGCGTCTTCCAAGGCTTCGGAGCTGAGCGTGATCACCGGGCTGCCATGGCAGATCGGGCGCCTTAAGGAAAAGCCCTATTGGCACCGCGCCGGATTATCCCCGGCTTATCGCCCGCGCACGCGCGCCAGAACGCCTTCCTCCGCCGCCGTGAAAGCGCTGGTCCCTCTGGCAGCATTGTCCGGCACTGCCGTCGTGAAAAAGGCGACGCCGCGGCCGGTGTTCGGATCGAGCCAGAGGCCGGAGCGCAGGCCATAGGCCTCGCCGGGGTGGCCGAGGCGCGGAATGCCATCGCCGAAGGGATCGTCGTTGCAGCCGGGGCCCTCGTTGCCGATCAGCTGGACAGCCAGGCCATAGGCGCAGAAGAACCCGTCTGGCTCGCCGTTCTCACCGACGCCGTTGTGCCCGTTGAAGCGCCAGACAGGCGTGACAAGCGCGGCAAAGCTTTCCGGAGACAGAAAGCCTTCCCCGCCGCGCGCGAGCATCCGGCCGATGCGCGCAAGGTCTGTCATGGAAATGCGCAGGCCGCCCTGGGGCGAGAACAGCGCGCCATTCCAACCGGGTGTGTAGCCAGCAAGATCGCACGGCTTGCCATCTGGCACCACGACGGGACAGGCGGGCAGAACCCCGCGCAGATCATCGCGCGCCACGCTGCCGTCGGCGCGGTAGAGCACCACCGCACTCGCTGCTGCAACGCCGTTGCATCCCGACCAGTTGTAGCAGGCGGAAAGCCCGAGCGGGACCAGCACGAGCTTGCGCATCAGGTGGTCGAAACGCTCTCCGGTCGAGGCTTCCAATACCGAGGCGACAACGGGGAAATTGAGGTTGGTATAGTGGAACCAATCGTCGCCGGGACCGTGGGCAGGATCCCAGGCACGCGGATCGGCGAGGCGCTGGCGGATCGTTTCGCCCAGCGGGATGATGTAGTCCGCGTCGTCGGTGAGGCCGGAGCGATGCGAGAGGAGCTGGCGCAGCGTGATCGGCCGGTCCGGGAACGCAGGATGCCGCAGCCGCCAGCCCAGATAGTCCGAAACGTCGCGGTCGAGATCGAGCACGCCGGCATCGACCAGCCGCATGACACCGAGCGCGGTGACGAGCTTCGAGACAGAGGCGATGCGGACCGGATCATCGGCGGTGACGGCGCGGCCACCGGTCTGGTCCGCAGTCCCCTCGACCACAACAGGGCGGATCGTCTGCCGATCGAACACCACCGCGACGGTGGTGGGGAAGACCACCGGGCTCTGCGCCTGAGCCGCCGTGGCGGCGAGCAGGAAGAATGCCGCAATCAGGCGCCGCGCAGCCTTCATTCCTGCGCTGGCCCGAGGCCGAGCCTGGCAAGGCGCGGGCGCACATTGGGCACGGTCAGCATTGTGCTGGCGACGGCCATCAGCAGCATCGCCGTGAAGGTTTCCGCAGTGATGATCTGCTTGTCGAGCAGGACGTTGACGAAGATGATCATGATCAGCGCCTTGGTCTGGAGCATCCAGCCGATGACCGAAGCCTCGCCCTTGGCCCAGCCGAGAATGCGCCCCGCAAGGTGAACGCCCGCCAGCTTGCCGACGACCGCCGCGAAGAGGAACAGCGCTGCGGCACCGAACACGGCGGCACCGCCGACGCCCCAATTCGTGCGCAGGCCGGTCGAGAGGAAGAAGACGGGCATGACCGCCAGCAGGAGGAAGCTGCGGAAGCCATCGAGCCGCTCGCGGCTGTACCACTTCGCATCGAGCACGGCGCCCGCAAGGAAGGCACCAACCATGAAATGGAGACCCGACCAGTCTGCCGCAAAGCCGCAAGCAGAGAGCCAGACGAGACTGACGTACCAGCGGTCGTTCTCTTCGATCCGCGACACCAGCTTCCGAAGGACCCACGCGGCAACCGCGAAACCGGCGAGGAACAGGCCCTGCCGGCCGACGCGCTCCCAATCGAGCAGGATCAGCGCCAGCACGCCCCAGATCAGCACGTCATCGAGGCTGGCATAGCGCAGCAGGCGCTGGCCGAAGGGGGTGCGGAAGATTTCCAGCTTTTCCATCAGCAAGACAAGAATGGGGAGCGCCGTGACTGCGCAGGCCATGCCGATGCCGAGAACCGCCTGACCGTAATTGCCCTTGGGGCCGATCCAGCCGGGCTCCTGCAACAGAACCGCCGCCGCGCCCGCGCCGAGCAGCAGTGGGAAGATCAGTGCGCAGCCGGCGGTGATCGTCGTCTCGCGCCAGTTCTCGACCGCATCGCCAAGATCGAGTTCCAGCCCCGCAGCGAATACGAACATCATGACCGCCCACCACGCCACACCGTTGAGCGCGCCGATGACCTGCGGGTTGAACACGAAGCTGTAGTAGGCGGGAAACGCCGCGCCGAGCACGCCGGGGCCGAGGATGATGCCTCCGACGATCTGGACGACCACGAGCGGGGCATAGTGGTCGGTCCGCAGCAAGCGCCAGAAGGCATAGGGTACGGCGAGGATGATCGTCAGCGCGATCAGGAAAATCTCGGACGTGCTCATCGTCGGCATTGGCTTGGATACCTCCCCTATATCCTTTTGCCCCTGGATTGGCCGCTTCTAGCCAAGTGCCAAGCGAAATACGATTGCACCAAAGGAACGGGCCGGATTGCGCCTCAATCCAGATTGGGCCGCAGCCAGCGCTCGGTGGTGGCAAGATCGAAGCCGCGGCGGCCGGCGTAGTCTTCCACCTGATCGCGGCCGATGCGGGCGACGCCGAAGTACTCGCTTTCGGGGTGCGCGAAATAGAAGCCCGAGACGGCGGCGGTGGGGAGCATGGCCTGCGATTCGGTCAGCGTGATCCCGGTGTTTTCGGTCGCGTTCAGAAGACCGAACAGGATCGGCTTCAAGGTGTGATCAGGGCAAGCCGGGTAGCCGGGCGCGGGGCGGATGCCGCGGTACTGTTCCTTGATCAGCGCTTCATTGGTCAGCTGCTCGCCCGGCGCATAGGCCCAGAGCGTGGTGCGCACGTGCTGGTGCAGGCGTTCGGCAAAGGCTTCTGCGAAACGGTCGGCAAGTGCCTTCAGGAGAATGTCGTTGTAATCGTCGTGCGCGGCCTGGAAGCGGGCAAGGTGCGGCTCGATGCCGTGGATGCCGACCGCGAAGCCGCCGAGCCAATCGCCCTGCGGATCGATGAAATCGGCAAGGCACATGTTCTTCCGGTCGCGGCTTTTGCGGATCTGCTGGCGCAGGAAAGGGATGCGCACGTGGCGCTCTTCCTCGGGGAGGTAAAGCACGACATCGTCCTCCTCGCGGTGGCAGGGCCAGAAGCCCGCAACGCCCTTTGCGGTGAACCACTTCTCGGCGATGATCTGCTCGAGCATCTTCTGCGCATCAGCAAACAGGCTGCGGGCGCTTTCGCCGACGATCTCGTCATCGAGAATGGCCGGGTAATTGCCGGCCAGCTCCCACGCGCGGAAGAACGGGGTCCAGTCAATGCATTCGGCGAGGTCCGCGAGATCCCATTCGGGGAAGACGTGGAGCCCTGGCTGTTCGGGCGGCGGCGCCTTTTCCGAAAGGTCCGGCGCATAGGCATTGGCGCGCGCGTCGGCGAGGCTGAGGAGGACCGAGGCTTCCTTGCCGGCGCGCAGATCGCGCACGTGCTGGTAGTCACCCGCGGTCGCCTCGACGAAGCCGTCGCGCTGGGTGTCCGACAGCAGCTGGCTGGCGACGCCGACAGCGCGGCTGGCATCGAGCACGTGGACGACCGGGCCTTCATAGGCGGGATCGATGCGCAGCGCGGTGTGGACCTTGCTGGTGGTCGCGCCGCCGATGAGCAGCGGAATGTTGAACCCGGCGCGCTGCATTTCCTCGGCCACCGTCACCATCTCGTCGAGCGAAGGGGTGATGAGACCCGAGAGGCCGATCATGTCGACATCCTCGGCCTTGGCGACTTCGAGGATCTTCGACCACGGCACCATGACGCCGAGATCGATCACTTCGTAGCCGTTGCACTGGAGCACGACGCCGACAATGTTCTTGCCGATATCGTGGACGTCACCCTTCACGGTGGCCATGATGATCCGGCCCTTCGGGCGCGCGCCTTCTTCCTTTTCCGCCTCGATGTAGGGGATGAGGTGGGCGACGGCCTTCTTCATGACGCGGGCGGACTTGACCACTTGCGGCAGGAACATCTTGCCCGAGCCGAACAGGTCACCAACCGTGTTCATGCCCTGCATCAGCGGGCCTTCGATCACTTCGATCGGCCTGCCGCCGCGCGCGAAGATGGCGGCGCGGGCTTCCTCGGTGTCCTCGACGACGTACATGTCGATGCCCTTGACGAGCGCATGCTCGAGGCGGCGGACGACATCCCAGCCGCGCCATTCCTCGGCGGCCTTTTCGGCAAAGGCGTCTTTGCCCTTGTAGCTTTCGGCAAGTTCGATGAGCCGTTCGGTGGCGGTTTTCTCGCCGCCGGTGGCAGGCACGCGGTTGAGCACGACGTCCTCGCAGGCTTCGCGCAGCACGGGATCGATCTGGTCGTAGATATCAAGCTGGCCGGCGTTGACGATGGCCATGTCCATCCCCGCAGGGATCGCGTGGTAGAGGAACACCGAATGCATCGCGCGGCGGACCGTCTCGTTACCGCGGAACGAGAACGAGAGGTTGGAGAGACCGCCCGAGATGTGGACATGCGGGCAGCGGGCACGGATCTCGCGCGCGGCCTCGATGAAGTCGAGTGCGTAGCGGTCGTGCTCCTCGATGCCGGTGGCGACCGCAAATATGTTGGGATCGAAGATGATATCCTCGGCCGGGAAGCCGATGCCGAGGAGAAGATCGTAGGCGCGGCTGCAGATCTCGACCTTGCGCGCCTTGGTATCGGCCTGGCCCTTCTCGTCGAAAGCCATGACGACGACGGCGGCGCCATAATCCATGCACTTGCGCGCGGCGGCGAGGAAGGCTTCCTCGCCCTCCTTCATCGAGATCGAGTTGACGATGGGCTTGCCCGAGACGCACTTGAGCCCGGCTTCGATCACGTCCCACTTCGAGCTGTCTATCATCACCGGCACGCGGGCGATATCGGGTTCGGCGGCGATCAGCTTGAGGAACGTGGTCATGGCGTGGACCGCATCGAGCAGGCCCTCGTCCATGTTGACGTCGATGATCTGCGCGCCGTTCTCGACCTGCTGGCGCGCGACTTCGACGGCCTTGGTGTAGTCGCCCGCGAGGATCAGCTTCTTGAACGCAGCAGAGCCGGTGACATTGGTGCGTTCGCCGACGTTGACGAAGGAAGAGCCAGTGGGGCGGGTGGCAGTATCGGTGGTCATTTCTGCTTCCTGTTCCCCTCCCGCGTGCGGGAGGGGCTAGGGGAGGGTGTGTTCTGGTCGGGCGAGCGGCAACATGCCCTCCCCCGGCCCCTCCCGCGAGCGGGAGGGGAGATGGTCAGGCCATCACGAAGGGTTCGAGGCCAGCCAGCGCTGTGGCGGTCTGGTGCTGCGGCAGCTGGCGCGGGGGCAGGCCCTGCACCGAGCGGGCTATCGCAGCGATGTGCTCGGGCGTGGAGCCGCAGCAGCCGCCAAGCACATTGACCTGCCCGTGCTCGGCCCACTCGTGAACGAGGCCAGCAGTGGTGGCGGGGAGTTCGTCGTACTGGCCGAGTTCGTTGGGCAGGCCCGCGTTGGGGTAGACCATGATCAGGGTGTCCGCGATCTGCGAGAGCGCGCGGACATGGGGGCGCAGCTGGGCAGCGCCGAACGAGCAGTTGAGCCCGATGGTGACGGGGCGGGCGTGGCGGACGGCGTACCAGAAGGCCTCGACCGTGTGGCCTGAAAGGTTGCGACCCGAAAGATCTGTCAGCGTCATCGAGAGCATGATCGGCACTTCGCGGCCAAGCTGCTGCTCGAGATGGCGGACAGCCATGATCGCGGCCTTGGCGTTGAGCGTATCGAACACAGTTTCGACAAGGATGAAGTCTGCGCCGCCTTCGATCAGCGCTTCGGCCTGTTCGCGGTAGACTTCGACAAGGAAGTCCCAGTCGATCTCGCGGAAGCCCGGATCGTTGACATCGGGCGAGAGCGAGAGGGTCTTGTTGGTCGGACCGATGGCGCCAGCGACAAAGCGGGGGCGGCCGTCGTCCTCGGTGAACTCATCCGCGACGCGGCGGGCGAGCTTCGCGCTTTCGAGGTTGATTGCGCGCACGAGGTGTTCGGCGCCGTAATCGGCCTGGCTGATACGGTTGGCGGAGAAGGTGTTGGTCTCCGCAATGTCCGCACCCGCCGCGAAATAGGCGCGGTGGATCGATTCGGGCACATGCGGTGCCGTTAGCGCGAGGATGTCGTTGTTGCCCTTCTGATCGCGCGAGAAGCCGAGATTGCCGGCGTAATCGGCCTCGGTCAGCTTCCAGTTCTGGATCTCGGTGCCGAACGCGCCATCGGTGATGAGGATGCGCTTGCCGGCCTGCTCGAGCAGAGCGGTACGGGCAGCGGATGGAGTGATCGTCATGCAGCTTGCTCCAGCGGGGCGCGTTCGGGGCGCAGGCCGAGCAGGTGGCAGATCGCGTAGGACAGCTCGGCGCGGTTCAGCGTGTAAAAGTGGAAATCGCGCACGCCGCCCGCGTAGAGACGGCGGCAGAACTCGGCGCAGACGGTGGCGGCGACAAGCTGGCGCGAGGCGGGGTGATGATCGAGGCCTTCGAACAGGCCGTCCATCCACGCCGGGATCTGCGCGCCGCAGGCGGCGGCGAACTTGCGCGTCTGCGCGACGTTGGAGACGGGGAGGATGCCCGGAAGGACCGGGGCGGTGATCCCGGCGGCGGCCAGCCTGTCGCGGAAGCGGAAGAAGGTTTCGGGCTCGAAGAAGAACTGCGTGATCGCGCGGCTGGCCCCGGCATCGAGCTTGCGCTTGAGATTGTCGATATCGGCCTCGAGGCTCGGCGAATCCGGGTGCATCTCGGGATAAGCGGCGACCGAGATCTCGAACGGAGCGATGGCCTTGAGGCCTGCAACGAGTTCCGCCGCATTGGCATAGCCATCGGGATGCGGGGTGAACGGCACCCCTGGTGCGCCCATGTCACCGCGCAGCGCGACGATGTGGCGCACGCCGGCTTCCCAGTAACTCTCGGCGACGTCCCGGATCTCGGCCTTGCTCGCCTCGACGCAGGTGAGGTGCGCTGCAGCAGGGAGGCGCGCTTCCTTGATGATGCGCGAGACGGTGCCGTGGGTGCGATCGCGCGTCGATCCGCCTGCACCGTACGTCACCGAGACGAAGCTGGGGCGCAGCGGCGCGAGTGTCGTCACGACCTCCCAGAGTTGCTCCATCAGCGGATCGGTGCGCGGGGGGAAGAACTCGAACGAGACGCGGATATCGCCCGGAAGGCCCGCAAACAGCGGGGTATCGAGCGCAGTGCGCGCCTCGCGGAGCTGATCGAAGGTGGTGGTCATTGGGTTGCCAGCCTCGGGAATTCGGTCACGGTGGCACGCTCGCTGCGGCGCACACCGGTCCAGATCTTGACGATGAGTTCGTGCCCCGGAAGCGCGCGATCGCCGGCGGGGTCGAACCCGGCCGCAGTGAGCAGGCCCGCGATCTGCGCGTCGGAGAAACCGAGCCGCGCGTGGGCGTGGGCGGTGCGCAGCTCCTCGCGGTCGTGCGGGGCGAAATCGACGATAACGACGCGCCCGCCCGGCGCGGTGACGCGCGCGGCCTCCGCCAGCACGGCTTGCGGAGCGAAGGCATAGTGCAGGACCTGGTGGAACAGAACTGTGTCGAAGCCCGCATCCGGGAACGGCAACTGCGCGAAATCGCCCTGGACCAGCGTGACGTGGCCGGCGGGCAAGTGCTGCAGCCGGGTGCGCGCAAGGCGGAGCATTTCAGGGCTCTTGTCGAGCCCGGTAAGGTGGCTGGCGCGATCCGCGAACAGCTCGGCGATGCGCCCGGTGCCGGTACCGACATCGAGGAGGCGGCCGATCTGGCCGGCAAGCATCTCACCGAGCGCGGCTTCGACCGGGCCATCGGCGATGTGGAGGCTGCGCAGTTCGTCCCACTGCGCGGCGTGGCGCGCGAAGTAGTCCGCCGCGCTGGCTTCGCGCGCGGAGCGGATCACGCCGAGGTGCTGACGGTCCTCGGCGCACTGGGCTCCGAAGCCGGGATCGGCAGCTTCTGCGCTGACGAGGACGCGGGCGAGTGCGGTGCCGAGGGTATCAGGCGAGCCGGCTTCGCTGACGGCAGCACGCAGGAACACCCAGCCGCCCTCGCGGCGGCGCTCGGCAAGGCCGGCATCGCAGAGGATCTTGATGTGGCGGGAGACGCGCGGCTGGCTTTGGCCGAGAACTTGCGCAAGTTCACCCACAGCGAGTTCCATGCTGGCAAGCAGCCGCATGATCCTCAGCCGGGTGGGGTCGGCCAGTGCGCGCAGGGCTTCGAGAACGGACATGGGAACCTCATATAAAGCATTCTTTATATGATGCAAGTCGTATAAAGATTTCCTTATATGGCATAACAGTCCGGGCACAACCTTCCGGATCGGCGGTTTGAGGTTTGCCTTGACGGGGAGCGCGCTTTAGAACGCGCCGGCGCAGCGGCCCCGCGCCGCCTCGATGCACCATCCAGACCTGTTCGAGGGACACCCATGACCAAGACCATCCAGATCAAGCGCCTCGCCACCGTGCTGGCCTGCGCCGCCGCATTCGCGCTGAGCGCCTGCGGCAAGACTGACGACGCTTCGGCCGGCGCGACCGCCGACAACGTCGAGATGCCCGCCGACGAACTGCCCTCGGCCGAGCCTTCGGCTGCTGCCCCTGCGCCTGCCGCCGATGCCTCGCAGGCCGCGATGAGCGCCGAGGACGCAGCCAAGAGCGCGGCGGACAGCGCCGTCTCGGCTGCCGAGGAAGCCAAGGCCGCCGCAGCAGCCGCTGCCGAAGAGCAGAAGCCTCAGTAATGACCGGCGCGGGGAGCCTGCGTGCGGCGCTAGCCGCTGCGGCGCTGCTCCCCGCAGCCCTGTGCCTCAGCGGCTGTCAGAAGGACACCGATCCGGGCCCCGGCGGCGTGACCGTCGGCGAAGCCCGCGCGCTCGATGAGGCAGCGGAAATGCTGCAGAATCGCCCTGCCCCGCCGCTGGTGGACGCGACCGTGCCCGCGGATCTTACCGCCCCGCCCGCCTCCGCCGCAGCGGATGGCGCCAGCGCGAAGCCCTAGTCCAGCCGGACTTTGCCGCGGCCGGCCTTGATGGCGCTGCGGTTCTTCTTGCCTGCCAGACGTTCGGTCTTGCCGACGCGGTTGAGCCGCGTTTTTGCGCGTCGTGCGGGGAGCGTCGCGGCCTCGCGCAGCAGGTCGGCAAGCCGATTCCTCGCATCCTCGCGGTTCTGTTCCTGCGTACGGTAGCTGCGCGCGGTCATCACGATCTCGCCGCGCGCGGTCATCTTGCTGCCGGCGAGTTCCTTGAGGCGGTGAAACACTTGCGGCTCGAGGCGCAGCGCGAAAACATCGAGGCGTATCTGTACTGCCGTCGCCACCTTGTTGACGTTCTGCCCGCCGGGCCCTGCCGAGGCGATGAAGCTCTCCTCGATCAGGCCAAGCGCGCGTTCGATCAGGGCGTCGGTGGACATGGGTCAGCCTCAGGCTCAACTTCCGCGAACCCGAGCGCTGCGAAATCGGCCGGGAGCGGCGCGCTTGCGGCAATCGGCGCCTTGCCTTCGCGCGGCACGGTGAGCGCGGCGGCGTGAAGCATGGTGCGCCGGGCGCCCGTCGTTACATCGGCGCCGCTGCCATAGACCGGATCACCGAGCAGCGCGGCACCGAGGCCCGCAAGCGCATGAATGCGGATCTGGTGGGTGCGGCCGGTTTCTGGGCGGAACTCGACCAGCGTCATTCCTTCCTTGCGATCGAGCACGCGCCAGTGCGTGATGGCAGGCTTGCCCGCGCGCGCAGCGATCATCCGCCAGCCCTTTTCCGCACTGCTGATCTTGGAGAGATTGAGGGCGATGGTGCCATCGTCATCCGCGACCGGCCCGGCGACGACACCGAGATAGACCTTCTCGACCTGCCGCGCTTCAAACGCCGCGGCGAAGCGCTTGTGCGCCTTGGCGTTGCGCGCGAGGAGCAGGCAGCCCGAGGTATCCTGATCAAGCCGGTGAACCGCGAGCGGCAAGCGCTGGAACCCGAGGCGCAGGGCATCGAGATAGTTTTCGAGGCTGGTGCCCCCGGCGCGGGGCCGATCAATCGGCAGGCCGGCGGGCTTGTCGATGACGAGCGCCTCGGCGTCCTCAAACAGGATGGGAAGCGTGATCATTGCGCCATTGTCATTTCAGGGCCTTGGCGATGCGGGAGAGAGCTTCGGCAAGGCGGGCATCGTCTGCCGCAAAGCTGATGCGGAAACCATCCTGCCCGCCGAAGGCCGAGGCCGCGACGACCGCGACGCCGTGATCGAGGAGATGCAGCGCCAGCGCCTCGTCATCGCCGAAGCGCGCCATCAGCGGGCCGGCATCGACCAGGCAATAGAACGCACCATCGGGGCTAGGCGTGGCGAGGCCGGGCACGGCATTGAGCGCCGCAACAGCCACATCGCGGCGGACACGGAAGCGCTCGCGCCAATCGAGCAGGAAATCCTGCGGGCCGGTGAAGGCGGCAACGGCAGCGGCCTGGCTGATCGAGCAGGGATTGCCAGAAGCATGCGACTGGAGCCTGGCCATCGCGCCGATCAACCATTGCGGCCCGGCCGAGACACCGATGCGGAAGCCGGTCATTGCGTGGCTTTTGGATACGCCGGAGACGGTCAGCACACGGTCCGCGAGATCGGGGCAGACGACCGCGAGCGTGGCATGGGCGCCTTCGGTATAGCGCAAGGGCGCGTAGATATCGTCGCTGAGGACAAGGACCTGCGGGTGGCGGCGCAGGACTTCGCCGAGCGCGGCGAGGTCATCGGCAGAATAGACCGCGCCAGTGGGATTGCCGGGACTGTTGAGCAGCAGCCAGCGGGTGCGCGGCGTTATCGCGGCGGCCAGTTGGTCGGCGCTGATGCGGTAGCCGGTCTGCGGCGTGGTCGGGATCGCGACGGGTTCGGCCCCGGCGAAGCGGACGATCTCGGGGTAGCTGACCCACCACGGCGCGGGGATCAGGACCTCGTCGCCCGGACCGGCGGTCGCGGCGATGGCTAGGAAGATCGCTTGCTTGCCGCCCGCGCTGACGATCACTTGCGAGGACGGCACATGGATGCCGAGATCGCGGGCGAAATGCAGGGCCGCCGCGTCGCGCAGCGCGGCGGTGCCGGGGACGGCGGTGTAGCGCGTATCGCCCGCATCAAGCGCGGCTTTGGCGGCAGCGATCACGTGCGGCGGCGTGGGGAAATCGGGCTCGCCCACCGAAAGCGAGATGATGTCGTGCCCTTCGGCACGCAGCGCGATGGCGCGGTCGGTCATCACTGTGGTGCGCGAGGCGGAAATGCGCTGAAGCGCGGCGCTGAAATGGGCCTCGCTCATGCGCCGAGCAGCTTTGCCGGCATCAGGCCACGCAGGGCGTTGCCGATGAAGAAGCCGGATTCGAGATCGTTCATGGTTACATCGCCTTCGACCGCGCGGCCGCTATCGAGAAGGCTGCGGCGCAGCACGCCGGGGAGGAGGCCGAGCGCGGCGGGAGGCGTGACCAGCAGGTCACCGCGGGTGACGAAAAGACTTGTGAAGCTGCCTTCGGTCAGCCGGCCATCATCGCGCAGGAGCAGCGCTTCGTGTGCCCCGGCGGCCTTGGCGGCGCGCAAGGCGTCTTCGTAGAAATGGCGGTCGCTCGTTTTGTGGCGCAGGCGCCAATCGCCCTCGGCCACCGGGAGCGGGAGGACCGCGCAGATCGCGGGACCGGGCAAGGCGGGCGGCATCGGGGCCGCCTCGAGCGCATGGGCACCGCTTTTCGAGACGAGCAGCCGGACGCGCGAGGGCGCATCGAGATCGAAACAGAGCACATGGATCGCATTGCGCAGCGCATGGCGATCGAATGCGAAGCCGAGCTCGGCGGCGCTCGTCTTCATGCGTTCAAGGTGCAGTTCGAGCAGCGCAATGCCGTGGGCGGGATCGAACGCCATCGTCTCGATCAGATCGGCGCTGCTGGCCCCCAGACGCAAGACATCCCCTTTCACCAGGCATTCGCGCCATTCCGGAAGAGCCGCCGAGTCCGCAACGACTGCGGAGCCGACCCCCATTGTGGCGCGCCCCCGGCCTGCCCCCGGATAATCGGGCAGCAGCCGCACCGTACGGATTGCCACATTGAAGGCAGCCTCACCAGTGCCTTGCGTTTCCGCGACATCGATCCGCCCGATCGCTCCGCAGTAAAGCCCGCGCGCATCGCGCTCGACCTCATCGATCAGTTCCATCGCCCGGATCTTCGGCGCGCCGGTAATCGAGCCGCAGGGGAAGATGGCGCGCAGCAGATCGCGCGCGTCCGCACCGGGCTGGAGCCGGGCGTGGACCGTCGTCACCATCTGGTGGACGGTCGGATAGGTCTCGACCGCGAAGGGCGCCGCCACCCGCACGCTGCCGGGCTCGGCCACGCGCGAGAGATCGTTGCGCATGAGGTCGACGATCATCAGGTTCTCGGCGAGATCCTTGACGCTGGAGGCGAGCGCGGCCTTGAACCGGGCGTCTTCCTCTGCCGTGCGGCCGCGCGGGGCGGTGCCCTTCATCGGACGGACTTCGGCGCGGCCCTCTTCGAGCGTGAAGAACAGCTCGGGCGAGACCGAGAGGTGCCAGTGCGCGCCGTCCCAGATCACCGCGCCATAGCCGGAGCGGGCATCGCCGCGCAGCGCGCGGTAGATCGCAAGCGGATCGCCTTCCCACGCGCCGCCAAGTTCGAAGGTATAGTTCGCCTGATAGATATCGCCTGCGGCAATCGCCGATTTCAGGCTGTTGAACCCTTTCGCATAGCCGCCGGGCGAGACCTGAGGATCGAGTGGGCCAAGCCGGCCGCGCCCTTCGATCGCGGCATCGAGCCAGGCTTGCGCCTCGGCCTCGGTCATGCTCCGCATTTCGGCAAAGCGTGCGAACCACACCAGCGGGCCTGCCGCGCCGGTGCGCGCGGTAAGCAGGGCTTCAAGACGCGGTTCGAGGGCAAGGCCTGCCTCGTAGGCGATCATCCCTGCCCAGTGCCCCGGCGCCGCGCCGATGCGGGCAAGCGCCGCTTCCACTTCATCCGGCCGGCGCGCGACGACGATCTCTTGCGGCGCGGTATAAAGCCGCGCCGGGCCTGCCCCTTCTTCGCGGGCATCGTCGAGCAGGATGAAGGGCGCCTGTGTCATGCTGGTCGGCGGCCTTTAGCGGCGGACTGATCCGGATGCAAAAAGCGCTTTCCTACGCTTTCATTCCGGAGGACAAGAATTGCGGGATCAGGTTCTAACCGGAACACAGGCGGAAATACTGCATATGGACGACATCTACATTGGCCTTGGTGCGACAGGCGAACGCCAGGTGCTGCGGCTGGACCGCGCAAACCGGCATGGACTTGTTGCGGGCGCGACCGGCACCGGCAAGACGGTCACCCTTCAGGGCATGGCCGAACAGTTCTCCGCGCGCGGGGTGCCGGTGTTTCTGGCCGACGTGAAGGGCGACCTTGCCGGTATCGCGATGCCCGGCAGCCCGACATTCAAGCATGCGGACAAGATCGAGAGCCGCGCCAAGGAACTGGGCATCGATCCTTTCGTCTATGCCGACAATCCGGTGGTGTTCTGGGACCTCTACGGCGAGGCGGGGCACCCGATCCGGACAACGATTTCCGAGATGGGCCCGCTGCTGCTGGCGCGCCTCATGGGCCTAAACGAAACGCAGGAAGGCGTGCTCAACATCGCCTTCCGCTATGCCGACGACAACGGCCTGCTGCTGCTCGACCTTCCCGACCTGCAGGCAACGCTGATGGCCTGCGCCGAGAACGCGAGCGAGCTTGCTGGCAAATACGGCAACGTTTCCAAGGCGAGCGTCGGCACGATCCAGCGCCAGCTGCTGGCCTTCGAAAGCCAGGGCGCGGACCGGTTCTTTGGCGAGCCCGCATTCGAGATCAACGACTTCATCAGGATCGACGACCAGGGACGCGGCATGGTCAACGTGCTGAGCGCCGAAAAGCTGATGCAGAGCCCCAAGCTTTACGCCACGTTCCTGCTCTGGCTGCTTTCGGAGCTGTTCGAGGCACTGCCCGAAGTGGGCGATCCCGAGAAACCCAAGCTGGTGTTCTTCTTCGACGAGGCGCACCTGCTGTTTGACGATGCGCCGCCCGCGCTGTTCGACAAGGTGGAGCAGGTCGTGCGCCTGATCCGCTCGAAGGGGGTAGGCGTCTACTTCGTCTCGCAGAACCCGATCGACATTCCCGAGAAGATCGCCGGGCAGCTTGGCAACCGCGTGCAGCATGCATTGCGTGCGTTTACCCCGCGCGACCAGAAGGCGATCCGGGCCGCAGCGGAGACTTTCCGCATCAATCCCGACCTCGATGTCGAGACGGTGATTACCGAGCTCAAGGTGGGTGAGGCGCTCGTTTCCACGCTCGATGCCGATGGCGCGCCGGGGATCGTGCAGCGTACGCTGGTTGCGCCGCCGCGTTCGCGGCTGGGGCCGCTTGACGCGAAGGAGCGCGCGATCATCCAGTCGGTCAGCCCCTATGACGGCAAGTACGATGCTGCGGTGAACCGCGAATCCGCTGCCGAAGTGCTGGCACAGAAGGCCGCCGATGCAGCCGCCGCGGCGCAGCAGGTCGAAGCGGAAGGGGTGGAGGCGCAGCGGGCCACCGCGCGGCAGACCCCTTCGATGTGGAGCAAGGCCGGCAAGGCCGCTGTGGGCGCGATTGCCGCCTCCGCCGGATCGGTGATCGCGGCGCAGATGACCGGCAAGAAATCGCGCGCATCGCCGATCGAATCCGGCGCGAGCGCGATTGTCGGCACGATCGCGACGTCCATCGGCGGCGCGGCCTTCGGGCGGTTCGCGCGCGGGTTGCTGGGCGGGCTGCTGCGGTAGGCGGCACTCCTGTCGTTCAACGACGGGGGCAAGCGGTTCGTCGAAACCGGTTGCGGATGCAACAGGATCGGGGCAGGCAAAACGGCATGCATGCGGCAAGGGCCATTCCGGACCTGCCGCGCCATTCGAAAGGCCTCTATGCGCTCGATTCTGCTCGCCGCAACGTTTCTTGCCGGCGCCCTGGTAAACCTTCCCGCCCACGCCCAGGATGCGGCGGCTGCCCCCATCCCCGCCGAAGCCGGCACAATGCCGGCAGGCAAGCTTGATGGCGCGGTGGTGCCGCAGGGCTACCGGCTCGATCTCACGGTCGATCCCACCAAGGATCGCTTCTCCGGCCATGTCGAGATCGACGTCGAGGTGAAGAAGGCCGGGCGCTTCGTGTGGATGCACGGGCGCGATCTCAAGGTCGGCAAGGTGACCGCGATGGTCGGCGGCCAGCCGGTTTCGGGCATGTTCCGCCAGGTCGATCCGACCGGCGTTGCGCTGGTTACGTTCGACAAGCCGCTGCCCGCAGGCAAGACGACCTTCACCTTCGACTACGACGCCCCGTTCGGCGACGGTCCGGCGGGCATGTTCCACATCAAGGTGGGCGATGACTGGTATTCGTGGACCCAGCACGAATCGATCGATGCACGCGCCAGTTTCCCCTCGTTTGACGAGCCCGGCTTCAAGGTGCCGTGGAACGTGACTCTGCGCACCCCCGAGGGCCTCACCGCAGTAAGCAATGCGCCCGAGATCAAGACCGAGACCGTGAACGGCATGACTGTCCACACCTTCGGTCAGACGCTGCCGCTGCCGAGCTACCTCGTGGCGCTGATGGTCGGCCCGTTCGTGACCGTAAAGGGCGAGGTGCCGCCCACCCCGCAGCGCGCCGCCCCGCTACCGATCCGCATCGTTTCGACCAAGCAGAACGCAGGCAAGCTCGATTTCGCGCTGGAAGGCACCAAGGGGATCGTCCAGCATCTCGAAAACTATTTCGGCCAGAGCTTCCCATATCCCAAGCTCGACCAGATCACGACGCCGATCCTCCCTGGCGCGATGGAGAACGCGGGCGCCGATCTCTACAACGACAGCATCCTCGTAATGGATGACAAGGCCTCGACCGAGCAGAAGCGCACCTTCGGCATGGTCGTTTCGCACGAGCTGGCGCACCAGTGGTTCGGCGATCTCGTCACCCCCGCATGGTGGGACGACATCTGGCTCAACGAGAGCTTCGCCAACTGGATGGGCTACCGCATCGGCAACGAATGGCGCCCCGATCTCAACATCGGTGCGGGCGCGCTGGCCGAGGGCTTCAGCGCGATGGGCATCGACGCGCTGATCGCAGGCCGGCCGATCCACCAGCCGATCGAGAAGAACGCGCAGATCGACGCGGCCTTCGACACGATCACTTATGGCAAGGGCGGCCATGTCGTTGCGATGATCGCGGCGTTCATGGGCGACACCAAGTTCCGCGACGGCGTGCGCGGCTATATGGCGGCGCACACCTATGGCAACGCCACCAGCGCCGAGTTCTTCAAGGCGATGGCCGAGGCGGCGGGCGATCCGCGCATCCTGCCCGCGATGCAGAGCTTCACCGATCAGCAGGGCGTGCCGCTGGTGACGCTCGAGCGGGCGGGTGCGCAGAGCTGGAAGGTGACGCAGAGCCGCTACGTGCGCTATGGCATGAAGGGCCCCGAGACGACCTGGGGCATCCCGCTGTGCCTGCGCCAGGGCGATCTGCGCCAATGCACGCTGATGACCGACAAGACCGCGACGGTGACCATCAAGAGCGCCGGGCCGATCATGCCCAACGCGGGCGGCACCGGCTACTACCGCTTCGAGCTGCCCGCCAAGGACTGGGACGCGCTGATCGCAGCAACCCCGGCGCTGAGCGGGAGCGAGGCGCTGGCGGTAGAAGACAGCCTCAACGCCAGCTTCTACGCCGGCCGCCTGAGCGCCGACCAGCTGATCGCCGGTGCGCGCGCGCTGGCGGCGAACCCGGACAGCTACGCCAGCGGCAATGCCACCGGGCTCCTCGAGGCCATGGCCAACCGCGGCGTGATTGCGGAGAATGCCAAGCCGCAGTTCCGCGCTTTGGTCGACGGGCTCTATGCGCCGCAGCTGAAGGCGATCGGCTTCGATCCGCGCGAGGGCGCCCACAGCGCCGACGATCCGGAGAAGCAGCAGCGCCGCGTCCAGCTGGTCGGCCTGCTCGCCGGCACCGCGCGCGACGCGGCGCTCCGCACGCAGCTGGCAGGTGCGGTCGATGCCTATCTCGGCGGCAACGCGGCGGCGCTCGATCCGGCCTTCTTCGGCACGGCCTTCGATGCATGGCTCGGCGCGCACAAGCTCGATGGTGCCAAGATGCTGATCGACAAGGCGCTGGCTTCGGAAGACCCGCTGTTCCGCCCTGCCGCACTCGGCGCGATTGGATCGAGCGGCGATGCCGCCACGGCCAAGTGGCTGCTCGACGAGTTCCAGGACAAGCGGCTGCGCCAGTCCGAGAAGCTCAACTTCGTGCGCTATGTGGTGCTGACGCCCGAGACGCGTGACTGGGGCTACAGCTGGATGAAGGCGCACCTCGACGAGCTGCTGAACGGCGGCGCGGGGATCTTCTTCGGCGCGCGGCTGCCGCAGATCCTGGGCAACTTCTGCTCGGTCGCCTCGGCCGATGAGTTCGACAGCCTGCGCGCCAAGTTCGCGGGCAAGTCGGGCGCGCTGGAACTGGAGCGCACGATCGAACGCGTACGCGCCTGCGGCAAGCTCAAGGATGCGCGCGGCAGCGAGCTGACCGCGGCGATCCTGAAGCTCAAGTAAGCGCCCCCTCTCCCAACCCTCTCCCCGGCCGGGGAGAGGGTTATTGGAGTGGCAAACGCAGCGTGGCGGTGAGGCCTCTGGTCTCGCCGTCCTGCTGACGGTTGGCGAGGGTGAGCGAGCCGCCGTGCTGATCGGCGATCGCGCGGGCGAGGGTCAGACCCAGCCCTGCGCCGCCGGTCGATGAATTGCGCGAGGCTTCGAGCCGGGTGAACGGCTCCAGCATCCGGACAATCTCGTGCTCGGGAATGCCCGGGCCGTCGTCCTCGACGATCAGTACCGCCTCGCTGCCTGCACGCCGCAAGGTGACCCGCGCACGGCTGCCATAACGAAGCGCGTTGGAAACGAGATTGCGCAGCGCGCGGCGCAGCCAGGTGGCGCGCAGCGGCATGACGATGCGCTCTGCCTCGCCGAGCGTGACGTCCTCGCCCATGTCCTCGTATTCGCCGACGACATCGGTAACGAGCGCGCTCAGCTCGGTCTGTTCGAGCGGATCGGAGGGGCGGCCGACGCGCGCGAGGCTCAGGATATCGTCGAGCGAGCGGTTGATGTCCTCGATGCCTGCCGCCATGCGGCCGCGCTCGGCATCGTCCTCCACCGCCTCGATCCGCACGCGCAGCGCGGCGAGCGGTGTCTTGAGATCGTGGCCGATGGCGCCGAGCATGACGTCCTTCTCATCGAGCAGCGCGCCGACGCGGCGTTCCATCGCGTTGTGCGCGTCGATCAGGCGGCGGATGTCGTCCGGCCCCTCCGGCTCGAGCTGTCCGGCAAGCGCGCGCGACCGGGCGAAGGCTTCGACTTGCGCGGTGAGCGCCTTCAAGGGCCGGGCAATGCGGCGCAGGATGAGAGCGACCGCGCCGACCAGCACGATGTAGATGAAGAGCGTCTGGAGGATCAGGGTTGTCAGCATCGCGCGTTCGGTGCGCGGGGCGAGCAGGCGCGCGGTGAGCCAGGTGCCATCATCGCGGCCAATGGCGGCGATGATCAGGCGCGGGCGCGGCGCGCCTTTGGGGCGGGCCATGCGCGGGCCGCGCCGGGCGAGCCATTCGGCAATCGCCGGATCGCGCGCCGGATCGCGCTCGGCCACGAACAGACGGGCGGCATTGACGCCCTGCGCTTCGAGCACCTGGCGCAGCGCCTGCTCGATTTCCGGGCGGCGGCTGTCCCCGTCCAGCGCGGGGAAGCGCGCTTCCTCCTGCACGCGCAGCGGGCGCGGCATGCGAAAGCCGATCTCCGGCCCCTCGCCGCTGGGGGGCGGAGGCGCGCCGAATTGCGCACGGGGATTGCGGCCGAGGAGGCTGAACGCGGCATAGTTGACGAGGCCGGCGAAGTGCCGCTCGTGCTGCATCCGCCACATCAGTGCGGCCGAGAGCCCTTGTGCGACCATCAGCGCGAGCGCGATGGCCAGCAGCATCTGGCCCTGCAGGCTGCGCGGCCAGAGGCGAAGGCGCCGTGCCGGTTCAGCCATCGGCTGGAACCCGGCGCACTTCGGCGGCGAGCATGTAGCCGCCGCCCCACACCGTCTGGATCAGTTCGGGATTGCGGCTGTCGCGCTCGATCTTGCGGCGCAGACGGCTGATCTGGTTGTCGACCGCGCGGTCGAACAAGTGCGCCTCGCGGCCCTGCACCATATCGAGCAGGCGGTCCCGATCGAGCACCTGGCGCGGATGATCGAGGAACGCGACGAGAAGGCGGAACTCCGCCGAGGAAATCGCCACGACCGCGCCCTCCCGGTCGATGAGGCGGCGGCGCAGCGGATCGAGCCGCCAGCCGTCGAACGTGTAATGGTACTGATCTGCGGCGGCGCTTTCGGCAGCGCCCGGTGCGCGCGCGGCGCGGCGCAGGACAGAGCGGATGCGGGCGACAAGCTCGCGCGGATCGAACGGCTTCACCACATAGTCATCGGCCCCGATCTCGAGCCCGACGATGCGGTCGGTCGCCTCGCCGCGCGCGGTGAGGAAGATGACGGGAAGCTGCCGCGCCTCGATCAGGTGGCGGCAAAGCGAGAGGCCGTCTTCGCCAGGCATCATGATGTCCAGCAGGACGATATCGAAGGCTTCGGCCGCAAGGCGGGCGCGGGCTTCGGCAGCGCTGGCGGCCTGACTCGCGGCGAACCCCTGCCGGACAAGATAGTCCGACAGGGGTTCGCGCAGGGCAGCCTCGTCATCGACCACCAGCACGCGGGTCGCGGCGTTAGCAGGAAGAGGGGCTGCCGCCATGCTCAGGCACCGGGAGGCGGCGGCGGCGGCATATCGCCCATGTCGTCGCCCATGCCCCCACCCATGCCGTGATGGCCGCGCATACCGCGACCCTTGCCCCAGCCGCCATGCTCGCCGCGCATCGCCATCCATGCAGCGCGGCGCTCGGCGGCGGTCAGCTGGCCATCGTGGTTGGTATCGGCAGCATCGAAGCGGGCCTTCACCGCGGTGTCGAACTCGGCGCGAGTGATCGTCTTGTCGTGGTTGGTATCGGCCTTCTCGGCCATTTCATGGAGCATATGCGCGCCGCGGCCCATCATCATGCCCATGCCGCCGCCGGGGCCTGCACCGGGCGCACCATCGCGGCCCTTCCAGCCGCCTTCCATCATCTTCTTGTGGTGGTCCATGAATTCGGCCTTGCTGATCGAGCCATCGCGGTTGGCATCGATCATGTCGAACATCTCGGCCATCTTGGCCTCGCGGTCGGCGGCATTGAGCACACCATCCTTGTTCACGTCCAGCTTCGTCCACATCATGTCGGCCTTGGCCTTGGCATCGGCCCAGGTTTCCGTTCCATTGCCCATGGGATCTCGGCCGGGTTCGGCAAAGGCCGGGTAGGCGGCATAGAGCGCCGTAGCGGCAGTGAGTGCGACGGCCGCAGAGGCGGCGAGCGTGGTTTTTTTCATGGAATGTGGTCCTCGTTGCAGGCGGAACGGGGGCTTTCCGCTGTCTGCGCTCTAGACCGGGGTTGTCGCAGCATTATCCCGCCGGCGCGGCGTTTTGTCGCACTTTGTCGCGAAGGTTCAGCGCGGACGGTGTTCAGTCCCAAGGCCGGAGGTGATGAAAAGAGCCGTTGCCTCGTCCGAGATCAGGTCCATCGTGTGCCATGTGCCGGGCGGGTTCACCGCATATTCGCCCGCGACAAGGCGCACTTCGGCTTTCGTGCCATCGGCGAGCTCCTGATGGAGCACGCCTTCGCCGCTGAGCATCAACACGACTTCATCGCCCGCCGGGTGCATTTCCCAGCTATCCCAGCTTTCGGTGAAGCTGTGCTGGCTGACGAGGCGGCCTTCCGCCCCATCAGCCCCGTGGCGAGCGATATAATCGCCGTACCATGCCATGCCGGTGAACGCAGGCTGGGGCACCGCCTTCGCACCGAGGCCGATGTGGATCGGGTTCGTATCGAGGCGGTGCGCCATGGCGATCAGCTCCCCATCACGAAGGCATTGAGCTTGTTGCCATCGGGATCACGGAAATAGGCGGCATAGAACCCGCCCTCGCCGCGCGGCCCCGGAGGGCCTTCGCAAGTGCCGCCGTTGGCGAGCGCGGCGGCATAGACCCGGTCCACGTGCGCCGGGTCCTTCGCTTCCAAGGCGACCATCACGCCGTTGCCGACTGTGGCGGGCTCGCCGTTGTAGGGTTTCATCAGGCCGATGCCGGCCGCGCCGCCCGCTTCGCCCCAGGCGATTGCGCCGTCCCATTCGTACATGCGGCCCACCCCCATCTCGGCGGCGATCGCATCATAGAACTTTGCGCCGCGCGCGAGATCGTTGGTCCCCAGTGTCACATAACCGATCATGTTCTTCTCCTCTTCCGCGAGTCGCGATTATGAGAACATAACACGAACAAAAATGCTTACAACGGGGCGCAGGCTGCCTCCAGCCAGGCGAGATCGGCGCCCGACAGCTGCGGTACCAGCAGATCGCGGACTTTGGCGTGGTAGGCGTTCCACCAGTCGCGCTCGTGCTCCAGCAGCAGCGAGGGTTCGACCAGTGTGCGGTCGATGGGAGCGAAGGTCAGCGTCTCGAAGCCCATGAACTTGCCCTCTGCGCCGGGAATGTCGCGCTCCTCGACGAGGACGAGGTTCTCGATGCGGATGCCGTATTCGCCGGCCTTGTAATAGCCGGGCTCGTTGGAAAGGATCATGCCGGGAAGCAGCGGCTGGCCGGTCCCCGCCTGCCCACCCGCCGCCTTGGCGATGCGCTGGGGGCCTTCATGGACCGCAAGGAAACTACCGACGCCGTGTCCGGTGCCATGGGCATAATCGAGGCCCGCCGACCACAGGAACTGGCGCGCGAAGCTATCCAGCTGGCTGCCGTTGGTACCTTCGGGAAAGACCGCGAGATCGAGCGCGATATGGCCCTTGAGCACGCGCGTGAAGCGATCCTTCACTTCAGCGGGCGGCGCATCGGGGCCGATCCACACGGTGCGGGTAATGTCCGTCGTGCCATCAAGGTACTGGCCGCCGGAATCGACGAGGTAGACGCTGTTGGGCTCGATCGCGCGGTTGGTGTGTTCGTCCACCTTGTAGTGCGGGCTGGCGCCATTGGGGCCGGCGGCGGAGATCGTGTCGAACGAAAGATCACGCAGCAGGCCGGTCTTCTCGCGCTCGGCGCGCAAGGCGGCGGCGGCGGAGAGTTCGGTCTCGGTGCCCTTCGGCGCAGTGTTGGAGAGCCAGTGGAGGAAGCGGGTGATCGCGGCGCCATCGCGCGCCTGCGCGGCGCGGTGGCCGGCCTGTTCGACCGGGTTCTTGCAGGCCTTGGGCAGCACGGTGGGATCGGTGAGCGAAACCGTTTCTGCCCCGGCGGCGGCCAGCTGCTGGTAGATCGCGGCGACCGCGCGTTCGGGATCGACCGCGACCTTCTTGCCCGCCAGCGCGGCGAGCGCAGGGGTGAAGGCGGCGCGGTCCTGCACGCGCACGGCATTGCCGAGATGCTGGGCGAGTTCAGGCGTGACCTTCTCGGGCGCGATGAACAGGTCTGCCGTGCCATCTGCATGCGCGAGCACGAGGGAGAGCGCGACCGGCGTGCAGTCCACATCCGAGCCGCGCATGTTGAGCAGCCAGGCGACCGAATCGAGCGCCGAAATCACGGCGGCATCAAGCCCGCGCGCGGTGAGCCAGGCGGCGACTTCGGCGCGCTTCTCGTTTGCGGAGGCGCCGGCGAACTCGTCCGCATGGACGAGCGCGGGGGCAGCGGAAGGCGCGGGGCGGTCCTGCCAGATCGCATCGATGGGGTTCTGCTTTACGGCGACCAACGCAGCATTGCGGCGCTTCAGTGCGGCGGCGGTGCTGTCTGCCCAGCCCTTGCCGTGGAGCCATGCGTCATAGCCGATACGACCGCCTTCGGGGGCATGTTCGCCAAGCCATGCCGCGATCGAGGTCTGCGGTACCGACTGATACGAATAGAGCCGGCCATCGACCTGTTCGCGCACCTGCAGGGTGTAGCGACCGTCAACGAAGATCGCGGCCTTGTCCTTGAGCACGACGGCCGAGCCGGCCGAGCCGCCGAAGCCGGTCAGCCAGCCGAGGCGCTGGGCATAGGCGCCGACATATTCGCTCATGTGTTCGTCGGAGATGGGGATGACGAAGCCATCGAGCTCCTGCCGCGCGAGTTCCTTGCGCAGCGCATCGAGCCGGGCTTCATGGGTGTTCATCAGCATGGTTCGCGTCCTGGAATGTGTTGCCCGCCTTGCAGGCTTATGCTCTGCACCATAGATGCGGGGGATGACAGAGACCACCCCTGCCGCGCCTCCGGTCGCCGCCAAGAAGCCCCATTCGTTCACCCACCACGGCGTGACGATCGAGGACCCATACAACTGGCTGCGCGATCCGGGCTATCCCGAGGTCAAGGATGCCGAGGTGCTGGCGCATCTGGAAGCGGAGAACGCATGGTTCGAGGCGCGGATGGCGCCGCTGCAGCCCACGGTCGAGACCTTGCTTGCGGAGATGCGTGGGCGGATCAAGGAAGCCGACAAGTCAGTGCCGCAGAAGGACGGCGATTGGCTCTACTGGATCGAATACGAGGAAGGCGCCGAGTACAAGAAGTGGTGGCGGCGGCCTGTGGCTGGCGGACCGGACGAGTTGCTTCTCGACGAAGTGGCGCTGGCTGAGGGCAAGGAATACTTCCGGCTGGGTGCGCTTTCGGTCTCCAGCGACGGGCGGCTGCTCGCCTGGGCAGTGGACGACAACGGATCGGAGCGCTTCACCGCGCGGATCAAGGTGATCGCGACCGGCGAAGTGCTGCCCGACATGATTCCCGGCACGCTTTCGGCGCTCATCTGGGCGGCGGGCGACAAGGCGCTGGTCTACAGCCTCGCCAATGCGCAGTGGCGCACGGACAACGCGCGGCTGCACTGGCTGGGGACACCGGTGGAGAGTGACGTCGAGCTTTACCACGAGGACGACGAAGGCTTCCGCGTCTCCGCCGGTTTGTCAGCGAACGATGAATGGCTGGTGATTTCGACAGGCGATCATGAGACGAGTGAAGTGCGCCTTGTGCCCGCCGCCGATCCGCTCGCGCCGCCGCTGCTGGTGAAAGCGCGGCAGACCGGGGTGGAATACGATGTGGATGTGCGGGGCGAGACGCTGTTCATCCACACCAACGACACGCACGAGAACTTCCGGCTGGCGACCGCGCCGCTGAATAATCCCGGCGAATGGACCACGTTGATCGAGGGGACCGAGGATTTCTACCTCACCGGCTTCGACCTGTTCCGCGATTTCTACGTGGTCGAGGGCCGGGTGCGCGGGCTCGACCGGATCGAGGTGCGCTATTACGACGATCCAGCGCGGATCGAGCCGATTGCCTTCCCAGAGGCGAGCTACGAGGCCTCGCTCGGCGATAACCCTGAGTGGGCGATGGACAAGCTGCGCGTCAGCTATGAGTCCATGACCAGCCCGGCTTCGGTTTACGACTACCATGTTGCCGAAGGGCAGCTGGAACTGCTGAAGACGCAGGAAATCCCGAGCGGCTATGACGCCTCGCTCTATGAAACCGCGCGGCTGGAAATCAGCGCGCGCGATGGCACGCTGGTGCCGGTATCAGTGGTTTGGCGAAAGGGCCGCGAACCCGGTGGTCCGCTCTATCTCTATGGCTACGGCGCTTATGGCATTGCCATCGGTCCGGGTTTTTCGACCTCGCGGCTGAGCCTGATCGACCGGGGCTTTGCCTATGCCATCGCGCATATCCGCGGCGGTGATGATCTGGGGCGGCGCTGGTACAAGGCCGGCAAGCTCGAGCAGCGCACCAACACGTTCAACGATTTCGTCGATGTGGCGAAAGGACTGATTGCGGAAGGGTTCACGCAGGCGGGCAAGATCGCCATTGCGGGCGGCTCGGCGGGCGGGGAGCTCATGGGCGCGGTGGTCAATTCCGATCCCGAGCTGTGGGGCGCGGTGGCGGCGCACGTGCCCTTTGTCGATGTCCTCGCCACCATGCTCGACGAGGAACTGCCGCTGACCCCGGGAGAGTGGCCCGAATGGGGCAATCCCATCGAGGACAAGGCCGCATTCGACCTCATTCGCTCGTATTCGCCCTACGATCAGGTCTCGGCACAGGCCTACCCGCCGATGCTGGTGACAGCGGGCCTCAACGATCCGCGCGTGACCTACTGGGAGCCCGCCAAGTGGGTCGCGAAGCTGCGCGAGATGAAGACCGACGCGAACGAACTGCTGCTCAAGACCAATATGGGTGCGGGGCATGGCGGCAAGTCGGGCCGGTTCGAGGGCCTGCGTGAGACGGCGGAGGAGTTTGCCTTCATCCTGGCCCAGCTGGGGGTGGCGGCCTGAAGTGTCTGAAGTGACCATGCACACCAAGACCTTCACCGCCGGGCCGGAGCATATCGACGTGCTGGGGCACGTGAACAATGCGGTGTGGGTTCAGTGGATGGAGGCGCTCGCAACCTCGCACTGGGAGGCCGTCGCCCCTCCTGAGTGGCAGGCGGCCTATGTCTGGGTCGTGACGCGGCACGAGATCGACTATCGCGGCAATATCGCGCTGGGCGAGAGCGTGATCGGCGAGACATTCGTCCCCGATCCCCCGCGCGGGGCGCGGTTCGACCGACGGGTGGATTTCCGGCCAGCGACCGGCAAATCGGCGGGCAAGGTGATTGTCAGTGCGCGGACGCAGTGGGTGCTGATCGACATGGCCAGCGGGCGCATCCAGCGAGTGCCGGCGGAGATGGCCGCGCTGTTTACGCCTTAGGCGGTGCGCGCCTGCAATTCGGGCGTAAATCCGGTCAGCCGCTCGCGCATCGTGCGATTGCGCCCGAGGCGCTTGGCTTCATATAGCAGGCGATCGCAGTGGCTGTAGAGCACGGCGAACTCGACATCGAGCGTGCCTGACAAATCATGCTCGACAACGCCCATGCTGGCCGTCACGACATGCTCCAGACCGGGGATCGCGGCAGTAATCCGCGCACTGAGCGCGCGGCGGCAGCGTTCTGCGCGCTCGGCACTGCCGGCACCGCGCAGCAGGAGAAGAAACTCTTCGCCGCCCATGCGGATGGCGCAGGCTTCGGCATCCTCGGCGAGCGTGGCGGCGACCACCTTGAGTACGGAATCACCTACCGCATGGCCATGTCGGTCGTTGATCCGCTTGAAGTGATCCAGATCGATCACCGCCATCGTGCGATAGCCAAGGTGGAACAGATCGTTGAAGCGCCGTTCGATCGAGTGACGGTTCCACAGACCGGTGAGCGCATCGCGGCCGGCGACACCTTCAAGCTCGGTCGCGCGTGCATTGGCAAGGTCGCGCTCGCGCCTGAGTTCAAGGAAGCGGATCACGATGCCGAGTGAATTGGCAAGCACTTCCGCAGCGAGCGCGAGCTGGAACAGGACCACGGATTCGGTCGGTCGGGTGCCTGGCAGGAGATAGCAGCCGATCCGGTAGCCCCCGACGAGAAGCGTCGGCGCCCACCCGACCATGAGGAAGACCACGAGCTTGCTGCCGCGATGCCACGCCGCG
Organism: Novosphingobium sp.; assembly: GCF_027489515.1. Lineage (GTDB taxonomy): Bacteria > Pseudomonadota > Alphaproteobacteria > Sphingomonadales > Sphingomonadaceae > Novosphingobium. The sequence continues at coordinate 32,656 of NZ_JAIXZS010000020.1, read as the reverse complement.
GCGAGGCCGCAGACAATCAGACAGATCGCCAGCAAGATCGCGCTGTAGATGCCCAGCGCACTGAAAGGCCGCAGCACATCGAACTGCAACGCTGTGAACACGCCGCCGGCCATCACCAGCGGCGTGCAGGCGAAGAACAGGCGGCGCAGCGCAGGGGGCAGTGCATCCGGTTCGAGGAAGGTGACGACGAACATCAGCCCCGAGACTGCCACCGCACCAAAGCACAGGCTGTTGATGGAAATTTCTGTCGCGGCATCCGGATTGGCGAGGATATGGATGAAGCCGGTTCCGAACACCGATTGGACCAGCATCAGCCCGACCATCACGATATGCCACAGCACGAATTCGCGCCGCAGCACGATGTAGAACCCGAAGTTGAGCAGCAGTGGCACGACCAGCATGCCGCAGATCGCCGCCATGGTGACGACCACGGCCATATCCCAGCCCGAGCCTTCGGGTTCGCTGTCGAGCCGCGCCTCGCTGCCGATGGTCTTGTTCCACGGCTTGTCGATGCGCACGGCAACCTCGCGCGGGGGTGCGACCGTCTGCGGCAGGGGGAGGACCATCATCGGCCCTGCCACGAGGTGGCGTGCGGCTTCCCCGGTGTAGCGCGCGGTGGTCTGTGCCCCGTCGGCGTCGGTCACGCGGATGGTGATCGCGGCAAAGGGCGAGGCATGGGTGACGAAGCTCTGCGCACGCGGCTGGGCGGGATCGCCAAGACGGAAGCGCAGGAACAGGCTTTCGGGCCCGACATCGTAGGTCGCATCCGAGCAGATCCAGCGCTGCGGTGCGCGGTCAAGATCACCGAGGCGTTCGCCGCCGGACCCGGAGGCATGGCAGGTCTGGCTCGCGGCAATCGGCGCGGCGGCGGCGGTCATGCCGAACAGGCCGGATAGCAGCGCTACCAGCCCGAACAGCACAAACCTGCGCCAGATCCAGTCCATGGGACCAGCTTTAGCGGAAGGGACTTATAGCGGAGTTAACTCCGCCCCCCGTTCAGACGAGTAGTTCGCCGACCGGACGCCACGCATAACCGAGTTCGCGCGCGACGGCTTCGTAGGTCACTTCACCGGCATGGACGTTGAGTCCTGCGGCAAGATGCGGATTGTCGGCGAGCGCCCGCTTCCAGCCAAGATCGGCGATCCTGAGGGCATGCGGCAGGGTCACGTTGTTGAGCGCATAGGTGCTGGTGCGCGCGACGCCACCGGGCATGTTGGCGACGCAGTAGTGGACGATGCCATCGACGACGAAGGTCGGTTCGGCATGGGTCGTCGCGCGGCTGGTTTCGAAGCAGCCGCCCTGATCGATGGCAACATCGACGAGCACTGCACCAGGCTTCATGGTGGCGAGCATCTCACGCGTGACAAGCTTGGGCGCGGCGGCACCCGGGATCAGCACTGCGCCGATCACGAGATCGGCCTCGGCGACGCAATCGGCGAGGTTCGCGCGGTTGGAAAAACGCGTCTTGGCCCGGCTTTCGAAGTGGGTGCCGAGGCGTTCGAGCACTTCGGGATCGCGGTCGAGGATGGTGACATCAGCGCCGAGGCCAGCCGCCATCTGCGCGGCATTGAAGCCGACAACGCCGCCGCCGATCACCGCGACCTTGGCCGGGAGCACGCCCGGCACACCGCCGAGCAGCACGCCGCGCCCGCCGTGGGCCTTTTCGAGCGCGGTGGCACCGGCCTGGATCGACATGCGGCCCGCAACCTGGCTCATGGGTTTCAGGAGCGGGAGCTGATTGCCGGGGCCGGTCACGGTTTCATAGGCGATGGCGGTGACGCCGGACTTGACGAGATCGGCGGTCTGTTCGGGATCGGGCGCGAGGTGGAGATAGGTGAAGAGGATCTGGCCTTCGCGCAGCATTGCGCGCTCCACGGCCTGCGGCTCCTTGACCTTCACGACCATCTCGCATGCGGCGAAGATCGTCGCGGCATCGGGCTTGATCACGGCACCGGCGGCTTCGTAGTCGCGGTCCGCCGCGCCGATGCCGAGCCCGGCGCCGGTTTCGACCCAGACTTCGTGGCCATGCGCGGCAAGCTCGCGCACGCTCTCGGGCGTAAGGCCGACGCGGTATTCGTGGTTCTTGATCTCACGGACGGTACCGACACGCATAGCTGGATCCTTTTCGCTCTCCGACCGCGCGAGGATACACCGAGGCGCGCGCTTTGTTTCACCTGATTGATGGTATCGCAGGGTCAGTTTTGGTGATATTTCTCGGCATTACGCCTTGAATTAGGAAATTCTTGCATGGATCGCACCGACGCCGCGTTGATTGATGCACTGCAGAACGACTCGGCTCGGCCCATCGCGGCGCTGGCGGAGGCGGTCGCGCTCTCGCCTTCCGCCTGCCATCGGCGCATCCGGGCGCTGGAGGAGGCGGGGGTGATCAGCGGCTATGCCGCGCGGATCGACCCGCGGCGGATCGGGCTTGCTGTCGAGGTCTTCGTCGAGATCACGCTGACCAGCCAGAGCCGCGAGGCGATGGACCGCTTCGAGCGGGCGGTGGCGGATTTCGATGATATTCTCGAGTGCCACCTGATGTCGGGCGGGGCGGACTATCTGCTGCGCGTGGCGGCGACGGACCTTGACCAGTACGACCACATCCACCGCGATTGCCTCGCGCGGCTGCCGGGCGTGTCCTCGATGCGGTCGAGCTTTTCGCTACGGCGGATCAAGCGGTTCGCGGGGTACCCGGTGCGGCGCGGGCGGCCATAGGCGGGGCCTTGCGGGGGCGCTGCACTTTCTTGTCTGCGCTGTCGAGCAGAGTGAGATCGCTGCCCGGCTCGTCCATGCCATAGCGCTCGCGCAGTTCGAGCTTGAACGCCTCGATCGCCGCCTCATCGGGCAGGTGATCGACGGTGAAGCGGCGCACGACGAATTCATCTGCGCTATCGAGCACGGTGAGGAAACGGCCGGTTGCGGTTTCGGCGAGGTGCGCAACATCGAGCCCATCGGCGATCGACCAGCGATGCCGGCCCCATGTCACGATGCGGCGGCCGCAGTGGCGGCAGATGCTGTAGATCCCGCCATCGTCCTCGTGCGCGCGCCACGCGGTCGGCTGATGGGCCCTGGTGAACCAGCACTGGGACAGGGCTACATAGGGCACGCCTTGACCTTTCTCGCTCGTTGGACGCCATCCCGGGCGTAAACCCGGAGAGCCGACAGCGGCGCTGAAGGGCAGAGCGCGGTGCCACCGGTTCAGACAGGAGAACGGCAGCGACCGGACAGCGTTAAGGCACTGCTGGCGCGAGGCGCGCTATCACAGCGGATTGCCGTCCTTGTCCCGGTAAATGTCTCGCCGACCGACATGGTTGGCGGGGCCGACGAAGCCGTCCGCTTCCATGCGCTCGATCCACTTGGAGGCGGTGTTGTAGCCCACCCCCATCTGGCGCTGGACCCAGCTCGCCGAGGCCTTCTGGCTTTCGAACACGAGCTGGCAGACCTGACGGTACTTGCGCTCCTCCGGGTTGTCCGAGGCGGTCGCGTCGAGGTCGTCGAAACCGAAGCCGCCGTCTTCCGGCTCCTCGGTGACGCTGTCCACATAGTCGGGTGCGCCCTGCCCGCGCCAGTGATCGGCGACCCGCTCGACTTCCTCATCGCTGACGAAGGGCCCGTGGACGCGGCTGATCGCGCCGGTGCTGGGCTTGTAGAGCATGTCACCCTTGCCGAGCAGCTGCTCGGCGCCCTGCTCGCCAAGGATCGTTCGGCTGTCGATCCGGCTGGTGACGGCGAAACTGATGCGGGTGGGCAGGTTGGCCTTGATCACGCCGGTGATGACGTCGACCGAGGGGCGCTGCGTTGCCATGATGAGATGGATGCCCGCCGCGCGGCTCTTCTGCGAGAGGCGCTGGATGAGGACTTCGATTTCCTTGCCGACAGTAACCATGAGGTCCGCCAGCTCATCGACGATCACCACGATCTGCGGCAGCACCTGATAATCGAGCTGCTGCTCCTCGAACAGCTCCTCGCCGGTATCGGGATCGAAGCCGACCTGGATACGGCGGCCGAGTGGCTTGCCCTTGCTGGCGGCGGCGCGGACCTTCTCGTTGAAGCCGGAAATGTTGCGCACGCCGACCGAGGACATCATGCGGTAGCGCCGCTCCATTTCCTCGACCGCCCACTTGAGCGCGCGGACCGCCTTCGAGGGCTCCGTCACCACGGGCGAGAGGAGGTGCGGGATATCGTCGTAGGACTTGAGTTCGAGCACCTTGGGATCGACGAGAATCAGGCGGCATTGCTGCGGCGTGAGCCGATAAAGCAGCGAGAGCAGGATGCAGTTGAGGCCCACGGACTTACCCGAGCCGGTGGTGCCCGCAACCAGCAGGTGCGGCATCGTGGCAAGGTCCGCCACGATGGGTTCACCCGCGATATCCTTGCCGAGGATGATCGGCAGCATGCCCTTCGAGTTCACGAACTTGTCGCAGGAAACGAGCTCGCGGAACGAGACCATGTCGCGCACGGCATTGGGCAATTCGATGCCCATGACGGTGCGGCCGGGAATCGAGGAGACGCGCGCGGAAATTGCGCTCATGTTGCGGGCGATATCGTCGGCGAGGCCGATCACGCGGCTGGCCTTGATGCCGGGCGCGGGCTCCAGTTCGTACATCGTGACGACCGGGCCGGTGCGGACGGCAGTGATTTCGCCTTTCACGTTGAAATCGTCGAGCACGTTCTCGAGCAGGCGCGCATTGCGTTCGAGCGCGAGCTTGTCGATCTTCGGGCCGGTGGCGGCGGGCAGCGGCTCGAGGATGTCGAGACCGGGCAGCTCATACTGATCGAACAGATCGCCTTGTCGTGCCTTGCCGGCGGTGGCCGCAAGCGCTGGCGGACGCGAGGGATCGGTGATTTCGGTTGGGCGGCGACGCTGCGCCGGCGCATCGGACGGGGCAGCGCCCGCGATCTCGCCTGCGGCCTCGGTGCGCGCCTTCGGCTGACGTTTGGGGAGCAGCGCGGCAACCCCGGCTGTGGCGGGATGCGCCGGACGCTCGCCGCGCCGCAGGAAGGCGGGCATGCGCGGCAGGCGGTGCCAGTCGAATGCAAACACCTGCGCGGTGACGAAGAGCCCGCAGAGTGCCGTAAGGGCCGCCGCGCCCCGCACGATCCACAGTTCGGCATCTGGCAGCAAGTGCGCGATGCCGCGGATGAGCGCCGCACCGAGCAAGCCGCCCAGTCCGCCAGCGCCCGCCGGAAGCGTGCCGCCCGGCCCGGTCAGCATCAGCGCAAAGGCTGTACCGACGAGCGCCATCGCAAGCATGAGCATCAGGGCGAGGCGCCACCATGCTGGAAGCGGGGCGAAACCTTCGTCCTCCTCGTCCATGTCGATCAGATCGCCCGCAGCGTCCCACAGCCGGCGGGCAAAGACATAGAGCAACGGAAGGAGCAGCACGCTCGGCAGGCCAAAGAACAGCAGCACGCGCTCCGCCGCCCAGGCGCCGGGCAGGCCCATCCAGTTTTCGACCGGGCTGCCCGAGGCGGTGCTGCCCGAGGGATCGGTCTGCGTGTAGGTCGCCAGCGCCAGCGCGAGCGCGATCATCGTGGCAAACAGCAGGGCTGCGCCGATCAGTTCCGCGCTGCGGCGGAAGCTGCGCCGCAGGATCGCGCGCCAGTCTGCGGCCTTGGCAGCACGCCCTCCGGCGGGCGAAACGAGTGCGCGAGATGCCATGAAACCTGTCCCTTCTGGCGCTCTTCATGCGCCTGAAGAGGGCATGGCGTCAAGAATCCATGGCACGCGGAATCCAAGGAATCCCGGCGAGTCGCGGGTTTCTGCGGGGTTCAGGCGAGGCCGTCGATGGCGGCCCAGCCCCACACGGGGAGGCGCGCGGCGCGGCGCCTCGTCATGCCGCCGAGCGCGATGACCGGTAGCGGCGAACGGTGCGCCAGAGCAAGGAAGCGGACCGCCCCCAGCACCGGCGCGCCCGGGTGCGAGCGGGTGGGATAGACCGGCGAGAGCAGGATCGCGCTCGCCCGTGCGCGGATGGCGGTGCCGATCTCTGCCAGCGAATGCGCCGTGGCAAGCCGCAGGCCGGCGGTGCGGCCGAGATCGCGCGGGGCGCCATAGCGACCATCCGCGCGCCAGCCGTGCGCCTCCCCGGCGGTCAGGATCAGCACGCGGCGGCGGCCGCAGAGCCGGCGCAGCACCTCGAACCGTGCGCGGCGCGCGGCAGGCGGCAGATGGTAGTGGCGAAACACCAGCGCGCTGCCCGGCGGGAGGCGGGAAATGGCGGATTCCAGCCGATGATCATTGCGCGCATCGCTCAGCAGGACGACCCGCGGGACAGGATGACACCGGTGCATCCCCCGCCTATAGCACCGGCCCATGACCGATCCAGAGGCCGCATTGGCCGCCATGACCCCGCTCGCCGCCGTGCGCGAGCGTATCGCCCGCACCGCCGCGATTGCCCGCCGCAAGGCCGGCGACGTGACCCTGATCGCGATCTCGAAAACTCATCCGGCCGAGGCGATCCTGCCGCTGATCGGCGAAGGGCAGCGCGTGTTCGGCGAGAACCGCGTGCAGGAAGCTGATGGCAAGTGGCCCGCGCTGCAGGAGGCCCATCCCGATATCGAGCTACACCTCGTCGGCCAGCTCCAATCGAACAAGGCCGAGGAAGCGGTGCGCCGGTTCGACTGCATCCATTCGCTCGACCGGTCTTCGCTGCTCACCGCGCTGGCCAAGGCCATGGACAAGACCGGCCGCCGCGTACCGCTGTTCGTGCAGGTCAACATTGGCGACGAGCCGCAGAAAGGCGGCTGCGCGATTGGCGAATTGCCTGCGCTGCTGGACGAGGCGCGGACCGCCGACCTGCCAGTGATCGGGCTGATGTGCGTGCCACCGGCGGGCATAGAAGCGGCGCCGTTCTTCGCGCTGCTCGCCAAGCTCGCGGACGATCACGGCCTTGCCGGGCGCTCGATGGGCATGAGCGACGATTTCGAGACTGCCGTGATGCTGGGCGCAACGCATATCCGCGTCGGGTCGGCGCTGTTCGGCGCGCGGGGCTGAACCCCGCGCGCCTGAAGTTGAATCAGGCGTCGTGGTGCTTGGCGAGTTCGTCGCCGGTCAGGGTCACCATGTGGAGAAGGTTGGTCGAGCCCGGAGTGCCGAAGGGCACACCCGCCAGCGTGATCAGCCGCGAGCCGGCGGTGCCGAAAGCGTGGCGCAGGGCCATGCGCTTGCCCTTGGCGATCATCTCCTCGAAACTGCCGATATCCTTGGTGGCGACAGCATGGGCACCCCACAGCAGACCAAGCTTGCGCGCGGTGAACGTGGACGGCGTGAGCACGAGCATCGGCACGCCGGGCCGTTCGCGCGCGACGCGGCGGGCGGTGGAACCGGAGCCGGTGAACACGATAATGCCCGCGATCGGCAGCGCCTTGGCAATGCTCGCGCAGGCTTCGGCGAGCGCATCGGCCGTGGTGGGATCGGGCCGCGTCTCGATGAAGTGGACTCGCGCAGCATAGCCCGGGTCGTTCTCGACCTCGCTGGCAATGCGGTCCATGATCGTGACCGCTTCCTCGGGCCAGGCGCCCGCGGCGGTTTCGGCGGAGAGCATGACCGCGTCGGCACCGTCATAGACGGCGTTGGCAACGTCGGAGACTTCGGCGCGGGTCGGCGTCGGGCTCTCGATCATCGATTCGAGCATCTGCGTCGCGACGACGACCGGCTTGCCCTCGCGCCGCGCCTTTTCGACGATCCGCTTCTGCAGCGGTGGCACTTGCTCGGGATTGAGCTCGACGCCGAGATCGCCGCGCGCGACCATGAGGCCGTCCGCAAGCTCGAGAATCTCGTCAAGACGCGAGATGGCTGCGGGCTTCTCGATCTTGGCCATGAGCGCGCCGTAGCCGCCCATCAGGCGGCGCGCCTCGGCGACGTCCTCGGGCCGCTGGACGAAGGAGAGCGCGATCCAGTCCGCACCCTGGCTGACCGCGAAGGCAAGGTCGCGGCGGTCCTTGTCGGTCATCGCGGGAACCGGGATCACCGCATCGGGGACGTTGACGCCCTTGCGATCCGAAATCACCCCGCCGACTTCGGCCGAGCAGAGGATTGCGTTGTCGTCGGCGCGGATCACGCGCAGGCGCAGCTTGCCATCGTCGATCAGCAGGCGCTGGCCGGGCTTCAGGATGCCGAACAACTCGGGATGCGGCAGCTGGACGCGGGTCTCGTCGCCCGGTTCGGGATTACGATCGAGCGTGAAGTGGCCCGAATGGCGGATCACCGCGCGGCCATCCTTGAACTGACCGACGCGCAACTTGGGGCCCTGGAGATCGCACAGCACGGTGATCGGCCGGTTCACCTTGCGCTCCAGCGCGCGGATTGCGGCGATCGTCTCGGCATGCACGGCATGTTCGCCGTGGCTCATGTTGACGCGAAAGGCATCAGCCCCGGCGCGAAACAGCTTTTCCAGCATCTCGGGCGAGCGGCTGGCCGGCCCGACGGTGGCGAGGATCTTCACCTTGCGGCCACGGGGATCCAGTTTTGCCACGTCTATCACCTCGAATTGAATGCGCTGGCCCTATGGCCTACCTACCGGCAAAACCCAAGGACGAACCCAATGGATACGAATGCAGAAACCAATGCAAAAGCATCAACGGCCGATGCCCTCGATGCACTTCCCGATGCTGTAGCCGCCGCCGCGTTCCGCCGCCTTGTCAGGCACTTGCGCCATCGGCACGACGCGCAGAACATCGAGCTCATGGGTCTTGCCGGCTTTTGCCGCAATTGCCTGGCGGACTGGATCGTGGATGCTGGTGCGCCGCTGGACAAGACTGCCGCGCGTGAAGTGATCCACGGCCTGCCCGCCGCCGAATGGAAGGCGCGCTACCAGACCGATGCCACCCCCGAGCAGCTTGCCCGCATGGCCGAGAGCGTGAAGCGCAACGCACCAGGGCACTGAGGCCCTGACGCCGGGCGGCCCGCCCTCCCCCCCGGGAGAGCGGGCCGCCACGTGTGCTGCCCCCTTGTGCCTGAGCTTCAGGCGAGGATCAGGATATCGTTGTAGGCAAGGCCTGCCGTATCGAAATTGGCGATGGTCGCGATCTGCACCGCGGCCTTCCCGCCAACCCCGTCGGCATCGTAGTAGAGCGCGCCGTTGCTGGTGTTGTAGACAAGCTGGTCCGTGGCATCCTGCGCGCTCGTGGCGCCGGCAGCCGCGTAGAACTGGTCGGCGGTGATCGCGCCGGTCTTCGCGAAGCCCGAGAAATCGGCGAGGCTGAGGGCAATCTTGTCGCGCTCGGCGTGGGAGAAGTCGGTGATGACATCGACATTTCCGGCGGTATTCGGCGAAAGGTCGAAGACGAACAGATCGAGGCCCGCTCCGCCAGTCAGGGTATCGACGCCCTCGCCGCCGTAAAGGCGGTCGGTCCCACCGCCGCCAAGCAGCGCGTCGGCACCAAGCCCGCCGTAGAGCTTGTCGTTACCCGCGCCGCCATCGAGCGTATCGTTTCCGGCGTAGCCATAGAGGCGATCCGCGCCGCCGGCGCCTTGCAGGTCGTTGGCCGTCGTGCTGCCCCTGAGAACTTCGTTGACCACATCCCCGACAGTGATGTGGAGGGTCTGCGTATCGGAAGCCCAGCCATCGCTGACCCGGACCACGACGTCATAGACCCCGTTGCCATCGGCATCGGCCCGGTCCTCGAAATCCGGCGCGGCCTTGAAGATGAGCCCGCCGGTACGCGAGCTGATCTTGAACAGACCGGCATCGGCGCCGCCGACAATCGCGTAGCGCAGCACCGCGCCCGCATCGACATCGCTGGCCGTCACGCGGGTGACCTCGCGGATGTTCTCGAGCACGGTGTAGTCTGCCTCGGCACCGCCGCCGCCCGAGGTGATCACCGGGGCGTCGTTGACGGGCGTTACGGAGAGCGTGAAGCTGTCGGAGACGCTGTATTCGCCATCCGTCGCAGTGACCTTGAGCGCGATCTGGCCGTTATAGTCTTTGGGCGGAGTGCCCGAGAACGTGCCGGTGTCCGCATCGAACACCAGCCACGTCGGCAGTGCCGAACCGTTGGCCAGCGTTGCCGAGAGGGACAGCGTGTCCCCATCGGGATCGCTGAAGGTGCCCGCCGGGATCGTGTAGCTGAGCGGCGCATCTTCCTTGAGCGCGCGATCGGCGATCGGCAGCGCCAGGACCGGTGCCTGGTTGAGCGGCAGATCGACCGAGCCGTCGGCGAACTGGATGGTCGGAATGCCGACCAGCGTATCGGTGCCATCGTTGCCGTCTTCGACGTTGTTGTCGACCACTTCCCAAGTGCTCACGCCAACCTTGGTCACGGTGTAATCGGCCTGGTTGCCGGCATAGACCACGGTGGCGAGATGGGCGCGGCTGACGAACCGGTCGTCCCCGCTACCGCCGATCAGCGTATCGGCGCCCACGCCGGCCGTGAGCGTGTCGTTCTGCGCCGAACCGGTCAGCGTGGTCGCTGCGCCGGTGTTGGTAACGTTGAAGCCCGTGCCGCCACCGGCAAGGCCGAGATCGACGGCAAAGCCGACGGTTGAGATGTTGACGGTGCCGTCGTTGATCGTGGCGGAGCTTGCCGCCCAGGCTGCCACCACAGTGGCATTGGCAATCGCGCCGGGGCCGACGCTGAGATTGTCGTTGCCATCGCCGAGGTCGGTGATCGTATCGGTATCGTCGTTGACCGTGAACAGATCGTCGCCGCTGCCACCGGTCAGCGTGTCGTTGCCGTAGCCGCCGTCGAGCTGATCGTTATCAGCGCCGCCATCGAGCGTATCGGTGCCATCCTCGCCGAACAGGGTGTCTTCGCCGTTGCCGCCAAAGAGCTGATCGGTGCCACCGCGACCGTGCAGCTCGTCGATGCCATCGTAGCCGTAGATGATGTCTTCGCCGTTGGCTGAAACAATGTAGTTGTTGGTGGCATCGCCGTAGAAGATATTGGGCATCAGCGTACAATCCCGTAACTGAACGTACGTCGGTCTTAAGGCTTCAAACCTTGCCATCCGATAACGATGATGGTTACCGCGCCGGGGCAATCCGTTAACCGGTTTGCACCCATATCAGGATCGCTCGCCGCGACCTGGCGCGCGTTTCCGTCCGGGTGAAGAGGAAGCTGCCGTTCGGCAGATCGGCCATTATTGGCGCATTCTGCCTCGCCGGCGTTGCCGTATTGGCCGGAACCTCGCCACCTGTTTTCGTGACCACGGCCATCTACTCGCCGTGGAGTTGATAACCATATCGGATTCGATTGGCGCGCCGTCGGTCCCGATCATCCGGTCGGGCGGCATAGGGGAGATCGAGCGCTGCGCTGGTGCAACATCCCGGGCCGGAAGACCGGTCCGCCGGGTAAAACTTGCTCTGCTAACAAAAAAGGGCGCGGAAACCCGCGCCCTTCTTGTTTCGATACGGCTGGCTTTGATTAGCGCTTCGAGAACTGGAAGCTCTTGCGCGCCTTGGCCTTGCCGTACTTCTTGCGTTCGACAACGCGCGGGTCGCGGGTCAGGAACCCGGCGGCCTTGACAGCGCTGCGCAGCGCAGGCTCGAACTTGGTCAGCGCCTGCGAGATGCCGTGCTTGACCGCACCGGCCTGGCCGGAGAGACCGCCGCCCTTGACGGTGGCGATCACATCGTACTGGCCCGAACGGTCAGCGATGTCGAACGGCTGGTTGATCACGAGACGCAGCGTCGGGCGCGCGAAGTAGACTTCCTGATCGCGGCCGTTGACGGTGATCTTGCCCGAGCCGGGCTTGATCCACACGCGGGCCACGGCGTCCTTGCGGCGGCCAGTGGCGTAGGAGCGGCCCTGCGCATCGACTTCACGTTCACGCAGCGGCGCGGCGGGAGCCGACGGGGCGCGGGGCGCTTCAGGCGAGGCCGAGACAGGAGCAGCGGGAGCAGCCGAGGTCAGATCCTTGAGATCCGCGAGGCTGGAGACGGTATCGGTTTCAGACATGTCTTACGCACCCACCTTGTTCTTGCGGTTCATCGAAGCGACGTCGAGCGGCTGGGGCTGGGTCCCGGCGTGGGGATGTTCAGCTCCGGCGTAGAGATGCAGCGCGCGCATCTGGGCCCGGCCGAGCGGGCCGCGCGGGATCATGCGCTCGACAGCCTTCTCAAGCACGCGCTCGGGGAAGCGACCATTGAGGACCTTGTCCGCGGTGACTTCCTTGATGCCGCCGGCGTAACCGGTGTGCTTGTAGTAGATCTTGTCCTTGAGCTTGTTGCCGGTGAGCTTCACCTTGTCGGCGTTGATCACGACGACGTGATCGCCGCAATCGACGTGCGGGGTGTAGCTCGGCTTGTGCTTGCCGCGCAGGTGATTGGCGATGATCACCGCGAGACGGCCGACAACAAGGCCATCGGCATCAATGAGATGCCACTTCTTCTCCACCTCGGCCGGCTTGATCGACCGGGTGACTTTCGTGAGCGCCTTCATGGCTGAAACCCATCCTGGAATTGTGGTACGCCCTGTGCGCGGACCGAAGCCCGTCCCATGGCGAGGAAGCGCGCCTTTGCTCACAAATGCCGAAAGAGTCAAGCAAACGGCGGGTTTCAGGGGAGGTAAAATAATACCTCTTGCCTGTTTGACGTCTCAGCAAGGCTGAAACGTGGGCGGCACCAGCCATCCGCGTTAGCGGATCAAACTTCAAACCTGCTTTCCGAGGCGGTGCGCGCCCCATGCCGTGCAGGCCACCAGCAGCGCGCCGGTGAGCTGGTGGAGCACCGCGATCCAGATCGTCACGCCGCTCATCACCGTCGCGATGCCGAGCACGATCTGCGTGCCGAAGGCGGTGTGGATCGCGACCGATGCCGGCCGCGCGCCGGCGCGACGCAGCTTGCGTCCCATGACAACGAGCACGGCAACGACCGCCCATGCCCACCAGCGATGGATGAAGTGAACGAGGTAGGGATCGGAGAACAAGGCATGCGCGGCGCCGAGTGACCATTCGATACCGGCGGGGAAGAACGCGCCCTGCATCAGCGGCCAGACATCCCAGTTGAACCAGCCGCCACCCGCCACGGTCCCCGCGCGCATCCCTGCCAGGAGCGCGCCGTAGAACAGCTGCACCAGCAGCATGCCGAGCGCCAGCGCCGCAAAGCCGGTCAGCCTGGCGCGCCGCTCGCCCCGGGCCAGTGCGCGCAGATCGAGCATGGTCCAGATCACGCCGGCGAGCGTGGTCAACGCCACCAGCAGATGCGCGGCGAGACGGAAGTGGCTGACCTTCACATCACTCACGATGCCGGACTTCACCATCCACCAGCCGATCGCGCCCTGCAACGCGCCCAGCGCCAGCAGCGCCAGCAGGCGTGGCTTGTAGCCTGCAGGGATCTGCCCACGCAGCCAAAACCATGCGAGCGGCAGCGCGAAGGCCATGCCGATGGTGCGCGCGAGAAGGCGGTGAACCCATTCCCAGAAGAAGATGAACTTGTAGGTGGCGAGCGTCATGCCCGCGGGGCCGTTGACGAGCACGTACTGCGGCGTCTGACGGTACTTGTCGAACTCGGTTTGCCAGTCCGCATCGGTCAGCGGCGGCAGCGCGCCCGAGACGGGCTTCCATTCGGTGATCGAGACGCCCGATTCGGTGAGCCGTGTAATCCCGCCAACGACCACGATGCCAATGATCATCAGCGCTACGACGAGCAGCCAGCGGGACAGCGCAAGCGGCGCGGGAGTGCGCTCACGAGAACGGGCCGGGGCCAAGGCAACAGCATTCATGGCCGCGCCTCTGCTCGCGAGGCCGCTGAAACGCAAGCGCCAATGGGGGCATGCCTATAGGGGTTGCCCCGGAACGGTCCTTGAGCATTGCGTTATGTGATACTATTACATATAGCGACCAACATGACCGACCGACCCGACTCCTCCCCCGCGATGCTGCGCGGCCGGTTTGACCGGCTGGGTGTGCTGATAAGCGGGCTGTGCATGGTGCACTGCGTGGCCGGGTTGTTCCTGATCGGGGTGCTGGGGCTTGGCGGCGGCGTGCTGCTCAATCCTGCAATTCACCGGTTCGGGCTGGTTGCGGCTTTTGTTGTTGGCCTGCTCACCATCGGTGCGGGCGCGCTGCGCCATGGCCATCGCCTGCCGCTGGCACTCGGCGCCACGGGCCTTGCGCTGATGGCCGCCGCGATCGCCAGCGACCATGGCACCGCCGAAGCACTGCTGACGATTTGCGGCGTGGTGCTGGTCGCCTCGGCGCATATCGTGAACATGCGTCGCAACACCTGCTGACAGCTTGCCCGTCCTGATCACTTGCACGGACCGTGCTGGGCGCTAAAGCCCGCCGCATGGCCACCGATACTGCAGCGACTCTCACCCTCACCATCAATGGCGAACCCCGCCGCGCCCCGCCCGGCTCGATCGCCGATCTCGTGCGCAGCCTCGGACTCGATCCAGCCAAGGTCGCGGTTGAGCGCAATGGCGAGATCGTCCCCCGCTCGACGCTGGCGGCTGTCCAGATTGCAGACGGCGATTTGCTGGAAATCGTGCATTTCGTCGGCGGTGGGCAGGATGATGACACCTGGACCGTGGCCGGTCGCACCTTCCGTTCGCGGCTGATCGTCGGCACCGGCAAGTACAAGGACTTCGCGCAGAACGCGGCGGCGGTCGAGGCTTCGGGCGCCGAGATCGTGACCGTGGCGGTGCGCCGGGTGAATGTCAGCGATCCCAAGGCGCCGATGCTGACCGATTTCATCGACCCGAAGAAGATCACCTACCTCCCCAACACCGCCGGGTGCTTCACCGCCGAGGATGCGATCCGCACCTTGCGGCTGGCGCGCGAGGCGGGCGGCTGGGATCTGGTGAAGCTCGAAGTGCTGGGCGAGGCGCGCACGCTCTATCCCAACATGGTCGAGACGATCCGCGCCACCGAAGTGCTGGCCAAGGAAGGCTTCCTGCCGATGGTCTACTGCGTCGATGATCCCATCGCGGCCAAGCAGCTGGAAGATGCGGGCGCAGTCGCGGTGATGCCGCTGGGCGCGCCGATCGGCTCGGGCCTGGGCATCCAGAACCGCGTGACGATCCGCCTGATCGTCGAAGGCGCCAAAGTGCCGGTGCTGGTGGATGCCGGCGTCGGCACCGCGAGCGATGCCGCCGTGGCGCTCGAACTCGGCTGCGACGGCGTGCTGATGAACACCGCCATCGCCGAGGCCAAGGACCCGATCCGCATGGCGCGTGCGATGAAGGCGGCAGTCGAAGCCGGGCGCGACGCCTATCTGGCGGGGCGGATGGGGACGCGCAAGTACGCCGATCCGAGCAGTCCGCTGGCGGGGTTGATTTAATCCAATTCCTTCCGTCCGAAATCGCCCACTCCCCGTCACCCCGGACTTGATCCGGGGTCCCGCTTGGGAAGGCGAGCGCCGCGTTTGCGGCGAGAAGCGGGACCCCGGATCAAGTCCGGGGTGACGAATACCTTCGGTCTCGGCTGTGGTGATTTAGGGCTGCTTCCGCCCAGTTGCGGACATTCGCTGACATAGCGATACTAGTCTTAGATAAGGGTTGAGGATCGATTATGGGATTATCGGCTGAAGAGCGTTGGATCGAACACCGCGATCGCTTGCTGGCCGAACTTGGCGACGTGAATGACGTCACGGTTGAAATACCCGGCTGGCAACCCGTTGATTTAAATGAGGGACTTCGTTGGCTAAACGCGTCTCACTTTGAGGCGCTCAAAGTTGACCACGAATTAATCCGCGCAGAAAACGAAACCGTGGTTCGCTTCCGCTCTTGGGAAGATTGGGACGGTTGATGGGCTGACCACAGCAATCCCATGATGACAACTAACCACCAATTCCAGCCGCGCCGGTTCAAGCAATTCGCCGCCTTCGCTGACCTTCCATAGCGCCCTGAACCGAATCGCGCGAGCTGGGGAGAACCCCGGAAAGGCATGATGTCATTCCGGCCATTGGTCAGCCTCCCAGTTCCGCGAGGTGTGGATCACGCGAAGAATGGTCAGGTCCGTTTCGTCGGCCCCCAGCGCATAGGCAATCACATAGGGTAGCCGGGCGACGGACTTCTCGTAAGTTCCCGCAACCCGGCCCGGATGGCCAGTAGCGAAATCGGCGAGGGCGTTTCCGGTTTGCTGAATCGCTGCAAGCACGCGTTCGGCAGCGCCGGGATCATCGGCGGCGATGTGGCGCACAATAGCCAGAAAATCGTCCTTGGCGCTGTTTGCCCAAACGACGCGCCGCACCGTTAGGCGGTCTTTGCTTGCCGCGCTTCGGCAATGATCTGGCGGGCTTCCGCCATTGCTTCATCGTGCGGTATCACGCGGCCCGCATGCATATCAGCAAGGCCTTGCTGGATACCCTCGATGATCTGCAGTTCGCGGTTCACATAGGCTTCGACAGCCTCCACCGCGAGGAATGAGCTAGACCGGCGTGTACTTTGCGCCAGCCGGCCGAGCTTTTCCTTGAGATCCGGTGTGACCCGAATCGTCATTGTCGTGCTGGCGCCCATTTCGCGTGCTCCTTTAAGCTGAACACAATGTAACACATTGCACCACAGCCGCAATCGGCGCGGTCAGGTCACCCCGCAACCCCCGCTGCCGCAAGCACCGCCAGCGTCAGGATATCCGGTGCGATCGAGGTCATCGCCGCGATCTGGACGGGCTTTTCCATGCCGATCAGCATCGGGCCGATCACCGCGTTGCCCGCGAGTTCGCGCAGCAGCTTGGCCGAGATGTTGGCCGATTGCAGGCCGGGCATGATCAGCACGTTGGCAGGGCCCGAAAGACGGCTGAACGGATAGTTCGCCATGACCTTGGGATTGAGCGCGGCATCGGGCGCCATCTCGCCTTCGTATTCGAAGTTCGGCTGCTGCTCGTCGAGGATCGCGACCGCGCCGCGGATATCGTCAAGCCAGCGGCCACTCGGGTTGCCGAAGGTAGAATAGGACAGGAACGCGACGCGCGGTTCATGGCCCATGCGGCGCGCGACGGCAGCGGTTTCGGTGGCGATGTGCGCCAGTTCGGCCGCATTCGGCCGCTCGTTCACCGTCGTGTCGGCGAGGAACACGGTGTAGTTCTTGGCGACCATCATGTGGATGCCGAACGGCAAGTGACCGGGCTTGGGATCGAGCACCTGACGCACTTCCTTGATCGTCTGCGCGAAAGTGCGGGTCATGCCCGAGATCATCGCATCGCCGTGGCCGAGCGCGACGAGGAGCGAGGCGAAAACGTTGCGGTCCTGGTTGACCATGCGGCGCACATCGCGCTCCATGAAGCCGCGCCGCTGGAGCCGCTCGTAGAGATAGGCCACCATTTCCGGTACGAGCGGCGAGACGGCGGAGTTGTGGATCTCGAAGCTGGAGGGATCGCCGACGCCGAGTTCGGTCAGCAGGTCGCAGACCGCCTTGGTGCGGCCGACGAGCACCGGGGTGCCATAGCCGAAATCGCGGTACTGGATCGCCGCACGCAGCACGACTTCGTTCTCCGCCTCGGCAAAAACGACGCGCTTGGGGTTTTCCTTGACCTGCTGATAGACGCTGGTGAGCGCGCCGGTAGTGGGGTTCAGCCGCGCCTTGAGTTCGGTGCGATAGGCGTCGAAATCCTCGATCGGCTTCTGCGCGACGCCCGAGTCCATCGCCGCCTTGGCGACAGCGGAGGAGACGACTTCCATCAGGCGCGGATCGAACGGCGCGGGGATGATGTAATCGAGCCCGAAGGTGTGGTTCTGGCCATAGGCCGCCGCCACTTCCTCCGGCACCGGCTCGCGCGCCAGTTCAGCAATGGCGCGGGCGGCGGCGATCTTCATTTCCTCGTTGATCGCGGTGGCCCGCACATCGAGCGCGCCGCGGAAGATGAAGGGGAAGCCGAGCACGTTGTTGACCTGGTTCGGATAGTCCGAACGGCCGGTCGCGACGATGCAATCGGGCCGCGCCGCCTTGGCTTCAGGCGGGGTGATTTCGGGATCCGGGTTGGCCATCGCGAAGATGATCGGCTGCGGTGCCATCTTCTTGACCATCTCGGGCGTCACCGCGCCCTGGACAGAGAGGCCGAGGAAGATGTCCGCGCCTTCGAGCGCTTCTTCGAGCGTGCGCTTGGGCGTATCGATTGCGTGGGCCGATTTGAACTGGTCCACGCCGGCCCGGCCGATGTAGATGACGCCCTTGCTGTCGCACATGGTGACGTTGGTGTGGCGCACGCCCATCGCCTTGATCAGCGCGGTGCAGGCGATGGCAGCGGCGCCCGCGCCATTCACCACGACCTTCACGTCAGCGAGGTTGCGCCCGGTGAGGAAGCAGGCGTTCAGCAGGCCGGCGGCGGAGATGATCGCGGTGCCGTGCTGGTCATCGTGCATCACCGGGATCTTGAGGCGTTCCTTGAGCGCCTGTTCGATGATGAAGCACTCGGGCGCCTTGATGTCCTCGAGGTTGATGCCGCCGAAGCTCGGCTCCATCAGCGTCACCGCGTCAATGATGGCCTGCGGGTCCTCAGTCGCGAGTTCGATGTCGATCGAATCGACGTCGGCAAAGCGCTTGAAGAGCACCGCCTTGCCTTCCATCACCGGCTTCGAGGCAAGCGCACCGAGGTTGCCGAGCCCGAGGATGGCAGTGCCGTTGGAAATAACCGCAACGAGGTTGCCCTTGGCGGTATAGTCGTAGGCGGTGGCGGGGTCTTCCGCGATGGCGCGCACCGGGACGGCGACACCGGGCGAATAGGCGAGGCTCAAGTCGCGCTGCGTTGCCATCGGCTTCGAAGCGATGATCTCGATCTTACCGGGGCGAATCGTGTTGTGGTAGAACAGCGCCTCACGTTCGGTGAAGCGGACATTGCTCTCGTCGGTCATCCCATCCCCCATCGGCGCGCGCGGTTCCCTGGCCCGGCAGCATCCCCACGGCAAGACGTGTTGCAGAGGGCACGCGCCGCGGACACGGCGTGATTACAGGTCCTTAGAACGCCACTTCGGAAAACCCAAGGGGCGCACCGCGAAAAGCAGGCTGCGGCCTTCCTGCCAGACCAGCTGAAGCCGCGAATCCGGGTTGCGCGGCAGGCCGGTGTCGATGAGCCATACGTAGTCGACGCGCTCGATCGGGGCATATTTCAGTGCGGTATCCACGCTGCGCAGGCGGCCGCCGCGGCAAGCGCGCGACCAGACGAATTCGGAAGGATCGGCGGTAAAGTTGCGCCCCGGGCGGAAGCGCGGGATCACCATATGCAGCCCCGGCACCGCCCAGTTGTCGTTTACCCAGGCCTGCCGATAAAGGCTGGCGAGGCTGGCAAGATGATCGCGCCGCGTGTTGCGCCACGATTCCTCGAGGCAGGAATGCTCGACGAAGGCGAGTACGCGGCTGCCCGGTTCGACATGGTGAAGCGCAGAAAGCTGCTTGCGATAATCGTCGGCATAATCGGCAAAGCTCGCCGCTGTCACCACCAGCCGCGTGCCGAGCAGCAAGGCACCGACCAGTGCGATCTTGCGCGCCCGGTCAAGCGAGACAGCGCTCCAGTCCTGCAGGCCGAGCGCCAGCATGCACGCAACCGGCAGCAGCCGCACATCGACGAAGTTGCTGCCGTTGATGTCGCTGGGAATCGCGACGAACAGCAGGAAGACGAGGAGGCCGGGTAGTCCCAGCTGCCACTTCCAGCGCGCGCCGAGCAGCCAGCCGAAGAGGATCAGTGCGAAGCAGGCCAGCGTCGTTGCGCCATCGAGCAGCAGCGATTGATCGCGCAAGGTCAGCACGAAGTACCAGGCCTTCTGGTCCCAGCGCCAGCGGTTCATGCTGCTCGCCGGATCAGGCGAGAAGTACTTCCAGAGGATGATCGTGACGATCGTCGCCACCAGCGGCCAGCACAGGATGAACAAGCGCTTGGCGATCGCCCGCCAATCCTGCTCATCACGCAGGCGCCGCCACTGCGAGGGGTGCCACCAGCCGGCAGGCAGGCGGTCCATCTCGCGCCCCAGCGCGTTGGCACCGATAAGCAGGCCCAGCAGCAGGCCGCCGATGGCATGGCAGAGCATGGCCACAGGCTGCGCCACGACCAGCAATGCGGCGCGCTGCTTCGGCTTGTCCTCCAGCCAGACCGCAGCGGCGAAGGCCATCAGCGAAAGGCCGGTAGCGAGGATGTAGTTGAGGAAACCCGTCAGCAGCGGAAAGCTGAACACGAACATCAGCGCCCAGGGCGCGCCGTGCCCGCCCTTCGGGTTGAGCACGCGAATCGTCGCAAGGCAGCCGCCCGCGAAAAGCCCCGTCGCCAGCACCGTGCTCCACCAGCCCGCGGCGAGAATGCCGAACTGCGCGCCGATGAGCTTGGCCAGCACATCGCCGCCGATGTTGAGCGTGAAGACCCACTTCCACGAGAAGTACTTGAGCAACGGATTGCCAGGGCGCGCGGCCTCGATCGCGGCGGCGCCCATATGGCCGGGAACGTCGATCAGCGGCGGCACTTCGACGAGCGCGAAGGGGAGGCACACCAGCACGACGGTGATGATGATGCCGGGCGCACTGAGCCAAGGCAGGGCTATCGCCCGTTCCCACAGCCCCCGCAGGCTCATGGCCAATGTTTTCTCGCGGACCTGCATCAACCCCAGTTCACTTTCGCATCGGCGCCGGTCGGAAGGATCGGAATGATCGTCCCGTCAGACCCCTGGAGGCACCCGCCCCCCAAGAACCCTTGAAGCATCCGCCCAGCCCATGCCCGGAAATGTCGATATCCGGTGTCGATCGTTTGAGAAACCCGCGCGCGTGGTCTAGCCACGGGCGCTGTGAACTCCCATGCCCCAACTCCGATGATGGCGCAATATCTTGCGCTGAAGCAGCAGGCCGAAGGGTGCCTGCTGTTTTACCGCATGGGCGACTTCTTCGAACTGTTCTTCGAGGACGCGAAGATCGCGGCGAGCGTACTCGATATTGCGCTCACCAGCCGGGGCGAACATGGCGGGGCGCCGATCCCGATGTGCGGCGTGCCAGTCCATTCGGCGGAAGGCTACCTCGCGCGCCTGATCCGCGCCGGGTGCCGCGTCGCCATTGCCGAGCAGACCGAAACGCCGGAGGAAGCGCGCAAACGTGCGGGGTCCAAGGCCCTTGTCGCGCGCGACATCGTCCGCTTCGTGACCGCAGGGACACTGACCGAGGACGCTCTGCTCGAGCCGCGCCGCGCCAATGTGCTGGCAGCGGTCTGCACGGTGCGCGGCTCGGTCGGGATCGCCGCCTGCGACATCTCCACCGGGCGGATGGAGCTGGAGGAGTGCATGCCCGAGGTGCTCCCCGCGGCACTCGCCAGGCTCGGCGCAACCGAACTCGTCGTTGCCGAAGATTCCGCGCTCGACCTGCCCGAGGCAGCCGAACGCCCTGCCCGCGCTTTCGATTCGCAGCGCGGTGCGGACCGGCTCATGGCGCTGCACGGCGTCGCCACGCTCGATGGCTTCGGTGCGTTCAGCCGCGCGATGCTGGCCGCGGCAGCGGGACTGATCGACTATCTCGAACATGTCGGGCGGGGAAACCTGCCCTTGCTGCTGCCTCCAGTGGTGCGCGAAGCAGGCGCCTTCATGGCGATGGACGAGGCGACGCGCGCCAGCCTCGAAATTCTCTCGGCCTCGGGAGGAGGGCGCAAGGGCAGCCTGATCGAGGCGATCGACCGCTGCGTGACCAGCGCCGGGGCGCGGCTGCTGGCGGAGGATCTCGCCGCGCCGCTTACCGATCTCGGCGCGATCCGCGCGCGGCTCGAACTCGTGAGCTGGCTGCATGATGATCCGCTGCTGCGCGGGGACCTGCGCGCCGTGCTGCGCGCCGCGCCCGATGTGGGCCGCGCACTGGGGCGGATCGTGGCAGGCCGGGGAAGCCCACGCGATCTGGGCCAGCTGCGCGACGGGCTGGGCGAGGCGCAGCGGGTGCAAGCCATTCTCACGGCACGCGTGGAACGACCGGCGCTGGCGGACAGCCTGATCCCCGCACTGGGCGGCCATGGCGCGCTGATCGATCTGTTTGCCCGTGCGCTTGTGCCCGCGCCGCCGACCGAGCGGGCGAGCGGCGGCTTCATCGCAGCGGGCTATGACGCCGCGCTCGATGCCTTGCGCGATGCCGCGGGCAATTCACGCCGCGCCATCGCCGCGCTCGAGGCGCGCTACCGCGAGGAAACCGGCACCCCCTCGCTCAAGATCCGGCATAACGGCGTGCTCGGCTATTTCATCGAGGTGCCGGCGCGCCACGCCGACAGGCTGATGCAGCCGGACAGCGGCTTCACCCACCGCCAGACCATGGCTGGCGCGGTGCGCTTCAACGCGCTCGCGCTGCACGAGGAAGCGAGCCGCATTGCCGAAGCGGGCGGGCATGCGCTGGCAGCGGAGGAAGCGCACTTCGAGGACCTGACGGCCCGCGCGGTGGCAGCGCGCGAAGCCATCGCGGCAACGGCAGCAGCGCTCGCGCGGATCGACGTGGCTGCCGGGCAGGCAGAGCGCGCAGCGGAGGGCGGCTGGTGCCTGCCGCACCTTTCAGACGACACCGCGCTCAGCATTCGTGGTGGTCGGCATCCGGTCGTCGAGGCGGCGCTGGCGGCACGCGGCGAGCGCTTTGTGGCCAACGATTGCGCGCTTTCCCCGCGCGACCGGCTCTGGCTGATCGGCGGCCCCAACATGGGCGGCAAGTCCACGTTCCTGCGGCAGAACGCGCTGATCGTGATCCTGGCGCAGGCGGGCGGTTTCGTTCCCGCAGAGGCGGCGGAAATCGGAATCGTCGACCGCCTGTTCAGCCGCGTCGGTGCGGCGGACAACCTCGCGCGCGGACGCTCGACGTTCATGGTCGAGATGGTCGAGACCGCAGCGATCCTCGCACAGGCAGGCGAGCGCAGCTTCGTGATTCTCGACGAGGTGGGCCGCGGCACCTCAACGTATGACGGCCTCGCGCTGGCCTGGGCGGTGGCAGAAGCCGTGCACGAGGTGAACCGCTCACGCTGCCTCTTCGCGACGCACTATCACGAGTTGGCTCGCCTTGCCGAAACCTGCGAGGCCCTCTCGCTCCACCACGTGCGGGCGCGCGAGTGGAAGGGCGATCTGGTGCTGCTGCACGAACTGGCCGAGGGGCCTGCAGACAAGAGCTACGGCCTTGCCGTCGCGCGCCTTGCCGGAGTACCTGCGCCGGTGGTCAAGCGCGCGAAATCGGTGCTCGACAGACTGGAGAAGGGCCGCGCTGCGACGGGCGGGCTGGCGGCTGGGCTCGATGATCTGCCGCTGTTTGCTGCTGCGATCGAGGCGGCGGAGGAGAAGGTCGACGCGCTGCGCGAGAAGCTGGCCTCGATCGATATCGATTCCTTGAGCCCGCGCGCGGCGCTCGATCTGCTCTACGATCTGAAGCGCGAGCTTTGAGAATGTGGCGCGCACTGTTGCTGGCTGTGCTAGCCTGCATGGCGATGCCACTGGCGGCGAAGCCTCCGGCCAAACCCGTCCAGCTCGATCAGGAACTCTACCGCACCGTGGTTGAACGGGTGCGTGGTGGGGAAAACTTCTACCCTGCGACGATGGCCGCGCAGAGGGAGCGGTCCTATCCGGTGCAGCCCGCGCTCGCCGTCCGCCCGCCGACTATGACTTATATGCTGGCGCTGTTGCCCGGCACCGCCATGCGCACCGCCGCGCTGATCGCGCTGCTGTTTGGCGCATTGATCGCGCTCAGGCAAAGCCTGTCCGAGCGCCCGCCCGCCGAGGCGCTCGCGGTCGTGGCACTAGCGGTCGCGGGGCTTTTCGGCGCGTTCTTTCCCGACAACGTCTATCTCCACGAGCAGTGGAGCGTGCTGCTGATCATGCTGTCGCTCGCGGCGCATCGGCGGCCGTGGCTCTCGATTGGCCTCGCGCTTACGGCCGTGCTGGTACGCGAGACCGCTTTGGCGTGGCTTGCGGCAATTGTGATTCACGCGGTTTGGCAGCGGGACTGGAAACGCGCTGGCATGGCTGTCGCTGCCATCGCGCTCGCTGCCGGGCTCTGGCTGTTGCACGCCCGGCTCGTCGCCGCGCAAGTCGTCCCCGGTGACCTCACCTCGCCCGGCTGGGTGCGTTTCGGCGGGCTGCCGCTGGTGATCGACGCGCTGCGCCGCAATCTGGTTCTGACCGGTCTGCCCGGCCCGCTGATCCTCGTGGTTGTTGCCGCCTCGCTGGCCGCCATGCTGCGCTGGGGCCGCGAAGTGGAGCGCATCGCCGCCATCGGCAGCGCGGGGTTCCTTGCTGCACTCACCGTGTTCGGCAGGCCCGACAACGGCTACTGGGGCTTCATGGCCGCGCCCTTTGTGCTGCTCGGCCTGCCGCTATTGGCGCGGCAGGCGCTGCGCCGCCGTCCATCCTAGCGGCAGCAGCGCGAAGGCGATCTGACCGGCAAGGCCTAGCAAACCGGCCGGCTTTCCCATGGCGGCCAGTATGGCCTGCAGCCCCTGCCCCAAGGCGAGCCCAAGCAGGACTTCGCAAATCATGAGCACCGCGAACCCGGCAAGACCCATCAGCGCAGCATTGCCCCACCGCGCAATGCGCCATCGGCGCAGGCACCAGACCGCCAGCGGGACGCAACTGGCAAGCATCACCGGTATCTCGATAGCGACAGCAGCAAAGGCTCCCAGCGCCGGGGCAACAAGGAATGTCCGCACGATGCCGAGAATGAAGCCAAGCGCGAAGGCAAGCAGACCATAGGCCAGCCCGGCTCTGATCGCGGCGCTGCCGGTCATCGGTTCATACGCTGAGGAACATTCCAGCGAGCGCCGCGCTCATCAGGTTGGAGAGCGCACCTGCCGCGAGCGCCTTAAGCCCCAGCTTGGCAATCACCGGACGTTGATTGGGCGCGAGGCTGCCCGAAACCGCCATCTGGATCGCGATCGAGCTGAAATTGGCAAAGCCGCACAGCGCAAAGGTGACGATGGCGACGGTATGGGCGGAAAGGTCCTTCGCCGCGCCCAGATCGATGAAGGCGACAAATTCGTTGAGCACGATCTTGGTGCCGAACAGGCCGCCCGCTTGCGCGGCCTCGGCCCGGTTGGGCGCGCCGAGGAGGAGGAACACGGGGGCGAACACCGCGCCAAGGATCTGCTGGAACGAGAGGCCGGGATAGCCGAGCTGCGCGCCAATGCTGCCGAGCAGGCCGTTCGCCATGGCGACCAGCGCCACGAAAGCAAGCACCATCGCGCCGACCGCCACCGCCAGCTTCACACCCGTCTGCGCGCCCTGGCTGGCGGCCATGATGAGATTGGCAGGGCGCTCCTCGTCCGGCGCGGAAACCGCGATGTGCGGATTGGGGAGGTCCTCGGCCGCGGGTTCATCGGGCATCGGCGGCACATCGGGCATGATCAGCTTGGCCATCAGCACCCCGCCGGGGGCTGACATGAATGCGGCGGCAACGAGATAGTCCACCCGGATGCCCATCGCGGCATAGGCGGCAAGGATCGTGCCCGCGACGCCCGCCATGCCCACGCTCATGACCGTGAAGATCTGCGAGGGATTGAGCGCGGCGAGATAGGGGCGGATCACCAGTGGCGATTCGCTCTGGCCGACGAAGATGTTGGAGGCGGCGCACAGCGCCTCAACGCGGCTGATGCCGGTGACCTTCTCCAGCCCCCCGCCGATCCAGCGGATCACCAGCTGCATGATGCCGAGGTAGTAGAGGATGGAAATGAGTGCTGCGAAGAACACGATTGTCGGCAGCGCAGCGATGGCAAAGCTGCGGCCGCCGATGGCAGGATCGGCCAGCGGGCCGAACAGGAAGGCAACGCCCGCCTTGGCATAGCCGAGCAGCCCCTCGACCCCCGCCGAAGCGCCCTGAAGCGCGGCATTGCCCGGAGGGAAATAGAGCACCAGCGCGGCAAAACCCGCCTGAAGCGCGAAGGCCGGCCCAACCACCCGCAGCCGGATCGCCCTGCGGTTGGAGGAGAGGAGAACCGCAACCGCAAGGATCAGCGCCATGCCGGCGAGGCTCATCAAAACGCGCATCGCTGGCCCGCAGCTCCCCGAAAATCCCTGTGCACCGTGGCTTAAACGGGATTTGGCGCAGGGTCAAAATCCCGCTAACCGTTGCCAATGCAAGACCATAGCCCGGCCCCGACCATCCCCACATCGCTGTTTGCCTTTGCGCTGCTCTACGGCGGGCTTGTCGTGCTGGCAGGCGTGCTCGGCACCAAGATCGCTGCGTTGGGGCACTGGCCGCTGATCGGCGATCTCGCGGTCGAGAGCGGGATCTTCGCCTTTCTGCTGCTGGTGGTGATGGCGAGCGCGGTGGCCGAACTCTATGGGCAGGATGCGGCCAACAAGCTGGTGCGCTTCGGCTTCGTGCCGCTGATCTGCTCGATGCTGCTGCTTACTTTCGTGATCAACGTGGTGCCGCCCGCGCCGTTCTGGGGCGATCAGGAGGCCTACGCGCGCCTCCTCGGTCAGGGCGCGCGGATGCAGTTTGCGGGCCTCATTTCCTATGGCACCTCGCAGACGCTCAACGTCTATGTCTTCTCGCGACTGGCGGGCGGGCGCGGGCGGCTGCTCATTTTGCGCGCGTGGATCGCCAGCCTGCTCAGCCAGATGGTCGATACGCTGATCTTCATCACGATCTCCTTTGCCGGGGTGAAGGATGCCGCGGGCGTGCCGCTGCCGATCGGCGAGATCATGGCGGGGCAGATCGCCTCCAAGCTGCTGCTTTCGACAATCATGGTGCCGCCGCTGATCTGGGTCTTTGTCCAGCTGGGGCGCAAGCTCGACGGCCAAGGCCAGACATTCCGCTAATTATTGCACCTTGGGGCCGGTTGGTCCAAAGCGCAGGCCATCATGGCAACCACGCACGATCCCGCAGCAGACGACGCCGCCCACCACAAGGCGATGCTCGCCAAGGCCGAAACGCTTACCGAGGCGCTCCCTTACCTGCAGCGATATGCGGGCAAGACCTTCGTGGTGAAGTACGGCGGCCACGCGATGGGTGATCCCGATCTCGCGCAGGACTTTGCCGAGGATATCGTGTTGCTGAAGGCGGTCGGCATCAATCCGGTCGTCGTCCACGGCGGCGGCCCGCAGATCGGGCGGATGCTCAAGGCACTCGGCATCGAATCGCGCTTTGTCGATGGCCTGCGCGTGACGGACAAGCAGACCGCGGAAGTGGCCGAAATGGTCCTCGCCGGAGCGATCAACAAGGAACTTGTCAGCTGGATCGCGCGCGCCGGCGGCAAGGCCATCGGCATTTCCGGCAAGGATGGCGGCATGGTGATCGCCCGCAAGGTCGAGGCGAAGAAGGCACCCAAGGCGATCAACGACGCGGAAAGCGGCGAGGCGATCGTCGTCGACCTCGGCTTCGTCGGCGAACCGGCTCGGATCGATACCTCGGTGATCGACACCATTACCGGCGCCAACATGATCCCGGTTATCGCCCCCATCGGCGTGGGTGAGGA
The DNA here is from genome assembly GCF_027489515.1 of Novosphingobium sp. GTDB lineage: Bacteria > Pseudomonadota > Alphaproteobacteria > Sphingomonadales > Sphingomonadaceae > Novosphingobium. The sequence continues at coordinate 5,385 of NZ_JAIXZS010000020.1, read as the reverse complement.
TGGCGAGACCTACAACATCAACGCCGATACGATGGCGGGCGCGATCGCGGCAGCGCTCGGTGCGGCGCGGCTGTTCCTCCTCACCGACGTGCCCGGCGTGCTCGACAAGGAGCGCCGCCTGCTCACTGACCTTACCCCGGCGGACATTACCCGCCTTGCCGAGGACGGCACGATCAGCGGCGGGATGATCCCCAAGCTCGAGACTTGCGTCCATGCGGTCGAGGCCGGGTGCGAGGCGGCGGTCGTGCTCGACGGGCGCGTTCCGCATGCCATGCTGATCGAGATCTTCACCGCGCGCGGCGCAGGCACGCTGATCCGCGCGTGATCGTGCGCGGCGCCCAGGGGAACCGGCGCGGCTGCGGAACGTTGGTCATGCGATGATCCGCTCCATCCTGTGCGCCGCCTGCGTGCTTGCTATCGCTGCCTGCGATGCTCCGAACCGCGCGCCCGCACCTGGCGCGACATACTCGCCAGTCCCGCCGCCGCCTGCGCCGGCTCGCCCGCCCAGTTCGCGTGAGCCGGATGTGGTCCTGCGCGCCTGGGGCGATTCCATCGAGGCGCGCGACTGGATCGTGGTCCGCACGTTCTGGGGCGATCAGGGCGCGCGCAGCGGCTTGTCCGAACATGACTTTGCCGCGCAGTGGGCCGGGCTGCACACCCCGCGAGTGACCTTCGGCAAAGGCGAAACCGAGGGCGCGGCGGGATCGCTCTATTACACCGCGCCGGTTACGATCACCGATGGAGCGCGGGTGATCCGCGGCGAAGTCGTGCTGCGGCGGACCAACGACGTGGACGGCGCGACGGCCGAGCAACTGCGCTGGCATGTCGAGAGCACCACTTTGAAGCTCTGAACTTCACGATCTTTACGCGTGTGAGCTCTGGACAAATTTGTATGTAACACATACAAGTTTGTCCATCGCCGTCAGCCGTTCGGCGAGGGGCCCCTTGTGGGGCAGGGAGAGGGTCGGCTAGGAGCGCAGCGGGTTCGCTGTTGGTCCCCGCTGACATAGGGAATGCGCAATGCTGTTGTTCACGCTGATCTCTGCCATATCGCAGCTGATCGACATTGTCGTGATGGTCGTGATCGTGCAGTTCGTGCTGAGCCTGCTGATCGCCTTCAATGTGGTGAACACCCAGAACAAGGCGGTTTCCGCCGTGTGGACCGCGCTCAACGCCATTCTCGATCCGCTGCTGAACCCGATCCGCCGGGTCATGCCGAACACCGGGGGCGTCGACTTCTCGCCGATGATCCTGATCTTCGGCCTGCGCCTGCTGGTGCAGCTCCTCTACTACCTCGCACTAGCGGCTACGTCGGTCTGATCCACACTCACAACGGGAATACCGCATGACTGCCGCGATCATCGATGGGAAGGCCTTTGCCGCAAACCTGCGTGCGAAGGTGGGAGAGCTTGCTGCCGCATTTGAAGCCGAGGCGGGCCGCAAGGCGGGCCTTGCCGTGGTGCTGGTGGGCGAAGACCCCGCGAGCCAGGTCTATGTCCGCTCCAAGGGCAAGCAGACCGTCGAAGCCGGGATGGCGAGCTTCGAGCATCGCCTGCCCGCCGAGACGCCGGAGGCCGATCTCCTTGCGCTGGTCGAGCAGCTCAACACCGATCCCGCCGTCGACGGCATTCTGGTTCAGCTGCCGCTGCCCGGCCACATGGACGAGCAGAAGGTCATTTCCACGATCAACCCGGACAAGGATGTCGACGGGTTCCACGTGATCAGCGCAGGCCGCCTTGCGGTGGGCCAGCCGGGCTTCGTGCCGTGCACCCCGCTGGGCTGCCTGATGCTGCTGAAGGACCGCCTGGGTTCGCTCTCCGGCCTCGATGCCGTGGTGATCGGCCGCTCCAACATCGTCGGCAAGCCGATGGCCCAGCTGCTGCTCGCGGAAAGCTGCACGGTGACGATCGCGCACAGCCGCACGCAGAACCTGCCCGAGGTCGTGCGCCGCGCCGATATCGTAGTGGCGGCAGTTGGCCGGGCGGAAATGGTCAAGGCTGACTGGATCAAGCCCGGCGCGACGGTGATCGATGTCGGCATCAACCGCGTGCCCGCTGCCGAGGCAGGCAAGACGCGGCTGGTCGGCGATGTCGACTATGCCGGCGCGATGGACGTGGCGGGCGCGGTGACGCCGGTTCCCGGCGGGGTCGGCCCGATGACCATTGCCGTGCTGCTGCGCAATACGCTGGTGGCGGCCTATCGCAATGCCGGGCTGGAGCTGGCGGCGGACGCGATCTGAGGCGCAGCAGCTGGCCCACCCCCAGCCCCTCCCGCAGGCGGGAGGGGAGCGCGTTGCGGCTTAACTCACCTACCGCTTACGGGAAGAGAGCCTGCCCGCGCTTTCTTCTCCCCTCCCGCTTGCGGGAGGGGTCGGGGGTGGGCCCTTCTGCCTTCCCCTCGCCTCTGGCCTGCTCTAGGCTTCGCGGCATGAAGCGTTTGATTCCGTTCGCCCTGCTCGCCCTTGCCCTCCCCGCTGCGGCGCAGGACCGGCGCGACGGGCCGCCCGGCCTTGGCAGCGGGATTACGCCGATCGGCAATCCCAGCGCGCTGATCGCGGCGGAAAGCGCGTTTGCGAGGGCAGCGCGCGAGAAGGGGCAGTGGACCGCCTTTACCGAGACCTCGACCGAGGACGCGGAAATGTTCGTGCCGCAGCGCGTGCTCGCCAAGGCCTGGCTCAAGGGCCGGGCCAATCCGCCGCAAGCGGTGCAATGGCAGCCTAGTTCGGTGTGGATGAGCTGCGATGGCAGCGCCGGCGTGACCTTTGGCGGCTATCAGGCAGGCGCAGCAAACGGCTGGTTCTCCACCGTGTGGCAGCGCCAGCGCAAGAAAGGCGATTACAAGTGGGTGCTCGATCAGGGCGGGGACCTGACCGCGCCGCTCGCAGGCGCTGACTTCATTACCGGCAAGGTGGCCGATTGCCCGCCGCGCCCGCGCCGCAATCCGCTGGCGGACGAGCCGCCACCGCCGCCCAAGCCTGACAAGAACGCGCCGCCACCCATGCGTCCGCTGCCGGGACCGATCCCGGCGTTGAGCGCTGTGCCTGGCGCGGACAGCAAGGATGGCCGTTCGATCGACGGCACGATTGTCTGGCGATCCACAGTGCTGCCCGGCGGGACGCGTGAATGGACCGTATGGATGTGGCAGGACGGCAAGATGAACGAGGTGCTGAAGCGCACTGAAGTGGCGAAGAACGAGGGGTAGGACGATGTTGGCGCTGTTCCTCTCTGCCTTCACGACGCTGTTCGTGGTGATCGACCCGCCGGGCTGCGCGCCGATCTACGCCGGGCTGACGGCCTCGGCCACGCCGCGGCAGGCTTTCATCATGGCCGTGCGGGCTTGTCTGATCGCCAGCGGCATTCTCGTCGTCTTCGCGCTGTTTGGCGAGGATCTGCTTGGCGCACTGCACATCGAGCTCGATAGCTTCCGCATCGCGGGCGGCATCATGCTGTTCATGATCGCGATTGACATGGTGTTCGAGAAGCGCACCGAACGGCGCGAGGAGCGCGCCGAAAAAGTGCGCACCGCGCAGCCGCAGGTCGAGGACGTCTCGGTCTTCCCGATGGCGATGCCGATGCTGGCCGGGCCGGGCTCGATCGCTTCGGTCATGCTGCTCACCGCGCGGGCGCATGGCCTGCCGGAAACGCTTGTGATCCTGGCCGCGCTGGGCGCGGTCATGCTGCTGAGCTTCATTGCGCTGGTGGCAGCACGGCCGATCATCAGGGCGCTGGGCTCGCAGGTCGAGGCGGTCATCACCCGGCTGCTGGGTGTGCTTCTGGCAGCGCTGGCCGCACAGTTCGTGATCGACGGGCTGCGCGCGCAGTTCTGAGTCTCTTGGCCCGCTGACACGGCACGGAGCACCGGCGAGGCCGAAACAGCCTACTGAAGCGTCACCCGCCCATCGTCCGAATCGCGGCGGCCGAAGAACTGCATCAGCTGGACGAGCAGTTCGCACCGCGCGGTCAGGCTGTCCGCCTCGAGCAGCGCCTGCTTGGCGGCAGCATCGAACGGGGCGATCTGCGAGACACCGTTGATCAGCGAGACATCGTCGAGCCGGCCGACCGAATCCCAATCGACCGAATAGCCCTGCGCATCGGCAAAGCGGCGCGCTTCACGCTCGAACGAGGCGCGTTCGACCGCGCTGAGGCTGGCGCCCGCGTCGTCCTCGATCAGCTCGCCCTCGACCTGCCGGAAGGGCGTCGTCACATCGAGTTCGCGCAGGAGGCGAAAACGGGAAATGCCTTCGAGGATGACGTTGTAGCGGCCATCCTCCATCGCCTCGACTTCGCCGATCTTGCCGACGCAGCCGATCTGGAACAGCGGCGCGCCATCATACTGGCCCTGCGGCTGGATCATCGCGATGCGCCGGTCGCGCGCCAGCGAATCGGAGATCATCGAGCGGTAGCGCGGCTCGAAGATGTGCAGCGGCAGCTGCAGCCCAGGGAACAGCAGCGCGCCCGTGAGCGGGAAGATCGAGAGGCGCACCGGCCGGGTTTCCTGCCCCATGGCCTAACCGAACAGCACGGTGGAGAGCTTGCGGCGGGTGGCTGCAACCCACGGATCCTCAAGCCCGATAGCCTCGAAGATCTGCAGCAGGCGAGTGCGCGCAGCGCCATCGTTCCACGTCCGGTCCCGCGCGACCATGTCGAGGAGGAGGCCTGCCGCACCATCGCGGTCTCCTGCGGCATAGAGCCCGTTGGCAAGCGCGAGCTGCGCGTCCATGTCGCCCGGATTGGCGCTGGCGGCGGCGCGCAGGCCGTCAAGCTCGCTCGGCTCGGGCGCATCGGCGGCGAGCGCGAGCGCGGAGCGCGCCTGCGCCAGCGCGGGATCGTCCGCCAGCTTGGGATCGAGCGCGGCGAGGACGTCCTCGGCGGCCGCCTTGTCTCCCGCCGCAAGCAGCGCGCGGATCAGGCCAGAGTGGGCGGCGGCATTGTCGGGCGCAATCTCGGCGATCTGCGAGAAGATGCCGACGGCGCGCTCACCGTCACCGCCTGCCAGCACTTCCTCACCCATGGCGAGCAGCGGGGCGATATCCTGCGCCGGTTCTTCGCCAGCCTGGATGGGCAGGCGCGCGAGCATCTGATCGAGCATCTGGCGCAGCTGCGATTCGCTGCGCGCGGGCGTGAGATCCGCCACCGGCTGGCCCTGGAACATGGCATAGACGGTGGGGATCGAGCGCACCTGGAACTGCGCGGCGATGAACTGTTCCTCATCGACGTTGATCTTGGCGAGGACGACACCCTTGTCGGCATATTCGCCGCAGACCTTTTCCAGCACCGGGGTGAGCGCCTTGCACGGCCCGCACCATTCGGCCCAGAAATCGAGCACGACGAGCTTGGTCATCGAGGGCTCGACCACGGCCTTGCGGAAGCGGTCCACCGCTTTCTG
>NZ_JAIXZS010000025.1 GCF_027489515.1 Novosphingobium sp. | reverse complement strand
TTATTGGTTTTTATGGGTTTTGACAGAGGGCGGCGGGGTCGCGGACGCGACAAGCGCGATGGTTTCGGTGACGAGGGCGGCTTCGACCCTTACGGCGGCGGTGGTTTCGGCGGCGGCGGTTTCGATCGCGGCGGTTTCGGTGGTGGTCGCGGTGGCTTCGGCGGCGGCGATCGCGGCGGTTTCGGCGGCGGTGATCGTGGTGGTTTCGGCGGCGGTGATCGCAGCGGCGGCGGTGGTGGCGGCTTCGGCGGCCCGCGCGGCGGCGGCGGTGGTGGTGGCGGCTTCGGCGGTCCCCGCGGCGGCGGCATGCCAGCCCAGGTCGTCGGTACCGGCAAAGGCGTCGTAAAGTTCTTCAATTCCCAGAAGGGCTTCGGCTTCATCCAGCGTGAAGACGGCGGTGAGGATGTGTTCGTTCACATCAGCGCGGTCGAGCGTGCAGGCCTCGAAGGCCTGGCTGAGGGCCAGCAGCTGGAATTCAACCTCGTCGATCGTGGCGGCAAGATCTCGGCGGCCGATCTGCAGGTTGTTGGCGACGTGATTGCTGTCGCGGCCAAGCCCGCGGCGCCGCAGCGCCAGCTGACTGGCGAGAAGGCAACTGGCACCGTCAAGTTCTTCAACGCCATGAAGGGCTTCGGTTTCATCACGCGTGATGATGGCCAGCCGGATGCGTTCGTGCACATCAGCGCGGTGGAACGTTCGGGCATGCGCGAGCTGAACGAGGGCGACAAGCTCGAGTTCGATCTCGAGGTCGATCGGCGGGGCAAGTACTCGGCGGTCAACCTGGTGCCCCGACAAGACTGAGATTGGCGCGTGGTCCTTCGGCCTTCGGCCGGAGACCTGTGCCACCGACATTTTCAGATGGCGGCCCTTCGGGGTCGCCATTTGTCGTTTACGACAACACTCCCGGCGCAGCGGGAGCCGAAGCAAGAAGGAACCGTGTCATGTCGATCACTCCGTTGATGCCCGTCTATCCCCGGTGCGGCGTGCGTCCAGTGCGCGGAGAGCATTGCCATCTGATCAGCGAGGACGGCACGCGCTATCTCGATTTCGCCAGCGGCATCGCCGTCAATCTGCTCGGGCACAGCAACGAGCATCTGATCGGCGCGATCCAGCGGCAGGCCGCCACGCTGATGCACGTCTCCAACCTGTACGGCAGTCCGCAGGGCGAGCACCTCGCGCAGCGCCTGGTCGATCTGACATTCGCTGACACGGTGTTCTTCACCAATTCGGGTGCAGAAGCCGTCGAGTGCGCGATCAAGACCGCGCGTGCCTATCACCAGCATGCCGGCAATACCGAGCGCTATGAGCTGATCACCTTCAAGAACGCCTTCCACGGCCGCACGATGGCCACGATCAGCGCCTCCAATCAGGAGAAGATGCACAAGGGCTTCATGCCGCTGCTCGAGGGCTTCCGCTATGTCGACTTCGACGATCTCGAAGGCGCGAAGGCGGCGATCGGGCCGCGCACTGCGGGCTTCCTCGTCGAGCCGATCCAGGGCGAGGGCGGGATCCGCGATGCCTCGCCGGAATTCCTGCAAGGCCTGCGCGCGCTGGCTGACGAGCATGATCTCATGCTGATCTTCGACGAAGTGCAGTGCGGCGTCGCGCGCACCGGCGATCTCTATGCCTATGAGCAGTATGGCGTGAAGCCGGACATCATGGCGAGCGCCAAGGGCATCGGGGGCGGCTTCCCTCTCGGTGCCTGCCTCGCGACCGAGAAGGCTGCGCGCGGCATGGTCATCGGCACCCACGGCAGCACCTATGGCGGCAATCCGCTCGCCATGGCGGCTGCCGAGGCGGTGCTCGATGTCGTCGCTGAGCCGGCCTTCCTTGCCGAGGTCAAAGCCAAGGGCGAACGTCTGCGCGGGCGGCTCGAGCAGTTCATCGGCAACTATCCGGACATGTTCGAGCTGGTGCGCGGCCGTGGCCTGATGCTTGGCGTGAAGATGAAGATCGAGCCGCGGCCGTTCGTGGCGCACATGCGCGACAATCACCAGCTGCTGACCGTCGCCGCTGGCGACATGACCTTCCGTGTGCTGCCGCCGCTGGTGATCGACGATAGCCACATCGATGAGTTCATGGAGAAGCTTTCGGCCGCAACCGCAAGTTATGCGGCCGAAGCAGTGCCGGCATGACCCGGCACTTCCTCGGACTGAGCGATGCAGGCGGCGATGCTCTCGCCGCCATCCTCGGGGATGCCTTGGACCGGAAAGCGGCACGGCGCGGACTTCCCAAGGGACAGCCCGATGCGGATGCGCCACTTGCCGGCCATGTCCTCGCGATGGTGTTCGAGAAGAACTCGACCCGTACCCGGGTCTCGTTCGATATCGGGATCCGGCAGCTCGGTGGCAGCAGCGTCGTGCTCGATGCGGGCACCACGCAGCTCGGCCGCGGTGAGACGATCGCCGATACTGCCCGCGTGCTGAGCCGCATGGCCGATGCCATCATGCTGCGCACCGATGATCACGCAAAGCTCGAGGAACTGGCGCATTTCGCCAGCGTGCCGGTGATCAACGGGCTGACCGATCTTTCGCATCCCTGCCAGATCATCGCCGATCTGCAGACCTTGCTCGAACATGGCAAGGCGCTGCCGGGCCTTGAGGTGGCGTGGCTGGGAGACGGCAACAACGTGCTCAACTCGTTCGTCGAGGCAGCCGGGCTGATGAAGTTCAACGTCCGCATCGGTGTGCCTGACGGCTATGACAGCGATCCTGCTTTCATTGCTGCGGCGCGTGCCGGTGGTGCGCGCATCGACGTCTACCGCGATGCAGCCAATGCCGTGCGCGGGGCAGACGTCGTGGTAACCGACACGTGGATCTCGATGGGCCAGGCCCATGCCGAAGCAAAGCTGGCAGCGATGACGCCGTTTCAGGTCAATGCGGAGCTCATGGCGCTGGCAAAGTCCGACGCCGTCCTTCTCCATTGCCTTCCGGCGCATCGCGGCGAGGAAGTGACAGACGCGGTTCTTGATGGCCCGCAATCCGTGGTCTGGGACGAGGCGGAGAATCGCATCCATGCGCAGAAGTCGATCCTGCGCTGGGCGTTCGGGCAGATCTGACGATGGCGGGCACGTCCGAATCTGCAGGTGGAACCGGTTTTGACGAGGTTCTCGCGTTCACCATCCCGGACCGTAATGCACGCGGCCGGATTGTTCGCCTTGGGCCCGTGCTCGATGACGTGATCGCAGCGCACGCTTATCCGGCGCCAATCCGCCACCTTCTGGCGGAAGCGTTGGTGCTTGCGACCTTGCTCGGCTCCTTGCTTAAGGATGAGCAAAGCCAGCTCACGATGCAGGCACAAACGCAGGACGGCGTGGTCGACCTCCTTGTTTGCGATTTCCGTGGCGGCGAAGTGCGCGGCTATGTCCGCTTTGACCGCGCGCGGCTTGACGAGCTTGGCCCCGCGCCCACGCTGCACGCGCTGTTCGGAGCAGGATACCTCGCCATCACCTTCGACCTTGCCGCCACGGGGCAGCGCTATCAGGGGATCGTCCCGCTCGAAGGGGAAACGCTGGCCGACGCCTGCGAGAGCTATTTCGTTCAGTCCGAACAGATCCCGACGCTCATCCGGCTCGGCGTCCGGAGCGATGCGAACGGCTGCGTTGCGGGTGGGCTGCTCATCCAGCACCTGCCGGAGGGCGAGGAGGGCCGCGAGCGGCTCCATGTGCAGATCGATCATCCGGAATGGGAGCACATGCGCATCATGGGCGGCGCAGTGCGCCCTGCCGAACTGGTCGATCCCGGTCTCGATCTGGAGACTGTGCTCTGGCGACTGTTTCACGAGGAGCAGGAAGTGCGCGTGGAACCCGGCCTGCCTATCGTCAAAGGGTGCCGGTGCACCAGCGACTACTACCGCTCGGTGCTCGCCCGTTTCGGCAAGGCCGAGCGAGAGGAGATGCGCAACGAGGACGGCTTGATCCTCGTCGACTGCGCGTTCTGTTCGCGAGTCTTCGAGATCGATCTCGATTGATCGAACCGTTTCGGTTCATCGCGGAACAAGAACACTTTAACGCAGCCAGATTCTGCGTATAGTGTCGCCTCGCGGTCCGGCATGGTGTCGGAGCGCGCTATGGACGCGCTTGCAAGATGGACCGCCTGCTGCGCCCCCTTTTGTGGCTTTCCCCTCGCCTGCTCGCGCGGCTTGTCGCGAGCGGCAGTGTCATGCTGTTCGCATTCCTCGCACCTGGCCTCACCGCGCAGCGACCGTCGCTAGCCATGCTGGATCACCTTCAACCCGGACAGTGGGAAGTGCGCGATCGCGATCTGGCCGGGGGGCGGAGCCGGCTGTGCATCGAAAGCGGTCGCCGTTTGATCCAGATCCGGCATATGCGCGAAGTCTGCCGCAGCTTCACTGTCGAAGATAAGGCGGATGCGGTCACTGTGCATTATACCTGTCCCGGAAATGGATATGGGCAGACGTCCGTCCGCTACGAGAGCGCGCAGCTCGTGCAGCTTGAAACACAGGGCATTGCGCAGGGTCTGCCGTTCAATATCCGTGCCGAGGCTCGCCGCATCGGTGCCTGCACATCCTGATTGTGCGCCGAGGATTGCCACGGGCGGTCCATGGCTTTAGCTCTGGTCCATGGTCGCACAAGCCGTTCCCCAGCAAAGCCCGCTCGCTGTCGTCCTGCTTTCCGGAGGGCTCGATTCGATGGTCTGCGCAGCGCTTGCGCGCGAGCAGGGTTTCCGCGTCCTTGCGCTGACGATTGACTACAACCAACGTCACCGTGTCGAAGTTGATGCCGCGCGAGCGATTGCGTCGGCGCTTGGTGTCGAGCGCCATGTTGTGATGCCGCTCGATCTGCGCCAGTTCGGCGGATCGGCGCTGACGGCCGATATTGCTGTGCCAAAGGATGGTGTGGGCGACGACATTCCGGTGACGTATGTCCCCGCTCGCAACCTCGTGTTCCTCTCGCTCGCGCTCGCGTGGGCCGAAGCGGCCGGCTCGTCAGACCTTTTCATCGGGGTCAACGCGCTTGATTATTCGGGCTATCCCGATTGCCGGCCGGAATTCATCGGCGGCTTCGAAAGCCTCGCCCGGGTTGCCACCAAGGTGGGTGACCAGGGCGGCACTGTGCGGGTCCACGCCCCGCTCCAATATCTGAAGAAAAGCGAAATCGCGCAAGAAGCGGCCCGTCTCGGGCTCGATCCGGGGGCCAGCTGGTCGTGCTACGACCCGCTGCCCGATGGCCGAGCCTGCGGCGTCTGTGACAGCTGCCGTCTGCGGCGCGCGGGATTCGATGCAGCTGGGATAGAGGATGGCACCAAGTATGGAGATGACGGATAAACCGAAGCAATGGTTCGGCGTTGACCGCTACAGTTGGTACGCGCTGTTTGTCCTCGTCATAGTCTACATCATCAACTTCGTGGATCGGCAGCTGCTGACGATCCTTGCGGTCGATATCAAGCACGATCTCGGCATCTCGGATGCCCAGTTCGGCTTCCTCTACGGCACCGCATTCGGCGTCTTCTACGCTCTTTTCGGCATCCCGCTCGGCAAACTGGCTGACCGCGCCATGCGCACGCGGGTGCTCGCGACCGGCCTCGCACTGTGGTCGGTGATGACGGCGCTCTCGGGCCTTTCGCGTAGCTTCCTGCAAATCGGCGCTGCGCGCATCGGTGTCGGTGTCGGCGAGGCAACGGCCGGCCCCTCGTCCTACTCGCTGCTGAGCGACTATTTCCCGGCGCATCGCCGTGCGACCGCCGTGGCCATCTTTTCGTCCGGCATCTACCTCGGGGGCGGCTTCTCGCTTTATATCGGCACCGCTATCGCTGGGGGCTGGAACCATGCCTTTCCGCTTGGAGATCGGCCATTCGGCCTCGCGGGATGGCAGGCTGCGTTCCTCGCAGTGGGGTTGCCCGGGCTGGCCCTGGCGCTTTGGGTGCGCAGCCTCAGGGAGCCTGTTCGGGGCCGCTTCGAGGTCGCACCGGTAGATGGCGCGCCCCGCCCTGAACCAGAGCCCGCAACTTTGGCCGCATTCGTCCGCGATCTGGCGGCGATCGTGCCGCCCTTCACGCTGTTGGCTGCGGCTCGGCGCGGCCGGGTGGCGCTTCTCGGCAATCTCGGGATTGCAGCAGCGCTCGCGGTCACAGGGACGGCGCTCTCGGTGCTGCTCGGTGATCCTGTGCAGTGGATCGCGCTCGGTATCGGGGCCTATGCCATCGCCTCGTGGGCCGTAGCCTTGCAGCACGATGATCCCGAAGCGTTTCGCGTCATCTGGGGGTCGAAGTCGGTGGTCGGCCTCAACCTCGGCTATGGTCTCATGTGCGTGATCACTTACGCGAACTCGGCCTTCGGACCGTCCTTGGTGATCCGCGAGTTCGGTGCAACCGCCGGTGCCGTCGCGTTGATAGTGGGCGGATCGGCAGCAGCCGGTGGGGCGTTGGGGGTGATCGCGGGCGGCGCCTTGGGAGATCGTCTCGCGGGGGATCGGTATCACTCACGACGCATCCTCGTGGTGAGTGTCTCGCTACTGGCATCGCTGATCCCGAACTGCATCATGTTGGCGACCCATTCGCTGACGGTCGTCTACTTCTGCGTCTTTCCGATGTGGTTCCTGGCGAGTTGTGCGCTTGGTGGTGCGGCAGGAACAATCGTCAACATCGTCCCCGCAACCACGCGAGCCACGGCAACGGCAGCGTTCTTCCTGTTTGCCACGATGCTTGGCCTGGCGCTGGGACCCTATGCCGCGGGCAAGATCTCCGGGGCGTTCGGGGCAAATCTGCGCATCGGGCTCGCGGGCATCCTTGTCGTCGTGCCATTTGCCTTGGCATCGCTTGAGGTCTGCCGACGTGATCTGATCAGCCGCGAAGGATAGACGCCGGCTACGGCGGCCAAAGCGCACCCGCCGCCGCCGGTGCGCGGCAGCCCTCCGTCCCCTGCACGATCAGCGAAGCAAGTCCGTACTGCGCAGGTTGCCAGGGTCCTTGCAAAGAAAAAGGGGCCGGATTGCTCCGGCCCCTCATTCCAACAGACTGAAAGCCGAAGCTTACATGCCCGAACCCGGACCGTACGTGATTTCCACGCGGCGGTTCTGCAGTTCGCGAACGCCGTCGGCGGTCGGAACGCGCGGGTTGGCTTCACCGAAGGCCTGGCTCGTGATCGCACCATCGGGGATACCGTGGGTGGTCAGGTAGCTGCGGACTTCCGCGTTGCGGCGCTGCGAGAGGCCGAGGTTGTACTTCGGCGAGCCCGAGCGGTCGGTGTAGCCGGCAAGCATGATCGGAACGCTTGCGCAGTTGCCATAGGCCGTGACTGCGTTGTCCAGAATGGTTGCCGCTTCAGGCGTGATGTTCGACTTATCCCAGTCGAAGAACACGATGTACGGACCCTTGTTGCAGACCGGAGCCGGCGGAGGCGGCGGAGGCGGCGGGGGCGGCGGGGGCGGCGGGGGCGGCGGTGGAGCGGGCGGTTCCGGCATCGGGGCCGGCTCCGCACCGCCGAAGTTGTAGGCCAGCGTGCCGAGCAGCGAGTGCGAACGCCAGCGGCCATTGATGTTCTGGCCAGTCAGTGCGCCATTGCCGATCATGTCCAGCTTGCTGACGGCGAAGTAGCGATACTTCAGGCCCACATCCCAGTGCTTCGTGATCGGGGTGCGGACACCGGCGAGGGCCTGCCACGCGAAGTTGGTGTCCGAATCGTTGACGCCACCGAAGCCTGCGGTCGAGATGGCATACTTGACGTTGGCAATGCCGACACCGCCACCGACGAAAGCCTGGAGGCCGTCATCGCTGCCGAAATCGAGCAGGCCGTTGACCATGTAGCTGAGCGCATGCGAGCGCCCGGTCAGCGTTCCGGCAGCGCGGTCGGCCGTGGCGCCCGTGCTGTCGGTGACGCGGTCGGCGCGCGCGCGGCGGTAGCCGACTTCAGTCTCGAGGCGGAAGCCACCGAAATCATAACCGACGATACCACCGACATCATAGCCGGTGTCGCTCTTGAGGGTAGCGGCATTAGCGACACCAGCAATCGCCAGATCGGTCTTTTCGACGATCATCGCGCCGGCATCGACCTCGACGTACCAGGAATCCTTCTTGGCGAGCGCTGGCGTTGCGAGCGCCGTCGACGCCAGGGCCAAGCCCAGGAGCAGTTTCCGCATTCTCATTTCCCCTTTATTCGAAGTCATGCCTCGGGTGTTTTCGCCATTAGCGGCTCTCGATTTTGCTTGCAAGCAAACGTGAGTGCGAGATGTTGCCAAAAGGCAACTAAAGCAAGGGCTCTAAGCAACAATCCCGAGGTGCACCGGCCGTCGTTTGCCGTCGTGACCGAAGCGTGACCAAAGGGGCAGGCGCTCAGGAGAGCATGCCGGAGGTGCGCAGCGACGAGATGATTGCGGAAATTGCTGCCCTCGCTTGGCTATCGATCACGCTGCCACCCGTCGGCGCGGTGGGAGCGATCGCAAGGTGCCATGTGCCGCTTGCAAAGAGCCGGTCGGCGGCAGCAGCAATATCGTAGGCGCGCATGCCCTCCCGCGGTGCAACGAAGCGCCATCCTCCTTCGGTCCATGCAGCGATCCGGTTGGTCTGCCCGGCAAACAGCCCGGTTGCGGAGGCTCCCACCAGCCAGCATTGGCCATTCGCAGGCGATGCGGGCGGGGCGGTAACAACCGCTTCGACGGCAGGGTGGAGCAATACGTCGGTGGCCACCAAGGCCTCGTTCACGGTGGCTTCCTTCTGGCTCTGCCCGGCACGCGTGGCTGTGCTGGGGCCCACGCAGCGCTTCGGCCTCTGCTGCGGAGTCAAGCAGCGCCTGCGCGCCGCCCGGCCATACGATCCGCCGCAGAGATGGCTCATAACGTGGCCGCAGTTGCGGCGGGCTGACGGCCATCAGCCCGCTCTCACCTTCGACCATCACACTGCGCGCTTCGTGGAGCGATGACGCGACAAGGGCGATCCGCGCCGCATTGTCGCGTTCCGCATTCGTCCGCACCCATTCCGCGCCGGCACGGGTCTTGCCGAACCCGCGGCCGGCCATGATCAGCCAGACTCGCCAGTCGCCCGGCGGTGGTAGTTGCGATGCGCGCGCCCACATCGGCCAGTTCCACAGTACCGCATCGCGCTCGCGCTGCTCGAGCATGTCGGGCAGTTCATGGGCGAGCCCATCTTCATCATGGCGCAGAAAGTCGAGCCGGTCGCAGCTCACGCCGGGTCCAGCGGCTTGGGCAAGCTTGCGGTTCCAGGCGTACCGGCTTCGCGCCGTGCCTTTGCGTCCATCACGCGCTGCCGCAGTTCCTCGACCTTGCGGTCAATCGCAGCGCGGATTTCCTCGGCGCTGGTATGGTCGCGCCGCGCTCGTTCGCGCGCTGCCGATTCGCGGTGAACCGCAAGCAGGCGAAACGCGGTCGCGTTGTCGAAGCTGCGCACGGCTCGCTTTGTGCCCGACGCCGGCTTCAACTCCCCGCTGCGCAGCCGGTAGAGCAGCTCCATCTCGAGGTTGTCGTAGCCTTCGCTAAGCGCAACCTGCCAATTCCGGTTGAACTCGTGATCGTGGCGCCGCCGGTGATAGGCGGTCGAGACGTCGATGGCGGCCTTGCGTGCTGCCGCGGCAACGTTGGAGGTGTCGGCAAGCGCCGAAAGGAAGACGGTTGTCCAATGGACTGTCGCTTCCGGGTCGTCGCGCTGCGTCGTCGCCGCGCTACAGGGCGGCGGCGCAGTGGGTCGCTGTGCCATGGGCTGTCCGTCGCTAGGAGAAAGGGGGGCGGAGGGGGACGCTGCCTTGGCGGCGGCGACTCGGTCTATCGCGATGTTCCTGTTATGTACTCAAACAGCGTGACGATGTCAAGAGGTTTGTACCGATATGGTTAAGCGCTGCGCCCCCTAGCGCTTTGACGCCCGCTCGCTTAGGGAATGTTTGGATTGCGTTGCTAGGGAGCGTCTGCGGGACTTGTCCCGATTCTGCCCGCAGGCGCACGTTTGATCAGTCGAGTACCCAGCCCAATGCTTCGCAGCCTCTATAACTGGACCATGGCCAAGGCCACGCACCCGCTTGCCGAAGTGTGGCTGGCGCTGTTTTCGGCGATGGAGGCCAGTTTCTTTCCGGTCCCGCCGCACCCGTTGCTCGGGTTGATGTGCCTGGCCGAGCCGAAGAAGGCGGTGCGCTATTCGGCGATCGCCACCGCCGCTTCCGTGGTCGGTGGCATGCTCGGCTATGCGATCGGCTATTTCCTCTTCGCCAGTGTCGGCAAGGATCTGCTCGCACTTCTGCACTTGTCGGAAAGCTTCCCCAAGGCGGCCTGCTACTTGCGCGAATACGGGGTGGAGATCATCGTCATCAAGGGCGCGACTCCCATTCCGTTCAAGCTGCTGACGATCACCGCGGGCTTCATCGCCATGCCGATCGTGCCGTTCCTGCTGGCCTCCATCGTCAGTCGTTCGATCAGTTTCATGATCGTGGGCGGCCTGTTCCGCCTGTTCGGCGCGCCGATCAAGCGCATCATCGACAAGTACCTCGGCCTCGTCACGATTGGTTTTGTGGTCTTCGTCATCGGCGGGTTCTATCTCGCCAGCGTCGTCAGCGGCGCGAGCACCGGCAGTGCTGAAGTCTCGGCCCGCTGCGCGCAGGCAACCATGGCCAACCTCTGATCCCTGGCGCTCCCCTGAAAGGAGCGGCGCCAGCTGTCAGTGTCCGGGGAAGTCCATCAGGGCTTCGACCGTGACACCTGCTCCGCGTAGCCGCTCCGCGCCATGCAGGTCCGGGAGATCGATCACGAACAGCGCGTGGTCGACCCGTGCCCCGGCGCCGCGCAGCAGCTCTGTCGCTGCCAGCGCCGTTCCGCCTGTCGCGATGAGATCGTCGACGATCACCACTCGCGCACCCCGGGTGATGGCACCAGGATCGATTTCGAGCCGGTCTCGCCCATACTCCAGAGCATAGTCGATCCCGACCGTGCGCACCGGCAATTTCCCCGGCTTGCGCACCGGGACGAAGCCCAGCCGCATATGCGCCGCCACCGCTGCCCCGAAGATGAAACCGCGCGCTTCCATGCCAGCGATCACATCAGCGCCGGCGGCCTCGGCCATCCGCGCCAGATGCGCGATGCACGCGGCAAAGCCCTCGCCGTGGCTGATCAGGGTCGTCACGTCGCGAAACAGGATTCCCTTGGCCGGGAAGTCTGGCACGGTGCGCACAAGCGCCTTGATCTCGTCCTTGGTCATGGCGTGCCTCCATAACCGCGCGCACAAAAAAGGCCACCGTTGCCGGTGGCCTTTGTTTGTTGTCGGGCTAGCAGAGCTCAGTGCTTGTCGGCCCAGACATTCCGCTTTGCAAGGAAGGCGAGGACCGTTGCGGCGAGCAGGAAGCCCAGCACCGGCCAGCCCGTCTGCTTGCGCTTGTCGAGCTTGGGCTCGGCCGTCCACGTCAGGAACGCCGAGACGTCCATTGCCATCTGGTCGACGGTCGACTGCGTACCATCGTTGTAGGCGACCTGACCGTCGCTCACCAGCGGCGCCGGCATGGCGAGGTTCAGGTTGGCGAAGTAGGGATTGAAGTACAAACCGTCAGGCGTCTTCGCGTCGGGGAACTTCTTGAGCAGTTCCACGCCCTCTTCGTTCTTGTAGCCAGCCTGATCGACATAGCCTGTCAGCAGCGAGTGAATGTACTGCGCACCGCCGTGACGCGACTTGGCGATCAGCGAGAGATCCGGCGGCACGCCCTGACCGGCGTAGTAGACCGGCGGGAAGTGGTCCGAAGGCAGGTTCGGGCGGTCACCGCGGTCGCCGGTCTTGGGATCGAAGGTCTGGGCCTTGTTGCCCCAGTTCTTCGCGATGGCCTTCACTTCGGCCTCGTTGTAGCCAAGTGCGGTGAGATCGCGGAATGCCACCTGCTTCAGGCTGTGGCAGTTCGAGCAGACTTCCTGGTAGACCTTGAAGCCGCGCTGAAGCTGCGCCTTGTCAAACGTGCCGAAAGGCCCGTCGAACGAGAACTTCACTTCCTTCGGATGCATGTGGAACAGCTTCTCCGCGCTCGGCGGGGTCGGCTGGGTCGCCGCATTGTAAGCGCCGTTCCCGAAGGACCAGAGCAGTGCGACTGCGAAGAAGAGGCCAACGAGCGGGCCAAATAGACGGACCATGAGGTTTCCCTTTGGATGTGCCGGGTTGGCAGGCTCAGGCGACAGCCGGGGTTGCGGGAGCGAGGGTGGCGTGCTCGTCCTTGCCCAGCACGGCCTCGGTGATCGAGAACGGCAGCGGGGCGGGCGTTTCGATCGACGAGACGACCGGCAGGATCACGAGGAAGTGCAGGAAGTAGTACATCGACGCGATCTGCGAGATCATCACGTAGGGCTCCTCGGCCGGAGCGCCGCCGCAGTAGCCCAGCACCAGCACGTCAACGACGAGCAGGTAGAAGAACTTGCGGAACAGCGGCCGGTAGTGGCCCGAACGGACCGGGCTCGTGTCGAGCCAGGGCAGGAAGAACCACACGAGGATCGCGCTGAACATCGCCAGCACACCCATGAGCTTCGCCGGGATGAACAGGAAGTCCGAGGTGAAGGCGCGCAGGATCGCGTAGAACGGCCAGAAGTACCATTCGGGAACGATGTGCGCCGGGGTCGAGAGCGGGTTTGCCGGGATGTAGTTGTCTGGGTGGCCCAGCAGGTTCGGCGCGAAGAACACCAGTGCGCAGTAGACCAGCAGGAAGATGCCCAGCCCGAAGCCATCCTTCGCGGTGTAGTAGGGGTGGAACGGCACGGTGTCCGATTCCTGCTTCACTTCGACGCCCGTCGGGTTCGACGAGCCCGGGATGTGCAGCGCCCAGACGTGCAGGATGATCACACCCAGGATCACGAACGGCAGCAGGAAGTGCAGCGAGAAGAAGCGGTTCAGAGCGGCGTTGTCCGGCGCGAAGCCGCCGAGCAGCCATTCCTGCAGCGGGGTGCCGACCAGCGGGATCGCCGAGAACAGGCCGGTGATCACCTTCGCGCCCCAGAAGCTCATCTGGCCCCAGGGAAGCACGTAACCCATGAAGGCGGTCGCCATCATGAGCAGGAAAATCACGACGCCCAGCAGCCAGATCATCTCGCGCGGAGCCTTGTACGACGAGTAGAAGAAGCCGCGGAAGATGTGGGTGTAGACCACGATGAAGAACATGCTCGCGCCGTTGGCGTGGGCATAACGGAGCATCCAGCCCCAGTTCACATCGCGCATGATATGTTCGACGCTGTCGAACGCCACCTTGTCGTTGGCGGCATAATGCATGGCCAAAACGACGCCGGTGACGATCTGCAACACGAGCGCGAAGCCCGCGAGCACGCCGAAGTTCCACATGTAATTGAGGTTGCGCGGCACGGGATAGCCGGCGCCCACCGCATTGTAGACAAAGCGGGGGAGGGGAAGCCGCTCATCGACCCACTGCATCAGCGGGTTGGTCGGCTTGTATTCGTTCGCCCAGGGAAAGCTCATTGTGTCAGTCCTCAGCCGATCTTCACGACAGTGTCGGAAGAGAATTCATGGGGGGGCACCTCAAGGTTCTTGGGTGCCGGGCCTTTGCGGATGCGCGCCGCGGTGTCGTAGACCGAGCCGTGGCAGGGGCAGAAATAGCCGCCGAACTCGCCCTTGACCTCGCCTTCACCAGCGCCGAGCGGCACGCAGCCGAGGTGGGTGCAGACGCCCATCGTGATCAGCCAGTTGGTCTTGCCGGCCGTCGTGCGCTGCTCGAGCGTCTGCGGATCGCGCAGGCTCGCCACGTCGACCCCATCGGCTGCCTTGATTTCCTCGGGCGTCAGATTGCGGATGAAGACCGGCTGCTTGCGCCACACGGCCTTGATCGCCTGGCCCGGCGCGATGGCCGAGATGTCGATTTCGGTCGAGCTTTCCGCAAGCACGTCGGCCGAAGGGGCCATTTGCGAAATCAGCGGATAGAGCGCGGCGAGACCGCCTACGCCCGCAAAGCTTACCGCGGCGATATTGATGAAATCACGCCGCCGTACGCCTTCACCATTATTGGCGCCAGTCATGGTCGCTTCAGCGATGCTTGCTTGTTCAGCCATTGCCATTCCCTGCCTGCGCTGCCGCCGCCACGGATTGGGCGCGATAGCGTGTCCTAAAATGTCCCACACCGGTCTGTCGGGAAAGTGCCCAAAGGGACGCTCGCCCAGCCAAACCGCACCAGCCTCGCTGCAGCGCGAGAGTCCGGCCCCCTTGGGCGCGCCTGATAGACGCAAAGCCTCCGGTTTGCCAACAAGCATTTTGCCGTGGCTGCGAGGCGCCTAATCGCAGTTTTTACAGCGACTTGAATGATTATTGCAAATTATTCGCAATACCTGTCTTGGCTGCGGTGTGACAGAGTCTCAACCGGCCCCGCCAGAGTTGGCCCGGGCAAGGCCTGCCCCATCGGGCCATCCCGGCGCGGCAAGTCCCATCACCTTGAACAAGGTGCCCATTTCCGCAGGAGCGGTCAGGCGCTTCGCAGCGGCTTCGATCGCCTCCGCCGCGTGGGGTGCCGTCCGCGTGAGGCTCGCCGCCCGCGCAGCGATGCCCAGCGCCAAAAGCCAGGCGCCTTGCTCGCTGGTTCCGAGCCAGCGCGCACCGGCCTGCTCGGCAACCGCGGCCAGTGTCGCGAAGTCGACATGGGCGGTAAGGTCGGCCTCGCCCGGTTCTGCAAACACGTCTACCTTCCGGTGCGCGCGGACCGCCTGCAGGGTGCTGCCAAGCTGCGGATCGGCATAGCCGTAGTCGATGAA
Organism: Novosphingobium sp.; assembly: GCF_027489515.1. GTDB lineage: Bacteria > Pseudomonadota > Alphaproteobacteria > Sphingomonadales > Sphingomonadaceae > Novosphingobium. The sequence continues at coordinate 36,238 of NZ_JAIXZS010000025.1, read as the reverse complement.
CAGCGCGGCACCGCCCTGCCGGGCAAGGCGCCCCGCCACTTCCTGTACAACTGCCGCAGAAGCGGGCGATGTCTCAATGATGGCGCCTTCACCAGCCTTCGCAAAGACCTCGGGAGCTACCGCGTCCATGGGCCGGGAACCTGCAACTGGCGTGAAGCGGCCTTCCGGATCAAGCCCGACCATGCGTTCGCGCCAGCCACCCGCCGTGCGCACGAGTTGTCGCACCGGCAATGCATCGAGGAATTCATTGGCAACGATCAGGAGCGGTCGGTCGTTCGGCAACCCAGATAGATCGTGATGCCAGATCGCCTCAGGGTGCGCCGCCTGCTGCAGCGCTGTAAGCGCCGGGCTCGTCTCGACGAAGTGCACTTCAGGCACAAACCCAGCCCGGCTCGCCGCCCGCAGTGCATCGCGTGCCAGCGTCCCGCGCCCGGGCCCCAGTTCGACATAGCAGACACCGTCCGGGCCCCCGGCCCGCTGCCAGATGTCGGCCAGCCACAAGCCGATCAGCTCGCCGAACATCTGGCTGATTTCCGGGGCGGTCACGAAGTCGCCGGCCGCCCCCAGCGGATCGCGCGAGGCATAGTAGCGGGCGTTCGCCTCGGCCATGTAATGCGCGATCGGGATCGGCCCTGTCGCGGCGATCAGCCGCGCGAAAACCGCCGCGAGCCCACTCGGCATGGCGCTGTCATCGTTGGCCATGAACGGCAGTCCGTCTGCTGCTCAGGATACGACCGTCTGTCCCGTCGGCTGCCCGGTCGGCTGGATCGTCACCGCAAGTGGCGGGCGCACCATCGCGCGGACCGCGAAACCTAGGCCAACGGCCATCATCGGCAGGGTCAGCCACTGGCCCATCGAAAGCCCCGTGCGCATCGCGAAGTCAAGCAGTTGGGCATCGGGTTCCCGGTAGAACTCGACGGTAAAGCGGGCCAGTGCATAGCCCAGCGTGAACAGCCCGACGAGCAGTCCCGGCCGCCAGCGCGCGCGGGTCCGCCAGAACAGCACGAAGAGGATGAGGCCCAGCACCAGCCCTTCCAGAACCGCTTCGTAAAGCTGGCTCGGGTGGCGCGGCAGCGGGCCGGCACCCGGAAACACCATGACCCACGGCACCTTCGAATCCGTCACTCGGCCCCACAGCTCGCCGTTGACGAAATTCGCGCAGCGCCCGAAGAACAGCCCCGGCGGCACACAGACCGCGATGTAGTCACAGGTCCGCACGAAATTCAGCCCGCCGCGCCAGGCGACCCACGCAATCGCCAGCACCGTACCGATCAGCCCGCCGTGGAAGCTCATGCCGCCCTCCCAAAGGCGGATCAGCCGCGTGGGATCGGTCAGCAGTTCGGGGGCATAGAAGAGGGCGTAGCCCAGCCTCCCGCCAAGGATGATGCCGAGCGTTGCGTAGAAAAACAGGTCGTCGGCATGCCGCTGCGCCAGCGGCGCGCCCGGCTGGCGAATCATCCTGCCGAGCTGAAAATAGCCCAGCATGATCCCAGCGAGGTACGCGAGACTGTACCATTTGATGGCGAAGAACCCGAGGTCGATCGCGATGGGCGAGAGGCCCAGGCTTTCCCAATGCAGCGGCTGATGACCCGCGCCAATCAGGGCTGGGGCTGCGGCTGCGGCGGCCGATAGTGACAGCAAGGGCCAAGCTCCCTAGAGTTTCGCTAACAACGAAGGTTTGTAACAGAACGGTTTTGTTTTGTGCCGCGGGCGCCGCGACCTTGCGCGGCCTTCTGGCACAGGGCAAACCCGAGAGGCAAACCGAATAACAGCAAAGACCCCATGGCGGCGCAATGTTGCCGGAAATGGGCGGAGAGGAGTGCTACCCACACCATGTTGACCCAGCTTGATCGGGACCTTTCCCAGGTGATGGACGGACTGACCGCCCCAGGCGGCATGCTCGCAACCACGCCGTTCCAAGCCTTTGGCCGTGACCTGCCGATGATTGCGGCTGCGCCGCCCACGCTCGGCGCCTATTTCACCCAGTTCTGCGCTTTCCATGGCGCTCGAGAATTCATCGTCGACGGCGATGTGCGGCTGACCTTCGCCCAGACTCTGGAAGCCGCGCGCATTGCCGCTGGCGGGCTTGTGGCGGGCCACGGCCTCCAGAAGGGCGACCGGATCGGCATCGCCGCGCGCAATTCGGCCAACTGGATCGTCGCCTACATGGCCGTCCTCATGGCGGGTGGCTGCGCCGTCCTTATCAACGGCTGGTGGCAGGGCGAGGAAATGGCCCACGGCATCGATATGGTCGGCTGCCGCATGATCATCGCCGATCACCAGCGCGCGCAGCGACTGACCGGCATCACCCATGGCGCCGAGATTATTCCGCTCGTTCACGATTGCTATCCGGCCGAAGGTCTTGCCGCACTGACGGCCAAGGGCGGCGATGCCAGCACCCCGCTCCACGAAGTCGGGCCGGACGATCTTGCCACGATCCTGTTCACCTCGGGCTCGACCGGCGTTTCGAAGGGCGCCTATTCCAACCACCGAGGCGTCGTGCAGGGCACCTACAGCTACCTTGCACAGAGCGTCATGGTGCTCGGCCTGATGACCGCGCGCGGCGAAGCGCCCCCGGCGAATGCGCAGCCTATTGCGCTCGTCAACGTGCCGCTGTTCCACGTCACCGGCGAAGTGCCGCTGATGCTCCAGTCCTTTGCCCTCGGCCGCAAGCTGGTGCTCATGCCCAAGTGGGATGCGGTCACCGCCATGCAGCTGATCGAGCGCGAGAAGGTCACCTATTTCGTCGGCGTTCCGCTGATGAGCTACGAGATCGCGACGCACCCAGATCACGACAAGTACGATCTCTCCACTTGCGTCACCTTCGCCGCCGGTGGCGCCCCGCGACCGGTCGAGCACGTTGACCGCATCCGCAAGGCGCTGCCCCACGCTTTCCCGATCCTCGGCTACGGCCTCACTGAAACCAACGGTGTCGGCTGCGGCAATTTCAACGAGAACTACATCGCCAAGCCCGGCAGCACCGGCACCGCATCGCGCCCGCTGGTCGATCTGGCGATACTCGACGATGCCGGCCAGCCCGTGCCGCAAGGCCAGCTCGGCGAGGTCGCGATCCGCAGTGTTGCCAACTTCCTTGGCTACTGGGACAACCCGGAGGCGACCGCGGCCGCAATCATGCCCGACGGCTACTTCCGCACCGGCGATCTCGGCTATCTTGATGCCGAAGGCTATCTGTTCATCGTCGATCGCAAGAAGGACATCATCATCCGCGGCGGCGAGAACATCGCCTGCATCGAAGTCGAAAACGCGATCTACGCGCACCCCGGCGTCGCCGAGGCCAGCGTCTTCGGCCTGCCCGATGAACTCTACGGTGAAGTCCCGGTCGCGGTCTATCTCGCCAAGGAAGGCACCACGGTGACCGAGGAAGACTTGCGCGCTTTCCTCGCGACCCACATCGCTGCGTTCAAGATCCCCGTCCGCTTCTGGCAGGAGCATGAGGTGTTGCCGCGGCTCGGCACTGAAAAGGTGGACAAACGCACCCTCAAGCAACGCTACGGGGCGCAATGGCAAGAGACGCGCAAGGCGGGATAGGCTAGAGGGAAGGGGTATGATCACCCCCCGGATTCCCAACCAGCGCGCCATCATCGATCGCCGGGCGCTTGCCGATGCCATTGCCGAGCGCGTCGCCGCGCAAGGCGACAAGGCCCGGCCCGCCATCGTAGAACTCCTGCGCGACGCGCTCTCAGCCGGGCGCGAGGAACTCGCGCGCCGCCTGCGCGAACGGCCTTCACACGGCGCCGAATGCGCACAGGGGCAGGCCTTCCTGATCGACCAGCTGGTGCGCGTGATCCATGATCATGTCGTCGGAAACGTCTACCGCGCCAGCAACCGCTCGACGGGCGAGCGCATCGCGCTGGTCGCGGTCGGTGGTTACGGGCGCGGCGAGATGGCGCCGCATTCCGACGTCGATATCGCTTTCCTCACCCCCACCAAGCCCACCGCCTGGTGCGAGCAGGTGATCGAGGCGATGCTTTATTTCTTCTGGGATCTCGGTCTCAAGGTCGGCCAGTCCAGCCGCTCGCTCGACGAAATGGTGCGCATGGCGCGCAGCGATCTCACCATCCGCACGGCGCTGCTTGAAGGCCGCTACGTCTGGGGCGACCGCGCACTTTACGAGGAAGGCTCGCGCCGGTTCTGGGCCGAAGTCGTCACCGGCACCGAGCGCCAGTTCGTCGCCGAGAAGCTCGCCGAGCGCAACGAGCGGCACAAGAAGCTGGGCGACAGTCGCTATGTCGTCGAGCCCAACGTGAAGGAAGGCAAGGGCGGCCTGCGCGATCTGCACACGCTGTACTGGATCGGCAAGTACATCCACAAGGTGCGTGATCCCAGCGAGCTCGTCGGCGTCGGCCTGCTCACGGCGGCGGAGTACCGCGCCTTTCGCCGCGCAGAGAACTTCTTCTGGTCGGTGCGCTGCCATCTCCATGCGGTCACCGGTCGTGCCGAGGACCGCCTGACCTTCGATCTCCAGCGCGAAGTGGCGCTGCGCATGAACTTCGCCGATCGCCCGGGCAAGAGCGCGGTCGAGCGCTTCATGCAATACTTCTTCCTGCAGGCGACGCAGGTCGGCTCGCTCACCGGCATGTTCCTTGCCCAGCTCGATGAACAGTTCGCCAAGACGCGTGTCGGCTTCTTCGCGGCGCTGCGGGGCCGCCGCAAGCGCAAGATCGGTGCTTTTCCGATCCAGGCGGAGAAGCTCGGCGCCGATGGCGATGATTTCTTCCGTGCTGATCCCATCCGCCTCATCGAGATCTTCCTTGTGGCCGATCGCGAGGGGCTGGAGATCCATCCCGAAGCGATGCGCCTGGCCCGCCGAGACGCCGGGCTGATCGATGCATCCGTGCGCCGCGATCCGCGCGCCAACACGATGTTCATGGAGCTGCTCACCAGCCGCCACGACCCGGAAACGGCGCTGCGCTGGATGAGCGAGGCGGGCATCTTCGGCCGCTTTGTTCCCGATTTCGGCCGCGTCGTCGCGCAAATGCAGTTCGACATGTACCACCACTACACGGTCGATGAGCACACCATCCGCGCCATCGGGCTCCTTTCGCGCATCGAGAAGGGCGAGGAGACCGAGCAACATCCGCTGGCGAGCGAAGTCATTGCTAAAGTCGCCTCGCGCCGCGTGCTCTATGTTGCGACGCTGCTCCACGATATCGCCAAGGGGCGGCGTGGTGATCACTCGATCCTCGGCGCCGAAGTTGCGATGAAGCTCTGCCCGCGGCTCGGCATGTCGCCTGCCGAGACGGAACTCGTTGCCTGGCTGGTGCGTTGGCATCTCCTGATGAGTGCCACTGCCTTCAAGCGCGATCTTGCCGATTACAAGACCATCGCAGATTTTGCCGGGCGCGTGCAGAGCCAGGAACGCCTGCGTTTGCTGCTGGTGCTTACCATCGTCGATATCCGCGCGGTCGGCCCGGGCATCTGGAACTCGTGGAAGCGCCAGCTCCTCGGCGATCTGTTCATCTCTGCCGAGGAGGTTCTCCGCCTCGGCCACAAGCAGCACGGGCGCGCCGAACGGATCGCTGCCAAGAAGAAGGCCGTTGCCGCGCTCCTCAAGGAACGCGATGCCCTCATCGGTACGGTTGGCCGCCAGCTTGGCGATGCCTACTGGATCGCCGAGCCTGAAGACATCATCGCGCTCAACCTGCAGCAGATGGACATCTCGCTCGATGAGCCGCTTACGGTCGAGGCGCACTGGTATGCCGCACGTGGCGCCACGCTCGTCACCGTGCTCGCCGCCGACCATCCGGGCCTGTTCTACCGCATCGCTGGCGGCATCCACCTCGCCGGCGGCAATATCATCGACGCGCGCATTCACACCGCGCGCAACGGTCTCGCGGTCGACAACTTCCTCGTGCAGGACCCACTCGGCCGCCCGCTCAACGAACCTGCGCAGATCGCTCGGTTGAAGACAGCGATTGCCGATGCTCTCGCCAACCGCGTCAAGCTCCTGCCCCAGCTCGCCGCGCGCCCCTCCGCACGCCCGCGCGCCGAAGCGTTCGAGGTCGAACCCATAGTCATCTTCGACAACAAGGCCTCCAACCGATTCACCGTGATCGAGGTTGGTGCGCGCGACCGCCCCGCGCTGCTCAGCCAGCTGGCGCGTGCGCTGTTCGAGGCCCGGCTGGTCGTCCATTCAGCCCATATCGCAACCTACGGTGAGCGCGCGGTCGATACCTTCTACGTCACCGATCTGCTGGGCGAGAAGATCGAGGCTGACAGCCGCATGCGTGCCGTCGAGAAACGCCTCATCGAAGCAGCGGAGGACCGGCGCGCCAAGGCCGCTGCGGCATGACCGACGCACAGTACCTTGCCGGTCGTCTCCTCCTCGCCATGCCGGGCATGGGCGATCCACGCTTCGATCGCGCCGTGATCGCGATGTGCGTGCACGATGAGCACGGGGCACTCGGGATCGGAATCGGCAATGTGCGTGAAGGCGTGACCCTACACAGCCTGCTCACCGATGTCGGTATCGATCCCGGCGTGGCGCCCGATGGGCCAGTACTCAACGGCGGCCCGGTCGAAACCTCGCGCGGCTTTGTGCTCCATAGCAACGATTGGGGTGGCAGCGGTTCGGTCGAAGTCCACCCGCTCTGCTCGCTCTCCGCCTCGATGGACGTGCTGCGAGCGATTGCGGAAGGGCGTGGCCCGTCGAGATGGCTGGTCGCGCTCGGTTATGCCGGCTGGGGCGCCGGGCAGCTTGAAGGCGAGATGCGCCAGCACGGCTGGTACGCCGCACAGGGCCGCTGTGAGATCCTGTTCGAAACCTCGGTGGGCGCCCGCTGGGCCGCCACCTGGCGCGCCGAGGGCATCGACCCTTCGCACCTCGTCAGCCAGACCGGCCGCGCCTAGCTCCTCGCCATTCCCACGAAGTACAAATGGGAGGGACGCTCAGGCGGGTCGGAGGGGCAATCTCACCCCAACCGCTTCAAGGCCTCATCCTTGCCGATCAAGGGTAGCATTGCCTTCATGTCCGGCCCGTGGTCCATCCCCGTCAGCGCCTGCCGCAGCGGCAGGAACAGCGCCTTGCCCTTGCGCCCGGTCGTTTCCTTGAGTGCCCCGGTCAGCGCGCCCCACGGATCCTCCGCCCAATCGAGCGCCGCAGCAACTGCATACGCATGATCAAGATACGTCCGCGTTTCCGCATCAAACTCCGGCGCATCGACCGGCCCCGTCACCACCCGCCACCATTCAGCCGCTTCCGCCACTGTGTTCAGATTGGGTCGGATTGCCTCCCAGGCCGCCTCGCTCATGCCCTTCGGTAGCCGCTCCGCCACCCGCGCGTGGGGCAGCCTGTGAATCACCGCGGCATTCACCCGCGATAGCTCCGCATCGTCAAACCGCGCCGGTGCCCGGCCGAACCGCGCCAGATCGAAGCTCGCTGCAAGCGCCTCGACATCCAGCGCCGCGTCCACAGGATCGCTCGTCCCGAGCCGTGCCAGCAGCGCGATCAGCGCCTCGGGTTCGATTCCATTCTCGCGCATCTCCGCCACGCCGAGCGAGCCCAAACGCTTGGAAAGCTTGCCCTCTGCTCCCGTCAGCAAGGCTTCATGCGCGAAGCGCGGCACCGGCGCACCCAGTGCGGTGAACATCTGCACCTGCGTTGCCGTGTTGGAGACATGGTCCTCGCCGCGCAGCACGTCGGTCACGCCCATCTCGATGTCGTCGATCACCGAAGGCAGCATGTAGAGCCATGAGCCATCGGCACGGCGCACTACCGGGTCCGACATCTGCCGAGGATCGAAATGCTGTGACCCACGAATGCCATCCACCCACTCGATCGGCGCGTCGTGGTCGAGCAGGAAGCGCCAATGCGGCCGTTCGCCCACCGCCGATTTGGCCGCATGATCGGCCTCGGTCAGTTTCAGCGCGCTACGATCATAGATCGGCGGCAGCCCGCGCCCCAGCAGCACCTTGCGCTTGAGGTCCAGTTCCTGCGCCGTCTCATAGCAGCGATAGAGCCGCCCCGCCGCGACCAGTCTTTCGAAAGCTGTTTCATAGATCGCAAAGCGCGCCGATTGCCGCTCCTCGCGCTCCGGGTTCAGCCCCAGCCAGGCAAGGTCCGCGCGGATCGCCTCGACATGCTCCTCGCGGCTGCGTGCCACGTCGGTATCGTCGATCCGCAGCAGGAACCGCCCGCCGCTCTTCTTCGCCAGCAGCCAGTTGTGCAGCGCCGTGCGGATGTTGCCGACGTGGAGCGTGCCCGTGGGCGAGGGCGCAAAGCGGGTGATGACCGTCATGCGCCTGCCTATAGCGGCCCGGTGTGCCCGGGCAAGCTCAGCCCATCAGCACGATAGCATGGGTGCAGGCCTCCCACAGCGGCTCGTGCGCAGCGGCTGCGACAAACCCCTCGATCGCGGCCCCGAACGCGGCGCGGTTGCGTCGCTGTCCCGTCTCGACCATCCGCGCCAGCGTCACTTCGTCAGGCGAAAGCCGCTGGCAGCAGGCGCGGCCCACGCCGAAGGGCTCCGGCCAATGGCGGGTGACCGCTCGCACCAGTTCGTGGACCGCAAAGGCGGCTTCACAGTGCCGCAGCCGCAAGGCGAGCGCGGGCAGGGGATCGCTGCCGTCACGCGCCGCCAGCGCACAGAGCCGGATGGAAAGGATCACATCCTGCGCCAGCGGCGTCCGTTCATGGAGCAAGGGGGCGCGGGCGAGCCGGGCAATCGTTTCGGCAAGGTTTGCGGCGGGCATGGTCATGGGTTTGCTTCCGGCTAATTGCGAACGATTCGCAGATTAGCCGGTCGCAACTACAGGTCAATGAGAATCGTTCGCAATAAGCTCAGCCGGTGCGGAACCCGTGTGTGATCGGATAGCGCCGGTCCCGCCCGAAGTTGCGCATGCCCAGCTTCACCCCCGGCGGAGCCTGCCGGCGCTTGTATTCCGCCACGTTGAGCAGCCGTTCGATCCTCGAAACGGTCGCGTGATCGAAGCCTTCGGCGACGAGCTGGTCGACGCTCTTTTCGTGCTCGACCAGCCCCAGCAGGATGGCATCGAGTACGCCGTAGTCCGGCAGCGAATCCGAGTCCTTCTGGTCCGGCCGGAGTTCGGCGCTCGGCGGCTTGGTGATGATCCGCTCCGGCATGACCGCGCCTTCCGGTCCGAGCCCGATCTTCGGCCGCGCGCCGTTGCGCCAGCGCGAGATCGCGAAGACCGTTGTCTTGTAGGCATCCTTCAGCGGATTGTAGCCGCCGTTCATATCGCCATAGATCGTGGCATAACCGACGCTCATCTCGCTCTTGTTGCCGGTCGTCACCAGCATCGGCCCGAACTTGTTCGAAAGCGCCATCAGCGTGGTCCCGCGGATTCGCGACTGGAGGTTTTCCTCGGTGAGATCGGGCGAGCGCCCTTCAAAGGTCGGCGCCAGCATGGCCCCGAAGGCATCGACTGCCGGCACGATCGGGATCGTATCGAGCCGCACACCCAGCATCGCCGCGCAGGCTTCTGCGTCCTCGAGGCTCTCCGCGCTCGTGTAGGCGCTCGGCATCATCACGCACCACACCCGCTCGGGGCCCAGCGCATCGACCGCGATCGCCGCACAGATCGCCGAATCGATCCCGCCTGAAAGCCCCAGCACCACGCCAGGAAAGCGGTTGGTGTTCACATAGTCGCGCAGCGCGAGGACCATGGCGCAATAGATGTCCTCGGGATGCTCGGCGAGTTCGGAGATGACGCCCGGCTGGCAGCGCCAGCGGTGCCCCGCCCCTGATGGCACCTTGTTCCATACGGTGTCGACAATCGCCTCTTCCCAGTCCGGCAACTGAACCCACAGCGCGCCTTCAGGGCCGACGACGAAGCTTGCGCCGTCGAACACCACTTCATCCTGCCCGCCTACCCGGTTTACGAACACCAGGGGAATTCCGGTATCGATCGCGCGGCGCTTGGCGACACCTTCGATCCGCAGTTCGTCCTTGTCGATCTCATAGGGGCTGCCGTTGATGCAAATGAAGATCTCGGCGCCCTGTTCGGCCAGATGGCGGCAGACCGGCGCGTGCCAGATATCCTCGCAGATCGGCAGGCCCAGCATCGCCCCCCGGAAGTGCACCGGCTCGGGCAGCGGTCCCGGCAGAAAATAGCGCTTCTCGTCGAACGTGCCGTAGTTGGGCAGTTCCACCTTGAACCGCACGGCCACGACCTTGCCCTGATCGAGCAGCGCCACGCCGTTGTGCAGGGCGCCGTCACGCACGAATACCGATCCGACCAGCATCGCCGGTCCGCCATCGGCGGTCGCCGCGGCCAGCGCATCCAGCGCAATCGCGGCGCGCTCGATCAGGGCAGGTTTGAGGATCAGGTCTTCGGGCGGGTAGCCGATCAACTGAAGCTCGGGATAGACGATGAGGTCGCTGCCCTCGGCCCGCTCGCGTACCGCCAGCATGGCTGCGGCATTGGCGGCGAGATCACCGACCTTCTGATTGAGCTGGGCAAGCGTGATGATGAGTGTGTCGGCCATGGCCATGACCCTAGGCGGCATTGGCAGACGAGTTCAAGGATATCCAATGGTGCAGGACTTGCCTTGGTGCAAAACCATGTGTCCGAACGTTGCAATGCTGTCATCTTGGGCTAAGGCCCAACCCATCAACCAGAGTTGAGGGACTCGGGGAAGCCCATGAAGATCATGTCCGGCAACGGCAATCTGCCGCTGGCCCGCGCCATTGCCGCCTATCTCGAACTGCCGCTGACCGAGGCTTCGGTCCGCCGCTTTGCCGACGAGGAAGTCTTCGTCGAAATTCACGAGAACGTGCGCGGCGAAGACGTGTTCATCGTCCAGTCAACCGGCTATCCGGCGAACGACAACCTGATGGAACTGCTGATCTGCATCGATGCGCTGCGCCGCGCCTCGGCCAAGCGGATCACCGCAGTCATCCCCTACTTCGGTTATGCCCGGCAGGACCGCAAGCCCGGCCCGCGCACCCCGATTTCGGCCAAGCTGGTCGCCAACCTGATCACCACGGCCGGCGCCGATCGCGTTCTCGCAGTCGATCTCCACGCCGGACAGATCCAGGGGTTCTTCGATATCCCGACCGACAACCTGTTTGCCGCGCCCGTCATGGCCGCTGATATCCAGACGCGCTACGGCGGGCAGGACCTGATGGTCGTCTCGCCCGACGTTGGCGGCGTGGTGCGCGCACGCGCACTCGCCAAGCGGCTCGACAACGCACCGCTCGCCATCGTCGACAAGCGACGTGACCGTCCCGGCCAGAGCGAGGTGATGAACATCATCGGCGATGTCTCGGGCCGTATGTGCATCCTGATCGATGACATCATCGATTCGGGTGGCACGCTGTGCAACGCGGCGCAGGCGCTGCTCGATGGCGGCGCCAAGGGTGTTGCGGCCTATATCAGCCACGGCGTGCTCTCAGGCGGTGCCGTCGCGCGGGTCAACAACTCGGCGCTCAAGGAACTCGTGATCACCGACACGATCCTGCCGACCGAAGCGACGCAAGCCTCTGACCGCATCCGCGTGCTCACGATTGCGCCCTTGATCGGCGAGGCCGTTCGGCGCATTGCCGATGAAAGTTCTGTTTCCAGCCTGTTCGATTGATCTTCAAGAGGTTCCGGCCCTCTCCCTGACGGGGGAGGGGGTCGGGGCACTGGGTCAAAGTCCGAACGCCTCCAGCGCTGCTTTGGCGATCACATCGCCGCGTTCCTGCACGAAATGCCCGCCGTCCGCGATTTCCAGCGGCGGCCGGCAGCCATGGATCGTGGTGCGCAGGCCCGCCATCACGTCCGGACCGAGCACGGGGTCCATCATCCCCACCGCCATGAAACTCGGCCCGCGCCATTCATCGTGCCACCACACTGCGGCGCGCTTCGCTTCCGCTACGCCTGCCATATCCGGGCTGGTCATCACCAGTTCCGGAAAGCGCCGCACGCCTGCCTTGTAGGTCGCATCGGGGAACGGCGCGCCATAGGCAGCTGCCTCGGCATCGCTGATGCCCACCTGCGCCCGCTTGAACAGCGCTGGAATGTCGAGATCGGGCTGGCTGCGGTTGTAGGCGCGCCATGCATCGAAGCCGGGCCCTGCGGACTGGCCAGTCGGGATTGCCGTGTTCATCACCAGCAGCCGCTCGAAGCGCTCCGGCATGTCAGGCGGGATGGTAAGGCCGAGAATGCCGCCCCAGTCCTGACAGACCAGCGTTGTCTGCCTGAGATCCAGCGTTTCGATGAAGGCCATCAGCATGCTGCGGTGGAAGTGGAAGGTGTAGACCGTCTCGCTCACCGGCTTGTCCGACCGCCCGAAGCCGAGCAGATCGGGCGCCACGACGCGGTATCCAGCGGCGGCGAACACCGGGATCATCTTCCGGTACAGATAGCTCCAACTCGGCTGTCCATGGAGGCACAGGAACGTGGTTGCCGCATCACGCGGGCCTTCATCGATAAAGTGGACTCGCAGACCCTCATAGCCCTTGAGGTTCTCGGCGTAATGCGGCGCAAAGTCATAGCCGGGCAGGTTCTCGAACCGGCTGTCATCGGTACGCAAGGCTTCCATGGAGCCCATCTCCCATCGTGTTCTCGTGCCGCCGCCCAGTAGGTGTAGCGCGCCGCGCGCCTCGCGCAATCGGCCAACCCCCAGCTTTTGACACGGGCACCATTGCGGCCCATGGGGAGCGCTATGGCGCTGATCCTGTTCAACAAGCCTTTTGGCGTGCTGTGCCAGTTCAGCCCGGAACCCAATGGCCCGCCGCGGCCCACGCTGGCTGATTTCATCAAGCGCCCCGGTGTCTATCCCGCCGGCCGACTCGATCACGACAGCGAGGGGCTAACGCTGCTCACCGATGATGGCCGCCTGCAGGCGCGCATCGCCGATCCGCGCTACAAGCTGGCCAAGACCTATCTGGTGCAGGTCGAAGGTGATCCGGATGAAGCGGCGCTCGAACCGCTGCGCCGTGGACTCGTGCTGAAGGATGGGCCGACCTTGCCCGCCGATGTGCGCCGGATCGATCCGCCCGCGCTCTGGCCGCGCGATCCGCCGGTCCGTTTTCGCAAGAGTGTGCCCGATTGCTGGCTCGAACTGACGATCCGCGAGGGGCGCAACCGCCAGGTGCGCCGGATGACGGCTGCTGCCGGTTTCCCCACCTTGCGGCTGGTGCGCTGGCGTATCGGGGAATGGACGCTCGAAGGCCTCGCGCCCGGGGAATGGCGCGAAAGTCCTACTGCCAGGGCTTGATGTCGCCCGGCGCGATTCGCGCGATCGTCTCGAGCCGGCGCGCTTGCCGCGTTTCCAGCGAGAGCGTCATCAGCGGCTGCGGCGAATCGACGAACTGGCGCGGGCTCATCCCGAACAGCGCGGTGAACTCGCGGATCAGGTGGCTCTGGTCATAGTAGCGCAGCGCCAGCGCCTCGGCCTCGTCGTGATCTGCCACCCCGCGCAAGTGGCTCGCCATGTCGAGCGCGCGGGCGCGGCGCAGCACCTGCTTGGGCGGCATGCCGAAATCGCGGCGGACCAGCCGCTCCAGCTTGCGCTGCTCGGTGCCGCAATGCTGGGCCAGCCTCGCCACGGTGATCTCGGGATTGGTGAACGCAGCGGCCTCGACCGAGGCTGCCACTGCGTCCGGCTCGCCGGCGCCGGTGCGCGCGATCAGACGGCGCACCGCCTCCTCCATCGCACCGCACCAGACTTCTGGCGAGCCATCCTGCTGGAACAGGCTCATCCACTCTTCCTGGCACATCCCCATCGCTTCAAGGGGCGCCAGCTTGTCGCACATTGTGTCGAGCTTGATGCGGCTCAGTGCATGGCAGGCGCCGGCACGAAACGAGAGGCCCACACTGGTGAAGCTGCCGCGGACGGTTATCGGCATCCTGCGCGTCTGCGGCCCGAAATAGAGCGCAGCACGGCCCATTTCGCGCCGTCCCTCAGCGGTTTCGGCGACCCAGTCACCGCGCAGCTGGATCCGCAGCATCGCCGCATCGCTGAAGATGCCGCACGAAAGCGCGTAGTCTGCCGGAGCGTCGACGATCGTCACATAAAGCCGGGCGATCCACGGTGCGAGGTCGCGCGCCGGCGCGCGACTATAGGAGATCGGCTGACCATCCCGCGTTGCCGCCGCACCCGAGGCAATTGCCGGGTCAATGGCAGGTCTGCTCATCCGGTTCATCTAAGCCCCCTGAAACCGAAACCGGGCAGAACTCGCCTGCCTGATGAACGGTTTAGCCACCCCATCGTCCCCCGGGTGTGCGCCATGTCACTATCGATAAGCACAAACTTGCAATTTAGCCAAGATCGTTGGTCTTTGAGGGCAAGGCGCCACTGCGCGATCGCCGGCGCTCCTTGCATCGCCGCCTCTTGACCGCAGACCCGGACGAGGCCCATGGCTGAGCGATGAAGGACACCGATCTCGACCGAGACATCGCACTTGCCCTGCGCCTTGCCGATGCCGCCGGGGCTGCCATCCGCCCGTTCTTTCGCAGTGGTCTCTCGGCCGATCGCAAGGCCGATGCCTCGCCTGTCACCTTGGCGGACCGCGCCGCGGAGGAGGCCATGCGTGCCATCCTTTCGGCCGAAGTGCCGGACGATACCGTGATCGGTGAGGAAATGGGGGCAACGCCTGGTTCGTCCGGGCGCAGCTGGGTGCTCGATCCGATTGACGGGACAACAGGTTTCCTTGCCGGGCGCCCGCTGTTCGGGACCTTGATTGCACTGGTCGTTGAAGGTTTCCCCGTCATCGGCGTGATCGACCAGCCAATACTGGGAGAGCGCTGGGTTGGCGCGGTTGGGCGGCCAACGACGCTGAACGGCCACGCGGTGCGCACCCGTGCCTGTGCGCAGCTCGACGATGCCGCGCTTGCCACCACCGGGCCGCACTACTTCGATGATCACGATGGGGCGCACTTCATGGGCCTCGCGGCAAAGACCGATCACAAGCGCATGGTCATGGGCGGCGATTGCTACAACTACGCGATGCTTGCCTCCGGGTTTCTCGATGTCGTCTGCGAAGCGGGACTCAAACTGCACGACTGGGCGGCACTCGTGCCGATCGTCGAAGGCGCGGGCGGCACCATGGCCGATTGGAACGGCGAGCCGCTTCATGCCGGGTCTGATGGCCACGTCATCGCGATTGGTGATGCCGCGCGGCTCGAGGACGTGGTCGAGGCGCTGGCCTGCCACCATTGATTCGATGCAGGCTCCGCGCCGCCTGTTCTTCTACGGCACGCTGACGCATGAGCATGCGAACACGCTGACCGAAACGCTGCTGCCTCGGCTTGGCGGGCGGCCGCGTCGCGGCTGGGTGCGCGGAGCGTTGTTCCTGCGGCGCGATCCCCTCGGGGTTTATCCAGTGCTGATGCCAGGTGCCGGAAGGGTCAAGGGCTGGGTCTACGGCGGCTTGAAGCCAATACCGCGCGCCGTGCTCGCGGCCTTCGATGCCTGGGAATACTGCGATCCGCGCCGTCCCGGGCGCGGGGAGTACCGGCGCGCCCATCTTCTCGTCCACACCCGCGCCGGCCCTTTGCGAGCCGCGGCGTATCTTCCCAATCGCCGTGCGCCGCTGGGTCTGAGGGTGGTTCCCGGCGGCGATTTTGCGGCCCACGCTGCTGCGCACGGTCTTCCTGTCCTCTCGGAATAAGCCGTCTTGCCAGCCTTGCCCGTGCATGCGAGCAAGCTTTCGACACATCGGGAGATATCGGGAATGCGCAGTGTATTCGGGGCGATCACTATCGGGCTGGCACTGGCCGCGGCGCCCGCCGCTGCTAAGACGGTCGTCGTCCGCGCCGCGCACATGGTCGATGTGCTCGCGGGACGGACGGTGGACAACGTTCAGGTCGTGATCACCGATGGCCGCATTGCTGCGGTTGGCAAGGCCGGAGATGCCATGCCCGCTGGCGCGGAGATGATTGATCTCGGCACGCGCACGCTCGTCCCCGGCTTGATCGACATGCATGTCCATCTCACCGGTGATCCGCGCTACAGCGGCTATCGCAGCCTTGAGTATACGGACAATTTCTGGACCGTGGTCGGCGTTGCCAATGCGAAGCGGACGCTCGAGGCCGGTTTCACCACGGTGCGCAATGTCGGCGCGAACAACTTCGACGATGTGGCGCTCAAGCAGGGCATCGAGGCTGGCTACATCACTGGCCCGCGCATTGTGCCAGCTACCTATGCATTGGGCGCAACCGGCGGGCACTGTGATTCGACCGAGTTCCCCCCGTCGATCAAGGCCCCCTCACCGGGCATCGCCAACTCGCCCAACGAGTTTCGCGCGGCCGTGCGCCGAATGCGCAAGTACGGTGCGGAAGTGATCAAGGTCTGCATGACCGGCGGCGTCTTCTCCAAGACCGATACGGTTGGCGGCCAGCAGATGACGCTTGAGGAGATCAAGGCCGTCACCGACGAGGCGCACATGCTCGGCATGCGCGTCGCCGCCCACGCCCACGGTACGGCCGGCATCAACGATGCGCTGCGCGGCGGGGTCGATACGATCGAGCACGCAAGTCTTGCCGATGACGAGAGCTTCAAGCTCGCCAAGGCCAAGGGTGCCTGGCTCGACATGGATATCTACAACGACGACTACATTCTGGCCGAGGGTGAGAAGAACGGCGTGTTCGAGGAAAGCCTCGCCAAGGAGCGCATGATCGGCCGCAAGCAGCGCGAAACCTTCCGCGCCGCGCACGCTGCCGGGGTCAAGTTGCTGTTCGGCACCGATGGCGGCGTCTATCCCAACGGCGACAATGCGAAGCAGTTCGCCAAGATGGTCGAGTGGGGCATGACCCCGCTGGAAGCGCTTCAGGCCGCCACCCGCAGCGCGGCCGAAGCGCTCGACAAGACGGCGGACGTCGGCGCCATCGCACCGGGCCGCTATGGCGATCTGGTGGCAGTCGATGGCGATCCGCTCGCCAACGTGCGCCTGCTGGAAAAGCCCGCGTTCGTGATGAAGGGCGGCGAGGTGGTAGTCCGCGCCGCGCCCTGAACGGACCTGCTGCCGATCAGGCCTCCGATGCCTCGCTGTTGAGCTGGATGTAGTTGGCAAGGCCCATCCGCGCGATCATCTCGAACTGGGTTTCAAGCACGTCGACATGCTCTTCCTCGTTCGCGAGGATATCCGCAAACAGGTCGCGGCTCACGAAATCGCGCACGCTTTCGCAGTGGGCAATCGCATCCTTGAGCAGCGGGATCGCGTCATGCTCCAGCGCGAGATCGGCCTTGAGCACGTCCTCGACGTCTTCGCCGATGCGCAGGCGGCCGATCGCCTGAAAATTGGGCAGCCCGTCGAGGAACAGGATGCGGTCCGCCAGTCGGTCCGCATGCTTCATCTCGTCGATTGATTCGTGGCGCTCGTATTCGGCGAGCTTCTTGAGGCCCCAATTGGCCAACATGCGATAATGCAGCCAGTACTGGTTGATCGCCGTCAGCTCGTTGAGCAGGGCCTTGTTGAGGAATTCGATGACCTTGGCATCACCCTTCACGCTGCGTCTCCTCGCTTTGACACGAGACTAGAGAGCGTGAGGCCGCGGCGCAAGAGTCAGGCCGCGGCGGGCACTACGCGGGGATGCAGGCGCGCGCCTCGCTGATGATCTGCTCGGCGTCTTCAAGGCACTGGCGGCACTGCGGCGCAAAACCGAGCCGGGCGTAGAGCACTTCGGCATCGCCGCTCTGCTCGCACGCAGCACGGCGCAGGTCCTTTTCGCGGATGGCGTTGCAGATGCAGATGTACATCGGATGCGAATCCTCGCGCTGTGTCGTTCAATACGTAATGCGAGGCATTTGCAATAGCAAGTGGGAACTGCGGCGGCTCGTGAATGTGCCGCAGCGTTGCATTCTTGCGGCTTCGCCCTTATGTGCCGGGCCGCATCAAGAGTTGGGGAGCGACGCCCCGACGCCAACCTGCCGGTTTCCGGGCAAGGTGGCGCCTTCGCCAGCGAAGGGATGCGGCCGGTCCGGCAACGAAGCGGAACAAGGCTGCAGGCGTCGTCATCTCCCGAGTTCGAAGGGTTATGATACGTGCCGATCCGCATCGCCGATAATCTTCCCGCCCGCCGCACGCTGGAGGCCGAGGGCGTTATCGTCATGAGCGAAACCGAGGCCGCGCGGCAGGACATCCGCCCCTTGCGCGTCGCGCTGCTCAACCTCATGCCCGACAAGATCACCACCGAAACGCAGATCGCCCGGCTGCTCGGTGCGACGCCGCTCCAGATCGAGCTGGACCTCGTGCGCATCTCGGACCACGTGAGCAAGAATACCTCGGCCGGCCACATCACCGCTTTCTACCGTCCATGGGAAGACGTGCGCAGCGAGAAGTTCGACGGCCTCATCATCACTGGCGCTCCGGTCGAGCAGATTGCGTTCGATGAGGTGACCTACTGGGACGAGATGCGCCGCATCCTCGACTGGTCGCGCGCCAACGTGCACCGCACGCTGACCTTGTGCTGGGGCGCAATGGCCGCGCTGCATCACTTCCACGGCATGCCCAAGCACGCGCTGGGCGAAAAGGCGACTGGTGTGTTCAGCCATGACAATCGGGCCCCTGCGCACCCGGTCATGCGCGGATTGCCGGACCGGTTCGACGTTCCCGTCTCGCGTTGGAGCGAGCTGCGCGGCGCAGATCTTCCGAGCGGGCGGGGCCTCACCGTGCTGGCCGACAGTGCCGAGACCGGCCTGTGCCTGATCGGCGATCCGGCGAACAACGCCGTGCACATGCTCAACCATCTCGAGTATGATACGCTGACGCTGGCTGGTGAGTATGCACGGGATGAAGGCCGCAGCCTGCCGTTGCACTACTTCCCGGGCGACGATCCCGCCGCCATGCCATCCAACACCTGGCGCGGGCACGGCCATCTGCTGTTCAGCAACTGGATCAACGAGACCTATCAGACGACCCCGTTTGATCGCGAGGAAATCGGCCGCTGACCAGCGTGCGGAGGCGCCTCTGCGCGCAATCGCTTGCCTTTTGCGCGCTGCGCCCGTAAGCGCGCGCACTTCATCGGGTACGGATTCGATGACTCGCCTGGCCATGCAGGGCTGCCACGGCGGGTTGGACGTACCCTCACCAAGGAGACGAAAATGCCCAAGCTCAAGACCAAGAGCGGTGTGAAGAAGCGCTTCAAGATCACCGCTTCCGGCAAGGTCAAGCACGGTGTCGCTGGCAAGCGCCACCGCCTGATCAGCCACAACGCCAAGTACATCCGCCAGAACCGCGGCATGGACGTGATCTCCGATGCGGACGCAAAGGTGATCAAGAAGTGGGCGCCCTACGGGCTGAACTGAGGAGCGAAGACCCATGAGCCGCATCAAACGGGGTGTTACCACCCGCGCCAAGCACAAGCGCATTCTCGAACAGGCCAAGGGCTATCGGGGCCGCCGCAAGAACACCATCCGCGTTGCCCGTCAGGCGGTCGAAAAGGCCGGCCAGTACGCGTACCGCGATCGCAAGGTGAAGAAGCGGGAGTTCCGCGGTCTGTGGATTCAGCGCATCAACGCCGCTGTCCGCGCCGAAGGCCTCACCTATTCGCAGTTCATCCACGGCACCAAGCTTGCCGGGATCGAATTGGACCGCAAGGCCATGGCAGATCTCGCCATGAACGAAGGCGGCGTCTTCACGGCGATCATCGCGCAGGCCAAGCAGGCCCTCGCGAGCTGATTGGAAGCTAGCTCGCCGGCGTTCCAATCTGGTGCGCCGGTTTCAGGCTGGCTTCAGAAAATCCCGAAAATGCAAGAGGGCACCGGTTTCATGACCGGTGCCCTTTTTGCCATTTTGGCCTGTTCCCGTTAGCGCAAGTAAGCGTTATGATCTTACCAACAGGGAAGATAACAGGGGGCGCAGCGGTGACCGGTCAATGTACCGTGCAGGTACGATTCCATCAGCCGCCCCCGGCGATGCGTCCCTATTTCACGACTTTCTACATCACCGAGATCGACGCCGGGGTGGATGGGCGCGTGGCCGATCATCTCCATCCCGAGTGGGCCAACCTGCGCATCATCAGCGGCGTACTGCCAGTTTCCGAGCTGCTGAGGGAAGCGCCGGTTGGTAATCTTGCTGGCATCGTTACTGGGCCGACCAGCACTACGCTCCGCTTTACCGCGGGTACGTCGCGGATCTGGGGCATCGGCCTGCTTCCGCTCGGTTGGGCCAAGTTTGTCGGAGCATCGGCCCATTCATTTGCCGATCGGCTGTGCGACCCGGCCTCCGAACCTTCCCTTTCGCCGCTCTGCCCGCTGGTCGATACGCTGTTCGGCCCGGTGCCCGATGAAGCCGCCGAACTCGCGCGGATCACCCGGCATTTCGAGGACCTTGCCGCGCGCACAGTGCCGGAGGAAGCCCGAATCCGCGCGACACACCAGGCACTCGTAGATCCGGAAGTCGCCACCGTTGCCGCGATGGCGGAGCACGCCGGGCTTCCCACCCATACACTGGAACGCGTCTGCCGCCGCCATTTCGGCTTTCCGCCCAGCTTGTTGCTGCGCCGCCAGCGGTTCATGCGCAGCCTTTCGCAGTACATGCTCGATCCCTCGCTCACCTGGATCGGCGCCATCGATTCGCACTATCACGATCAGGCCCAGTTCGTGCGCGAGTTTCACCGCTTCATGGGCATGAGCCCCAGCGCCTACGCCGCGCTGCCCCATCCGGTGCTTACGGGCGTGATGCGCGCCCGGATGGCGGCGGCGGGCGCGCCGGTGCAGGCCCTGCACGATCCCTCGAACGATTGAACGCGCGCCTTGGATTCCGCCGCGTTTGGCGCTAGCGGCGGCTCCGATGGAACAGCTTGAACCTACACTCGCCGCAATCGCCGCTGCGGACACGATCGAAGCCGTCGAGGCGCTGCGCGTCGGCGCGCTTGGCAAGCAAGGCTGGGTCTCGGCCCTGCTCAAGTCGCTCGGCGGCATGAGCCCCGAGGAACGCACCAGCACTGGCCCGCGCATCCATGCCGCGCGCGAGGCGGTCACCGCCGCGCTCGGCGAACGCCGCGCCGCGCTGGAATCGGCCGCGCTTGAGGCGAAGCTCGCGGCTGAAACTGCCGACCTCTCGCTCCCCGCTCCTGCCACTGCGCGCGGCTCGGTCCACCCGGTCAGTCAGGTCATGGACGAACTGGCCGAAATCTTCGCCGACATGGGCTTTGCCGTGGCGACAGGGCCGGAGATCGAGGACGACTGGCACAACTTCACCGCGCTCAACATGCCAGAAACGCATCCGGCGCGCGCGATGCACGATACGTTCTACTTCCCCGACCACGATGTGCAGGGCCGCTCGATGCTGCTGCGCACGCACACCTCGCCGGTGCAGATCCGCTCGATGCTGAGCCAGGGCGCGCCTTTGCGCGTCATCGCGCCGGGCCGTGTTTACCGGTCTGACAGCGACGCCACCCACACCCCGATGTTCCACCAGATCGAAGGCCTTGTGATCGACAAGGGCATCCACCTCGGCCACCTCAAGTGGACGCTGGAGACTTTCCTCAAGGCCTTCTTCGAGCGTGAGGATATCGTCCTGCGTCTGCGCCCCAGCTACTTCCCCTTCACCGAGCCCTCGGTCGAGGTCGACGTCGGCTACACGCTTATCAACGGCAAGCGCGTGGTCGGCGGTAGCGGCGATGCGACGAACGGCGGCTGGATGGAAGTGCTCGGCTCGGGCATGGTCAACCGCAAAGTGATCGAGTTCGGCGGACTTGATCCCGATGAATGGCAAGGCTTCGCCTTTGGCACCGGCGTCGACCGCCTCGCAATGCTGAAATATGGCATGGACGATCTGCGCGCCTTCTTCGATGGCGATGTGCGTTGGCTCCAGCACTACGGCTTCGGCGCGCTAGACGTGCCCACCCTTTCCGGCGGCGTGGGAGTGCGCGCATGAAGTTCGCCCTCTCCTGGCTCCAGGCTCTGCTCGATACCAAGGCCGATGCCCGCACGATTGCCGAGAAGCTGACCTCGCTCGGCCTCGAGATCGAAGGCGTCGAGGATGCATCTGCGGCTCTCACGCAGTTCCGCGTCGCCCGCGTGCTGACTGCGGACAAGCACCCACAGGCGGACAAACTGCAAGTACTTTCCGTCGATCTGGGTGACGGCAATCCGCTTCAGGTCGTTTGCGGCGCGCCCAATGCGCGTGCGGGTCTCATCGGCGTGCTCGGCCTGCCCGGCGCAGTCGTTCCGGCCAACGGCATGGAGCTCAGGAAGTCTGCGATCCGCGGTGTCGAATCCAACGGCATGATGTGCTCGACACGCGAGCTTGGCCTTGGCGAAGAGCACGACGGCATCATCGAGCTTCCCGCCGACGCGCCGATCGGCATCAGCTTCGCCGATTACCTCGGCTCCGATCCTGTGTTTGACGTCGCCATCACGCCCAACCGGCCAGACTGCATGGGCGTCCACGGCATCGCGCGCGATCTTGCCGCCGCTGGCCTCGGTGTGCTGAGGCCGATCAACGCGGCCCCTGTCGCTGGCACCTACCCGTGCCCAGTGGACGTTCGCACCGACGATGCCGAAGGTTGCCCAGCCTTCTACGGCCGCGTCATCCGCGGCGTGACAAACGGCCCCAGCCCGCAGTGGCTGCAGGACCGCCTCAAGAGCGCGGGCCAGCGCCCGATCTCGGCGCTCGTCGATATCACCAACTACGTCATGCTCGGCTATGGCCGCCCGGCGCATGCCTATGACCTCGCCAAGCTGAGCGGCGCGGTCGTCGCCCGCCGCGCGCGCGAAGGCGAGACCTGCCTCGCACTCAACGGCAAGGAATACGCGCTCCAGCCGTGGATGACCGTGATCGCCGATGAGAGCGGCGTCCACGATATCGCCGGAATCATGGGCGGCGAACATTCGGGCTGTTCCGAGACGACCACCGACGTCCTGCTCGAAGTCGCCTACTTCACCCCTGCCAACATCGCCCGCACCGGTCAGGCCTTGGCGCTGACGTCCGACGCGCGCGGCCGCTTCGAGCGCGGGGTCGATCCCGCGTTCCTCGATACCGGCATGGACCTCCTAACCAGCCTGATCCTCGAGATCTGCGGCGGTGAGCCGAGCGAAGTGATCCGCGCCGGCCAGCCACCACTCGCGCGCAAGAGCTTCGCCTACGATCCGGCGCTCGCTGGCAACCTAGGCGGGATTGATGTCGCCAACGGCGAGCAGAAGCGCATCCTTGCCGCGCTCGGTTTTGATGTGGCGGAAGACTGGACCATCACGGTGCCGACCTGGCGTCCGGATGTGGACGGCGCGCCGGACATTGTCGAGGAAGTGATCCGCGTCCATGGCCTCGATGCCGTACCCTCCACGCCGCTGCCGCGCGCTGACGGCGTCGCCAAACCGACAGCGACTGCAGCGCAGATGCAGGAACGCCGCATCCGCCGCGCAGCTGCCGCACGAGGGCTGAATGAGGCGGTGACCTGGTCGTTCCTGCCCACAGGTGAAGCCGAACACTTCGCAGAGGGCAACGGTGGCCTTTGGACGCTCGCCAATCCGATCTCCGAAGACCTCAAGACTATGCGTCCGTCACTGCTGCCGGGCCTGCTTTCGGCAGCGCGGCGCAATCTTGATCGCGGCGCGACCACGGTCCGCTTGTTCGAAATTGGCCGCCGCTATCTGCGCGGTGAGGGCGGCGCGAGCGACGAGCAGCCCAGTCTCGCCGTCGTGCTCGCAGGTGAAGCCGCCCCGCGCGGCTGGGCGACTGGCAAGGCCAAGCCCTTCGATGCCTTCGATGCCAAGGCCGAGGCACTTGCGCTCCTCGCTGAAGCCGGTGCGCCGGTCGATAACCTGCAGGTCATGGGCGAGGCAGGAAGCCAGCTCCACCCCGGCCAGTCCGCCACCCTGCGCCTCGGGCCAAAGACAGTGCTCGCACGTTTTGGCATGCTCCACCCGACCACGGCCAAGGCCTTCGATCTCTCTGGTGCGGTTGCGGTCGTGGAGCTGTTCCTTGATCGGATCCCGGCGCGCAAGGGCCCCGGCAGCTTCGCGCGCCCGCACTTCGCGCCGCCCGCGCTGCAGGCCGTCACCCGCGATTACGCTTTCCTTGTGCCCAATGGCCTTCCCGCTGGTGATCTGCTGCGCGCGGTGCGCGGGGCGGACAAGACCAACGTCGTCGCGGCTCGCGTGTTCGACGATTTCCGAGGGACCGGCGTGCCTGAGGGCCAGAAATCGCTGGCGGTCGAAGTCACTTTGCAGCCCGTCGAGAAGAGCTACGACGAGGCAGCTCTGAAGGCGATCACCGACAGGATCGTGGCAGCCGGCGCAAAGCTCGGCGGCGTGCTGCGCGCCTGACTAGCGAGCCTGCCGGGGATGTGATGACCGATCTTGTTACAATCGCCAGCGAGGGCCTCTCCGCGCGCATCAACCCGTTCGGGGCAGAGCTTTCTTCGCTGACCGATGCCGCGGGCCGCGAGTACATGACCGACGCGGACCCGGCGTTCTGGTCGGGCCGCGCGCCTCTGCTGTTCCCCATCGTTGGCGCGCTGGCAGATGACACACTGCGGAGCGGCGGGCAGAGCTACCGTATGCCGAAGCACGGCTTCGCCCGCCGCAGTGCCTTCGGGCTGAAAGAACATTCGGCAGATCGCGTGGTATTCAGGCTCGAAGAGAGCGCCGAGACGCGCAGCTGCTATCCCTTCGCCTTTGCGCTCGACATGGCCTTCATGCTCTCCGGCATGACGCTGGAGATGATCGCCACCGTGCACAATACCGGCGGTGAACCGCTCCCGTTCAGTTTTGGCTATCACCCGGCCTTTGCCTGGCCGCTTCCCGGCAGCGCCGACAAGGCCGCGCACCGCATTCTGTTCGAGGCGGATGAGCCACGGCCGATCCGCCAGCTCGACATGGCGAGCGGCCTCATCGCTCCGGGTGGTGCACCGACCCCGGTGAAGGGCCGCGAAATTTCCCTCGATCCCGAACTGTTCCGCCACGACGCCTTGATCTGGACCGAACTCGCCAGCCGCCGCCTGTCCTATGGCGCCGAGAGCGGCGCATGGCTCGATGTCGCCTTCCCGGACAGTCCGATGCTCGGCATCTGGCAAGTCCCCGGCGCGCGTTACATCTGCATCGAGCCGTGGCAGGGCCATGCCGATCCGCTGGGCTTCAGCGGCGATTTTGGCGAGAAACCAGGCGTAGTGGTCCTGCCCGAAGGGGAAAGCTGCAGTTTCCGCATGGAAGTCACTGTTCGGCCCGCATAATATCGAGGCATGACAAGCGCGTTGGTCTTCGCCCATCCCGGTATCCTGCGGATCGCTTATGCCGCCAACATCCTGATTCTCGTGCCGGTCTGCTGGGGTATGATCGCGCCCACCGCCGCAGTAACGGTGTTCCAGGGCGCCGTAACGGAGAGCAGCGGACTGCGCCTTCTCGTCCTCAGCCTGTGGTCGGCGATCCTCGCGGCTTCGATCTGCGGCCTCTTCGCCCCCGCCTTCTTCGCGCCGCTGCTGCTGGTGCAGATCTTCTACAAGACGCTTTGGATCGCGCTCTTTGTCTGGCCGGCGGTCCGGTCGGGCGCGCCCGTGCCATGGGGCGTTGCCGGGACTTTCGCCGCCATTGTCGTCGTCTGGCCGGTCCTGCTGGTGCTTGCGCTGCGCGGCTGAGGCGTGACTCCGCCGCGCCCCTCAGCTAGGCGCGGGCCATGAGTTCCAATCGCCGCACCTTTGCCATCATCTCGCACCCCGACGCGGGCAAGACCACGCTGACCGAGAAGCTGCTCCTCCAGGGCGGCGCGATCCACTTGGCCGGTGAGGTCAAGGCGCGAGGGCAGGCGCGCCGTGCCCGGTCGGACTGGATGAAGATCGAGCAGCAGCGCGGCATCTCTGTCACCTCGTCGGTCATGACCTTCCAGAAAGATGGCGTCGTGTTCAACCTGCTCGATACGCCGGGCCACGAGGACTTTTCCGAGGACACCTACCGCACGCTGACCGCCGTCGATTCCGCGATCATGGTGATCGACGCCGCCAAGGGCATCGAGCCGCAGACGCGCAAGCTGTTCGAGGTGTGCCGCCTGCGTTCGGTGCCGATCATCACCTTCGTCAACAAGGTCGACCGCGAAGGCCGCGCCGTGTTCGAGACACTGGATGAAGTGGCGGATGCGCTCGCACTCGATGTCTGTCCGATGTCGTGGCCCATCGGCATGGGCGGGATATTCGAAGGCGTGCTCGATTTCGCCACGAACACCATCGCGCGCCCCGAAGGCGACAGCCGCGAATATCTTGGCAAGCGGGACCCACTGGTCGATGGTGCGATCCCCGCCGATATCGCCGAGGAAATCGAGCTCGCGCAGATGGGCTACCCCGAGTTCGATCTCACCGCCTATCGCAACGGCGATCTGACGCCGGTCTATTTCGGCTCGGCGCTCAAGAACTTCGGCGTCGCCGAAATGATCGACGCCATCGCCCGCTACGCCCCGCCGCCGCGGCCGCAGCCAAGCGAGACCGGCACGATCGAGCTTGATCACCCCGAAGTCACCGGTTTCGTGTTCAAGGTCCAGGCCAACATGGATCCGATGCACCGCGACCGCATCGCGTTCATGCGTATGGTCTCGGGCACTTTCAAACGCGGCATGAAGCTCACGCCCTCCGGCCTCGGCAAGCCCATTGCGGTCCATTCGCCGATCCTGTTCTTCGCGCAGGACCGCGAGATTGCCGATACCGCCGAGGCGGGCGATATCATCGGCATTCCCAACCACGGCACCCTGCGCGTGGGCGATACGCTGTCCGAGAAGAACACTGTCCGCTTCACCGGCCTGCCCAACTTCGCACCTGAAATCCTGCGCCGCGTGCAATTGAAGGACCCGACCAAGACCAAGCAGCTCAGGAAGGCGCTCGATGATCTGTCCGAGGAAGGCGTGATTCAGGTGTTTTACCCTGAGATCGGCGCGCAATCGATCGTCGGGGTGGTCGGCCAGCTCCAGCTCGACGTGCTGATCTCGCGGTTGGAAGCGGAATACAAGGTTGAAGCCGTGCTCGAGCCCTCGCCCTTCGATACCGCCCGGTGGCTCAAGGGGAGCGATGCCGCGCTGCGCAGCTTTGCCGATTTCAACCTCTCGAACCTTGCCAAGGACCGTGATGGGGATCCCGTCTTCATGGCGCGCTCGGCCTGGGACGTGAGCTACCAGCAGGAACGCAATCCGGAGCTGACCTTCAGCGCCACCAAGGAGCGGTAAGGGGCCATGCGCATCGCGGTCACGGGCAGCAGCGGCAAACTCGGCAAGGTCGCGGTCGCGGCACTGCGCGCGGCGGGACACCGTGTCACCGGCTTCGATATCGTGAGTTCGGTCTACGGCGATGATACGGTCCGCCTCGATTGCGCCGATTTCGGTGCGGTCATGGGCGCGCTTTCCGGTGTCGATACCGCCGCGCGCCGCTTCGATGCGGTGCTCCACTTGGCCGGCATCCCCAAGCCCGGCGCGACGACCGATGAGGCGGCTTTCCGCATCAACGTCATGGGCACCTACAACGTGTTCTCCGCTGCCGTCCGCCTCGGCATCGGCCGTGTCGTCTGGGCCTCGAGCGAGACGATCCTTGGCCTCCCCTTCGCTGAACCGCCGCAGTTCGCCCCCATTGACGAGACGCACCCGCTGCTCCCGAACTGGTCCTACGCGCTCGGCAAGCGCGTGGGTGAGACCATGGCCGACGAGTTCGCGCGCTGGCATCCGGGGCTCGCGATCGTCTCGCTGCGCTTTTCCAACGTCTATGTGGCGGACGATTATGCCGCGCTGCCGCAGATCCAGGCCGATCCGGCCAGCCGCAAGTGGAACCTGTGGAGCTATATCGACGCCGAGGATGCTGCCGAGGCCTGCCGCTGCGCGCTCGAGGCCGATACCGCCGGGAATGAGGCCATGATTATCGCCGCCGCCGACAACCTGATGGGCCGCCCCTCGCGCGATCTTATGGCCGAACACTTCCCCGGCGTCCCGCTGGCCGAGAGCCTTGCTGGCGAAGCCTCGCTGCTCTCCTCTGCCCGCGCCGGCGAACTGATTGGCTATATCCCCCGCGTTTCATGGCGCCAGCGGGTCTGACCGCATCTCCAAAACCGCACTTGCGGCCTGTTCGCACCTGCGGCACAGACATCTTATGACACTGCTCGGCCCCACCTCGAACACCTTCATCTCGCAGCGCCTGCGGCTCCACTATGTCGATTGGGGCAATGCGGACAAGCCACCACTCCTTCTCATCCACGGCGGGCGCGACCATTGCCGCAGCTGGGACTGGACGGCCGAAGCCCTGCGCGATGATTGGCACGTGATCGCGCTCGATCACCGCGGGCATGGCGACAGCGAGTGGGCGTCTGATGGCAACTATCGCACGATGGACATGGTCTACGATGTGGCACAGCTGGTCCACCAGCTCGGCCTTGCGCCTGTCACCATCGTCTCGCATTCGTGGGGCGCCAACGTCTCGCTGCGCTATGCTGGCCTTTTCCCCGAGGATGTCGCCAAGCTCGTCGCCATCGAGGGCATCTTCCCGACGCCCGATTGGGAACTGCGCATGAAGGACGTGCCCTTTGCACGCCGCGTGCGCGACTATATCGCCGAGAAGCGCAAAGCCGCTGGCCGCCTGCCGCGCCGATACGCCACGCTGGAAGACGCTTACGCGCGCATGAAGTCCGAAAACCCCTACCTGACCGACGTTCAGGCCCGGCACCTCACGATCCACGGGATCAACCGTAACGAGGACGGGACCTTCACCTGGAAGTTCGATCCCTACGTCCACATCGATCACCCCTATGATATCTCGACCGAGCGCAAGCATGAGCTGTGGGAAGCGATCACCTGCCCCACTTTGCTGCTCAACGGCGCGGATTCCTGGGCTGGCAACCCTGAGCGTGATGGCCGCATCAAGCACTTCCGCGATGGCAAGGTGATCGAGTTCGAGAACGCCGGCCACTGGCTCCACCACGACCAGTTCGACCGCTTCATCGCAACTCTGCGAGAGTTCCTCTGATGGCCGACTTCACCGACAGCATCCTGCCCCAGCACGAGGCCATGATGGGGGCGCAGAGCGTGTTCTTCGTGGCGACAGCTGCTGCGGACGCGCGCATCAACCTCTCGCCCAAGGGGTATGACAGCTTCAGGGTGCTCGGGCCCAACCGGGTCGCCTATCTCGACCTCGCCGGTTCGGGCAATGAAACCCACGCGCATCTGGTGGCCGATGGCCGGATCACGATCATGATGTGCAACTTCGTCCAGCCCCCGCTCATCCTGCGCCTCTATGGAACAGGCCGCCCGGTGCTGCCGAAAGATCCCGAGTGGGAAGAGCTGGCCGAGCATTTCACGATCCTGCCGGGCACGCGGCAGATTTTCGATATCGCTGTTCAGACCGTGCAGACCAGCTGTGGTTGGGGCGTGCCCGTCATGTCGCTCGATCAGGAGCGCAAGACGCTGGTCAAGTATCATGCCCAGTCTGATGAAGCGGCATGGATGGCCAAGACCTCGGGCCGCAATCGCAGCATCGACGGCCTCCCGACCACGCCCACGGACCGCTTCTTCCGCGGCGAGTGAATGTTGAAATTCGAGGCAGTTTCCTGACGCGGAAGCTGCCCATTTTTTAGGCACTCTCTGGAATCTGCTCAAGATTCGAGCGTGACCTCTGCGTAGTTTTCCGCAGTAGCGAAAAGAAACCCCCTGATTCCAGTGCCACACACATTTGGCACGGTGCTTGCGAAGCCTGAACAGCCGGCGGGTCGCCCGGCGAGAAGGCCGCAAAGGGGGCATGAATGAAATTCATCATCGCCATCATCAAGCCGTTCAAGCTCGACGAAGTGCGCGAGGCGCTCTCCGGGCTGGGCGTTGCCGGGATGACGGTGTCGGAAGTGAAGGGTTTTGGCCGGCAGAAGGGCCAGACCGAGATCTACCGCGGCGCCGAATACACCACGAACATGCTGCCGAAGGTGAAGATCGAGATCGCTGCGAGCGACGATCTGGCGCCCCGGATCATCGAGATGATCCAGCAGACTGCCAGCACCGAGGCGATCG
This sequence comes from Novosphingobium sp., assembly GCF_027489515.1. Classification (GTDB taxonomy): domain Bacteria; phylum Pseudomonadota; class Alphaproteobacteria; order Sphingomonadales; family Sphingomonadaceae; genus Novosphingobium. The sequence continues at coordinate 6,371 of NZ_JAIXZS010000025.1, read as the reverse complement.
GCGACGGCAAGATCTTCGTTCTGGATCTTGCCTCTGCCACCCGCATCCGCACCGGCGAAACCGGGGATACCGCCCTGTGAGCGGCCTGTCTTTCAACGCTGTGTCTGCAAGCGCGGTGGGGACCGCCACTTCTGACATGAGGGGAACTTCGATGATCCGTAAGATGATCGGCGGGGTCGTGGGCGCGGGCTTGACGCTCGGCGCTGCTTCCACCGCTTTCGCCCAGGCGGCGATGGTCAAGGCGCCCGATGTGGCGGCCCAGGCCACCATGGTGAACAAGGGTGACACCACCTGGATGCTCATTTCGTCCGTGCTTGTCCTGATGATGAGCATCCCGGGCCTCGCGCTGTTCTACGGCGGCCTTGTCCGTACCAAGAACATGCTCTCAGTACTGATGCAGGTGTTCATGATCGTTTCGATCGCGGGCCTGCTCTGGGCAACCTACGGGTATTCGCTCGCCTTCACCGGCGGCTCGCCGTTCATCGGCGGCTTCGGCAAGGCGCTCATGGCCGGCGTTACCAGCGGGACCTACTCGGCGACGTTCTCCAACAACGTCTACATCCCCGAACTCAGCTACTTCGTGTTCCAGATGACCTTCGCCATGATTACACCGGCGCTGTTCATCGGCTCGTTCGCAGAGCGCATCAAGTTCACCCCGCTGATGGTGTTCGTGGTGCTGTGGTCCACCTTCATCTACTACCCGATCGCGCACATGGTCTGGTACTGGGCCGGTCCGGACTTCCTCGTCGATGCCCCGACCGACTCCGGTTACCTCTGGGCGATGGGCGCGCTGGACTTCGCGGGCGGCACGGTCGTCCACATCAACGCCGGTATCGCGGGCCTCGTCGGCTGCCTCCTTCTCGGCAAGCGCCTGGGCTATGGCAAGGAAGCGACGCCGCCGCACTCGCTCACCATGACCATGATCGGCGCCTCGCTGCTGTGGGTGGGCTGGTTCGGCTTCAACGCGGGTTCGAACCTTGAGTCGAACGGTGTCGCTGCGGTTGCCTTCGTCAACACCATGCTCGCCACCTGCGCTGCTGCGGTCAGCTGGGCGATTGTCGAGCAGGTCGTGCACGGCAAGCCTTCGATGCTAGGTGCTGCTTCGGGTGCCGTTGCCGGCCTCGTCGCGATCACCCCGGCCTCGGGTTATGGCGCGCCGATGACCTCGATCGTCCTCGGCCTCGTCGTCTCGCCGCTGTGCTTCTTCTTCGTCAGCACGGTGAAGAACAAGTTCAAGTACGACGATACGCTCGACGTTTTCGGTGTGCACTGCATCGGTGGCATCACCGGCGCCATTGCCACGGGTATCGTCGCCTCGCCGGCGCTCGGCGGCCAGGGCATCATCGACTACACCCAGTTCCCGGCTGTCGCGGCTCCGACCTACGACATCGCCGCCCAGCTCATCGTCCAGATCAAGGCCGTGCTTCTCACGCTTGTCTGGTCCGGTGTTGGCACTGCGGTGATCTGGTTCGTGCTCGATAAGACCATGGGCATGCGGATCAGCGAAGAAGGTGAGCGCGAAGGCCTCGACATCGCTGACCATGGTGAGCGTGCGTACAACTACTGATCGGCCTCCGTCGATTAGCAACTACTGATTAACCAGCTTGGCGGGGCCAGGGGCGAGATCCTCTCCCTCTTGGACCCCGGGGCCCCGCCAGACCATGTTCCTCCTGCGAACAGACTAAGGCCGGAAGCGCTTCATGTGCTTCCGGCCCTTTTTTATTCTTTCTCAGGGGATTAACCCTACAATCTTGACACCATCGCCGCGTTAACCTTCCCACAAGGCCCTTCGGTTACATACCTAACCGGAAGTGACTATCGGATGAGGGGACACCGGAGTGGTGTTGCGCAAGGCACGCGGGGTATTCGGGATCGGGGCAGCAGATGCTCCGGCAACGCGCACAACCGAAAGCGAAGCAGCCGCGCTGTGCCACACCTATGAAGAACTCGGGCTCGGATTCTTCTGGTCGACTGACGCCGAAGGCCGCGTGACTTACCTCTCACCCGGCGCCCATGCCCTGCTTGCCGAGGACGGCAGTGCCATGGGCGCGAGCTTTCTCGGACTGTTTCTCAAGGCTGGCAACGAAAGCGAAGGCGAGCGGACGCTGCCGTTTGCTTTCGCGCGCAAGGGCCGCTTCGAGAAAGTCACCGTGCGCAGCGAACGTGTCGATGGCGAAACTCTATGGTGGGCCATTTCGGGCGAACCGATCATGCAGCGCGGTGAATTCGCCGGCTTTCGCGGGCACTGCGAGGACATTACCGGCGAGCGCAGATCCGCCGAGGAAAGCTCGCACATGGCGATGCACGATGCGCTGACCGGCCTGCTCAACCGGCGCCACATGTCGCAGCTGCTCGAACGCACACTGACTCAATCCTCGCAGCAGCGTTCGCCTTGCGCGATCATGCTGATCGACCTCGACCGCTTCAAGCAGGTCAACGATACGCTTGGCCATGCTGCCGGCGATGCCTTGCTCAAGCAGGTGGCCGCCAGGCTCGTTCGCGTTGTGGGCGACAAGGAAAAGGTCAGCCGTCTGGGCGGCGACGAATTCCAGGTGATCATGCCCGGTATCGATGACCGCGGTGTCCTTGGTGACCTTGCCACGAGCATCATCACCAGCATTTCGCAGCCCTATACGATCGATGGCAGCCGCTGCCTGATCGGTGCCTCGGTCGGTGTTGCGGTCTCGCCATTCGATGGCGACGACAGCGACAGCCTCGTGCGCAACGCCGATCTTGCGCTCTACGCGGCCAAGGGCGGCGGACGCGGCCGTTTCCGCTTTTTCAGCGCGGACCTGCTCAAGGCGGCCGCCGATCGCCGCCTGCTCGAGGAAGACCTGCACGACGCGTTGCAGAAGAATGAACTCGAGATCCACTACCAGCCGGTGGTGCGCGCGGCGGACAACCACGTCGTCGGGGTCGAGGCGCTGGTGCGCTGGAATCATCCCGAACACGGCGCAGTCAGCCCTGCGCGGTTCATTCCGATTGCGGAGGAATCGAACCTCATCAAGGGCATTGGCGAATGGGTCCTGCGCCATGCCTGCGAGGAGGCCGCCGCTTGGCCGGGCAGACTGCGCGTAGCGGTCAATGTCTCGCCGGTGCAGTTTGCCGATGACGGCTTCCCCGCCCTCGTCGCCAGTGCCCTCGCCAACTCCGGCCTTGATCCCGAACTGCTCGAACTCGAGATCACCGAGAGCGTCTTCCTGCAGGAAGGCGGCGCCACCAACGATCGCTTCAAGGCGCTAAAGAGCCTCGGCGTGCGGCTGGCGCTCGATGATTTCGGCACGGGCTATTCTTCGCTCGGCTACCTGAAGACGGCGCCGTTCGACAAGATCAAGATCGACCAGTCGTTCGTGCGCGGCGCGACCGAGGCCGGTTCGCGCAATCGCGCGATCATCGCAGCCATCGTTGCGCTGGCACAGGCGCTGGAAATGGACACGACGGCCGAAGGCGTCGAGAGCTTCGATCAGTTCGATCTGATGAAGAGCCTCAACGTCACCCTCGTGCAGGGCTACATCTACAGCAAGCCGATCTCCAATGCCGAGTTCGTGGCCAAGATCAACGAAGGCAACTGGACCATCGAGCCTTCCGGACCGGCCTTTCAGCGACATGATCGCCATGCCATGTTCCGCCGCATCGGCGCCATCCACGACAACCACTACTATCCGGTCGTCCTGCGCAACCTCTCGGTTTCCGGCGCGCTGATCGAGGGGCTGGTCGATGTGCCGGTGGGCACCGAGTTCGTGATCGATCTTGGCGAAGGTCAGCTCGCCGTGGCGCGCGTGCGGCGATCGCGCAAGCGCCAGCAGGGGCTGGAATTCGAGCAGGCGCTTGTGCCTGATGGCAATGGTGGCCTGTGCACCCGTCACCGCGCCTCGCCCTACCAGCTGGCGGCTGCGGGGCTCCCGCAGGGTCCCAAGGGCGATGGTGTCCAGCCGGTCGGTCCGCATCTCATCGGCGGGGGCGAGGACGGCAAGCCTTCGATGCCCGCGTTTGGCATGGCCAGTGACTGGAAGGGCGCGGCGATGCGGGCCGAAGCAGCCTGAGGCCGACTGCCCGCGCGAAACGGTTCCCTTGACGGGGCAAGCCCGCTAAGGCGCGCCGGTCATGTCCGATAGCCCAGCCCAGTCCCCGGCCCAGATCGCCGCCACCCGTCCCGTGCCCAAGCCGTGGATTGCGGCGATCCATCCTTATGTGCCCGGCAAGTCGACCGGCACGGACGGTCAGGTGCTGATCAAGTTGTCGGCGAATGAGAACCCGCTTGGCACCAGCCCGCGGGCGCTTGCCGCGCGCCTTGGCAGTGGCGATGGTGCGGGCGATCCGGCGCGCTATCCCGATCCCGAAAGCCATGCCCTGCGGGGCGCGCTCGGTGCACTCCACGGCATCGATCCCGCGCGGATCGTCATGGGCACCGGCTCGGACGAGCTGCTGCACCTTGCTGCGCAGGCTTTTGCCGGGCCGGGAGACGAGGTGCTCTACCAGCGCTATGGCTTCTCGGTCTATGAGATCGCGGCCCGCCGCTGCGGCGCGGAGCCGGTCGAGGCGCCCGACCGCGACTATGCAGCGGATGTCGATGTCATGCTCGGCTGCGTCAGCCCGCGCACCCGCGTGGTGTTCCTCGCCAATCCGAACAACCCGACCGGCAGCTACCTTCCGCGCGCAGAGCTTGCCCGGCTTCACGCCGCGCTTCCGGCCGACGTGCTGCTGGTGGTCGATCAGGCCTATGCCGAGTATGTTGCGGCCGATGATGATGATGGAGCTTTCGCGCTCGCCGCAACGACCGAGAATGTCCTGATCACGCGCACGTTCTCCAAGATCTATGGCCTCGCCGGGGAGCGCGTCGGCTGGGCGACCGGTGCGCCGCACCTGATCGACATGCTGAACCGCATCCGCGGGCCCTTCAACCTCACCGTGACCGCGCAGGCGGCAGCATTTGCCGCGGTGGACGATCAGGCCTTCGTTGCCGCTTCGCGGGAGCACAACCGGGCGGAGCGCATGCGCTTTGTCGCCGCACTCTCGGCACTCGGCAACCACGGCCTGCGTCCCCTCCCGAGCGAGGCGAACTTCGTCCTGATCGAGTTCACTGGCGCGCTGACAGCCGAAGGGGCCTACAAAGGCCTGATGGACCAAGGCTTCATTACCCGCTGGCTGCCCGGTCAGGGCCTGCCGCAGTGCCTGCGCATTACCATCGGCACCGCTGTCGAGATGGACCGCGTTGCCGAGGTGCTGCGCCAACTCGCCGAAGCCGCGCGATGAGCGCGCCGGCACCGTTCACGCGGATCGCGGTGATCGGGCTCGGCCTGCTCGGCGGCTCGGTCACACGGGCAGTCCATGCCCATCTGCCCGATGCGATCACCACCGGCTTCGATGCCGATCCTGCGGTGCGCGCCCGCGCCCGGGACATCGGGCTCGCCAATTTTGTGCCAGAGACAGTGGCCGAAGCCGTGACCGGAGCCGATCTGGTGGTGCTGTGCGTTCCCGTTGGCGCAATGGCGAAAGCCGGGGCGAGCATCGCCGCGCATCTCGCCCCCGGTGTGATCGTCACCGATGTCGGCTCCAGCAAGGCGAGCGTCGCGCGCGCGCTGGCCGAGGCATTGCCCGGCGTGACCGTGATCCCGGCGCACCCGGTCGCCGGCACCGAGCAGAGCGGCCCGGATGCGGGCTTTGCTGCGCTGTTCCGCAACCGCTGGTGCATCGTCACGCCGCCCTCCGGCGCGGACGAGGGCGAAGTGGCGCGGGTCGCCGCGTTCTGGGAGGCGCTGGGCGCGCGCGTCGAGATGATGGATGCCGAGCACCACGACCGTGTGCTCGCCGTAACGAGCCACCTGCCGCACCTGATTGCCTACACCATCGTCGGCACCGCCTCCGATCTTGAGGAAGTGACGCAGAGCGAGGTGATCAAGTATTCCGCCGGCGGCTTCCGCGACTTTACCCGCATCGCCGCGTCCGATCCGACGATGTGGCGCGACGTGTTTCTGAGCAACCGCGATGCCGTGCTCGAGATGCTCCAGCGCTTCAGCGAGGACCTGACCGAGTTGCAGAAGGCGATCCGCAAGGGCGACGGGGCGATGCTGTTCGAGACCTTCACCCGGACCCGGGCGATCCGCCGCTCGATCATCGAGATGGGCCAGGACGATGCGCGGCCGGACTTCGGGCGGAGCCACGAGGACTAGCGCCAAGTTTACCAACTTTACACGTGTCGCATGCGGAAATTTCCAAGTAAAATATTGATAAACAATATTATTCCGGCCGAACTTAGAGCGTCCTGCGGAAAATCTGAATCGTGGGATTCCCATTGTTTGTGATTTGTGATTCACCCTCATTGGAGGTGGATCATGGGCAAAGCACATTCGGCTGATCTTCGGGTTCGGGTT
>NZ_JAIXZS010000023.1 GCF_027489515.1 Novosphingobium sp. | reverse complement strand
GGGACTCGAACCCCCGGCCCTCGGTTTTGGAGACCGATGCTCTACCAACTGAGCTACACTCCTGTGCCGGAGAAGCGCCCTTAGTGGGTTGACGCGGCCAGCGCAACCAAAGAACAATGGGTGAAAGATGTCACGGCACGAGACCTCGATCATCCCGCCCGAGCTTTTGCTGCAGGCCTATCGTGCCGGCATTTTTCCGATGTCGGACAGCCGCGATGATCCTGAAGTCTATTGGGTCGAGCCGCGGATGCGCGCGATCCTGCCGCTGGACGGCTTTCACCTCTCTCGCAGCCTTGCCCGCACCTTGCGCCGCGGCCGCTTTCGCGTGACCTGCAACGAGGCGTTCGATGCGGTGATCGATGCCTGCGCTGCGCCGCGCCTCGAAGCGGAGGACAGCTGGATCAGTCGCCGCATCGCCGAAAGCTATCGCGAGCTGCACCGCCACGGGCACGCCCATTCGATCGAGACATGGCAGGAAGGGCCGGGCGGCACGGAAGTGCTCGTCGGCGGGCTCTACGGCGTCGGCTTCAACCGGGTGTTCTGCGGCGAGAGCATGTTCAGCCGCACAAGCGATGCCTCCAAGGTCGCGCTGGCCTGGCTGGTTGCCGCCATGCGCCGCGCGGGGGCCGAGCTGCTCGACTGCCAGTTCACCACGCCGCACCTCGCCTCTCTGGGCGCGGTCGAGATTCCGCAGACGCGCTATCTTGATCTGCTGCACGCCGCGATTGCCCCGAGGGCAGGCGCTCAGGCCGGGGGCGTATCGTCTGCCGGCGCGGCGGCGGGCGCGGCGGGTGCCGGGGGCTTGCCGGCGGGCTTTGCCGCGCTGCTTGTCGAAGCGGCGGCGGCTGGGCTGTCCTCCTCGCCGGGGAACTTCATCGCGCAATCCTTGACCCATAAGTCATAGACCGGGTGCTCGACCACGTTGAGCGCGGGCGAATTCTTGAACAGCCAGCCCGAGAAGACCTTGTGCCACGCGAGCTTTTCCCGTGTCGTCGCACGTTCCTCGACGAAGAGCTGGACGAAGGCGCCGGTTTCGGGCGGATCTTCCCAGGGCGCCGTGCGCTCGCAAGTGGCGAGCTTGATGATCGCATTGCCGATGCGGCGCGATTCGCCGGTCTTCAGCTCCACGATCTGGGTGATGTTGTTGCGCTTGTTAAGGAAGCCGAGCGTTGCGACGCGGTCCTTGACCGGGGTGCCGAACTCGCTCTCGACCACGCCCGAGGCATTGGCGGCAGGACCGGCGCCCTGTGTCGCCTCACTCGGCGGCGGGGCTTCAGCGTTCTTGTTGCCGCCGCAGGAGCCGAGCGCCAGCAACGCCGGCCCAAGCAGCAGCGGTGCGAAGCGGCGCATCAGCCCGCGCATTAGCCCTCTGGCGACCAGGCTTCGTAATCGCCCGTGGCCCGGGCCCGCTTGCCACCGCGCTCAAGCGCGCCTTGCGGGCGGTAGGCGGCAGAAGTCCCGGTGGCGTTGGGGGTGAACTCCACTTCCCAGATCCTCGGCGGCGGCAGGTTGCTTTCAGGAACGCCATCGACGCTGCCGTGCAGCCAGCCGTGCCATTCGGCGGGCACGCGGCTTGCGTCATTCGCGCCGTTGTAGATCACCCAGCGACGTTCGCGCCCGGCGAAGGGGTGCCCCTTCGGATAAGGCTTGCGTGCGCGATAGTAGACATTGCCCTGCACGTCCTGGCCGACTTTCACGCCATTGCGCGCGTTGTCGAGCATGGTGCCGAAGGTGGCGCCGTCCCACCAGGTGAAGATCTTGCCGAGGATGCTCATGGCCCGAGCGCTTAGCGTCTGACAGGGGGGCCATGCAAGCGCATCATCGCATAAGGGATTGCATTGCCGCCCGGCCGCCATACTCTGCGGCGCAAAGCCCCTTGCAACAGGATGGTCGCGTGGCGTGGGAGCATATCGAGATTGCCCGTTTCGGCGGGCCGGAAGTTCTTGAACTCGCGCGCGAGGACGCGCTGCCGGAGCCCGGGCCGGGCGAGGTGCGCATCAAGGTGCTCGCGGCGGGCACCGGCTTTACCGACACTTTCATCCGCATGGGTCGCTACCCCGATTTCAAGGGGCCTCTCCCGTTCACGCCCGGATACGATCTGGTCGGCGTGGTCGATGCGGCGGGTGTAGGCGTGACCAGCCCTGCACTCGGTACATTGGTCGCGGACCTCTCCGTGGTGGGTGGCTACGCACAATATGCCTTGCGGCCGGCCGCTTCGCTCGTGCCGGTACCGGAGGGGATTGATCCCGCCGAAGCGGTCTGCCTGCCGCTGGCCTACATGACCGCGTACCAGATGCTGGCGCGGGCCGCGGCAATCCAAGCGGGGGCGACCGTTCTCGTCATCGGTGCATCGGGATCGGTCGGCACGGCGCTGCTCGATCTGGCGCGCGTCATGAAGCTGCGCGCGATCGGCACGTGCTCTGCCGCCAACATGGGTGTGGTCGAAAGCTACGGTGCGCAGGCGATCGACTACCGCGCAGGAGATTTCGTCGAGGCCGTGAAGCGCGCCACCGGCGGGCGCGGCGTTGACGCGGTGTTCGATGCGATCGGCGGGGCGCACTTCAAGCGCTCGTTCCGTACGCTCGCGAAAGGCGGCGTGCTCGTCGGCTATGGCTCGCAAACGATGGCAACCGGCGGCGAAAGTCTGCTGGCCGCCGGACTTGGCCTCGCGCGGCTCAAGCTGTGGACGCTCTTCAGCCCGCTGCTCGGTGGCCGCCGCGCCGTGTGGTACTCGATCACCAGCCGGCGCAAGGCATACCCCGAGCAGTTTGCCGAAGATCTGGCCAAGCTGCTGGGTTGCCTCAAGGAAGGCCGGATCAGGCCCATCGTTGCCGACCGCCTGCCGCTATCTGCCGCCGCCGATGTCCACCGGCGGATCGACAAGGGCGGGCTCGGCGGAAAGGTCGTGCTGCTGCCCTTTTGAGCTGTTTCGGCCGAGCCGAAACAGAGCGGCACCGGCCCGCTCCCCCGCCCGGCCACCCACTAGAGTACTCTGAATGGGTGGCCGGGCGGGGGAGCGGGCCGGTGCCGCTTTCCGCATTAGAGCGTCCTGCGGAAAATCTGAATCGTGGGATTCCCATTGTTTGTGATTTGTGATTCACCCTCATTGGAGGTGGATCATGGGCAAAGCACATTCGGCTGATCTTCGGGTTCGGGTT
>NZ_JAIXZS010000016.1 GCF_027489515.1 Novosphingobium sp. | reverse complement strand
GCTGCGCAGAGCGCCTCGCGCGTCGCTTCGTCCATGCCCGGCGCGGGAGCTTCCTCGATCACTTTCTGGTGGCGGCGCTGGAGCGAGCAGTCGCGCTCGAACAAGTGCACCACATTGCCATGGGTATCGCCGAAGACCTGCACCTCGATATGGCGCGGGCGCTGGATGTACTTCTCGATCAGCACATGCGCATTGCCGAACGAAGCGGCTGCCTCGCGCTGGCAGGATGCAAGCGCGTCGGCAAATTCCGCCGCCGCCTCCACCTTGCGCATCCCCTTGCCGCCGCCGCCCGCGACGGCCTTGATAAGGACGGGGTAGCCGATTTCAGCAGCGCGCTCCGCAAGGAAGGCCGGGTCCTGATTCTCGCCCATATAGCCCGGCGTGACGGGCACGCCCGCCGCCGCCATCAGCTGCTTGGCCGCGTCCTTGAGGCCCATCGCGGTGATCGAGGCGGGCTTCGGCCCCACCCAGATCAGGCCTGCATCGATCACCGCCTGTGCAAATTCGGCGTTCTCCGAAAGGAAGCCGTAACCCGGATGGATCGCCTCCGCGCCGGTCGCCTTGGCAGCGGCGATGATCTTCTCGCCCACCAGATAGCTCTCGCGCGCCGGGCTCGGGCCGATATGCACCGCCTCATCCGCCTGCCGCACATGGAGCGCCTTGGCATCGGCATCCGAATAGACCGCCACGGTGCGAATGCCCATCGCGCGCGCCGTGCGGATGATGCGGCAGGCGATCTCACCGCGATTGGCGATAAGGAGGGACTGGATCATGCGCCGCACCCTTCCGTGCGTGAGGAGAAGGTCAGGTTCATCACTTTCCACGCGCCGTTTTCGCGGACCAGATCGAAGTGATCATAGCCGCAGCTGACCAGCTTGCCGCCCATCTGGATCGTGAACGGCGCCCAGACCATCGCGACATCGCCGTCCTGCTCGATGACGGGATTGGTGATCCGCTCGACAAAGCCTGAGCCCGGCGTCATCCGCGCGGCATATTCGGTAAAGCTGCGACTGCGCAGGCCGGTGGCGCCACCCGGAAACGTGCCGCGCCCGGTGACGCGACCTTCGGGATAGACGAGGTTGAGGAGCGCAGGCGCATCGCCGGTTTCCAGCGTGGCGAGGAGGGCATCGACGGTGGCGATGACTTCCTTGTCGCTGAAATCGGGGGGCGGGAGGCGCTCGCCCTGCGGTAGCGGCGCGGCGGCGAGTGCGAGGGCGGAGAGAAGGGTGATCATGGGCATTACATCCGGAACACCCCAAACCGGGGCGCCTCCGCAATCGGCGCTTCTAGACACACGCCCAGCGCCAGCCCCAGCACATCGCGCGTCTGCACCGGATCGATCACCCCATCGTCCCACAGCCGCGCTGTCGCGTAATAGGGGTTGCCCTCGTCTTCATACTTCTGCCGGATCGGAGCCTTGAAGGCCTCGGCTTCCTCTGGCGTCCACTTGTCCGCATCGCGGTGCACGGTGGCGAGCACGGAAGCCGCCTGTTCGCCGCCCATCACGCTGATGCGCGCGTTGGGCCAGGTGAAGAGGAAGCGCGGATCATAGGCGCGGCCGCACATGCCATAGTTGCCAGCGCCGAAGCTGCCGCCGATCAGCACCGTCAGCTTGGGCACCTGTGCGGTGGCGACGGCGGTGACGAGCTTGGCGCCATGTTTGGCAATGCCTTCCGCCTCATACTTGCCGCCGACCATGAAGCCCGAGATGTTCTGCAGGAACAGCAACGGGATGCGGCGCTGGCAGGCAAGTTCGATGAAATGCGCACCCTTGACCGCGCTTTCGCTGAAGAGGACGCCGTTGTTGGCAAGGATCGCGACTTCCATGCCCCAGATCCGCGCAAAGCCGCAGACGAGCGTGTTGCCGTAGAGCGCCTTGAACTCGTGGAACTCGCTGCCATCGACGGTGCGGGCGATGACTTCGTGGACATCGTACGGCGCGCGGACGTCCTCGGGGATCAGGCTGTAGAGCTCTTCCGCATCGTACTTGGGCGGGCGCGGGGCCACGCCTTGCCCACCGGCGGGAGCCGGGCCGAGGTGGCTGACGATATCGCGCACGATGGTGAGCGCATGTTCGTCGTTGTCCGCCAGATGATCGACCACGCCCGATTTGCGCGCATGGAGATCGCCGCCGCCCAGCGCCTCGGCGCTGATTTCCTCGCCCGTCGCGGCCTTCACCAGCGGCGGCCCCGCAAGGAAGATCGTGCCCTGTTCGCGCACGATCACGCTTTCGTCGCTCATCGCGGGCACATAGGCGCCGCCGGCGGTGCAGCTACCCATCACGCTGGCGATCTGGGGGATGCCCGCCGCGCTCATCTGCGCCTGATTGAAGAAGAAGCGGCCGAAGTGGTCGCGGTCCGGGAAGACTTCGGCCTGGTTGGGCAGGTTCGCGCCGCCGCTGTCGACGAGGTAGATGCACGGCAGCCGGTTCGCCGCAGCGACTTCCTGCGCGCGGATGTGCTTCTTCACCGTCATCGGGAAGTAGGTGCCGCCCTTCACCGTCGCGTCGTTGGCGAAGATCATGCACTGGCGGCCCGAAACTCGCCCGATGCCCGTAATGATCCCCGCGCCGGGCACTTCATCGCCGTACATCCCGTTCGCCGCGAGCTGGCCGATCTCCAGAAACGGCGAGCCCGGATCGAGCAGCCGCTCCACCCGCTCACGCGGAAGCAGCTTCCCGCGCGAAACATGGCGGGCGCGCGACTTCTCATCACCGCCAAGCGCCGCCTTGGCCACGCGCGCGCGCAATTCGGCGGCGAGCGCACGGTTGTGCGCTGCGCGGGCCTCCGCTTCTGGGCTGGAGGGATCGAGATTGGTCGAGAGGACGGGGCCGCTCATCAGCCATTCGCCCCGATCAGTTCGCGCCCGATCAGCATCCGCCGGATTTCGTTCGTGCCCGCGCCGATATCGAGCAGCTTGGCATCGCGCAGATAGCGTTCGACCGGCCAGTCCTTGGTGTAACCCGCGCCGCCCAGCGCCTGCACAGCCTCACCCGCGACGCGGAAGGCGGCCTCGCTGCCGAGCAGGATGACGCCCGCCGCATCGAAGCGCGTCGTCTGCCCGGCATCCGCCGCGCGCGCGACGGCATAGGTATAGGCCCGCGCCGATTGCAGCGCGACGTACATGTCCGCCACTTTGCCCTGCATCAGCTGGAAGGCGCCGATGGGTTTGCCGAACTGCTTGCGCTCGCGCACGTAGGGGATGACGGTATCGAGGCAGGCCTGCATCAGGCCGAGCTGGATGCCCGCGAGCACCACCCGCTCGTAATCGAGGCCGCTCATCAGCACGCCGACGCCGCCATGCAGCGGGCCCATCACGTTCTCTTCGGGCACGAAGCAATCGTTGAACACCAGCTCCGCCGTGGGCGAGCCGCGCATCCCCATCTTGTCGATCTTCTGGCCGATGGAGAAGCCGGGCATGTCCTTTTCGATCAGGAACGCGGTGATGCCCCGGCTCGCGGCCTCGGGCGCGGTCTTGGCATAGACCACGAGGGTATCGGCATACGTCGCGTTGGTGATCCAGAACTTGGTGCCGTTGAGCACGAAGCCGCCCGGCACCGCATCGGCCTTGAGCTTCATCGAGACGACGTCCGACCCGGCGCCTGCTTCCGACATGGCAAGGCTGCCCAGATGCTCGCCGGAAATCAGCTTCGGCAGATACTTGGCCTTCTGCTCGTCATTGCCCCAGCGGCGGATCTGGTTGACGCAAAGGTTGGAGTGCGCACCGTAGCTGAGGCCGACCGAGGCGGAGGCGCGGCTCACTTCCTCGACCGCGATGACGTGATCGAGATAGCCAAGGCCGAGGCCGCCCCATTCCTCTTCCACCGTGATGCCGTGGAGCCCCAGCGCACCCATCGCGGGCCAGAGATCGCGCGGGAACCAGTCCTCTGCATCCACTTTGGCAGCAAGCGGCGCAATCTGCTCGTCGGCAAAGCGGCCCGCCGCCTCGCGGATCATCAGGGCGCTTTCAGGCAGGGCGAAATCAAGCTCGGGCGTGGCGCGCATTTCTGGTCAGACTCCTCAATCCCGCGCGCAGTCTATGGGAAACGATGTCCTTTTGAAAAATTGAATTTTGCCGGGCGGTAGTATAGGAAAAACCTATGCTGAGCCGCCGCCTCGTCCGCCAGTTCATCGCGCTTGTGGATACCGGCTCGTTCACCGCGGCGGCAAGCCGGCTGCATGTCTCGCAGCCCACGCTCTCAGCCGGGATTGCCGAACTGGAGCGTTCGCTCGGGACCCCGCTGATCCTGCGCGAGCGGCGCGCGCTGCGACTGACCGAGGCGGGCAACCGGCTACTCGTCCATGCCCGCGCGATCGAGCGCGAGTTCGGCCTTGCCGAAAGGGGCGTGCTGGAAACGCCGCCCCCTGCCCCGCCGCTGCGCCTCGGCGTGCTTTCCTCGCTCGCTACGCGCAGCACGGCGGCGATTGCGGCGCATTACGCCGGGGATGGGGCCAAAGACCGGAAAGGCAAGGCGTTGCTGACGCTGACTGATGCGCCCGATGCGGACTTGCGCCGCCGCCTTGCCGAGCACCGGCTCGATGCCATCATCACCACGCTGCGCAGCGCGGACGAGGGCGAGCTGCTGCGCGAGGAAGGCTATGCGATGATCCTGCCCGCCGCGCACCGGCTGGCGGGGCGTGAGGTGCTGCTCCCCGAAGAGCTGGCAGGCGAGACGATGATTGCGCGCCGCAGTTGCGAGATCCTCGCCGAGACAAGCCGCTTCTTCACCGCGCGCGGGGTGCGGCCCCACTTTGCCTTGCGCAGCGCGAACGAGGATCGCTGCCTTGCCCTCGTCGCGGCAGGTGCGGGCGTGACAACGGGGCCGGTCTCGCTCGCCGGGACAGGCACGGTGGCGGTGCCCTTGCAGGGTTATGATTATCGCCGCCGGATCGGACTGATCGTGGCGGAAGGCCAGGATGCGCTGATCGCGGCGAGCGGGCTCGGCGAGGTGCTGCGCGAAGTGGTGTGAGGCTGCTCGATTCCGGGTCTATCCCGGCTTGCGGGGGGGTGGGCGGACGTGACACCCCGGCGGCATGACGCTTGCCGCCAGCCCTGCTCCTGCGCGCCGGATCGCGCTGCTCAATGTGAAGTACAGCCCGAATCTGGGCGACGGGCTCCTGTCCGAATGCCTTGAGGCGGAGCTGGCGCGCACGTTTCAGGGAATCGCGCCGGGCACGCAGGTGTTCTCGATCGATCTGGCCGGGCGGCGCGCCTATCCGGCAATCGCGCCGAGCCGCCGCGCGGCGCTCATCGGGCTGCTCGAGGCGCTGCCGGGCACCTTTCGGCGGTTGACGACGCGGATCGCGCTCACCGCTCTGGTACGGCTGAGGCTGCGCCGGCATGTCCGCGCGCGGCTGGCGGGGTGCGATGCGGTGGTGCTGGGCGGCGGCAACCTGCTCACCGATGCCGATCTCAATTTCCCGATGAAGATCGCCGGTGCCCTCGCCCAGGCGGCGCGGCTGCGACTGCCGGTCGCGGTCTATGGCGTGGGCGCCAATCGGCAATGGTCGGACGCTGGGCAGCGTCTGTTCGGGCGGGCGCTGGGCGCGGCGAAACTGGCCTATGCGGCCGTCCGCGATGCGCGCAGCCAGGCCGCGTGGCGTGATCTGCTGGTGCCGCAGGGGGTACGGCCAGCCGCGCTGAGCGGCGATCCAGGGTTGCTCGCAAGCTGCCATTTCCCCCGCCCGCCGCTTCCCTTCGATGCGCCTCTGGCAGGCCTGTGCATTACCGCACCAATGGCGCTGCGCTATCATGCGACGGGTCCCGGCCACGCCTCGGCAGCCGATGCCCGCGCGGCGCTTGATGCCTGGTACGCGGCAGCGGCGCGCGCGCTCGTCGAGGCCGGCTTTCGCGTCGCGCTGTTCACCAATGGCAGCCCGGAGGACCGCGACTATCTCGCAGCGATGGGTCCGGCATGGATCCTTGCCGCGAAGGGACCGGTGACGATGACCAATCCCTTCGCCGATCCAGCCGAGATGATCCGGTTTATCGCCGGGTGCCAGCTGATCGTGGCGCACCGGATGCATGCCTGCATCGCCGCGCATTCCTTTGCCATTCCCACCATAGGCCTGCGCTGGGACGTGAAGCTCGACAGCTTTTTCGCGCTTGCCGGGCGGGGGGCGTTTATTGCCGATACTGCCTCGCTCGATGGCCCGGCGTTGACGGCACTGGCACGGCAGGCGGTGGCCGAAGGGGTGGACCGCGCCGCGCTGGAGGCGCTGATCGCCGGCACCCGCAGCGATATCGCGCGAATGGCAGCAGCGCTGGCGCGCGCGATGGAACCAGCCAAGAGCGCGGCAAAGGCTGCCGCATGAACGCCGCGCCAGACCGCATCGTGGTGATCAACGATCTCTCGCACCCGATGGGCGGGGCGAGCGCGCTGGCGGTCGATTCGGCGCACCGGTTTGTCAGGCGCGGCTGCCGCGTGGCGATGCTCTCAGGCGACGTGCCCGATCCGGCGCTGGCTGCGGCGGGAATTACGGCCATCGGGCTCGGGCAGGCGCGGCTGCTCGGGCGCGCGGGTGCGCTGCTCGACGGGCTGTGGAACCGCGCGGCGGCGCGCATGATGCGCGGCTGGATCGCCGCGAACGATTCGCCGGGCACCGTCTATCACCTCCACGGCTGGTCGCAGATCCTCTCGCCCGCGGTCTTTGCCGCGCTCGCTCCGGTGCGCGAGCGGCTGGTGATTTCGGCGCACGATTTCTTCCTCGCCTGCCCCAATGGCGCTTTCACGAACTTCGCGACCGGCGCGCCCTGCCCGCACACCGCGCTCTCCCGCGCCTGCCTTGCCACCGCCTGCGACCGGCGCGGCCACGCGCACAAGGCGTGGCGGACCCTGCGCCATGCCGTCCAGCGGATTGTCTTCCAGCCGCACACCGCACCGCCGGTGCTGGCGATCCACGCCGCGATGCGCCCGATGCTGGTGCGCGCGGGGATACCGCCGGAGGTGATCCATCCCCTGCCCAATCCCGTCACCCCTTTCAGCGCCGAGCGCATCGCGGCAGAGCGCCATGACGAGGTGCTGTTCGTTGGCCGGATCGAGGCGACCAAGGGGGCCGATCTTGCGCTTGCCGCCGCGCGCCAGGCGGGGATGCCGATCCGCCTGGTGGGCGACGGGGCAGACCGTGCCCGGCTCACCGCCGAGTATCCCGAGGCGCGCTTTACCGGGCGATTGCCGCCCGAGGCCATCGGCGCGCTCGCCGCATCGGCGCGCGTTCTGGTCATGCCGAGCCGCTATCCCGAGCCCTACGGCCTCGTCGCGATGGAAGCCGCGCTCGCGGGCCTGCCCGTTATCCTACCGCCGAGCGCGCTGCTCGCGCCCGATCTTGTGGCCGCAGGCGCGGGAATCGCGGTCGATCCGCGCGATACGGCAGCTTTTGCGGCAGTGCTTGCCAGTCTGGCAAACGACGATGCGCGGGTCGAGGCGATGAGCCGGGCAGCTTTCTCCGCCACGCGGCATCTGGCGTTATCGCCGGAGGAATGGATCGACCGGTTGCTCGCGCACTATGCGGCGCGGCTGGCGGCAGTTCAGGCGCCGGCGGGCGAGAGATCCGCGTCGGGATCGAAGCTGATCGCGGCGAGCGCTGCGGGCACATAGGGCGCCGGCGCAGCGGCCGGGCCGGAAGCGGACCACTGGCGGCGATCCAGTTCACGCAGCGGCTGGTAGGGATTGCTACGTGCCAGCTGGCGCAAGTGCTGCACCTTGATCGGCACGATCACGAGGCTGAGTGTGGCAAGCACAACGGCCCAGCGCCAGAGATCAAAATGTCCGCTTTGGATCGCTCCCATGAACTCGGCATAGGTCAGCCAGATCGCCAGTGCGCCGAGCAGTTCGGAGCTGCGCTGGCTGGGAAAAGCCAGCAGTGTGAGGACGGACAGGAAGAACGCGCCGACGCCCGCAATCTCCAGCGTCAGCCGGTCGGTCACGTAGCCGGCCGTCAATGCAAAGGCGATCAGCAGCGCACCGATGCGGGCGATGCGGGCGACATGGCCGGGGGTGATGCGGGCAAGCAAGACGTCCATGCACCCGGGTTTGCACACAGCCTGTTCAAGGAACGCTTTCGGCCGGTGGTTAACGCTGCGCAAACGAACAGCTCCGCAACTGGCCCGGCTAGAAGCCTGCGGGGAACCATCGCCGGGCTGCGCGCGCGCAGGGGCCAGCAATAAGGAAGATTGCTCAGATACGGCGCCAATTGCGCGCCAACCGGGCAGGAAAGAATGGTAGCCCGCTCGTGTGAGGTGGAAACGGCGCAGGATCAGGGATCGGGCGATGGCCAGTAATCAGCAGTCGCACGCGCGCGGGCGCAGCGGCGGTATCACGCATCCCCGCGCGCTGACGGCGTGCCTGCTCGGCCTCGTCGCGCCGCTGGCAGAGGCCCACGGGCAGACCACGGTCGATCCGCGCATGGAGCGCGATACGGTGGGTGCCCGCGCTCGGCCGGAAGTGGAAACCGCCGGTGCGCGGGTCGGTGCGCTGCTCATTTCCCCCAGCTTCGGGATCGAGGCGGACGCCAACGACAATGTCTATGCGCGCAGCGACGTGAAACGCGGCGATGTGGCGGTGGCATTCCAGCCCGCGCTGGCGGTGCGCACGCAGTGGTCGCGCCACGCGCTGGGGCTTGCGGCAGACGGATCGATCAAGCGCTATGCGAAACGCACGACCGAAAATGTCGAGACCTATGCCGTCAAGCTCGATGGGCGGCTCGACATTTCGGGCGATACGCGCATTTCGGGCGATGTGGGCACGGCGCGGCGGATCGAGGCGCGCGGAACCACGGGCGATACGCTATTCGGCGCGACGCCGATTGCCTTCACCGTGCTTTCTGGCGGCGGCGAGATCGAACAGACCTTTGCGCGCGCGCGCTTCACGCTTGCGGGGCGCTACGAACGCTTCCGCTATCAGGACCGAACGCTTGGCGGCACGGTGATCGATCTCTCTCAGCGCGACTACGAGGCACTGACGGGATCGCTGCGCGCTGCGATCGGGATCGGGCCGGGGGTCGCCGCGTTCGCCAGCCTTGCCTACAATCGCAACCGCTATCTTGCCCCACCGATCGGGCCAAGCCGCAATTCGCATGGGTTTACCGCGCTGACGGGCCTTGCCTTCGGGCTCAACCGCCTGCTGCAGGGCGAGATCGGGCTGGGCTGGGTGCGGCAGGATTTCACCGCGCCGGTCTTCCCGCGCATCAGCGGGCTTGCCTACAGCGCGCAGCTGAAATGGAGCCCGACGCGGCTGACGACGGTGCGGCTCTCGGGCGGGCGGACGTTCCAGCGCTCGCCGATCATCGCCATTGCCGGAATCCAGCAGCACGATGTTGCGCTCACCGTGGAGCACGAACTGCTGCGCACCCTCATCCTGCGCCCCGCGCTCCGCTACATGGTCGCCGATTTTCAGGTGCCGACCGGCGCGGCGCGGCGGCAGGAGCGCTACTTTACCGGATCCTTCGGCGTGAGCTGGCGGATCACCGAGCATTTCGAGATCACCGGCGAATATGCGCACAGCACCGGGCGCAATTCAGGCGCGGTCGATCCGGGCCGAGCCTATGACCGGAATCGCGCGGTCCTCTCGCTGCGCTGGCGGCTGTAGCGCGCCGTGGCCTCCCTCCCTTTGAGCGGCCCCACCGCCGCAGACCTCCCGCCGCCCTTGCCCGAATGGGCCGCCCGGCCGCCCCATCTCGTCCTGAGGGCGGTGCTGGCGCTGCTGTTCCTCGCCGGCCTTGGCACCGCGCTCACGCTGCTGGCGCCGCCGCCGACAGGGCCTGCGGTGCGCCTCGCGCTGCCGCCGCCGCTGCCCGATCCTGCCGCACTGCTGCCCTACCCTCCCGAAACCGCACGGATCGCCAATGCCGCCGTGCCGGTCGAACCGCCAAGGGCGCCGGCCCCCGCCTTCCGGTTTGCATCGACCGATGCGCTGGCGCAGGCCCGCGCGCTCGATTGCCTGGCGACAGCGGTCTGGTACGAAGCTGGCGATGATCCTTCGGGTGAACGGGCAGTGGCGCAAGTCGTGCTCAACCGCGCGCGGCATCCGGCCTTTCCCGCCAGCGTCTGCGGCGTGGTGTTTCAGGGTTCGGAGCGGACGACCGGCTGCCAGTTCAGCTTCACTTGCGACGGTTCGCTGCAGACGCGTCATCCCGGCCCGGCCGCCTGGGCGCGCGCCCGCGCGGTGGCTGCAGCTGCGCTATCCGGGGCGGTCGATCCGCGGGTCGGGCTCGCCACGCATTACCATGCCGATTATGTCGTGCCGGTCTGGCGATCGGGGCTGGTGAAGCTGGCGCAAGTGGGCCTGCACCTGTTCTATCGCTGGCCGGGGGACTGGGGCTCACCCGCCGTGCTGCGCGCCAGTGCGGGTGCTGCGGAGCCGCGCATCGCCGCGATGGCCGCGTTATCGCCCGCGCACGGCGGCGGCGAGGCGGTACCTACCGGGCTTGCCGATGCGGCAGGCGCGGCTCCCGGGGCGGTCCAGCCGCTTGCCTATCTCCCAATCGACGAGGCGGATGGAGCCGCGCATCCCGGTGGACGGAGCGCGGCGCTCGCAGCGGTGCCTGCGGCCGGGCCAGGTGCCGCAGGGCGCATCGTCCTCATGCTCGATCCCGCCGCGTTTCCGGGGACCTATGCCATGCGCGCGTTGGCCGCTTGCGCCGAGCGGGAGCGCTGCGCCGTTGTGGGTGAACTGCTCGGCGCGGCGCCCGGACAGGGCCCCGGCTTCGTCTATCTGCGCGATCGGCGCACCGGCGCAGAAGGGGCGTGGTGGGATTGCACCGCCCTCCCCCGCGCCAACCCGACACGCTGCCTGCCGCGGGGCAGCGCTCTGACGCGGATGCTGGCGGACTGGGGCTGACCGGACTGGGGCTGACCGGACTGGGCAGCGCACCGTCAGACTGGATGGAGTCCGCAACCCCGCACCTTGACCGGGCGGCCGATGTCGGCAGGGCCTCCCGCCTCATCGCCGCTGGGATCGGGCCGTGCAGAAGCAGCGTTTGGCGTTTTTCGGGCAGGCGTGATAGCCACTCCGGATAAAGCACTGGCGGATCATCCTGTTGTGGTGACGCTATGCGATGGGATTGGTTGCGCGAGGACAGGCATGCGGGGCGTTATCAGGTCGGGTAGCGAGTTTCTGGTCAATACCCAGACCGACAACATTCAGTCCGTCCCCAAGTTGACCGAGCTTGCCGATGGCAGGTTCGTGGTTACGTGGACCGATTTCAGCAAAGCGCTGGGTGACGGGAGCGGCACAAGCCTGAAGGCTCAGCTGTTCCAGTCGGACGGGACAAGGATCGGTTCCGAGTTCCTCGTTAACACCGAGGTCAAGGGCTCCCAGAGCAGCGGGGTTGTCGCCGCGCTCGATGGCGGCGGCTTTGTCATCGCATGGGTCGATGAGAGCGCAACGCTGGGGGACAACAGCCCGTTCAGCATCAAGGCGCAGATGTTCGGCGCGAACGGAGCGAAAGTCGGCGCCGAGTTTCTGGTCAACACCGTGACGTCTGGCTCGCAGGTCATGCCCTCGATCGCGGCCTTGAGCGGCGGCGGCTTTGTCGTGTCGTGGCGCGATGGCAGCGAAACACTCCCGGATACCAACACAGGCCATATCAAGGCGCAGGTCTTCAAAGCCGATGGCAGCAAAGCCGGAGGGGAGTTCCTCGTCAACACGATCACCGAGGGCGACCAGCGCGCGAATACCATGGCCCCGCTCAAGAACGGCGGGTTCGTGGTGGCCTGGGTCGATGATATCGGCCCGCTGGACGACCCGACTTCCTTCCAGATCAAGGCGCAGATCTTCGCGGCGAACGGGACCAAGGTCGGCGGCGAGTTCGCCGTCAGCACCGCGGCAATCGGGGTGCAGCTCTTTCCCTCGATCACGATGCTGAAGAACGGTAATTTCGTGGTGGCGTGGAACGATACGAGCGGCTCGCTGGGCGATACCGGCGGCTGGGCGGTGAATGCGCAGATCTTCGCGCCGGACGGGACCCGCATCGGCAGCGAGTTCCTTGTCAACACCGTCACCACAGGCAGCCAGTTCGCGCCTTCGATCGCGGGGCTTGCCGATGGCGGCTTCGTCGTCTCGTGGCATGACGACAGCAGGACGCTGGGTGATGCATCCGGAACCAGCATCAAGGCGCAGGCCTTCGCCGCAGACGGATCGCGCGTGGGCAGCGAGTTCCGCGTGAACACGGAAATTCTCGGCAACCAGCAGGTGCCGAATGTGGCCGCGCTGGGGCAAGGGTTCGGCATTGCATGGATCGATTCCAGCCGAACGCTCGGCGATGCGAGCAGCATGAGCATCAAGGCGCAGCTGTTCGGCTTCGGGAGCATCCCCGCCATCGTTTCGGGTGGCGGCGGCGATAGCGCGGTGGTTGCCGTGAAGGAAACCGCGCTGCCGGTGGCGAAAGTCAAGGCAACCGACGCCGATCCCGGCACCGCCCTTACCTACACGATCGCGGGCGGCGCGGACGCCAACCGGTTTCAGATCGACACGATGACGGGGGCGCTTTCGTTCAAGGTCGCACCCGATTTCGAGCGGCCGAGGGATGCCGGCGCCGACAACGTCTACAGCGTGATCGTCAAGGCGAGCGACGGCCAGCTCTTCGACACGCAGGCCCTCACCGTGACAGTGGTGAACGTCAACGAAGCCCCCGCCATCACGAGCGGTGGCGGCAAGCCCAAGGCGATCATTACCGCGCAAGAGAATACCGTGGTTGTCACGACCGTCACGGCTGCCGATCCGGATGCAGGCGCCTTGCTGCGCTATGCCATCGTCGGCGGTGCCGATGCGGGGCTGTTCAGGATCAATGCGCAGACCGGCGCACTCACCTTCAGGGCTGCCCCGGATTATGAAGCGCCCGGGGATGCCGGACAGGATAACGTCTACGATGTGGTGGTGCGGGCTTCGGACGGCCGGCTGAGCGATACCCAGACATTGGCCATTCGCGTGACCGATCTGGTGAACGAAATCATCAATGGCACCTCAGGATCGGATACCCTGTCCGGTGCCGGCGGCCATGACACCATAAGTGGCGCGGCAGGCAACGATACCCTGCTGGGCAAGAGCGGCAACGATGTGCTGGATGGCGGAACCGGTGCCGATCGCATGGACGGCGGCGCGGGCAATGACATCTTCATCGTCGACAGCAGCGGCGATGTGGTGATCGAAGGACCGGGCGGCGGGACCGACACCGTCAAGGCCAGCGTGAGCTATACCCTGGGCGCCGATCTGGACAACCTCACCCTGCTCGGCGGAGGAAATCTGGCTGGCAAGGGCAACGCGCTCGCCAATACGCTGGGCGGCAATGAGGGCGACAACACACTGACGGGCTTTGCCGGCGATGACAGCCTGATCGGCGGTGATGGGGGCGACACGCTCTCGGGCGGTCTTGGCCGCGACGTGCTCACGGGCGGTTCGGGCCGCGATTTCTTCGTGTTCGACAGCGTTCCCGGCGCCGCGAACGCCGACATCATCGCGGACTTCAACGGTGCCGAGAACGACAAGATCCAGCTGAGCCGCGCAATCTTCCAGGGCTTCGCGCAAGAAGGCGCGCTGTCAGCCAGCCAGTTTTACGCCGCGGCTGGAGCCCGGTCCGCGCAGGACGCCTCCGACCGGATCATCTACGATACGACGTCGGGCAAGCTCTACCACGATGCCGATGGCATGGGGGGCGCAGCTGCGGTGCTGATCGCGGTGCTGGGATCATCAAACCATCCCACGCTGATTTACAGCGATATCCAGATCATCGCCTGATCCGGGGGCAACGTCAGCGCCCGCCACGCTGCGCGGCGTGATACTCGGCGCGTGACAGCAGGGCGTCGAGATCGGCGCGGCTGATGTCGAAGCTTTCGTGCATGTCCTCCAGTGCCGCGTCGATATCGGCGAGGTGGAGCCCGGCGGCGAGGGCTTCGGGCGGCGCCGGGGCGGTTCGGTGCGGGTAGGAATGGCCTGAAAGGCGGTGAAACAGCAGGCCGACCGCCACAAGTGCGAGCGAGTTGAGCGCCAAAGGAAACAGCGCGAAGCCAAAGCCTGCCGCGTGGATTGCGGGTGAACCGATCACCGCCGTCAGCGCCGAGGCGCCGCCCGGCGGGTGGAGGCAGCGCAGCAGCGACATGACAAGGATCGCCGCGCCGACCGCGACGCTGGCGGCGAGCATCATGCCCGGCAGCAGATGATAGACCGCGACACCGACGAGCGCAGACAGCGTGTTGCCGCCGATCACCGGCCAGGGCTGCGCCAGCGGGCTCGCCGGCACCGCGAAGACCAGAACCGCCGAAGCGCCGAGCGGGGCGACCAGCAGCGGCAGGTCGGCGGCGGGAAGCGGCACGAGCATGGCGGCAAGGACCGCGCAGGCGATGCCCACGACGGCACCGAGGCAGGCGAACAGGCGATCGCCGCCCCGCGCGCCGGAAAGTATGGGCTGGAAGAGGCGCAAGATACTGATCCGCAGCAGTTTACCGGAAGCGGTGCCATAGGCGCTGCGGCGCTGATGGGAAAGCGCTACGCGGCGGGTGCGCGCGCATGCCTCAAGCGCCGTGCGCGAGAAAGGCGTCGAGCTGGTCGAAGCTGCTGGTCCAGCCGCCGTGCATCGATTCCATCATCTGCCGGAACGAGGCCCATTGCTCCTCGGTCGCATCGACCGGCTGCCACGTCAGGGTCACACGAGTGCCCTCGCCGTCGTCGGTAAAATCGACGGTCGTGCGCATGTGCAGCGGCCACGGCATCGGAAACGGCGCGGGGACGATATCGCCTTCCGCGTTGGAAAAGCCCTGCACCCAGACGAGCCGGCTTGGCGCATCAACTTCCTCGTACGTGTTCTTGCCCCACATCTCGCTGCCATCGGGGCCTTCCATCCGGGTGTGCAGATATCCGCCGGGGCGCAGATCGCAGTGGAGGATATGGCTGCGGCTGCCCTTGGGGCCAAACCACTGGGCCATCTGATCGGGCTCGGTCCAGGCCTGCCAGACACGTGCGCGCGGGGCAGCAAAGACCCGGCTGATCTCGAACGTCTCAGGCATCACGGGTCTCCTTTGCGGGGTCGGTCTCGGCTTGCAGAAAAGCGTCGAGGCGGTCGAAGCGGTCGCTCCACAGGCTGGCAAGGCGCGCGAGCGCGGCCTGAACCTCGTCCATCGCGCCGGGCCTCAGGCGGCGCAGCCGCGTCTGTGCGGAGACGCGCGTCTCGATCAGGCCGGCGCCCTCCAGCACCTTGAGGTGGCGCGAAATGGCCGGCTGGCTAATCCCGAAGGGTCGCGCGAGTTCGCCCACGCTCGCTTCGCCCTGCGCCAGCCGCGCAAGGATGGCGCGGCGCGTGGGGTCGGCAAGCGCAGAAAGGCTCAGGCTGAGTCGATCATTCATAACGAATCAATTATATAACCGATACGCTAAGAAAGCAAGCGTGCGACAGAAACCGGACCGCGCCTAGCCGATGGCCGGCGCACCAAGCACCGGGCGGAAGCCTGTCCCCTCGCGGCGCACACGCGCCACATGGCTGCCGCCGAAATGCGCCGGGACCAGCAGCGCTGCGCGGTCTGCCGCCATGTCGAGCACGCGGCGCCGCGTCTCGCGCGCCTGATCGGGCGCTTCGCAGAACACGCTGTTCCATTCCGGCCGATAGATCTGCGCCGGGTGGTGGACGACATCGCCGACAAACAGCGCGGTGTCATCGCCGCTCGCCACTTCGAGCATCATGCTGCCGGGCGTGTGGCCGGGACAGGGGTGGAGCGTGAGGCCCTCGGCGACCTCGAATCCGGGCTCCGCCCATTCGGCGCAGCCTGCCGCGACGATCGGGGCGACGCTGTCCTCGTACATTCCTGCGTTGACCGCCGCGCCGACGCCATCGGGGCCGGCCGCGCCGTCCTCCGGGTCCCAGTAGGCGCGGTCGGCGAGCGGGAGGACATAGCGGGCATTGCGGAAGGTCGGCTCCCAGCGCCCCTCCACCAGCCGGGTGTTCCAGCCGACGTGATCGATATGGATGTGCGAGCACACGACGACGTCGATATCCTCGGGCTGATACCCTGCACGGGCGAGATTGCCGAGGAAATCGGTCTGCAGATTGCTGAAAATGGGGATATTCGGCCGGTCCTTGTCATTCCCCGCGCCGGTATCGAACAGGACGCGCTGCTTGCCCGTGTCGAGCACCCAGCTCTGGAGGAAGGCGTAGAGGTGCCCGGTGGCGGGATCGAAGTATTCAGGCGCGAATTCCTCCGCATGCGGGTCCCAGCCTTCGGGCGTGAAGCCCTGGAACAAGTAGGAAGGCGGCGCGAACGTGCCCTGCCATTCCTCGATGCGGTGGACGGTAACGTGGCCGATGTTGAAACGGTCCATGGTTTGCGCTCTCCCGCCGGGCGGTTCCCCGGCGGGAGAAGAGTGCAACAGCGCGGCGCGTTTCACAACCAGCGGGGCCTTTATGCCTCCGGCGGGCGTTCTAGATGCCTCCGGCGGGCAAGGGCCATCGCCCTTGCATCCCCATCCCTCCTCGAACCTGTCTCGGGGAGGTGGCAGACCGCAGGGCTGACGGAGGGGCCTAAACCCCCGCGTCCCAGCCGCTCCGGTCCAACGCCTTCATCGCCCCGGTGATTGCCACCGTGTCCACGCTCACGCGCACCACCCGCGCGAGCAGGTCGATCATCCGCTCCTTGTAATCGGCAAAGCGGTATGTGTTGAACTTCGCCGCGATGGTCGGGTCCTTGGGCTTCTTTTCCTTGTGCTGGTCCAGCACCCAGTCGATGGCGCTGCGATTGCCGAGCCGATAGGCCCACGCCTCCGCTGGAATGCCGGTGATCTGCGTATCGGCATCAACCACAACGCAGCCGTTCTCCGGCTGGCTTTTCAGCACCGGCTTGGGATGCGTCCCCTCGGCGCGCTTGCCCGGCGTTTCGATCCGCTCCACCGGCCACGGCTCCACCGCTTCATAGCCGATATGCATAGCCATGAGCGCCTCGCCCCACGCCGCCCACTGCGCGAAATCGGGATAGAACGGAATGCGCGGAAACTCGCGCTTCAGGTTCAGCGCATAGGTCTCACGATAGACCGGATCGTGCAGTACGGCGTAGCAATAGGCAAAGATCGCATCCTTCAGCCGCGCATCACCCGCAGCGCCAACTGGCTTGCCCCCCTCCCCGTTCGGGGAGGGGCTGGGGGAGGGGTGCCCCCCGCCCTCGGGCAAACGCACCGCCGCCGCCTTCATCGCCGTCTTGCCATAACGCTCGACAAACTTGTTCAGCGCCCAGTCGGTGATGTTGTCGACCCGCTCGCCGGATTTGGTGTAGCGGTAGCGGGGTAGTTCCACTGTACCCGCCCCACTTCCAACAAGGTGCAAATCGCTAAGAGTGTCACTTGCCAGCGCCAACCAAGGCTTCTGAGAGTCAGGGCCAGTGAAATTTAGCGATAAATTTTGCAGTGCCTGATCATAAGGAAAAATCTGCGCGTTGAGATATGGCATCTCGTTCAATTGGGGTGAATAGGCGAGCCAAAGCTTATTGAACGGCCGGTACAACGTTCGACGCAAGTTTGGCTTGCTAATTGCAATTCGGCGTCTTGCGAGCGCCTTGAGTGCGCGCGTCCACTTTGTTCCAGAAGCAAACCGCGACTCATCTACGTCTGAACGCGCCCATGGCTTGGGATTTTGAATGGCAGAATTGTAATCAGACAGAAGAAATCTAACCTTTCGATCAAGAAAATCTTCATTGGAATCATACACCCAGTCATCACGATTGGTGACAACACCGAGCGAGAAAAGCTGAAATATCGCATTTTGGCGCGAAATCGAAATACTTTTTCCCGTTTATCCCCTTGACGCATGTAGAACGAACTGGCATAAGCTGATGCATGAGCAAAAGCCCCTCCGCATCACCTGAATTTTCCGTCCGGGAATTCTTCCAGCGTTTCCCCGATGATGACGCTTGCATCGCACACATCATGCAGGTCCGTTTTGGCGGCACCCGCTTTGAGTGCAGCGCTTGCGGCAAGGAAGCCTCGCACCACAAGCTGGCAACCCGTCGCACGTTCGTTTGCGCCAATTGCGGCCATCACGTGAATCCGACCGCTGGCACCATCCTGCATGACACGCGCACCCCGCTCGTTTCGTGGTTCTATGCCATGTATCTGTTCTGCACGACGCGCCACGGCGTGAGCGGCAAGGAACTGCAACGCCAGCTTGGGGTGACCTACAAGACCGCCTACCGCATTGGGCAGCAAATCCGCGATCTCACCAGCAAGGCGCAAGGCTTTGATGCCCTCCTGTCTGGTCATGTGGAACTGGACGAAGCCTATGTTGGCGGTCGCCGGTCTGGTGGTAAGCGTGGCCGTGGCGCACCGGGTAAGACCATCGTGATGGGCCTTGCCGAGCGTGATGGCCGCATGAAGGCCGTTGTGATCCCGGACGTGAAGAAGGATACGCTGCGCAACGTGGTTCTGGACAACGTGGAACCCGGTGCGGTCGTCTCGACCGATGAACTTGTGTCCTACGGCTTACTGGCGGGTGACGGCTTCACGCACGGCGCTGTGAAGCACGGCAAGAAGGAATACGCCCACTACGACTACCGTTCGGGCGAGACGTTCCATGTCAACACCGTGGAAGGCTTCTGGAAGCTGTTCAAGGCATCGGTTCGGTCAACTCACGTGCAGATCAGTAGCAAGCACATGCAGCGCTATCTGGACGAGTTCACTTTCCGCGCTTCGAACCGGAACCGGGTAAACGGGATGTTTGATCTTCTGGTTGGGGTGCTGTGATGCGCCCCACCATGGCATCAAATTGAGCGCGATCGGCGGGACCGATACCATCCGCCTCAGCTTGAAGAACAAAGTCATCCAAGCGGCCAAATGCTAACGCTTCTGCTAGGGAAATGCGGTCCATAGCCGGTTCTTATAGACGGTTTTGAAACCCATTGCTATATAAGGACACGGCGGGAGCGTTAGCTCCCGCCGTACCGGTGTTACAAACAAAGGATCGCGGTAAGGGCGAGAGCCCCCAGAGCGATCAGACCTGCAAACATTGGTACCTCCTAACCCCTGAGGTCTGAACCGCCTCAGGATCGGTTGCCGGTGACAGGCAAGGTTCAGCCAAGAGGATCGCCATCCTCGTCGGCATCGTCGTCTGAAGAACCCCCTTCGTGGTGGTTGGCGGGTTCTTCATCCGAGACATCTTCGGCAGCGGGCTTTGAGCTTGCTGCCGATTTTGTTTCATTATCGCTGTCGTCGCCGTTTTTTGCTGGCTTGGCATTCGGGTACCAGCTCAGAAGGCCGTATTGACCGTTGGGTAGCTTGTGAAAGGTCTTTGAGTTTTTCCGGAGATTACCTCGGAGACTGACAAGCGCCACCTGGTCACTCTTGGTATCAAACTGAAAACCGCCCGCGATCAGTGCGTCATAAATCTCGCGTGGCGTTGCAGGCCCGAGATTTGCAGCCTTCCTCATCTCAAGAAATTCGCGCGCGGCGGTGTTGATGGGCTTGCCGTAGAAGGTGTCGGCCCTGATTGAGGTAATCGCCGTGCCGTTCCGCTCGCTTGAGAGATTGGGATACATCTCGGCAATACCTGCGTGCTTACAAAGCACGTTGATAGTACCCTTGAGTTCCTTGGATTTCCGCTCAAGATCTGAAAGTTCAGACTGCAGGGCGGCAATCGCTGGTGCGAATGCGTCGGTCATAGTTGATGCCTTCGTGGTGGTTGGCAAACTCTCTATGCCACAAAGCGCAGAACGTGACAATGTTCGCGCTGCGCATTGCGTTGGGGAAAGTTTGTCCGGCCATCTTAGCGCAAAACTAGCAAACCAAGACTTGCATGCAGTGCCCCGAAAATGGCTGATTTCCGACACGATTACAGGGTCAAGGAAAATTTGCTTAGTGAGTTTGCGTTTCCTAGGGGCAAACCTACCACCTATGTTCCGCTCCAAGTTCTTGTGGGAATCCGCGTATGGGGGCCACCTCTAGGCACTAGGGCGAATCACATGCGTCAAGGGGATAAACGGGTACTTTTTACCGCTTTATTTGCAATTGCAAGAAAGTTGTTCGGAAATGGTGACCGATTATCGGTCCAAGATCCTTCAGAATTTGGAGACATAACGGACCATGCATGGTCCTCGAATCTCGCATGGGACAACCAAGAAAGCTTGTCTTCAGCAACTACATTTGGAGCAGCCAAATATCTAATGGTCGTATTTTTTTCTTTTTTTCGAGTTTTTATAAGGAAGGCAATTGCCACACCCGTTCCGATGCCGAAGACGTTAGATGCCCCAGAAATACCAGGTTCCTTGTAGTCGCCACCAAGATCAATCACGTGCACATGCGTAAAATCTTTGGATACGCACTTCCGAAAACCGTCAAAGGTTCGGCTATCGATGAAGCTACGATTAGTAACAAACGCCACCACCCCTTCATCACCAAGCCTGTCACTCGCCCAGCGGTAGAACCGCGCATACATATCATAGACTTTAGTTTTCTGCGCCGTGCTGGCCTTGATATACGTATCCTTGATGCGCTTATCGATGTGCGCATACGTCCGGTTCTTGTTGTTGTCGTTCTCGTTCTGCTGGTTGGCGTTATAGGGCGGATTGCCGATGATCACGCTGATCTTGCGGCGGTTCTGGCGCTTGATCCGCTCGATGTTCTGGTCGGTCAGGCTGCCCAGCAGATCGAACTGGTGCCCGGCATGGATGCCCAGCGCGTCCACATTGTCCAGCGTATCCACCAGGCACAGATTCTCGAACTCGGCAAACTGCCCGGTGATCGCCTGATAGGTCGCCTCGATATTCAGGTTCGCCACGTAATAGGGCAGGATCGCGATTTCGTTGGCGTGCAGCTCTTCCTTGTACTTGTGCCGCAGCTTGTCGCCGTGGCCGCGAAAGCTTTCCAGCAGCTCCACGATGAACGTGCCGGTGCCGGTCGCGGGATCGAGGATTTCCACGCCCCGGTCGATCAGGTTCTTGCCGAAATGCTTTTCGCACAGCCAGTCCGCGCTGCGGATCATGAACCGCACGATCTCACCGGGGGTATAGACCACGCCCAGCTTGTCCGCCGCCTTGGGATTGTAGACCTTGTAGAAGTTTTCGTAGAGCCCTTTCAGGAACCCCTGCTTTTCCGAATGGCTCTGGATCACTGCCGCCGTCGCCGCGATGCCGGAATAATAGGGGGCCAGCGCGCGCAGCAGGGTGGATTTCTCGCCCCGCGCAAACAGCTTGTCCTCCAGCTTGTAAAGCTCGCTCGCGATGTTGTTCTGCCGGTGGAAATCGGGGTTGTCGAAAACCTTGGCGAAGATGTCCTCGGTCAGGATGTGCTGGATCAGCATTTCCTGCACGTCGTCCGCGCTCACCGCCGGGTTGATCGCGTCCTGCGCATGTTTCAGAAACGCGGCTTCGGCCTTGGCAAAGTCCTTCGATGCCTTGCGCTTCTCGGCAATGATCGTGCGCAGCGCTTCCAGCACGGCGGGCAGGTCTGCGGCAAACTGCTTCACCGCCTTGTTGAAATCGGCGATTTCCTGCCGCTCGTGCGCGAAGAACCGCGTCAGCAGTGGCAGCAGCGCGTCGGTGTCGTCCATCGCCACGCGCATCTGCTCGTGGCCGTCCTGCACCAGCACGGCAGTATGGTCGTCCGAAAAGATGATGTTGTCGTTGGGATAGCCCTTGCGGAACTTGGCGGCCATTTCCGCATCAAGGTCGTCGTCGGCGTCCTTGGCCTCCCAGTAGCCGAACGGCACCCGCAGCGCATGGAGCAAAGCCCCGTCCACATAGATGCGGTTCTTCTGCGCCGTGACGATATCGTGCTCGGGAACGAACTGCAGGTCTTGTTGCCGTCCCCAGCGTTTCAGCAGGTCCTTGAATGCTTCGCGCAGCACGCTCTCGCGCCTGCTGCCAGATACGGCGCGCAGCCGGTCCAGTTCGGCGCGATATTCGTTGATTAGCTGGCGGCTCATGCAGATCCCCTGTCGCCTATCTCTGCCACCACCCGCAACGCTTTGCCAAGCCACCAAACTTCCGGGAGCGCGAGGGGGATGCCCCTCGCACTTCTGCCTGCCTGACCTTCCTGCAGAGAGCCACGCCCTGCACCACTTCGCGAGATGCTTTTTCCTGTCCTACACGGCCTGTTCCGGTCAACAAGCAGGCCATTATGTTTGAACCCCGCACGCACTGCGCCGAGTCGGCTTGGCAAGGCCGATTGATCGCCTTAGTCGATCAAAACCGCGCTATTGATCGAATGCAATTACTCCTCAGGACAGTGTCAACTGTGTCAACTTGTTCCGGTCAGGGACGGGCATGCGCGGCGTGACCGGTGGCATGACACCGCGCGCCGGCACGTTGCTGGGGATCTTCGCGCTGACGCTGCTGATCCTGCAGGGGCTGGTCTTCGCCTCATGGATCGCGGGCTTTGCGCTGATGCTGCCGTCGTGGGCCTCTAGCACCGCGCTGATTGTAGGCTGCCGCGATGTGCCCGCCGCGCGGCCACGTGCTGCAAGCCTCGGCCATGTGGTCTGCGGGGCGACCGGGATTGCCGCCTTTCTTCTCGCTGGCCCGGCCGCGCATCCGTGGGCGCTATGGCTGGCCGCGCCGGCGGTTGCCGTTGGTGTGGCGCTGATGTGGGTCTTGCGCTGCTATCACCCGCCGGCTGCCGCCAATGCCGCGATCCCGCTGTTCACGGCCGCGACGATGCCGGTCTATGCCGGGGCCGTCCTGCTGGCGGCGGCACTGCTGCTGCTTGCCGCCCATGCTTTCGACCGCGCCGACGGGGCCGGCAGGGCAGACGCGGCTCGCACCACAGGCGGGGCACCCACCGCCTAGAAGTAGCGCTGGCCGATCCGGATCGTATCGCCGGGGAGCACGGCCACTTGCGCGCTGCGCAGCGGCACAGCGCTTTCACCTTTGCCGGTCTGGCGGCGAAGGAACACCGTCTTCTCGTTGGCGCGATAAGTGAAGCCGCCGGCGCGGGCGATTGCCTGCTCGACCGTCATCCCCGAAGCATAGGAATACTCACCAGGACGGTTAACCTCGCCGAGAATGTAGAACGGCCGGTAGTTGAGCACCTCCACACTCACGCGCGGATCGTTGACATAGCCTTCGGCGAGCTTGGCGGTGAGTTCCTGCTGCACGGCCTCGATCGTGCGGCCCCCGGCAGCGACCATCCCGATCAGCGGAAAGGCCAGTGCCCCGCCCGGCGTGATGTTGTACTCCCCCGTGAGCGAGGGTTCGTTGAACACGGTGACGCGTACGCGGTCCCCCGCGCCGAGGTGATAGCTTTCAAGGCCTGCCGCGACATCTGCCGTCGAAATCGGCGGCGCACCGGCCCCTGCGCACCCGCCGACAAGGAGCGCTGCCGCGCCGACAATGGCGAGCGCCAGGTGGCGCCGCGTGCGCCGACCGCCATCGTGCTTGCTATCCATGCGAAATCTCCAATGCTTCTTCGTCGTTACCAGCGATGCCCCCAAGTCTATGCGGCGGGCGGCAAAGCGCAATCTCCCGGCCCCTTGCCGAATCCTCCGAGTTGGAGGTGTTCGTCCGGGGGGCAGACCAAGCCCCGAGCCGTCATCGCCGGGGCGCTCCTGCCTAGTATCGGCGCAGCCCCCCGATCCGGCCTATGGTGCATAAATCCTTAAGCATTCACCCGGATTTGCCCCGAGCCGAGCGATGCGAGATGCAGGACCGTACGAAGCTTCGGACTGCGCCCGCGAAGGCGCGCAGCGATCCCGTGATGCGTGTCGGCGCGCTCGATGCCTCCGGTATGCCTCCGCAGCGGATACGCTTCGCCTTCCCCGTCGCGGCCCCTTGCCTAGTCTTCAACCATGCCGGACGGGCGCTTTTCGCTCGCCGGTCGCAATGTACCAAATGGGTTTGCCAATCGCATGGGCGATCTGCGGCAGACCCTTCGACCTAGGAGAACAGGGGTGAACACCGCAGTCGGCCTCTATCGCAACGCAGGCGGCGTGCCCGGCATGGCACCTGCCCTCGCCTTCGAACCGAGGGTCCCTCCCCCGGCAGCGGACCGGGTGGACCTCAGGTTGCTGTTCGCGGTGTTCCGCCGCCGCCTCGGCGTGTTCCTGGCGGTCTTCCTGGCCGTGCTCGGCGCCGGGCTGGTGCTGACCGCGCTGCAGCCCCGCACCTATACGGCGCGCGCCGAAGTCACCCTCAACAGCCGGCTTCAGTCAGTCGCGCCGACGAGCGCGAGCGATGGCCCGCAGCAGGCCGCGATCCCGAGCGAAGGCTACGTCGATACGCAAGTCGCGGTGGTCACGTCCGAGGCCAATCTGGCCGCCGTGGCCGAAAGCCTCGGCCTTGCCCGCGAGACGCGCTTCGCCAAGAACGCCGCCGGCGGCCAGGCGGCTGCGCTGGCGTGGCTGCGCAAGGGCGTGGTGGCAACCCGGATCGGTTCGACCTACGGCATCGCGATCACCTTCGAGGATACCGATCCGGCGCTGGCGGCGCGGGTCGCCAATACCTTCGCGCAGCAGTACACCGCCGGCGCTCTCGACGCGAAGCGGCGCACGGCGCGAGCCACGACGACGACGATCGCCGAGCGGCTCGAACAGCTGCGCCAGCAGGCGCTTGCCGATACCGCTGCCGTGCAGCGCTACCGCATCGCCAACAACCTGCTGTCGACCACGATGGGCACACTCACCGAGCAGGAAATCTCGAGCTACAATCAGGCGGTCACTACCGCGCGGGCGGAAGCGAGCGAGGACGGGGCGCGGCTCGATGCGGCGCGGCGGCAACTCGCGCTGGGCGGCAGCGCAGGCGGCGTGGGCGAAGTGGCGGTTTCGCCAGCGATCGGCTCGCTGCGCGCACAGCAGGCAACCGCGGCGATCGAACTCGCCTCGCTGACCGCGCGCTACGGGCCGCGCCACCCCGATGTGCTGCGCGCGAAGGCCGCGCTCGGTGCGATCGATGCGCGGATTTCCGATGAGACGCAGCGGGTGATCTCGAGCCTGGAGGCGCGGGCGCGCGTCTCGCAGCAGCGGCTCGCCTCGCTCACCGGATCGCTGCAGCAATCGCGCGGCACGTTGGCGCAGAACAACGCGGCGATGGTCGGGCTGCAGGATCTGGAGAAGCGTGCCGAAACCTCGAACGCGCTGTACGAGAGCTATCTCAACCGCTTCAAGGAGCTCACCGCGCGCGAAGGAACCGAGCAGGCGGATGCCGATCTGCTTCACCCCGCGGCAGTGCCGCTGCGGCCGACGAGCCCGAACGTCACGCTCAACCTCGTGCTGTCGGTCGCGCTCGGGCTCGGGCTTGGCGTCGCGGCTGCCTTTGCGGCGGAGATGACGTTCAGCGGTCTCACCACCGGGGATGACATCGAGCAGCGGCTCGGCGTGCGCTATCTCGGCTCGATCCCCACGCTGGGTTCGGTCTGGCGGGGGGAGGAGAAAGTGCCGATGGCCGCGCTGCTCGAGGATCCGCGCTCGGCCTTTGCCGAAAGCTTCCGCTCGCTGCGCGCCTCGATCGCGATGAATACGACGCAGGCCCGGATTATCGCGCTGACCTCCGCACTGCCGGACGAGGGCAAGACGACGACCTCGATCTGCCTTGCCCGCTCGATGGCGCTTTCGGGGGACAAGGTACTGCTGATCGACGGCGACTTGCGCCGCCAGGGCGTCAGCCGGTTCCTGCGCGGCGATGCCGGGCGGCCGGGACTGATGGACGTGCTGTGCGGCCGTGCGCCGCTGGAGGCCGCACTGGTGGTCGATCCGGCCACGGGGCTCAACATCCTGCCGCTGGCCGAAAGCAGCGACAAGGCGCCCGAACTGCTCACTGGCGAGGAAATGGACAGGATGCTGGAGCGCGCGCGCGAGATGTTCGATGCGATCATCATCGATACCGCGCCGGTGCTGCCAATAGCCGATGCGCGGCTGATGCTGCGCAAGGCCGATGCCTCGGTCTTCGTGGTGCGTTGGCGCAAGACGCCCGAGGCCGCGCTGCGCTCGGCGCTGCGGTTGCTGCCCGATGACCGGGTGCAGCTGGCCGGCGTCGCCCTGACCCGGGTCGACATGCGCAAGCAGGCAAGGTTCGGCTATGGCGACGATGCGTTCTACCATTCGTATAAGCGCTATTATGCCTGAGGCGGCAGTCCCCTCCTCCGGCTCCCCCCGGCGCTCCGGAGATAAGGCAGGCAGCGACGGCGCCGGGACGACCCCATTCCTGCTCCACGACGGGGGGGGCAACGGCCAGGTGCATGTCGAGGTGCCGGGACCGGGAAGGCGGTTCGTCGCCGAGGCAGGGCAGTCCGCTGCCGGCAGCCCCCGCACGGAGACCCCCCTTGCGGACAACCAGCGCGCAAGCACCCGCCGTGTGGGCCGACTTGCCGGGTTCGATCTGACGCGCCTCGGCCTTGCGGCCCCGGCCGCCATAGCGCCCGAGCCGGCTGGCGCGGCCTTGCTGCCCGGAGCAACGGCTTCCCCGCTCGAAGCGGCGGCGGCTGCGGTCATGCAAGCGGCGGCCGCGGTCGAAGCGGCGGCAGGCACGGTTCACACGGCGGCAGCGGCTGTCGGCGTGGCGGCGCGCGCTCTGGCGCTTGGCGGAGCCCCAGCGCAAGCTGAGCGCGCTGCAATGAGCCTGCACGGAGCAGCGGCCGAAGCGGCTCACGATGGCGCATTTGCCATTGCACCGGGTGCGCTGATGGAGCGAGAGGGCGTCCTTCGGGAACCGGCACCGACTGCAGAAAGCGCGCTGCGCCCGGCGATCATCCACCCGGGCGCGGTGGCGCCCGTCGATCCGCGCGGGCGTTTCCGGCGGGTGGCGATCATCCACTACTGGCTGGTGACAATGCGCGGCGGCGAACGCGTGCTTGAACGGCTGCTGCAGCTGTTTCCCGAGGCCGACATCTTCACCCACGTCTACGATCCGGCGGCGATGTCTGCCGCGATTCGGGAGCGCACGGTGCGCACCAGCTTCATCCAGCGGCTGCCGGGCGCACGCAAACACTATCAGGCCTATCTGCCGCTCATGCCGATGGCGCTCGAACAACTTGATCTGCGCGGCTATGATCTAGTGATCTCGAGCGAGAGTGGCCCCGCCAAGGGTGTGATCCCCGCGCCCGATGCGCTGCACCTGTGCTATGTCCATTCGCCGATGCGGTACTTGTGGGATCATTACCACGACTACCGAGCAGAGGCCGGCTGGCTGAAGCGCGCGGTCATGCCGGTGCTGTGCCATGGCTTGCGCCAATGGGACACCAGTTCGGCTGCGCGGGTCGACCGGGTGCTGGCAAACTCCAACTTCATCCGCGAACGCGTGGCCAAGGCCTGGCGGCGCGAGGCCGACGTGGTGCATCCGCCGGTCGATCCGGCGCTGTTCACACCGTCGGATGCGGTGGAGCCGGGCTATCTCTGGGTCGGCCAGCTGGTGCCCTACAAGCGCGCGGACCTTGCCATCGACGCCTTCAATGCACTGGGCTTGCCGCTGACGGTGGTGGGCGATGGCCCTCAGGCGGCCATGCTGAAGAAGCGTGCCGGGCCGACGATCCGGATGATCCCCCGGCTCGATTTCGCCGCGCTGCGCCAGGCCTATGCCCGCTGCCGCGCGCTCGTGTTCACCGCCGAGGAGGATTTCGGCATCGTCCCCGTCGAAGTCATGGCCTCGGGCCGCCCGGTCATCGCCTATGGCCGGGGCGGCGCGCTCGATAGCGTGGTGGAGGGGCGCACCGGACTGTTCTTTGGCGAACAGACCACCGAAGCGCTCGTCGAAGCCGTACAGAAGCTCGAGCGGTGGCTGCCACATTTCGATCCGGCTGCGGCTCTCGCCCGCGCGCAGGACTTCGCGCCCGAACACTTTGACGCGGGCGTGCTGGAGGCGCTGGCGTGAAACTGCAACCGCTCAACCGTCTGCGTACCGTGCTGACCGTGCTTCGGCTGCGGCTGCGCGGTGATCGGCCGGGCCGGCGCTTCTTCGTCCACAGCGGCTTGCCGCGCATCGAGGGGCGCGGCCGCATCGCCATTGCCGAGCGCGTCAACTGGAGCTGCCACGGCGCGCCGGTGGCGGTCGAAGTCGGGCCCGGTGCCCTGCTCGAGATCGGCGACAATTGCCGCATCGGCCCACGCTGCGTGCTCGCCGATACCAACCACCATCCAGTCCACGGAGGCCAGAGCGTGCGGGTGGCGCCGGTGAAGCTCGGGCGCAACGTCTGGCTCGGACGCGGGGTCATCGTCATGCCCGGCGTCAGCATCGGCAATCATGCGGTGATCGCGGCGGGCTCGGTGGTGTTCTGCGATGTCCTTTCGCGCGAGGTGTGGCGCGGCAAACCCGCAGCCTCCGTGATGCCGGTGCCCCATCAACAGAGTTCAGGAAGGGTGCGGCAATGGAACTGACCTTCATCGGCGCAGTGCAGGTCCTCGTTGGGCTCGGCCTGTTCATCGCGGGTTCGGTCGAGGCGATGTTTGCCTTTGCACTCGTCTCGGCGATGTTCGGCGGATCGGCGGCGATCCTGCTGCCAGTGCTCGGCGGCTCCTCGATCCCACCGGTACAGTTCGCGCTGCTGTTCATGGCGATGCGTCTGGTGGTGCCGGGTGCTGGCCAGATTGCGGAGCTGGGCCGGGCGCTGCGGGCCAATGCCTGGCTTGTCGGCTTCGTTCTCTACGGCGTGGTCATTGCCTTCATCGCGCCGCGCCTGTTTGCCGGGCAGATCGATGTCACCCCGCTGCGCGGCCGGGTCGAGGCGCGCTATGTCAGCACGCTTGCCTATGTCTATGCGGTGCGCCCGCTGGCCTTCTCCCCGCAGAACCTGACCACGGCTGTCTATCTGCTTGGCACGCTCCTCGCCGCGCTGGCCAGCTTCGTCGCCTGCCGGGGCGAGCGCGGGCGCGTGGTGCTGGTGCGCACGCTCGCCCTTGTCGCGATGGCCCATGCGCTTACCGGGATCGCCTCGGTCGTTCTCAAGGGCACGCCGGTCGAAGCGCTGCTCGGGGCCTTTCGCAATGCAAGCTATGCGCAGCTCGACCATTCTTATCGCGGCTTCGTGCGGATGACCGGGCTGTGGCCCGAAGCCTCGAGCTTCGCCAATTACGGCCTCGTGCTGTTCGTCTTCGCATTTGAATGCTGGCTCCGCCGTATCGAAGCGCGCTGGACGGGCCCCGCCGCCGCACTGCTCGCTTCCGCGCTCGTGCTCAGCACCTCGAGCACCGCCTATGCTGGCTTGCCTGTCTATGCCGTGCTGTTCGTCATGCGCGGCCTGCTCTTCCCCGGCGCGATTCCGGCGGACCGTGGGCTGTGGATCGGCGGCGCGGTGCTCACGCTGGTGGCGCTGGGCAGCGCGGTGATGATCTGGCAACCCCATCTCGCCGACGCCTTTGCCGGGATGATCCGCCACATGACCGTGGACAAGGGCGAGACGCTCTCCGGGCTGCAGCGCCGCTTCTGGGCTTGGCAAGGAATCGATGCCTTCCTCAAAAGCGGCGGAATCGGCATCGGGCCAGGCAGCTTCCGCTCCTCCAGCCTCGCAACAGCGGTGCTGGGCTGCACCGGCGTGTTCGGCGCGGTGACGCTCTCGCTGCACCTCCTCACCGCGTTCGGGCCGCTGCGCCAATCGACCTGGACGCCTGTCTCGAGCCCGGCGCTTTCCACCGCTGCGGCTTGCGCCTGGGCGATGGTCATGGCTGTCGCCATGGCCTCGATCCTGTATCCCACCTGCGATCCGGGCACCGACATCGCCTTTCTGAGTGGCGCAGCACTGGCGCTGCGGCGGCAACAGGCGGCTGCGCGCGCAGCCGCGGCACCCGGCCCGATCGACGAAATGCCGATCCTCGCCGCGACCTCGCCGCAGCCCTTCATGCTCGCCGCAGCAGGCTCTCCGCGCGGTTTCGTCCTGCCCGAACCGCTAGTCCTCGATAGCGCGCTGGAGATCGCCTGACCGGCACCCTCACCGGCTTTCATCCGGGCCAGAGCTAGCGGCGGCGAAGCGATAACCTCCGCCAAGCAGGAAGGTGCGGATGGCCGGATCGGCGCTGAGGCCGGCGGCGGTGGCGGCAGCGGCAGCCGCACCTTCCGCATCGCCGGCCAGCCATGACACCCGAGCCAGCGCGGCCCACCACGGCTGGTAGCTGCTCACACCCTCCATCGAGTGCAACTGTTCGAGTGCGGGGCCGCTCGCGCCGTTCTCGGCGTGGGCGACGGCGCGGGCGACCATCACGCCGGTGGTGGGTGCGAAGCCAGCCAGCACATCGTAGAGCCGGGCGAGCGGCGCAGTGAAGCGTTCACCGGTCATGCGCTGATGCGCGTGGAGCGACTGGATCGCAGCCTCGGTCTGGAAGCGGCCGGGAGAAGCCATCGCGGCGGCGCGGCGAAGCGCAGCTTCGGCTTCGGCCACCATCTCGCGCGACCACAATCCGGGATCCTGTGCATGGAGCGCCACGAACGTGCCATCGGGCGCGCGGCGGGCGGACTGGCGCGCCTCGCAATGGAGGATCAGCGAGAGCAGGCCGAGCGCCTCGGCCTCACCGGGCAGGAGTTCGGCGGTAAGGCGGGCGAGGAACAAGGCTTCGCTGCGCAAGCCGGCAAGGCGGGTATCGGCACCCAGGGTATCATCCCACGCGGTGCCATAGGCGGCATAGATGGCCGACAGCACGCCGCCCAGGCGCTGCGGCGCCTCAGCCAGATCAGGGACGGCGAAGGCGATACCGGCATCGCGGATCTTGCGTTTGGCGCGCACGAGGCGCTGGCCCATCGCAGTACTGCTGACGAGAAAGGCGCCGGCAATGCGCGCGGCATCGAGGCCGAGCACGGTCTGCAACATGAGCGGCGCCTGCGCATCGGGATCGATGGCGGGGTGCGCGCAGACGAAAAGCAACGCCAGACGCTCATCGCCGAAGGGGCTTGTTTCGGTATCCTCCCGCTCCTCGGCGAGGAGTGCGAGGACATCTTCGGCGCGCGCGGCGGTGGCGGCGCGGGCCGACTGATGACCGGCGGCGCGGCGGGCGACTGTGAGCAGCCATGCTTCGGGATTGGCGGGCACGCCCTGCTCTCCCCACTGGGCGAGCGCGGCGGCGAAGGCTTCGGCCAGCGCATCCTCTGCCGCAGCGATATCGCGGGTTCGCGCCGAGACGAGCGCGACGAGCCGGCCATAGGACGCGCGCGCCGCTTGCTCGGCCATTGCGGCAGCGGGCGGGCGGCGCGCGGCGTCCATGCCTTCAGGCGCCGGGCGGGGGCGGCATGACCGGGCGGATCTCGACCGACCCGGCGGCGGCGCAAGGTGCGCGCGAGGCCCATTCAAGCGCGGCATCGAGATCGGGAACCTCGATCACCGCATAGCCGCCCAGTGCTTCCTTGGTATCGGCAAACGGGCCATCGGCGACGTGCCGCGTGCCATTGGCGATGCGCAGGGTGGTGGCCGTTTCGGGGACATCGAGCCCGTTGCCGCCCTGGAGAACCCCGGCCTGAGACATGGCGCCCATATAGGCCATCCATCCGCCCCAATAGGCTTCGGCTTCAGCCGGATCGCTGCCCTTGGCGCGCTCTTCAGG
Organism: Novosphingobium sp.; assembly: GCF_027489515.1. Classification (GTDB taxonomy): domain Bacteria; phylum Pseudomonadota; class Alphaproteobacteria; order Sphingomonadales; family Sphingomonadaceae; genus Novosphingobium. The sequence goes on along the minus strand of NZ_JAIXZS010000016.1, from coordinate 15,008 downwards.
GATTTCGTTGTAGAGGAGAACATATTGCATCGGTCTCGTCCTTTTTGGCTGGGCCCGGCTGCGCTGCAACCGGCAAGCAGCATGGGCTGCCTGAAGGGGTGTGCGGTGAGGCGGTGCGATTTCGACCGGTGGGCAGAAAAATGTTTGGGGCGGAGGGAAGTTGACACAGTTGACACTGTCCAGAGCGAAAACATGAGCCCCCCGTGAAAGGCCCGCTTTCCATCTGATATTACGTGATAATCTGGCGAATGAAGGCTCTTTGACCAGAACAACCGGATCGGCGGGATGTTGGACATGTCTCGCCGGCGCCTTTTTGCGGCATCGCTGCAACGACGGTTCAAAGAGCGGTGCGGATGATGCGCGAAAGCGGGGGGTGTAGGAAAGGGGGTTTGTGCGCCCCTTGCCGACTGTTCGCTTGACCCTTGCCGGGGCGGGTGCTGGACTGGCGGAGGTGAGGATACGGCAGGAGCACGCATGATCACGGTTACGCGCATCGACACTGCAGGCACCCCGCATCGGATCACCGTGCGCGGGCACGAGTTCGTGACCGACATGACCCCGGCGGCGGGTGCGGACAACGAAGGGCCCGATCCGCACGAGATCTATGACGCAGCGCTGGGCGCCTGCAAGGCACTGACGGTGCTGTGGCTGGCACAGCGCAAGGGCATGGCGCTCGAGGATATCGAGGTCGTAGTCACGCGCGACGATAGCGAGGAACGCAATGGCATCTACCGCCTGCGCACCGCGCTGATGCTCACGGGCGACCTTTCAGGCGAGGAACGCGAGGCACTGCTGGCGGCGGCCAAGAAGTGCCCGGTTCACAAGCTGATGAGCGACGTGAAGACCGAGATCGATACGGTGCTGGTGGAGCTTTAGAGCACTTTCCGACCAATCTGGTTCACCGTGACGGAGCCGATTTTGGCGGAGTGCAAGAAGCGAGGAGGGAGCAATGCTCTCGCATTGTGACCGACGAGCGACGCGGCGATCGGCCAAAAGGGGCCCGCCGCGTCGCGGTTGCGTCAAGAAGCCCCTCGGACTTCGTCGCGCCGCTGGCACGGGCTACCAGCACGCACTGCGCGCCGCTCCTTGCCGAGAAGCTTCCTGACGCAATCACGGTGAGCCAGATTGATCGGAAAGTGATCTGAGCGCATTTGCCGAGCGGTGCCGCGCTTCGGCGCGCTGCTTGATGATGGTGAGGATATTGTTCTGGATGTCGCCGAGGAGGATCTCGCCCCAGAACGCGGCGTAGGCGTTGACGTGCGTCTTGGCGATGTAGTTCGTGCGCAAGGTCAGCCGGGTGCTGCCATCAGCCAGCGGGGTGAGCGTATAATCGCCGGTATCGATCTTGAGGAATTCGCCGTCGGGCGAGATGTGCTTGTCGGTGTAATCCTGCAGCGTGGTGTTGGGAAAGGCGAAGGACCAACCGAGCCGGCGGCCCGGTTGCCACTGGGTGATCCGCTCCTCGAAATTGATCTTGTCACCCCACCAAGCGGTGCGGACGGCGCCTTTGCGCATGGCCGTGATCGTGGTCGCGCGCGGCCGGGGCAGGCCGAGCACGTTCTGCGTGAAGGTCCACCGCCCTTCGCTTGGCGCAATATGAGGATTGGCGACGGCATAAGGCCAGATTTCCTCAGGCTGGGCCTTGATGACGACCTCGCGGGTAAGCGTGACGGCATCATGGGTGGCAGGGACCTGGCTTTCGAGCCCAGCGCTGAATAGTGGCAACAGGATCAGTGTGGACCGGAAGGTGTTGGGATCGACCGGCTGGTTGCGCCGGCGGCGCATCATGAGGGCGCCGAGCCAGCCGAACAGCAGCCAGAACGGGGCGAGCATGATGAGGCAGATCACGCCTTCGTGCAGAATCATGATCGACCCCACGACAACGATCATCCCGAAAATGATCGGTACGCCGGCGTAGAACGAGGCCGGCCGGGTGCCATCGGGATCGCCGACATAGCAGATCAGCGCGCAGAGATAGGCGGGCAGGAAGGCGAGGAACCACAGGCTGCCGAAGACGGCGCTGGTGGCGCTGCTGGCATTGATCAGGACAAAGACACAGAACGCGAAGGCGAGGGCCAGAGTGAAGCCGGCCATGACACGGCCGCGGCTGTAGCGGTCATGCTTGACGGGTGGGGGGCGTGGGCTGTCCATGGTTCCTCCTGCGTGAATATTCCGATGTTTCTGTAACGAGAGAAATTGAGATTCAAAAAAAGGGGGTCAGTCCCCCTCGCCCTGCGAACGGCCGCGCCGGGTGACGAACTTGAGGAGGCTGACCACCCGCGATCCCATGCGGATCAGCGTCATGATCTGCGCCGGGGGCACATCGAGCATCTGCTGGTACCAGCGATCGACCGTGCCGACGAAATCGTTCATCGCGACAAGGCGGCTGCGCACCTTGGGGCTGATACGCGGATCATCGATGCCTTCCATCGCGGCATGGATCGCCGCGACCATCGGATCGATCTCGCGCGCCTTGCGGCCTTGCGCGACCTTGGTGGCCATCTGCCAGAGATCGGTTTCCGCCTCGAAATGATCACGCCGATCACCCAGCACGGGCACGCGGTGGATAAGCTTCCAGGCGAGCAGTTCCTTGAGGCTGTTCGAGACGTTGGAGCGCGCCATGCCGAGCTTATCAGCGATATCTTCCGCGGTGAGCGGGCGTTCGGACAGGAACAACAGCGCCTGAATCTGCGCGACCGAGCGGTTCACCCCCCACTGCGAGCCCATATCGCCCCAGCGCAGGACGAACTGCTCGACGGCTTCGGGAAGCTTGTTCGACTCAGCAGTTGTTTCTGTCATGACAGAAATATCTGATCTGCTCGGGATAAAGTCAAGGGAGCGATCGAGGCACGCTACTTCGGTTTGGTCAGCGCATCCCAGGTGGCCCAATCGATATCGCGGCCAGGCCAGGCGACTTTCCGGAACGGCCACTTGGCGGCGACCCACTGGTGGGCCCAGACTTCGAGCTGCTTGTCGAAGCCGGCATCGTATTCGGCCTTGGTGACCCAGAGGCGGACCACCGCATCGTAGCCGGGGACGGTGCTTGGCGCGACGTAGATGCAGCCGCGCTCGCGCTTGCCGTCCGGCGTAAGCACCGAATAGGCGAAGCTTTCGCGGGCGGCGAAGCGGCCGGCCTCGGTCTGCATGTCGAGCAGGGCATCGGCATCGCTGATGCCGGCGTGGGGCCAGTCCTTGCTGCGCGTGAAGGTCTGCTGGAGATGCTCGACCGAGGACATATAGGCATCGAAATCGATCTTCACGAGATCCGGGCCGAGGGGCCTCAGCACGAAATCGGGGCCTTCGGCAGTGATGGGGACGGCAAAGGTGGGTGCGACGAGCGTGGGGGCCACGTTCTCGGTCGCCATCGCGGCGGCAGGCATGGCGGCAAGCAGCAAGGCTGCGGCAATTGTGATGCGCTTCATCGGTGGCGGTCCCCTTTTTGCAGGTGCGAAGGTTCCACGACTGCGCGCGAGGGGCAAGCAGGATTTGGGGCTAGGCCGGGCTCGGTCTTTCAGAGAGGAGCGCGGCGGCGCGGCGCAGCGCGGGGATCACGGGCCAGGCGGCGAGGAGCCAGCCGGCGGCGGCGCAGGCAAGCGGGAGGGCGAGCGCGACGAGCGGGGCTGAGGCGCCGAACGCGCGGTCTGCCGCAAGGGCAGCGCCGAATGCTCCGACGAGCGGGAGGAGGACAAGGCGAGCGGCTTCGGCAAGGCCGGGCCGGTCCCGATGCTGAAGGGCGGTGAGCGCCAGCGCGGTCGCGGCGAGCAGGGCGACGCATGTGGCGGCGAGCGCGGCGCCGAACGCGCCATAAGGAGCGGCGAGCACGGTGAGCCCGGCAGTGGCGATGGCCGCGACGGTCTGCACGGCGAGGACCTTGCCCTGCCGGTCCGTGACGACGAGTTCGGCGGTGGCGACTGCGGCAACGAGCGCGGCCATGCGCGCGATGCAGAACACCGCGACGACGGGGGCGGCGGCGCTCCATGCAGGGCCGAGCGCGAGCGGGACAATGCGGTGCGCGAAGAGCGCAAGCAGCGCGAGCGCGGGCCAGCCGATGACCGCGAACAAGGCGCCAAGGCGGGGCCAGGCGCCGGGGCGGCCCTCCCCTTCCCCGCGCGCACGGTCGGCCGCGAGGCTGGTGAGCGCGAGCATGCCGGCGGGCTGGACGAACATGTCTGCCAGCGCGGTGACCATGCGGTTGGCGGCGCGGTAGAGCCCGGAAGCGGCGGGGGACAGCACCACGCCGAGAACAAGATCGCCGCTGTAGTTGGCGAGGAACGTGACGAAAACCGAGCCGAAACGGCTGGCGGACCAGCGCAGCACTTCAGCCACCAGCGCGCGCGGCGGGGCGGCGAGCGCGAGTGGTGGACCGAGCGCGCCGAGCGCAAGCGCCATCAGGAGGGTGCGCACGTAGATCTGCATCACGAGCGCCCAAAGGCCCCAGCCGGCAGCGAGCAGGGCAATCGCGGCAAGGCCGGTGCCGACTTCGGCAAACACGGTGATCGCGTAGTAACGCCGGACGGCGCCGCTGCGCAGCATGAGCGATTCGGCAAAAGCGGCCAGCGCACCGAGCAGCACCGATGGCGCGAGCGCGAGGATGACCGGGGCGACGCCGCCGCCCCTGAACACGAAGGGCGCGGCGAGCCCGAGCGCGACCAGCAGCGCAATCCAGCCAGCCGCGACAACCAGTGTGGCGGCAAGGCAGGCGCCAGCGCCCTGCGGCTGCGAGGCATCGTGCGGGAGCTTGAGCAAGTACTCGAACGGGCCGGTGTAGAGCATCGTCCGCGCGAGCATGACGAGGGCTCCGGCGATGGCAAACACGCCGAAATCGGCCGGAGCAAGGTGGCGAGTGGCCACCAGCGTGACCGCCACCATCGCAAGCTGGCCGCTGACGCGTGCGGCCATGGCGATGACCGCCGTGCCGCCCCCTGCGCGGGCGAAGCGGGCAATGCGCGCCCTCACGTGCGTTGCGCCAGATCACGCAGGGCGGCGAGCAGATCGCGGCCGGCGCGCGCCCAGGTGTAGCGAGCGGCGCGGGCACGGCCGGCAGCGATGAGCGCATCGCGCGGCAGATCGGCGAGCGCGGCGCGCCAGGCGGCAGGATCATCGGGGTCCGCGTAGCGGGCGGCGTCTCCGCACACTTCGGGCACCGCGCCGCAAGGGGCGGCGATGACCGGGCAGCCGCAGAGCATGGCCTCAACCGGCGGCAGACCGAATCCTTCGGTGCGAGACGGGAACAGCAGCGCCTCGGCGCCGGCATAGAGCGCGCGCAGGGCGGCATCGTCGCACGGGCCGGCGAACACGGCGTCGGCCGGCGGGGCCAGGCCGGCGGCTTCAAGCGCAGCGCGCGGCGGGCCGACGATGACGAGCCGCAAGGGGGCAAGGGCGCCATCGGCAAATGCGGCGAAGACAACGGCGTTGTTCTTGTAGGCCTTCGGGCTGCCGAACATCAGCGCGTAGGTGCGCGGGGCAAGGCCCAGGCGGGTGAGCGCCGCGCGATCGGGCTCTGCCTCAAGGATGTGATCGGCGCCGTTGTGGAGCACTTCTGCCGCGGCCTTGCCGGTAACGCCGCCGCGCGCGAGTTCGCCCGCCGAGAAGGCCGAGACGGTGAGCACGCGCGCACTCGACCGGGCCATCAGCGGGGTAAGCAGGCGGTAGCCCAGGCGCTGGCGCCAGGGATAGGAGCTGTCCGCCCGGAGGAACTGCGCATCGTGCAGCATGGTGAGCTTGGGACGGTGCGCGATCGGCGCGAGATTGGCGAGATTGACAAGGAGCCCGCCCGCCGCGAGCCGGGGCAGGCGCAGCTGCTCCCAGCCCTGCGAGGCGGGGCGATCATCCTCGATCAGCTGGATCGCCGTGAGCTTCGGGCCATCGGCGCAGCCCCTGGGCACGATCAGCGCGCAAGGGGGATCATCGGGCGCGGGGGAGCTTGCCAGCAATTCATCGACTTCGGCGATCAGCCGCGCGGCGACGCGGTGAACCCCGTTCAGCCCACCGGCGCGGAACTTTCCATTGAAGACGACGCGCCGCATCGGCTTCACATATGCTCGATCTTGCGCGGATCGATCCGGCCGAGCGCGAGATCGGCCAGCGCGCGCAGGTTTCCGGCAAGGCGGCCGGCGCGATCGATATGCGGTTCGGGGAACGGGGTACGCAGCAGGTTGGCAGCAAGGTTCTGCAAGAACAGGCGCTGGGCGAGCCAGCGCGGGATAGTGCCCTTGCGCAGTAGATAGACGATATTGGCGACCTGCGAATAGCCGAGTCGCCGCCCGGAGGTGCGCCCGCCGCGTACGCCGAGATGGACGCCGGTGACGAGCCCGCTGGAAATGAGCCGCCCGCGCCGGGCGAGCTGCATGGTGAGATCGATATCCTCCTGCCAGCCATAGAGCGGCAGCGCCTCATCAAAGCGCAGGCCCTGCATGTGCGCCATGCGCAGCGCCATGTTGCAGCCATAGAGCGCCTCACGCGGGATGATCGCGGGATCGAGCCCCGGCGCATCGCGCGCGATCAGCGCGAGGGCCTGGTCGGCGGTGAAGCCGCCATGGCGCACGCCATCGGCCACAAGGTTGCCGGTGATCCCGGCTATCCCCGGATCGGAGACAAACAGCTTCTCGATCGCGGCGAGGTAATCGGGCGCCATGACGAAATCATCATCGAGAAACAGGACGACATCGGCCCGCCCATCGAGCAGATCGAGCGCGCGGTTGCGCTGGCGGCAAAGCCCCTTGGGCGAGAGCGCAAGCTCTGGCCGCACCGCGCTTTCGCCCGCAGTGCCGAAGTCTTCTTCGGACGGGGCGACAACCAGCACGCCATCGGGCGGGCGCGTCTGCCGGGCGATCAGATCGATGGTTTCGCGCAGGAGCGCCGACCGGCCGATCGTGGCAATGGCGATATGGATACGCAGCATGGACCCCTTGCCCCCGAACTTCGCGCCGCTCCATCCCGAGCGACGAGGACGGTTTAGCCCGCGCAGCCGCCCGCGCCCACGAAGGTTGTCTCCGATCCCGACCCGTTATCGTGCGCATGAGGCGCGGGCACGGTGATAGAACCGGCAGCATCCCCACAGCAGGAAGCCCGCTCCGCGCATGAACCAGCCCCATCCCCGCCACCCCGAGGTCGTCATCAACGGGCGCTTCCTGATGCAGCCGGTGACAGGCGTGCAGCGCGTGGCGCGCGAACTGACCCGCGCGCTGGACCGACTGGTGGCCGAAGAGGGGCTGCCGGTTGCGCTGCGGATTGTGTGCGAGCCCGAGGCACAGCTCGATGATCTGGGCTTGCGCGTCACCACGGTGGAGCGAGCGGCGAGCCGGTGGAGCGAGCGGATCGGCTGGCATCTGGGCGGCCATGCGTGGGAGCAGCTGGTCCTGCCCGGCCGGGTGCGCGGGGGGCATCTGCTGTGCCTTGGCAACACCGCGCCGTTTGCCTCGCTGCACCGGCCCGAAGGCGCACGGCAGGGCGTGACGGTAATGATCCACGACCTTTCGTACCGGCAGTTTCCGGAAGCCTACCGCCTGCATTACCGGCTGGGGCACCGCTTCATGCTGCCTTCGCTGCTGCGCCGGGCGGCAACGATCCTCACCGTTTCGGAGCGGGAGAAGGCCATGCTGGCGGCATTGCGGCCCGAAGCGCGCGGACGCATCCGCGTGGCGCAGAACGGCGGCTGGAGCGCGGGCGCGGTGCCGGGCGAGCCCCCGCTGGCGAGCGATGGGGCGCCGGAGCCGGGCTACATGCTGTTTGTCGGCTCACTTTCACGCCGCAAGAACATCCACGGCGTACTGGCGGTAGCCGTGCGGCTGGCCCGCGAGGATGGGCTGCGCACGCTGATCGTCGGCGGGGGCAGCGATATCCTCTCGCCGATCGCGGGGGAGATTCCGGCGGATGTCGCGCATCTTGTGCGCTTCACCGGGCCAGTGACCGAGCTCGAGGCGCTGGGCCGGCTTTACCGCGATGCCGGGTGCCTGCTGTTCCCCTCGTTCTACGAGGCAAGCCCCCTGCCGCCGATCGAGGCCTTGCATTTCGGCTGTCCGGTGGTGGTTTCTGCCATTCCGGCGATGACTGAACGCTGCGGGACGGCGGCGGTCTATTGCGATCCACACGATGTGGACGACATGGTGGGCGCGGTGCGGCGCGTGCTGGCCGATCCTGCCCCGCTCGCCGCAAAAGGCCGGCTTCATGCCGCGCACTGGACCTGGCGCGATCAGGCGATGCGCGTGCTCGATGCGGTGCTCGCAGGGACTTCGGTGAACGCCCATGAAAATGCCCGCCGGAGCGCTGCGGGCGATCCGGCGGGCGATAGTGCAGGAAGCGGCTTCCTGCCGGGAGAGACGGTTCAGCAGGCCCCCTGGCCGCGCAGCACCGAGGGCACGGTGAGCAGCAGGATCGCAAGATTGAGCGCCAGCGAGCGCGAACGGGCATAAGCCAGATCGAAGGCCACGCGGCGGCGATAGCTCGTCTGATCCTGCCGCATTACCTGCCATAGCCCGGTAATCCCGGGCTTGAGGCTGCAATAGACCGGAAAGTGGCGGCCATAGCGCGTGGCTTCCGCCGCGGTGATCGGACGCGGGCCGACGAGGCTCATCTCGCCGCGCAGCACGTTGACGAGCTGCGGCAGTTCATCGAGGCAGCTGCGGCGCAGGAAACGGCCCAGCGGCGTGATCCGGGGATCATTGCGCAGCTTGTGCGTTTCCGTCCATTCGGCGCGGGCCTCTGCATCGCTTTCGAGAAGGCGGGCGAGGCGCACATCGGCATCGACCGTCATCGAGCGGAACTTGAGGCAGTGGAACGGACGCCCGCCATGCCCCAGCCGCTTGTGCGCGAAGAGCAGCGGGCCGGGATCGAGCAGCTTGATGGCCAACGCCACCGCAAGAAGCACCGGCGCCAGCAGCACGAGCGCGGCCCCGGCAACGACGATATCGAGCAGACGAATGGCCCGTGCTTGTCGCCCTGCAGGCGCAGCAGGGCTCTGCCGCAGCGCGGGCTTGGGCGGCAGTAGCTCGGCCGGCAGGGGTTGGTGCTGGAGCGGCACGGCTGCGAGCACGCGCGGCGGTGGAAGAGGACGCGCCACCGGAGCGAACGCGGATACGGCAGATTCGGATGCCCAGGGTTCGGCCTGGACTGGCATAAGGCTGTTCACTGCTCAGGTCTCCTTCGAGGCCCGCACGCCGGAGTGGGGGCGGCAGTGAGGTCATGATGCAGTGCGGCGCAGCGCTGGTCAGGCGCGGATGCCCCCGGGACGGTTGGATAAGGTTAACGCAAGGTGCTTGACGCGCGGAGCTTCAGAGGAAGCGACTGGCGCCCCAAAGGATGCCAGCCCAGAGCAGCACGGAGGCGCCAAGCGGGAAGCCGAGGCGGAACCAGCCAGGGTAGAGCGGTTCGGCTTGAGGGGCCGCCGGGGTGGTAAGATGCACCAGTCCGGCCTGCAACTTGTGCACCGGCGAAGGCGCAGGAACCGCCAGATCATCGGCAAGTCGGGCAGTTGGCGCCGCTGATGGGGTCGATTCGCGACGGCCTGGCGCAGCCGCAGGCGACGCCGCCAAACGGGCGGAGACGGCGCTTTCAGGGCGCGGCTTGGCAGCGGGCATGGGATACCTCCGCGCGCTAGACTAGCGCCCGACGGTGAAGCGAGGATTGCCCGAATCTATGTATTTTTACTTAAGTATATGCACTGCAACGAAAAATCTATTGCAGTGCACAATCACCTCCATCTCGGAGCAGTCTACGCCCGGTCGGCCTCGGAGAGTGGTTCACCATCGACCGGGTAGCCCGCATTAGGGGGAATCACGAGCCAGCGCGCACCCTCGCGCACCTCGATCCGCGGGGTGACGGTGACGATGGGCGTGGCCAGAGCATGATCGCGCGCTGCATCGAAATGGCTGAATTGCGCCAGTCGTTCGAGATTCCGGCGGGTCGGGAAGATGATTCTGATCGCCTTCTCGTCAGCCAGGCGCAGGGCCTCCGCCGCGCTGGCCCAGAACAAGTGGCGATTCTCTGTCGTATCGGCGGTGACTTCGACCGCGCCGGTGCCAAGGTTCGCGAGATAGAACCGCGTATCGAACACGCGCATGTTGCGGTGCCGTGGCCACCACCGCGCAAACGGTACAAGGGCATCGAAATCGAGCTCCCAGGCAAAGGCCTCGAGCACATCGGCGAGGCGCCCAGTATCGAGCAGCAGGCGGCGGGCGGCAGCGGCCCGCTCCGCATCGATCGCACCGACAAGACCGACGGCAAGGCCGGTTTCCTCCAGCGTCTCGCGCACCGCAGTGATCCGGCCCGCCGCATCGGCGGGATCGAGCGCAATGCCGCTGCGCGCCATGAACGCTTCGGCAAGCTCGTGGTCGGCGGGATCGACCTTCCCGCCGGGAAAGACGGTGGCCCCGCCGGCAAAGGCAAGGCTGCCCGAACGTTCGACCATCAGGATCTGCGGCGGGCCTCCGGCGGGCCCGGCGTCGGGTGCATGGCGGAACACCACAAGCGTGGCGGCCGGGGTGGCGGGGGCAGCATCCGCGTGTTCGCCCATGTCATCGAGATCGTCCATCAGCGGACCATGCTACACCCTGCCAGTGCTTGCCAAGCGCTACGGCATGGCTTTGCCGGGCTTCTTCTCCAAAGTGACAGGACCCTGTCGGCAAACTTTACAGAGCACTGGTTGGCAGCATCGGCTGCAAGGGTCTGATTGCCGACTTTTTGGCGCGATTGGGCATTTGGCACGACCCCTGCATAGTACCTGTCGTCCTGAGAGTGTCTTCCCAGAGGCGGAACCGTTCCCCCCGGTCTCCCGGTTCCGCCTCTCCAGGCCCCACCGCCTGACAAGCCCCGCGCGCGGATCCACCCCCCACCCGCGCGCGGGGCCGGACGGCCCCACCCCCACCCGGCTCCCGAAACGCAAAACGCGGCCCCGCTTGTGGCGGAGCCGCGCTTTTGAGTGTGTTGAGGTGCTGAGATCAGGCCAGCAGGATCAAGCCTGCACCACCTTCGCATCGACCATGAGCTGGTGGAGCTCGCCGGCCTGATACATCTCCATCATGATGTCCGAACCGCCGACGAATTCGCCCTTCACATAAAGCTGCGGGATCGTCGGCCAATCGGAGAACGACTTGATGCCCTGGCGGATCTCCATGTCCTGCAGCACATCGACCGAGGCATATTCGACGCCGAGATGATCGAGGATGGCAACCGCCTTGCTCGAGAAGCCACACTGCGGAAACAGCGGGGTACCCTTCATGAACAGGACGACGTCGTTGGTGCCGACGATTTCTGCGATGCGTTCGTTGGTGGACATGGCTTTTTCCGGGTCTTTCGTGGCTGGTAGCAGCGCGAGCTGAATGACAATCAGGTGGGGACGTCGGTGGTCACTTGCAAGGCGTGGAGCACCCCGCCCATGCGCTCACCCAGCGCGCCATAGACGGCCTTGTGCCGCGCGACGCGGCTGAGGCCGGCAAACGACGGTGCGACGACATGAGCGGCATAGTGATCGCCATCGCCGGCAAGATCGGTGATCGTAACGTCTGCATCGGGAATCGCGGCGCGGATCAGCGCCTCGATCTCGGCCGCCGGCATCGGCATCAGGCTTCGCCCGTGATCTGGCGGCGCGCTTCGATCGCCTGCTCGGCGAGGGCGGCGCGGATCTCGGATTCGTCGATTTCGACCTTGGCCATGGTCAGATCGCCGAGCAGCTTGCGCACGACATCCTCGTCGCCGGCTTCCTCGAACTCGGCCTGCACGACGGCGCGGGCATAGGCCTCGGTCTCGGCAGCATCGAGACCCATGCGCTGGGCCGCCCAGTGGCCGAGCAGCTTGTTGCGGCGGGCCTGGATGCGGAACAGGGTGTCTTCATCGTGCGCGAACTTGGCTTCCTCGGCGCGTTCACGGTCCTGGAACGAGGTCATGTCGGGTCTTTCCTGTGGCTTGCGCCCGCTGTGCCAGCGAACTGCTTCACCTGCGAGGGATAGTGGCGCGCGCGGATCGCTGCAAGGGCGTGGCGCGTGAAATCGGCGCGCTATTCAATCGCAAGGCCGGTCCACTTGGCAAGGAAGGCGAGCACGTCGGCCCCGCTGGCGATAACCTTGTCGACCGGCTTGCCGGGACCGTGCCCCGCCTGCGCTTCGACCCGCAGCAGATGCGGCCGGCTGCCGAGGTCGGCGGCCTGCAGCGCAGCGACGTACTTGAAGCTGTGCGCGGGAACGACGCGGTCGTCGGTATCGGCAGTCGTGACGAGGATCGCGGGATAGTCCGCGCGGGGACGGATGTTGTGATAGGGCGAATAAGCCCTGAGCACGCGCCAATCCGCCTCACGCGAGGGGCTGCCATAATCATCGACCCAGAAGCGGCCCGAGGTGAACCGGTCGAAGCGCAGCATGTCCATCACGCCGACATCGGGATTGGCCGCGGCAAAGAGATCGGGGCGCTGGTTGATCACCGCCGCGACCAGCATGCCGCCGTTGGAGCCGCCCTGAATGGCAAGGCCGCCCTTCACGGCGATGCCTTCCTTGATCAGGTATTCGCCCGCCGCGATGAAATCATCAAAGCTGTTCTGCTTGTTGGCGAGCCGGCCGGCATCGTACCAGGCGCGGCCGAATTCCCCGCCGCCGCGGATATTGGCAAGCGCGAAGACGCCGCCCGCCTCGAGCCAAGCCATGCGCACTGCCGAATAGCCGGGAGTGAGCGCCACATCAAAGCCGCCGTAGCCATAGAGCAAGGTGGGCGCGGCGCGGCCAGCGGCGGCGAGACTGCGCTTGCGCACGACGTACATCGGCACTTTCGTCCCGTCCTTCGAGGGGAAGCTGCGCTGCTCGACCACATAGTCATCCGGATTGAACGGCAGCTGCGGGACGGCGAACGGCGTCGCCGCACCAGTGCGGGCATCGAGCCGGAAGATCGCGGGTGGCTGGTTGAAGCTGGAGAACTGGTAGAACGTCTCCGGATCGCCGGGCCGGCCACCGAAGCCGCTGGCCGAGCCGATCTCGCCCACAGTGATGGCGCGCTTCGGGTTGCCCTTGAGATCGGTGACGACCGCATAGCTGGAGCCGTGCTGGAGATAGGAGAGGATCAGCCGGTTGCCGACGATGCGCCCGGCGTCGAGCGTATCGGCCTTCTCGCCGATCACGTCGCTGATCGTGAAGCCGCGCTTTCCGCCGGACGCGAGATCGATGCGGACGAGGCGGTAATGCGGTGCGCCGGCATTGGTGATGAACCACAAGCGGTCGCCCACGCCTTCGACGAATTTCCAGTCGTCGGTCATCGCCGGTGCGATGGCGACCGGGGTCCAATCGCGCAGCCGGTCGCGGCTGAGCGGAATGACCTGCACCGTGCGGCGCGGCAGCGTGCTGGCGGAGGACAGGATGACGGCCCAGCGGCCATCCGAAGAGACCGTGACCCGGTGGTTCCAGTCGCGATGCTCGGGCGTGGCGAAGACGCGGATATCGGCGCTCTGCGGCGTGCCGATGCGGTGGAACCAGATCGCCTTGTCGAACAGCTGCGCGCGGTAGGCCTCGCCCGCAGGCGGCTCGGGATAGCGGGCGTAGAGGAAACCGGCATCGCCAACCCAGCCGATCGCGGTATCGTTGGCCCATTCGAGCCGGTCTTCGAGCATCTTGCCCGACGCGACATCGACGACACGGATCGTGCGCCAATCGCTGCCATCGCGCTGCTGGGTGAGCGCGAGGAGATGGCCACCCGGCGAGGGCACCCAGGCATCGAGCGTGCGCAGGCCGCCCTCGGCATCGGCTTCCCAGCGATTGGGATCGACAAGCACGCGGCCCTCACCCGTCAGGCCCTCGCGCACCTGCAGCACGGCCTGGTTCTGCAGGCCGCTGTTGCGCGTGTAGAAGTAGCGGCCGCCCGCCTTGCGGGGCAGGCTGAAGCGTTCGTAGGCGAACAGGCTGCGGATCTTGCCCAGCAGCGCATCGCGGCCGGGTAGCTGCGCAAGATAGGCCGAGCTTGCCGCGTTCTGCTGCGAGACCCACGAGGCGACCTCGGGGCTTGAACGGACATCGGCCTCGAGCCAGCGGTAGGGATCAGCGAGGTCTTCGCCGAACTGGCGCTCGATCAGGGAATCGCGGCGGGTGGGCGGATAGTGCGGGGCGGAGAAGACGGTGATGCCGGCGCGGTCCGGGCTCCGCTCGGTGGCGGAGGGCTGCACGCTGTCGCTGCCGGAATAGGTCGAAGGGCCGCGAACCGGCGCCACCAGCGCCTCGGCCTCGTCACGGGCCATGACCCCCGGCGCCGGCAGCAGGAGTGCCAGCACCAGGACCGCCCTTCCAGTCCTTCCCGCGATTTTCATGCTTTTATGGGAGTGGTTTAGCACCACTGGGGGGCAGTGGGCGAGAGCGAAATTGCGCTTAGTCGGACGCAAGGGATTGGCAGGGTTTCGGGCGGATTTGGGGGTATCTTGGGCTGGCGGCAGGCGTTGTGCGGTGCGGTTCCACCAAAGGCGGATGCAGTAACAACCGGTAAACGAAAAGGGCGGGACCTTGCGGCCCCGCCCAGTCAGTCCCTTTCGGGATCCGGCAGCCTCAGGCCGCTTCGTATTCGTCTTCGTCCGCGGTCATGACCGGGCCGGAATCGAGGCCCTTGGCGCTGGTGTCGCGGTCGACCAGCTCGATCACGGCCATCGGCGCAGCGTCCGAGGCGCGGTAACCGGCCTTGATGATGCGGGTGTAGCCACCGGCACGGCCGGCATAGCGCTCAGCCAGCACGTCGAACAGCTTAACCAGCTGCGCATCGTCCAGCAGGCGGGCGTGTGCGAGGCGGCGGTTCGAAAGGCCGCCATGCTTGCCCAGCGTGATCAGCTTTTCGATGTAGGGGCGCAGTTCACGTGCCTTGGGCAGCGTGGTGGTGATCTGCTCGTGCTTGATAAGCGCGGCCGCCATGTTGCGCATCAGCGCGCGGCGGTGCGAGGATGTACGACCCAGCTTGCGCTGGCCCAGCTTGTGACGCATCGGTCTTCTCCGTTCGTTAGGGGCCCGTATCAGGTAGCCCGTACCAGGCGGCTGTCAGGGTCGCCGCCAAGAACCCGT
>NZ_JAIXZS010000034.1 GCF_027489515.1 Novosphingobium sp. | reverse complement strand
TCGCCCCGATCTACATGATCGAGGAACACCCCCTCCCCTGGCTCACCCCGCTGCTCAACGGCGTCGAACACGCCAACTTCTTCGAAACCCGCGCCACCGAATACTCCAAGGCCGCCACCCGCGGCGACTGGAACACCGTGTGGTCGAGCTTTGACTCGCGCCGCAAGGCGAAGTCGGCCGAACCGGCGAACGAGCTGGTGGAAGAGGCTGAGGCCGACATGTTCAAGGCGGCGGGGATCGCGGCGGAGTAAGGAAAACCCACCCCCGACCCCTCCCGCAAGCGGAAGGGGGGTAAAGCGCAGCGCTCGCATCCCCCTCCCGCTTGCGGGAGGGGTCAGGGGTGGGTCAGCGACCTCACCACGTCAACCGCCATCCGAATTGCCTGCGCCACACCCTCCACATTCCCCAAAACCTCCGCGTTCGTGAAACGCAGCACCCGATAACCTGCCGCCTCGATCACTTGTGTCCGAGTAGCGTCAGAATCCTGACGCATCTCGTGGCTGAACCCATCGATCTCGACGACCAGCATAAGTTCCCGGCACAGGAAGTCTGCAAAGTACGGACCGACCGGCATTTGCCGACTAAACTTCGCGTCGAGCTGCCCTCGCGCGAGGTAACGCCACAGCAACCGTTCCGCCGGCGTCGCCTGACTGCGCAATTCCCGCGCGCGTTGCGTATCGCGAGGCTTGAACTTCACCATCACGCGGAGAGTGCCCACCCCCAACCCCTCCCGCAAGCCGGAGGGGAGCCAGACCCTCCGCAACTTGTTCCACGGTGGTGTGATCCGTGGAGTCCCCCTCCCGCTTGCGGGAGGGGCTAGGGGTGGGCCGGCGACGATTGAGGCAACCCCAACACCGCCAACTTGACAAAACAAACCAAATAGGTTAAACGCTTCCCCGGATCGGGAGCAGGCGAGGCCAGCCTTCCCCCCGCTCTTCTGGCCCGAGGCTCACGCCAAAGGCTGACGCGGTCGGTGCGGGCTGCGGGTTCAAGGCGGGGCGTCGTCCCAAGGCCTCGGCCCGGCAGATGCCGTGCTGATGTGGATCACTGCCCACGCTTCGCTCCGGCTCCGGCCTCGGCCCAAAGTCCCGTGAAGCAGGTTGCCGGCTGGTATGCGAGCCGCCCCTGGCATCCGGGTCTGGTCCCTTTCAGGTCGAGCCGGATCGGTTCCTGCCCCTTCCGGCCACTCGCCAACGATGCAGCACTGCGACGTCCTTCCCGCAGCGCCTTCAAACGGCGCCGCACCGGCCGCGCGATCCACCCCTGTTGCCCACTGGCCGCGCCGCCGTGCGCCCAAATCCAACACCTCACACTTTCGTCATCCCCACGCAGGCGGGGATCCAGAGAGGCACAGCGCAGGGCCGCCCTGGATTCCCGCCTTCGCGGGAATGACGAGGGGAAAGTTCTGGCGAGAATGGCGAGGGGAAGATGCGGCCTGCGGGCAAGAAGTCAGCCCCCGATCCACCCCATCATCTTCGCCAGCAGCATGCCGTCCATGAAGACCAGCAGGCCATAGACCGCAAGCCACATCAGCGGCCGGGGCACGTGCGCCAGATCTGGCCGCCCCGCGGGATGGCGAAGCGCCACCACGGTCCCCAGATCCGGCTTCTGCGCCCCGCTGTAGACCGCCTCCACCACCTCATGCTCGCCGCCCTCGCTGGTGAAGCGGTAAACTGGCGCGTAGCTGCGCGCGCCTTCGTTCCAGGTCGAGCGGTAGCCCGTCACCTCTGCGTCCACGCGCACGGCAGGCCGCGTCAGGCGCACCCAATCGTAGCGGGCAATGGCCCACAGGCTGAACAGGCACAGCGCCTGCCCGGCGAGGAGGAAATAGAGTTCCATCGCAGAAAGCATGGCACAGGCGGATTAAATCCGCGTTTCGCGCCACCCCAGCTCCCGGGGTGCAGGGGCGATGGCCCCTGCTGCTATTCTTCTTCCTTCAGCCTATCGGCCAAAACCGCGATCTCCGCCGGCTCCAGCAGCCACGTCCGCGTCGCCCGCCCCTCGCGGTGGACCGGCACCGTAAGCAGCAGCCGCGCGTTCTCCTTCGCATGGGCCTTGTAGAGCGTGAAGTGCATCGCGCACTCGCGGATCGTGCCGATGATCGGCACGCGGCCTTCGAGGTCGATCATCGTCGCGGCCTGATCCCAGGGGATCTCGGCAAGGGTCGCACCCGCCATCAGACGTCCAGGTTCGCCACGTTGAGCGCGTTCTCCTGGATGAAATCGCGCCGCGGCTCGACCACGTCGCCCATCAGGCGGGTGAAGATCTCGTCGGTCACGTCGGCGTCTTCCATCTTCACCTGCAGCAGCGAACGCTGGGTGGGATCGAGCGTCGTCTCCCACAGCTGATCGGCGTTCATTTCGCCCAGACCCTTGTAGCGCGAGATGGCAAGGCCCTTGCGCCCAGCCGCCAGCACTTGCGCGAGCAGTTCGGAAGGCCGCGTGATTCCGGCGCTTTCCTTGGACGCAGGCCGCACCGGCGCCGCAGGTTCGGCCTCGCCCTCCTGCTCTTCCAGCACCGCCTCGGGTTCAGGCTCGACCACCGCGGTGCTGGTGCGCACCAGCCGCGCCGGCATGGCATAGACTTCGGCCTGTTCCCCGGCGAGACGGGCGAGCTTGCGCGCCTCGGCGCTCGAGAGGAAGCCGGGCTCGATCGTGTGCTGGTCCGTCACCCCGCGCCACACGCGCTGGATGCGATAGCCGCCGTCGGGCGCCACTTCGGCCACCCAGCGCGCATCGTGCTCGCCGCGGTCCATCCAGCGCACGCTGGCTGCCAGCGCCGCCTCGCGTTCCGCCGCGGTCATTTCCGGCTCCAGCGCCCCGGCGAGCGCCAGCGCCTCGATGATCGTCGGATCATAGCGCTTGGGCGCGAAGGCCATCAGGTTGCGGAAGCGCAGCGCGTGATCGACGAGGCCTGCAAGGTCTGCGCCGCTGCGCGCACCGCCCGCGGTTTCCAGCATCCGCCCGGCAAGCCCCGCTTCGACGAGGTAGCGATCGAGCGCCGGCCCGTCCTTCAGGTAGACCTCGCTCCTGCCTTTCGCCACCTTGTAGAGCGGCGGCTGCGCGATGAAGAGGTGCCCCTCGCGGATGATCTCGGGCATCTGGCGGTGGAAGAACGTGAGCAACAGCGTGCGGATATGGGCGCCGTCGACGTCGGCGTCGGTCATGATCACGATCTTGTGATAGCGCAGCTTGGCAAGGTTGAACTCGTCGCGGATGCCGGTGCCCATCGCCTGGATCAGCGTGCCGACTTCCTTCGAGCCGATGATCCGGTCGAACCGCGCGCGCTCCACGTTAAGGATCTTGCCCTTCAGCGGCAGGATCGCCTGGAAGTGCCGGTCGCGCCCCTGCTTGGCCGAACCGCCGGCGCTGTCACCCTCGACGAGGAACAGCTCGCACTTGGCGGGATCGCGCTCCTGGCAGTCGGCCAGCTTGCCGGGCAGGCTGGCGATATCCATCGCGCCCTTGCGCCGGGTCAGCTCGCGCGCCTTCTTGGCGGCCTCGCGCGCGGCAGCGGCGTCGATCACCTTCTGGATCACGGCGCGGGCGTGGGCGGGGTTTTCCTCCAGCCATTCGCTCATCTTGTCGGCCATCAGGGCTTCCAAGGGCTGGCGCACTTCGGAGCTGACCAACTTGTCCTTGGTCTGGCTGGAGAACTTCGGGTCTGGCAGCTTGACCGAAACGATCGCGGTCAGCCCCTCGCGCATGTCATCGCCGGTAAGGCTGACCTTCTCCTTCTTCAGCATCCCCGAACGATCCGCATAGCCGTTGAGCGTCCGCGTCAGCGCCGCGCGGAACGCGGCGAGGTGCGTGCCGCCGTCGCGCTGGGGGATGTTGTTGGTGAAGGTGAGGACGTTCTCGTAGTAGCTGTCGTTCCACTGCAGCGCGACATCGATGCCGATGCCGTCGCGCTCGGCGCCGATCGCGATCGGCTCCGGCATCAGCGGCTGCTTGTTGCGATCGAGGTACTTCACAAAGGCCGCGATGCCGCCGACGTAGTAGAGATCGTGCTCCTTGACCTCCTCATGGCGCTTGTCGCGCAGCAGGATGCGCACGCCCGAATTGAGGAAGGCGAGCTCGCGGTAGCGGTGCTCCAGCTTGTCGAAATCGAACTCGGTCACGTTCTTGAAGGTATCGTGGCTGGCAAAGAACGTCACGCGGGTGCCCTTCTTGACCCCGCCCTTGCCGTCGGCCGGCGCCGGACCAGTGACCTTGAGCGGCGCCACCGCGTCGCCATGCTCGAAGCGCATCCAGTGCTCCTCGCCGTCGCGCCAGATCGTCAGCTCCAGCCATTCGGACAGCGCGTTGACGACCGAGACGCCGACGCCGTGGAGGCCGCCCGAAACCTTGTAGGCGTTGTCGTCGCTGGTGTTCTCGAACTTCCCGCCCGCATGGAGCTGGGTCATGATCACTTCGGCGGCGGAAACGCCTTCCTCGGCGTGAATGCCGGTCGGTATGCCGCGGCCGTTGTCCTCCACCGAAACCGAACCATCGGGGTTCAATTCGATGAGCACGAGATCGCAGTGCCCCGCGAGCGCTTCGTCGATCGCGTTGTCGGAAACCTCGAACACCATGTGGTGCAGGCCCGAGCCATCGTCGGTATCGCCGATGTACATGCCGGGGCGCTTGCGCACCGCATCGAGCCCGCGCAGGACCTTGATGGAATCGGCGCCATATTCGTTGGCGTTGGGGATGTTTTCGTTCGTACTGGCCATCTTTCGGACATAGGCATTGAAGGCCGATTTCCCAAGCGAATCCGGCCTGTTTTACACAAGGGAGAGCCCCATTTCACCCGGCGCGCCAAGGGGGGCTGGCGGCGGAGCGCCAATCGTGCTGAAACCCGCTTCACAACACCCAGCCAGAGGACCTCTCGCCCCATGCGCAAGCTGCTGACCGGCGCCGTTTCCGCCGCCCTGCTTTCGTCTCCTGCCTTCGCTGCCCCGGCCGCGAAGGCCGATCCCTACGGCGGTGAGGAAGCCTTCCGCAGCCTCTACAAGGAGCTCGTCGAAACCAACACGACGCTGTCTTCCGGCAGCTGCACCTTGGCTGCCGAGCGCATGGCCGCACGGCTCAAGACCGCCGGCTTCACCGATGATCAGCTGACGATCTTCGCCACGCCGGAGAAGCCGAAGGAGGGCGGCCTCGTCGCCGTCATGCCGGGAACGAACAGCGCCACCTCGAATACCGAGAAGCCGATCCTCCTCCTTGCGCACCTCGACGTGGTCGAAGCCAAGCGCGAGGATTGGGTGCGCGATCCCTTCACGCTGATCGAGGAGGGCGGCTACTTCTATGCCCGCGGCACGAGCGATGACAAGGCGATGGCGGCAAGCTGGGTCGATACGCTGATCCGCTTCAAGCAGGAAGGCTTCAAGCCGAAGCGCACGCTCAAGCTCGCCCTCACCTGCGGCGAGGAGACGACTTATGCCTTCAACGGCGCCGAATGGCTGGCAAAGAACAAGCGCGATCTGATCGATGCGGCCTTCGCGCTCAACGAAGGCGGCGGCGGGGACACCGATGGCAAGGGCGTGTCCGAAGGCGGCAAGCTGGTGGTGGAATCGATCCAGGTCGGCGAGAAGGGTGTGCAGAACTACCGCTTCGAAACCCGCAATCCGGGCGGCCACAGCTCGATCCCGGTGCGCGACAACGCGATCTATCAGCTCGCTGCGGCGCTGGTGAAGCTGCAGAACTACGATTTCAAGCTCGAGCTTTCCGACACCACACGCGCCTTCTTCGCCAAGGCGGGCGCTGCGCGGAATGACGATCTCGGCAAGGCGATGCGAGCGATTGCCGCCAACCCGGCGGACACCTCGGCCGAGGCCGTGCTCAACACCGACCGCACGTTCCACTCGATGCTGCGCACCACCTGCGTCGCGACGCTGCTCGATGGCGGCCATGCCAACAATGCGCTGCCCCAGCGCGCCGGGGCCAACGTCAACTGCCGCATCTTCCCCGGCCACTCGGTGGAGGAAGTGCAGAAGGAGCTGCAGGCCGTTGTCGCCGATGCCGGTGTTTCGGTCACGCTTGCCCCGCCACTACGCCCCATCGCCAAGACCCCGCCGATGGACCCTGCGATCATCGGCCCGATGGAAAAGCTTGCCGCCAAGTACTTCCCCGGTGTGCCGGTGGTGCCGACAATGTCGACCGGCGCAACCGACGCGGTGTTCCTCGGCGCGGTCGGCATCCCGACCTATGGCGTGCCCGGCAGCTGGGGCAACCCGGATGGCAACGGCGTCCACGGCCTCAACGAGCGGATGGAGGTCAAGTCGTTGATGACCGGCAGGGCCTACCTCTACGAACTGGTCAAGGCCTACACCAAGTAGTCATCGGCTTGTAATCGTTCGCTTTAGCGGAAATCATCCCCATCCTGTCCACAGGCCTATGCACCTGTGGACAGGAATGCGCGCGTCCCCTTGACGCATGACTCACGCCTGTGGTCTTTTCCACCCATGCGTCACGAAGCGGTCATCCGCATCCCTCACATCGCACCCCGAAGGCGCCTTGCTTCGCCTCCGGGCGAGGCAC
The DNA here is from genome assembly GCF_027489515.1 of Novosphingobium sp. Taxonomy (GTDB): domain Bacteria; phylum Pseudomonadota; class Alphaproteobacteria; order Sphingomonadales; family Sphingomonadaceae; genus Novosphingobium. The sequence continues at coordinate 64,124 of NZ_JAIXZS010000034.1, read as the reverse complement.
CTGGCGCGCAACTGCGAAAGGGCCGGACGGGAGCATGCTTCATAGGGCGCTGATCGAGCGGGCGGCTGAGGCCAGGCCCCACGGCGGAGACTCCGGATTTCTCGGGGCTGACCGTCATCTCTCGAATTGCCCCGCGCTCGTGCTCAACGCGGACTATACTCCGCTCAGCTACTATCCCCTCAGCCTCTGGCCCTGGCAGACCGCGATCAAGGCGGTGTTCCTCGAACGCGTCGATATCGTCGCCACCTACGAGCGCGAGGTCCACAGCGCTTCGCTCGACATGAAGATCCCCTCGGTCATCGCGCTCAGGCAATATGTGCGGCCGAGCGAGTTCCCGGCGTTCACGCGCTTCAACCTGTTCCTGCGCGACAAGTTCCAGTGCCAATATTGCGGCTGCCCCGATCAGCTGACCTTCGACCATGTGGTGCCGCGCCGCCTCGGCGGGCGTACGACTTGGGAGAACGTTGTCGCTGCCTGCGCGCCGTGCAACATGCGCAAGGGCGGGCGCACACCGGCGCAAGCCGCGATGCGCCTGATCACCGAACCGATCCGCCCCACCTCGTGGCACCTGCAGGAGCGCGGGCGCCTGTTTCCCCCCGGCCACCTCCACGAAAGCTGGCGCGACTGGCTCTACTGGGACGTCGAGCTCGAGAACTGACGCAGCCCCAGAGGATGACGGGGCGTCAGAGGATGAAGTCACCTGCCGAAAGGCTGGAAACCCCGTCCACCCGGATCACGAAATCGGCGATGCCATCGCCGTTGTGGTCGCCATAGACAAACACGCCGGTCGCGCTCGCCTCGAAGCGAAGCTCGCCGATCTTGCTGTCGCCGGTGTTGAACGCCGCAGTGCCGAGGAACGCGAAGGCCTGATTGCCCGCGGTGGTCGTGTCCGCGTCGACTTTGCCGAGGTCGATGCGATCGCCCGCGTTCCAGCCCTTGATCACGTCGGCTGCCGTGCGGGTTGCCCCGCCGAAATCGCCCGGCTTGAAGACGAAGCGGTCATTGCCGATGCCGCCGATCAGCACGTCGCGACCAGCCCCACCGATCAGCGTATCGTTGCCGGTCCCGCCGGTCAGCCGGTCATCGCCGAGCCCGCCGTCGAGCGTATCCGCCCCGTCGCCGCCGTCGAGCCGATCGAGCCCGGCGCCGCCCAGCAGCTGGTCGTTGCCCGCGCCGCCGCCAAGGATGTCATCCCCTGCGCCGCCGCTGAACAGGTCCGCCCCGGCCTTGCCGGTCACACGGTCGTTGCCCGCCCCCGCTTCGACCCAGGTCAGCGAGCCCAGCGTGCCCGCCAGCGCAATCGTATCGGCAAGGCCAGTGCCCTGAACAAAGTGATTGCCGGTTGCGGCCGAAGAGAAGGTCGTGTGCGCGGCGTCCAGCGTGGTCTTGGTCAGCAGGAGCTGCCCGGTCGCCGTCTCCTGGCTGTCCGCCAGCACCGAGGCCTTGCGCACCATGCCGGTCGCATCCCTGATGGTCACGCCAAGGTCCAGCGTCATCGCCCCGTCTGCCGCCGCCTTGATCGCCGCCCTGAGATCGAGCGAGGCGGAGTTGGTCCCGGCCGCCTGGCCGCCCAGCGTCCATGAAAAGGCAAACAGCGCGTTGTTGGGCGTCGCCGCCAGTGCGGTGGTGAGCAGTTTCTGCTTCGGCAGGGCTACCAGACCGGTCGTCACCGCATAGAAGCGGTCGATGAAGGCTTCCTTCTCCGGCGCGCTGAAGGCGGTGTCGAGATAAAGCATCTTCGAGGTTTCGGTTGCGCGCCACACCCCGGTCGAGCGGTAGTAGCCGCCCTCATAGGCGCCCACCGTGCCGAGCCCGTCCGTGAAGCCGATCCAGTCCTTCCACGGCACTTTCGCGGGATCATTCGTCGTCGCGACATGCGCGCTGACGAGCCCGTCGAGCGGGAAGCTGTCGATCAGCGCCGGGTCCACATACTCATCCTGCAGCCCGGCAAAGCTGTGGCCGATCTCGTGAAGCGCCACTTCGTAGGACGAAGGATTGCCAGCGGTTGCCCAGGCCACCGAACCACCGGCGCCGCCATACTTGTCCGAATTGATCAGGACGATGATGATGTCCTTCCCATCGGCCCCGATCGAGGACAGCGCATTATAGACCTTGCCCTGATCGCCATAGACCAGCCGCCCGTCACTGAGATAGGCGCGCGCGCCGAACGCGGTATCCACCGTTACCGTGTCGGTGCTGTAGCCGGACTGGTTGGAGGCCACGAACACCGCGCTCGCGTTCACCAGCGAGGCATAGGTCGCGAACGGATCGTTCAGCGTCTTGTTCGTGCCCGAGAGCATGTAGGTGGTGAAGGCATTGGCATCGGAGAGGAACTTGTCGCGCTCCGCCGCGGTATAGCCTTCGGCCACGATGACGAGGTCGACACGCGCCGAAGCGGCGCCGGTCGAACGGATGGGGGTGAGATCCACGCTGCCTTCTCCCGCGGGCGATGCGTCCGAGCACGGCCCCTCGGGAAGCAGGCTATCACGCGCGTCGGCGCCTGTCAGCGCTCGGCGAGCGCCCCTTCGCATTCTCCCATAAGCTCTGCCATGATCACGCTGACCGGCTCTTCCTTCGTGACCATGCCGACCGACTGGCCGGCCATCAGCGAGCCGTTCTCGACATCGCCCTCGATCACCGCGCGGCGCAGTGCGCCCGCCCAGAAGTGCTCGATCTCGAGCTGCGCCTCGCCCATGTCGACCACGCCTTCATCAAGCCGCCGCGCGACTTCGATCTGCTTGGCGATGAATTCATCGCTGCCCTTGTTGCGCAGCGCGCGCACCGGGATCACGGGCAGGCGCGGATCGATCTGCACGCTCGCCACCGCATCGCGCGCATTGGCGCGGAAGAACGCGGACTTGAACGCCGGATGCGCGATGGATTCGCTGGCGCAGGCAAAGCGGGTGCCCAGCTGCACGCCGCATGCGCCCATTTCGAGGTAGCTTGCGATCATCTCGCCCCGGCCGATCCCGCCCGCCACGAACACGATGTGATCCTTGGCGAGCGCAGGCAGGAACTCCTGCGCCAGCACCGAGGTCGAAACCGGGCCGATATGCCCGCCCGCTTCCGAACCTTCGATCACCAGCGCATCCGCGCCCGAGCGGAACAGCTTCTTGGCGAGCGCCAGCGTCGGCGCAAACACGATGACCTTGGCACCAAATGCCTTGATCGCCTCGACCGCGCCCTTGGGCGGAATGCCGCCCGCCAGCACGACATGCCCAACCTTGTGGCGGCTGCAGACCGCGATCAGATCGAACAGGCGCGGGTGCATCGTGATCAGGTTCACGCCGAAGGGCTTGGTCGTCAGCGCCGCCGTCGCGGTGATTTCGGCGTCGAGCAGTTCGGGAGTCATCGCCCCGCAGGCAATCACGCCAAATCCGCCGGCATTGCTGATCGCGGCCACGAGATGGCGCTCGGAAACCCAGCTCATCGCGCCGCACAGCACGGCATGTTCACTGCCAAGGAATTCTGCACCGCGCGCCATCAGGGCTGCGGTCTTGGGGTATGCGGTCATCAGAAACGTCTCGTCTTGCGCGGCCTGCGAGGAAGCGCCCTTAGGGCCGCTTCGTGGCGGCAACAAGGCGGGATATGGACGCCATGATCGTCAATTCCGATCTCTGTGCCCAAGTTTTGTCGTTTTATCGATCAGCATACAGCGCGCAGAAAGGTGAAGTCTGGCATTTGCCCGTAAGCCGAGAGCCGGTCCACCAAGGCCCGGTCCCGGGTCGCACCCCGCCTTCCGGTCCTCAACAAGGCACCGGGAGGCGGGACTTCAGGCCGCGTCCAGTTCGTAGGCGGTGTGCAGCACGCGCACGGCGAGCTCGACTTCGTCCGAATCGATCAGCACCGAAACCTTGATCTCGCTGGTCGAGATCGCCTGGATATTGATACCCCGGTCGGCCAGCGCCTTGAACATGGTCGAGGCGACGCCGGCGTGGCTGCGCATGCCCACGCCCACCACCGAGACCTTGGCCACCTTGCTGTCGGCGATCATGCGATAATAGCCGATCGCGTCCTTGCGCTCTTCGAGCAGCGCCTGCGTGCGGGCGAGGTCCGCCTGCGGGCAGGTGAAGGTCACGTCGGTCTCGCCCTTGTCCTTGGCGATGTTCTGGATGATCATGTCGACGTTGATGTTCGCCTCGGCAAGCGGACCGAAGATCGCCGCCACCGCGCCCGGGCGGTCCGCAACGCGGGTCAGCGTCACCTTGGCCTCGTTCTTGTCGGCGGCAATGCCGGTGATCAGCTGGCGTTCCATGTCGGTTCCTTCCAGTTCTTCATCGCTCACGATCATTGTGCCGGGGATGCTGTCGGCCAGCGGCGCGCTCTCGTCGATGAACGAGGAGAGCACCTGCACGCGCACGCCTTCCTTCATCGCGAGGCTGACCGAGCGGGTCTGCAGCACCTTCGAGCCGACCGAGGCGAGCTCGAGCATTTCCTCGTAGGTCACGTACTTGAGCTTGCGCGCCTTCGCCACGATCCGCGGGTCAGTGGTGTAGACGCCGTCGACATCGGTGTAGATGTCGCAGCGATCGGCATGGACCGCCGCGGCCACCGCGACCGCAGAGGTATCCGAGCCGCCCCGGCCCAGCGTGGTCACGCGGCCATCCGGGTCCAGCCCCTGAAAGCCCGGGATCACCGCAATCTCGCCCGCCGCCATCGAGGCGAGCAGCGCCTGCGATTCGATATCCTCGATCCGCGCAGCGGCATGGGCATCGTCAGTCCGCACCGGCAGCTGCCAGCCGAGCCACGAGCGCGCCTTGCAGCCCAGCGCCTGAAGATGGAGAGCGAGGAGACCCGAAGTCACCTGCTCGCCCGCCGCCACGACGACGTCGTACTCGGCGCGGTCATAGAGCGCGTTGGCTTCCCGGCAGAAGTTCACCAGCCGGTCGGTCTCGCCCGCCATGGCCGAGACGACGACGGCGACTTCGTGCCCGGCTTCCTGCTGGCGCTTGACGATGCCGGCCACGCGGCGGATGCGCTCGGTCCCGGCCATCGAAGTGCCGCCGAATTTCATCACGATGCGGGCCACGCTTATTCCCCTGCAGCATCAGAAAAGGTTTCCCTCGCGGCCCCTCGACCGCGCGGACGCGGCGCTTTAGAGTCGCTCCATGAGCAATGCAACCACCGCTGCAACCATCCGGCCCGAGGAAGCCGCCCATTTCGGCAAGCTGGCCGCCGAATGGTGGGATCCCAAGGGCAGCTCTGCCATGCTGCATAAGCTCAACCCGGTGCGGCTGGCTTTCCTGCGCGAGGCTATCGATTCGCACTTCGCCGCCGATCCGAAGGGCCTGCGCCCGCTCGCAAACCGCCGCGCGCTCGATGTCGGCTGCGGCGCCGGGCTGCTCGCCGAACCACTCGCGCGGATGGGCGCGGCGGTGACGGCAGTGGACGCGGCGGAAGAGAACATCGCCGCGGCCAAAGCTCATGCAGACGGCAGCGGCCTGACCATCGACTATCGCCACGGCGAACTGGCGGCGCTTGGCCTTGCCGGCTTCGATCTCGTCACCTCGATGGAAGTGATCGAGCATGTCGCCGACAAGGCCGCCTTCATCGCCGGCCTTGTGGCAACAGTCGCCGAGGACGGCCTGCTCGTCCTCTCCACCCCCAACCGCACCACCGCCTCGCGCCTGCTGCTGGTCGGCGCCGCGGAAAGCGTGGGCATGGTGCCCAAGGGCACGCACCACTGGGAGGATTTCATCACCCCGTTGGAGCTGAGCGATCTGCTCGCCGAGGCCGGGTTCGCGATGGGCAACCCCAGGGGCATCTCGTGGAGCCCGCTGAAGGGCCTCCACCAGTCGGATGATCTGTCGCTCAATTACATCGTGACGGCCAAGAAGCATGATGGGGTGAACGTCTGATGGCCACCGGCAAAGTCTTCGAACGTCACAAGCAGGCCTGGACCACTGACGAGGTGCAGAAGCTGCATACGCTGGCGAAGAAGGGCATGGCGCTGAAGGGCCTCGCCAAGGCGCTCACCCGCAGCGAGGAATCGATTTGGATTCGCGCCAAGGCCGACGGGCTGGAAATCGCAAAGCTGCGCTGAAGTCTGCCGTCGTCATTCCTGCGAAGGCGGGAATGACGAAGCGGGGGTGACGCGCCGCTCAGTCCACCGAAGCAGGCAGGAACCGCTCCACCAAATCGCGCGCCAGCCGGGCCGGGCGCAGAGTGGCGGCATCAAGGCAGCACCAGCTCGATTTCACTTCGGCGAGCACTTCCTCGCCGCGCTTGATGATCGTCTCGTAAAACGCCCGCGCGCCCTGCACGCGCTCCAGAATCACGTGCGCGATCACCGGGTCGTTGAGGAACGTCGGCCGCCGGTAGGTGATGTTGTGGTTGGTCGCGACCCACACGTGGTCGGCAATCGCCTGCGCCGGTGCAAAGGCGCGCCAGTGGCCGACCACGGCGTCCTGCACCCAGCGGAGGTAGGACGCGTTGTTGACGTGCCCCATGAAGTCGATGTCAGCAGGATCGACGGTGATCGCGTAGGCGAAAGGTGCGGCGGTATTCACACCAATGTAGATAACACGCTTCCGCCGGAGTGAACAGGTCGGCTCGCATATCTTTTCATGTCAATTCAACCCAGAATGGAACCCCATTCCGCTTCCTTGAAACCCACCAGCAGCCCGCCCGGATGCTCCACGATCGGCCGCTTGATGACCGAGGTATTGGCCGCGAGCACCTCAGGCGCACCATCACCGCCAAGCGCGGCCTGATCCTCGGACGAAAGCTTGCGGAAGGTCGTACCCGCCCGGTTCACCACCTTGTCGCGCCCGCCCGCGGCGATCCATTCCGCGATCTTCGCCGGGTCCGCGCCCGCCTTCTTGTAGTCGTGGAAGGTGTAGGCGATTCCCTTCGCATCGAGCCACGCGCGGGCCTTCTTCACCGTGTCGCAATTGGGGATGCCATAGAGCGTGATCGTCATGCCTTGGTCCTCGAAAAGCGGTGCACCCGGTTCGGCGTCCCCGCAAACAGCGTATAGTCCTCGTAGTAGGTCTCGCGGCCCTTGGCCTGCATCTCGGCGTGCTCGGCCACCCGCCGCCACGCCAGCGCCGCGGCCTCGTCCACCCATTCGCTGATCGCCACGACCTCGCCATCCTCGGCAGTGTAGCTCTTGAACGAAAGGTACCCGGGCTGCGCTGCGGCGAGTACCTCCATGGCATCGGCATCGGCGGAATAGGCCGCTGCATCCAGATCGGCGCGCTTGCGGTTGCGGAAGACGACGAGGAACATGGCGCCCCTTTGGCGCAGCAGGCGTGACTTTTGCAACAATTTGCGCGAAGGCGCTGCGCCATGAGCTTCAACACCTTCGGCCATAGCTTCCGCTTCACCACCTGGGGGGAAAGCCACGGACCTGCGCTGGGCACGGTCGTCGATGGCTGCCCGCCGGGCCTCGCCCTCAGCGAGAGCGATATCCAGCCCTTTCTCGATGCCCGCCGCCCCGGCCAGTCGCGCTTCACCACGCAGCGGCAGGAGCCCGATCAGGTCCGCATCCTTTCGGGCGTGTTCGAAGGCCAAGATGGAATCCAGCGCACGACCGGCACCCCGATCAGCCTGATGATCGAAAACGTGGACCAGCGCTCGAAGGACTACGGCGATGTCGCCAAGGCCTATCGCCCCGGCCATGCCGATTACGCCTACGACGCCAAGTACGGCTTCCGCGACTATCGCGGCGGCGGACGTTCCTCTGCGCGCGAGACTGCGGCGCGGGTGGCGGCAGGTGCGGTGGCGCGGCTGGTGATCCCCGAAGTCACCGTGCTCGGCTGGGTCAGCGCGATCGGCGGCGACGCGATCGATCCGGCAAACTTCGACCCCGCCGAAGTGACCCGCAACCCCTTCTTCTGCCCCGATGCCAAGGCCGCCGCGCGCTGGGAGGCGCTGGTCGACGAGGCCCGCAAGGCCGGTTCCTCGCTCGGCGCCGTGGTCGAATGCACCGCCACTGGGGTCCCCGCCGGCTGGGGCGCACCGCTCTATGCCAAGCTCGATGCCGAACTCGCCCACGCGATGATGGGTATCAATGCGGTCAAAGGCGTCGAAATCGGCGACGGGTTCGCCGCCGCTGCCAACACCGGCGAAGGCAATGCCGATCCGATGCGGCCCGGTGAGCAGGCGCCCGAGTTCCTCGCCAACCACGCCGGCGGCATCGCCGGGGGCATCTCCACCGGCCAGCCGGTCCACGTCCGCGTCGCGTTCAAGCCGACGTCCTCGATCCTCACGCCGGTGCCCACGATCACGCGCGAGGGCGAGGCGACCGAGCTCTTCACCAAGGGCCGCCACGACCCTTGCGTCGGCATCCGCGGCGTACCGGTGGTCGAGGCGATGATGGCGCTGGTACTGGCCGATCAGAAGCTGATGCACCGCGCGCAGTGCGGCTAACAGAACATTACCTCGTCATTGCGAGCTCAGCGAAGCAATCCAGAGCCGCGCAGAACCGCACTGGATTGCTTCGCTGCGCTCGCAATGACGAAGGTTTTGGACTGGCGCCCCGCCTTGCCTAAACGTCAGGCCCCGCTAGTCTTCTGCGCCAACCAACATCGGAGCCAAACACCTTGGGCAAACGCCTGACACTTTACATCGTGATCGCCATGTTTGCCGGCATTGCGACCGGCTACGCGCTCAACGTGTCGTTTCCAGCCGGAGACAAGCAGCTGGCAGACATCGCCGATCTGCTGAAGCTGCTGCCGGAGGTGTTCCTCCACCTTATCAAGATGATCATCGCACCGCTGATCATGGCGACGCTCGTCACCGGCATCGCCAGCATGGGTGACAGCGCCGCGCTCGGCCGCATCGGCGGGCGCGCGCTCGCATGGTTCATTACCGCAAGCCTCATCTCGATCAGTCTGGGCCTGGTGCTCGTCAACCTGTTCCAGCCCGGCGTCGGGCTCAATATCACTGCCACCGCCCCCGTCAGCGATCTCGCCACGGCAGACTTCACCATACGTCACTTCGTGCTCGAGGTGTTCCCGACCAGCGCGCTCGATGCGATGGCCAAGAACAACGTGCTGCAGATTCTGGTGTTCTCCGTGTTCGCCGGGATCGGGCTCTCGGCGCTGGGCGAGGAAGGCGCGCCGCTCGTGCGCGGGGCCGAAGCGCTCGCCACCCTCATGCTCACGATCACCGATTATGTTATGCGCTTTGCCCCGTTTGCCGTGTTCGGTGCGCTGTCATCGGTGATCGCGACGCGCGGGGTTGGGATCATCATCACCTACGGCGTCTTCGTTGAGGAGTTCTACTTCGCGCTGCTGCTGCTCTGGGTCATCCTGCTCGGACTTGGCGGGATCTTCCTCGGCAAGCGGGTGATCATGCTGGCGCGCTACATTCGCGAGCCGCTGCTGCTGGCCTTCTCGACGGCCAGCTCCGAAAGCGCGCTGCCCAAGCTGTTCGAGCAGCTCGACCGGTTCGGCGTGCCGCGCCGCATTTCGGGCTTCGTGCTGCCACTGGGCTACAGCTTCAATCTCGATGGCTCGATGATCTACACCAGCTTCGCAACGCTGTTCATCGCGCAGGCCTACAACATTCAGCTTTCTGCCGGGCAGCAGATTGCCATGCTGCTCACGCTGATGGTCACCTCCAAGGGCATCGCCGGCGTGCCGCGTGCCAGCCTCGTGGTGATCGCGGCGACGTTGACGCAGTTCGGCCTGCCGGTCGAAGGCGTCGCGCTGCTATTGGGCGTCGATACCTTCCTCGATATGGGCCGCACCGCCACCAACGTCGTCGGCAACGCGGTGGCGACCACGGTGATCACCAAGTGGGAAGGGATGCTCCAGCTGCCGATGGACCCGGACGCACCAGAAGCCGTGCCGCCGCACGATACGCCCGAGCACGGCCGCCGCGGGCTGCACCTCGATCCGGAGGCGTAGCCCTGCCCTGCGTCCGTGGTGGCGACCTACTTCTTCGCTTCCTTCGCCAGCTTCACCGGCTGGAACTCACCCAGCCCGCACGAACCCAGCGGCCCTTGCGGACCACCGCCGTTGCGGAAAACGGTGATGATATCCACGTTGCACAGCTGCGACAGCGAGGTCGAATAGGAAAACGCCCGCTCGAAACCCAGATTGCTGCAGCGGTTCGGCAGGCTGTTGCGATACCAGGTGTCGCCGCCGGTGCGGAAATCGATGGTCCAGTCGTCGCGCACGCGGCTTTCCCGGATCGAGGTGATCGGGATGCAGGTCACCGCCTTGCCGGTCGGCGTCGCGGCAGGAATATCGGCGGCATGGCCACCAGCAGCCCACTTCCCCCCGGCCTGCGGCGCGCAGGCGCCGAGCGACAGGGCGGCAGAGGTCACAATCAGAAAGGCGGCGATCTTCAGGGTCGTTGGCCTCAAAGCACTCACGGCTTCTTCTCCTTGGCTTTCCGCGCTCCTTTCGGAGTCGCAGGCTTCACCCCCTTCTCCAGAATCTTCCCTTTGTACCCGCAAAGGTCAACCACTTCGCAGCGCCAGCACTCGGGTCCCCTCGCCTTGCACACGTAGCGCCCGTGCAGGATCATCCAATGGTGCGAGCCGACGCGAAACGGCTGCGGCACCTTCTTCTCGAGCTGCTTTTCCACCGCCAGCGGCGTCTTGCCCTTGGCAAGGCCCGTGCGGTTGCCGACTCGGAAGATATGCGTGTCGACCGCAAAGGTCTCCGCCCCGAACGCGCAGTTAAGCACGACATTGGCCGTCTTGCGCCCCACGCCCGGCAGCGCGGTGAGCAAGTCGCGGTCCGCCGGCACTTCGCCCTGATGCTCGCGCACGAGGATCTCGGCCATGGCCATCACGTTCTTGGCCTTGCTGTTGAACAGGCCGATTGTCTTGATATGCGCCTTGAGGCCTTCTTCGCCGAGGTCCAGCATGTCCTGCGGGGTCTTCACCTTGGCGAACAGCGCCCGCGTCGCCTTGTTGACGCCGACGTCGGTCGCTTGCGCCGAAAGCGTCACCGCCACCAGCAACTGATAGACATTGCCGTATTCAAGCTCAGTCTCGGGCGAGGGATTCGCCTCGGCCAGCCGCCGGAAGAACTCGAAGATCGCTTGCCTGTTCAAAGCCCCAGCACCTCGGGAATGGTGTAGCGCCCCGGCTCCTTGCCCAGTAGCCACTCCGCCGCCCGCACCGCCCCGCGTGCAAAGATCGCGCGGTTTTCGGCGAGGTGCGAAAGCGAAAGCCGCTCGTTGTCGGCCAGAAAATGCACCGTGTGATCACCCGCCACGCTGCCGCCGCGCAGCGCCGCAAAGCCGATCGTGCCAGCCTTGCGCGCGCCCGTCACCCCGTCGCGCCCGCGTACCGCTTCCTCCTCAAGCCGCACACCCCGCCCGGCGGCGGCCGCCTCTCCCAGCAGCAGCGCGGTGCCCGAGGGCGCATCGACTTTCATGCGGTGGTGCGTCTCGACGATCTCGATATCCCAGTCCTCGCCCAGCCGGCTCGCCGCCTCGCGCACGAGATGCGCCAGCAGGGTCACGCCAAGCGAGGTATTGCCCGTCTGCAGCACCGGTATGCTCACCGCCGCTGCATCGACCAGCCAGTGATGCCGCTCCGCGAGCCCCGTCGTGCCGACCACGATGGGAATGCCCGCATGGATCGCCGCATCGAGATTGAACTCGAGCGCACCCGGCGCCGAGAAATCGACCAGCACGTCGGAGGCCTGAGCCAGCGCCACGGGATCACCACCCTGATCGATCCCGCCCGCATGCTGGTGGCCCGCCGCTAGGATCGCATCAACGAGCGCTTGCCCCATGCGCCCAGCGCTGCCGATAATGCCCACTCTAGTCATTGATCACCTCGTGTCTGGCGTGCTTCATGGCCGCGATGCAGACCATTCGCAACATCGTCATCCTGACAGGGGCCGGGGTCTCCGCCGAAAGCGGGATCGATACCTTCCGCAGCGCAGGCGGCCTGTGGGAACAGCACCGCGTCGAGGATGTCGCCACGCCCGAAGGCTTCGCGCGCGATCCAGACCTCGTGCTGCGCTTCTACGACATGCGCCGCGAGGCGATCCAGACCAAGGAGCCCAACCCGGCGCACCACGCGCTCGGCCGGCTGGAGCGCGAATGGCCGAAGCGCGCGCCCGGCGGCAGCGTCACCCTCGTCACCCAGAACGTCGATGACTTGCACGAACGCGGCGGCTCGCTCGGCGTCATCCACATGCACGGCGAACACCTCACCGTCTGGTGCACAGCCTGCGACAAGCGCCATCGCTGGACTGGCCCGCTGATCCATCGCCCGCCCTGCCCAAGCTGCGCGGCGCCCTTCCTGCGCCCCGATGTCGTCTGGTTCGGCGAAGTGCCCTACCGCATGGACGAGATCTTCGCGGCGCTTTCCGAAGCCGACTTGTTCGTGTCGATCGGCACCTCGGGCGCGGTCTACCCCGCCGCCGGCTTCGTGCGCACTGCGCGCGAGATCGGGGCGCAAACCCTCGAACTCAATCTCGAACGCTCACAAGGCTCGCAGTGGTTCCACGAAACCCGGCTCGGCCCCGCCAGCGATGTCGTACCCGCCTGGGTCGAAGAACTCCTAGGCGGTTGACCCGCAGGCCCGGCACTCCGGGTCTCTGGCAATCCGCATCGTGCGCAGCGCCGGCTTCAGCCCGTCGAGCACATGGACTTGCCCCCACTGCGGATCGCCCAGCGTGGCAACGCCCTCCAGCAGCACGCGCATGGCCGCCATCGCGCCAAACGCGCCCACCATGCCGACCATCGCGCCCAGCACCCCGGTATCGGCGCACGTATCGCAATCTTCGGCATCGAACGCATCGCCGACAAAGCAGCGGTAGCAGGCATGCCCCTCGCGGTGCCCGGCAAAGCTCGCCACCTGGCCCTGAAACCGCCCCAGCGCCGCGCTGGTCAGCGGAACCCCCGCCGCGACGCAGGCATCCGAAACCGCCAGCCGCGTCGCGAAGTTATCGCAGCCATCGAGCACCACGTCCGCACCCGCGATCAGCTCCGCGGCATTGTCCCGCGTCAGCCGCGTCACATGCGCCGTGCCCGTCAGCGCCGGGTCGAAGGCCTTGAGCCATTCCGCCGCCGCTGCGGCCTTGGGCCGGCCAATGTCGCTCGTGGCAAATATCGTCTGGCGCTGGAGGTTCGAGGCATCGACCACATCATCGTCGATCAGTGTCAGCCGCCCGATCCCGGCACCTGCCAGATATTGCAGCGCCGGGCTGCCAATGCCGCCGAGGCCGACCAGCACGACATGGCTCTGCACCAGTTTCGCCTGCCCTGCGCCGCCCACTTCAGGCAGGACGATGTGGCGGGCGAAGCGGTCGAGGCGGTCGGGAGTCATGAGGGGGGAGTTAGGGAAGAAGGTGGAGAAATGCGAGGGCAATGGCCCTCGCGCTTTCCTTGCTCAATCTTCCAACTGCCGCAGCAGCGTCCGCACATCGCCGTCCATATCGGCATCGCGCGTGCGTAGCTCTTCGATCAGGCGCACCGCGTGGATCACGGTCGAGTGATCGCGCCCGCCGAACTTGCGCCCGATCTCGGGGTACGAGCGCGGCGTCAGCACCTTGGCCAGGTACATTGCGACCTGCCGCGGGCGCACCACCGCGCGGGCGCGGCGCTTGCTGGCCATTTCGGTGCGGTCGACGCGGTAGAACTGGCAGACCATGCGCTGGATTTCGTCGATCGTGATCCGGCGGCGGTTGGCCGAAAGGATATCGGTTAGCTGCTCTTCCGCCAGCTGCAGAGAGACCGGCTGGCCGGTCAGCTGCGCAAAGGCGATCAGCTTGTTAAGCCCGCCGACGAGCTCGCGCACGTTGCGGTTGATCGTGCGGGCGAGGAACTCGATCACGTCCGCCGGAACCTGCGTGCTGGTGAAGCGCGCAAGTCGGTGTTCGAGGATCTTGCGCCGCAGGTCGATGTCCGCGGGCTGAATGTCCGCCACGAGGCCCATCGAAAGGCGCGAGAGCAGGCGCTGCTCAACCCCGTCCAGGGCCTGCGGCGCACGGTCGGCGGCAACGACAAGGCGCTTGCCCGCGCTCATCAGCGCATCGATCGTATGGAGGAATTCCTCCTGCGTGCTCGCCTTGCCGATGATGAACTGGATATCGTCGACCAGCAGCAGGTCGAAGCCGCGCAGCCGCGCCTTGAATTCCAGCATCTCGTTCGAGCGCATGGCCTGCACGAACTCGATCATGAAGCGTTCGGCTGAGCAGTAGAAGATGCGCGCGCCCGGGCGGGCGGCGGCATAGGCGTGGCCGATGGCGTGGAGCAGGTGCGTCTTGCCCTGCCCGGTCGCGCCCTTGAGATAGAGCGGCGAGAATTGCGGCGTTTCGAGTGCGGCCATGCGCTGTGCGGCATTGACCGCGAGCACGTTGGCCGAACCGCTGACGAATTCGGCAAAGGTCAGCGACGGATCGAGCCCGGTGACGGCAGCATCCGCGCTCAGCGGCACGGCTGACTGGCGCTGGACCACGGGCAGCGGGCCGGTATCGTTGGCCGGCATGCCGCCCATGCGCAATTCGGGCATGGCCCGGCGGCGCGGATGCACGGTGATGCGCACCTGACGCACTTCCGAGCGGGCGATCTTCCATGCCAGCGAGAGCCGGTCGGCAAAACGGTCGGCCACCCAGTTCGCGGAGAACTCGGTCGGCAGGAACAGATCGAGCGTGCCGGTTTCCTTGCAGAAGGAGCCGACCTGGATCGGCTTGATCCACTGGCTGTGGAGCTGGGGCCCGAGATCCTTCTTCAGGCCCTGACTGATATCGGCCCAATCTGCCGCAAGATCGAGCGCTTCCTGGTCCTCGATCATTGCGTTCTCTCGTCCTTTTCTGCCCGGTGCGGCGTCAGCCGCTTGGGCCGCGGCGCCCCGTCCGCCGCTGCCTGCAAATTCATCCATTTTCACGCTTCGCTGCCCTCACCCGAAAGGCCTGCTTCAGCACCCCCTGCCGCAGGCAAAATCCTACCCCTCGCCGGAAAAGCACCCCTGCTCCCGGCCATGAAACTTGCGATTGTCGTGACCCCGAATTGGTGACTGAGCCTGCTGAGGCAGGCCCCGCGCCGCATCGGGAGGACCTGTCTATTGGCCTTCGGGAGGGATTCGCAAGCACTGAGCCGCAAAAAAACTGAAATAAAGAATCTTGACTAGGCAAACGTGGCGGAAATCAATCAAAACATTGATTTCATTACGTTTCACGCAGAAATCCCTGCGAATCGGCAGAAATCTGCGACTTGTGCGTGACAAGACAACGGCCGGACCCGGCGACACACGGTGTAACCGGGGTGAAACAAAACGCGGCCGGTGTCAGAGACACCAGCCGCGTTCCGTTTTCGTACTGAGGGCGTGCCCGCGACGGACGCGCGCACTGCGAATCAGAGCGAAGCGACTCGCTTTGACAGGCGCGACATCTTGCGCGCGACGGTGTTCTTGTGGAGCACGCCGCGGGCCACGCCGCGCGCCAGCTCAGGCTGGGCAGCGTGAAGCGCTTCGGCCGCAGCCGCCTTGTCACCACCAGCGATCGCGGCTTCGACCTTCTTGACGAAAGTGCGGATGCGCGAGAGGCGGTTGCCGTTGATCTCGGCACGGTTGGCGTTGCGACGAATGCGCTTACGGGCTTGCGGCGTATTGGCCATGTCTGTCCTGTTTCAAGAGCTCTGTCAGCCCGCTTGCCGCGGGCCGCAAACAATCCGGTTCATCCCGGCAAGGCGACGAACCTCCCGGGAAAGCGCGGCCCATAACCGCGGCATGGCGAATCGTCAACCGTTTGAGACGCGCCGGCGATCAGCCGAGCTTCACGAAGGTGACCGGTAGCCCGTCGCGCGGCTTCGGGATCGGCCAGGGCTGCCAAGCCGGCGCATAGCCCGGTTCCACCTCCACCCGGTAGCGGGTCAGGATATGGTGCACCAGGAGCTTGGTCTGCATTGTCGCGAAATGAAGACCAAGGCACATATGCGCGCCGCCGCCATAGGGAATCCATGCGTACTTATGCCGCGCCGCCACAGCTTCGGGCGTGAAACGCATAGGATCGAAGCGCTCCGGGTCCGGCCACAGCACCGGGTCAGCATGGACGGCCGAGGCGCTGACATCGACATCGGTGCCCGCCGGAATGCGGAAACCGCGGAATGTGAAATCCTTCAGCGCCCGGCGCGGCGTCGATGGCACCGGAGGCATGATTCGCAGCGCCTCCTTCATCGCCATTTCCGCAAGCTCCATCTTGCCCAGCGCATCAAACGCCAGCGGTACGCCGTCACCGCCCGCCGCCGCGCGGGCCTCGGCGCGAAGCTTCTCCTGCCATTCGAGGTTTTTCGCGAGGTGCCAGATCAGCGTGGTGAACGAACTCGTGATGGTGTCGTGCGCCGCCATCATCAGGAAGATCATGTGATCAACCACGACATCCTCGGGGAGCAATTCCCCATCCCCGTCATCCCGCCGCGCCAGCGCGAACTGGCTGAACATGTCCTGCCCCGGATTCGCGCGCCGCTCGCGCAGCAGGCCGGTGAAGTATTCCACCATCAGCTTGCGCCCGGCATAGCCCCGGCCCATCGCGGTGAACGGCAGCGGGCGGCGGATCGGCGCGACGGCGGCCTGCACCATGTCGACGAAGGCCTTGTTGAGCTTGTCCGCTTCGGGCCCGAACGGCAGGCCGAGGAAGCTGGTCGCTGCCGTCTGCAGCGTGAGCGCCTTGATTGCAGGGTAGAACTTGCGCGGCCCCTCCCCCCAGGCCTCGACCCCGGCGGCGATATCGGCGTTGAGCAGGTCGCAATAGTGGCGCATCGGCTCGGGCTTGAAGGCGATGGAGAGCGCCTTGCGGTCCGCCCGGTGCGCGGCGAAATCCATCAGCATGAGCCCGCGCGGGAACAGCAGGTTGAGCACCGGACCCCAGCCCTGCTCGGATGAGAAGATCTTGTCGCGGTCGAACAGCACGAGCTCGTTCGCATCCGGCCCGATGAGGATCACCTGCCGCCGCCCGAACCCGCGCGTGCGGTAAACATCGCCATGCTTGGCGCGCATGCGTTTCCCAAAGCCGATGGGATCGGCCAGCAGCATGAAGGTGGTGCCGACCAGCGGCCAGCCGTCTTCGCCGGGGATCGCGTCGAGCTCGCTTTCGTCCTTCAGGCGGATCCAGTGCGGATTGCCGCGTTCGGACTGCGCATCGTGCGGACGAAGGGACCGCGATTGCGGTGCTGCCAGTGAGGCCACGGGTCTGCTCCTGTAGAATTTGATCCGCTCACGCGGATGGCGGCGCCAGCCCGCTCCCCCGCCCGGCCACCCATTCAGGGTACTCTCGTGGGTGGCCGGGCGGGGGAGCGGGCTGGCGCCGCCCTGTTTCGGCTAGGCCGAAACAGCAATTAACCGGGCGGTTAATGACACACCTGTCAGGTAAGTCAAATCCAGCCGGCAAGCTCCCTGCGGATCAGCGCTTCGAGCATGTCCATACCCGGCTCGCCGGTATTGAGGCAGGTGAGCGCCGCAAAATGCGTACCGCCTGCCGCTTCAAAGTCCTCGCGCCCGCGGATGCCGAGTTCCTCGATCGTCTCGAGGCAATCGGACGAGAAGCCCGGCGCGGCGACGACCATGCGGCGAATGCCGTTCGCGCCCTGCACCTTGATCACATCGTCGGTCGCGGGCTCGAGCCACTTGGCGCGGCCGAAGCGCGACTGGAAGCTGGTGGCAAGCTTGAGGTCGGGGTGCGAGGCGGCAAACCGCTCACCGAGCAGGCGCGCGGTCTTCTGGCAGTGGCAGTGATAGGGATCGCCGAGCCGCAAGGTGCGCTCGGGCATGCCGTGGAAGCTGAAGACCAGCAGCTCGGGCGCGAAATCGAGCGCGGCGATCTGGGCGGAGAGGTCCTTGTGCACGGCGCTGATCGCCAGCGGATCGTCGAAATAGGGTGGCAGCGTGCGCAGCGCGGGCAGGCGGCGGCGATCCTTGATCCAGTTCGCCACGGCATCGAGCGCGCTCGCCGTGGTCGCGCCCGAATACTGCGGATACATCGGCGCAATCAGAATGCGCTCACAGCCCTCCGCCAGCAGCTTGTCGAGCTCGGCCGCCATCGCGGGCTTCTGGTAGCGCATGGCGTAGCGCACGATCACGGTATCGCCCAGATCACTTTCATTGAATCGGGCCTGCAACGCGCGCGCCTGCGCGGCGGTGTGGAACGCCAGCGGCGAGCCGTCCTTGGTCCACACCTGGCTATAGGCATGCGCCGATTTGCGCGGCCGCGTGCGCAGAACCAGTCCGCGCAAGATCGGCTGCCAGAAAATCTGCGGAATCTCCACCACGCGGCGGTCCGAGAGGAACTCGGCCAGATAGCGCCGCACGGCGCCTTCGTCGGGTGCGTCGGGCGTGCCGAGGTTGACCAGGAGCACCCCGATCTTGCCGGTGATAACCCGGGGATGGTCGGCAGGTTTGTCCATGGCGCTGATCAAAGGCCTTCAGAAAGCAGGGGTAGGCGGCGAAAGCGCAGTCCTGTGGCAGAAAACAGCGCGTTGGCAATGGCCGGTGCGACTGCGGTGGTCGCAAGCTCGCCCGGGTCGAACGGTTGCTCGTCCGACTCGGCGAACGCAATATCAACCTTCGGGCAATCGGCAAGCAGCGGCAGGCCCAATTGTGAAAGTCGTCCGGCGGTCGGCAGGCCGGCGGCATAGCCGGTGCTTCCCCCGATCGCCTGCGCCAGCGCGAAGAGCATCCCGCCTTCGACTTGGCTGCGCGCCACATCGACGTTCACGATCCGCCCGATATCGAGCCAGGCCGAAAGCTGATCGACCCGGATCGCGCCTTCTTCCTGCCGCGCGGTGGCGACCACGGCGATGAACCCGCTGCGCAGCCCCTCGGGCGCGGCCAAGTCCATGCGGTGGCAGGCGATCCCCTGGCCCGAGGCATCCGCCCCGCCGCCCCACATCGCCATCCGCGCCGCGCCGACCAGACAGGCGGCAAGCCGCGGCTGGCCGGAAAGCATCCCGATGCGATACGAGAGCGGCTCCGCCCCGCCGAAATGCGCGCATTCGTCAACGAAGCTCTCGGTGAAGAACGCGCCGTAGCCATGGGCATTGCCGCGATAGCGCGCCGTCGGCAGCGGCAGCGAAACCGGCACATGATCGACCGCGCGCTCGGGCACCGCGTAGAGCGGCATCGCCCCTTCGCAGGCGAGCGCATCGGCGCGGCCTTTCGCGGCGGCCTGCGCGTCCACCGCCTCCATGCCGTCCAGCAGCCGGGCGCCCGCCTCGATGGCGGTGGCCGGCAGCGCCATGCGCGTGCGCCAGCCGAGCAGCTGGCGCTTGTCTGGCCCGATCGAGGCAAACAGCAGCGCGGAGACCGGCGTGCGCGGATAGCCGGCGAGCGCTTCCTCCCAGCGGCTCCACATCAGCTGTACCGGGCGGCCCAGCGCCTTGGCGATCTCCACCGCCTCGACCGCAATCCGGCAATCGAGTCGCGCATCGAAGCTGCCACCGGCATGCATAGGATAGACAATCACGTTGCGGCGAGAGACGCCCGCCGCCCGCGCCGCCTGCCGCCGCACCAGTTCGGGCGCCTGTGTCGCGAGCCAGAGCTCGACCTTGCCCCCGGTCAGCCGCGCCGTGGCGGTCGCGGTTTCCAGCGGCGCATGCAGGGCGGGCTCTATATCATAGCGTGCGGTCAGGCTGGGCTTGGCGAGCAAGGCATCGGGATCGCCCTCCGCCATGAGCCGCGTCGCCGTCCCCTTGCGCAGCGCAGTGTCGATCCGGTTCTCCAGCGCGGAAGAATCGGCGATGCGCCCCGCCGCATGAAACCTTGGCTCCATCGCCAGCACCGCCTTGTGCGCGGCATGCCAGGTCTTCGCGGCTGCTGCGACCCAGCGCTTCGACGGCACCACGCCGACCACCCCCGGCACGCTTTCCGCTGCCTTGCGGTCGAAGCTCGAAAGAACGGTATCGCCCTGCGGCCCGTGGACGACTGCGGCGTGGACCATGCCGGGCAGGCGCACATCGCCCGCGAACACGAAACTGCCATCGACCTTGGCCGGCAGATCGAGCCGGGGGAAGCGCGGCCCCCTTCCTGCGGGAAACCCGCCATCGGGGAATTGGCCGGGCCGTTCCTTGGCCGGTTCGGCCCGCAAGGCCGGAGGATTGGGCGGATCATAGCCCATCGCCGCCGGGATCAGCGCGGCAAAGCCCAGCTTCTGCTTACCGTTCACGACAAAGTGGTTCGCGCTATCGAGCGTTTCCCAGCTGACATTCCAGCTGGCGGCTGCCGCCTGCATCAGCATCGCGCGCAGGCCCGCCGCCGCCGCGCGCAAGGGCGCCTCGAACGCGGCGATGGCGGTGCCCTCGGCGGTGATCATCAGCGGCTCGCGCTCGGCGTGGATGCGCGCCAGCCAATCGTCCGGGGTGTCGGCGAGCGCGGGAAGAAGGCGCGGCTGCCAGAGCGGTGCCCAGCGCGCGGCGAGCACCGGATCGCCGTAAACCGGGCTCGGCGGCGCAGGCTCCACCCCCACCCGCTTCCAGTCCGCACCGAGCTCGACTGCCACGATCTGCGCCATCAGCGTGGTCACGCCCTGCCCCATTTCGCAGACCGGCACCGCCACGCTCACCGCGCCATCGGCGGCAAGGCGGATGAAGCTGTCGAACACATGCTCACCCGGCCCGGCCACAAGGGCGCTGGCATGGCGGCGCGGCGAGAGCGCGAAAGCCACGAGCAGCGCACCCGCGCCGCCCGCGCCTATCAGCAGCCCGCGCCTGGTAAGTCTCACGGGGTAATCCTCATGCTTTCTGCGCGTCCAGCCAGTCGAGCACGCGCTGCGCGATCCCGGCAAAGATCGCCGCTTCGGGGCCATCACCTGCCGCACACGGTTCGCCCGCATCGCTCGACTGTCGGATCGACAGGTTCAGCGGCACGCGGCCGAGGAAGGGCAGGCCCATCGTCTTCGCTGCTGCCTCGGCGCCGCCTTGGCCGAAGGGATCGCTGCTCTCGCCGCAATGCGGGCAGACATAGCCCGCCATGTTCTCGACCATGCCGATCAGCGGCACCTCGCCCTGCTCGAACAGGCGGATCGCCCGCGCCGCGTCCATCAGCGCGAGATCCTGCGGGGTCGAGACAATCACTGCGCCCGCGGGCTTGTGCTTCTGGAGCATGGTGAGCTGCACATCGCCCGTGCCCGGCGGCAGATCAACGACGAGGATTTCGGCGTCCCCCCAATGCGCATCGATCAACTGGCCGAGCGCATTGCCCGCCATCGGGCCGCGCCACGCGATCGCCTGCCCCGGCTGGACGAGGTGCCCCATCGACAGCATCGGCACGCCCCACGGGCTTTGCACCGGGTGGATCTTCTGGTTCTCCGCCTCGGGTTTGCGGCCTTCCGTGGCCAACAGGCGTGGCTGCGACGGGCCATAGATGTCGGCGTCGACCAGACCGACCTTTCGCCCGAGCCGCGCCATGGCCACCGCGAGATTGGCAGAAAGCGTCGACTTGCCGACACCGCCCTTGCCCGATCCCACCGCGATGATGCGGCGGGTGACGCGCTCGGCGGTCATCCCCACGCGCACTTCCGCCGCCCCGGCGCCGCGTGCGGCTTCACGCACTTTGGCCTCCAGCGCCTCGCGCGCGGGCCGGTCGAGCCCGCTCACTTCGAGTATGATCGAGGCGGTTTCGCCCTCAGCCCGCGCCGTCTGCAGCCGCGCGCCTGCGGCCATGCGCACCGCCTGTTCCAGTGCTGTCTGATCGAGGCTCAATGCCAGCGTCCCATGTCCTAACGAGCATATGCCCTAACGGACGCCCCCTAGCAGAGGAAATTTGGCAGTGAGACACTGTTTTTAACCGCAGAGCGTACCTATAGTCGTGCCTATGAATTCTTTTGTCGGACGAATGTCGCGGATCGGCCTTGCCATGGCCGGCAAGAAAAGCCCTTGGGGCGCAGGCGAAGCGGAGAGCGGAGAGCCTTCGGGCGAACCTGCGGCCGATGGCGGCGATCCCGCACCGGGAAGCCCGCCCCCGCAGCGCGGCGACGACAAGAGCGGAGGCGGCCCGCGCAACCCGTGGCTGCCGCCCTCGTCGGGGGGCGCCCGCCGCGGGCAGACCCTCGAAGACCTGTTCAAGCGCCACGGCGGTGGTGGTGGCAGTGGCGGCCCCGGTTTCCGCCTGCCCCAGCGCCCCGGCGGCGGCTCATGGGTGCCGGTCGCGGTGGGTCTCGTTGCGCTCGTCTGGCTTGGTGCCACGATGGTTCACCGTGTCTCTCCGCAGGAGAAGGGCGTGGTCACCACCTTCGGTGCCTATAGCCACACCATCGATTCCGGCGTTTCGCTCACGCTGCCCTGGCCGATCCAGGCCGTCAGCGTGGAAGACGTCACCTCGATCCGCCGCGATTCGATCCCCGAAGGCGATGGCGAGCGGCTGATGCTGACGGGCGACCAGAACCTCGTCGACCTCACCTACCTCGTCCGCTGGAACATCAAGGACTTGAAGCTCTACACCTTCCAGCTGGCAGAGCCTGACGCGACGGTGAAGGAAGTGGCCGAGGCGGCCATGCGCCAGTCGATCGCCGAAGTCTCGCTCAACGACGCGATGGGTTCGGGCCGCGCCTCGATCGAGGCCAATGTGCGCGAGCGCATGCAGCGCATTCTCGATGCCTACCGCTCGGGCGTGAAGATCCAGGGCGTGGAGATCAAGAAGACCGATCCGCCGGCCAAGGTCGTCGATGCCTTCAAGGAAGTGCTTGCCGCCCAGCAGGACGCGCAGAGCGAGATCAACCGCGCCGAGCAGTGGGCCAACCAGCTGACCCAGCGCGCGCAGGGTGAGGCGACCGCCTTCGACAAGGTCTACGCCCAGTACAAGCTCGCCCCCGAGGTGACGCGCCGGCGCATGTATTACGAGACGATGGAACGTGTGCTCAGCCAGACCGACAAGGTCATTCTCGAATCCCCCGGGGTCATGCCCTATCTGCCGCTGCCCGGGCTCAAGCAGGCCCCGCCTGCTGATACTGCGGCCAATGCCGGGGAGCGCCGCTAAGATGGAACAGACCCTCATCCGCCTCTGGGAAGAGCAGAAGATCGTCCTCATCACGCTCGCCGTCGCGCTCGTCGCGCTGCTCAGCTGTGTCACCGTGGTGGGCGAGCAGGAGCAGGCGGTGATCGTCCGGCTCGGCGAGCCCAACCGTGTCGTCAACCGCTTCCGCCCCAATGCCGATTTCGGCCAGACGGGCGCGGGCATCGTGCTGCGCATCCCGTTCATCGAGCAGGTGGTGCGGATCGACAAGCGCGTGCTCGATGTCGATCTCGAACGCCAGCAGGTCACTTCGGCCGACCAGCGCCGGCTCGAAGTGGATGCCTACGCCCGCTTCCGCGTGATCGATCCGGTCAAGATGTACGAGACCGCCGGAACGGTCGACAAGGTTGCCGAACAGCTCCAGCCGATCCTCAATTCGGTGCTGCGGCAGGAACTCGGCAAGCGCACCTTCGGCTCGCTGCTCACGGCTGATCGCGGGCAGGCGATGATCAACATCCGCAAGGGGCTCGACAAGGAGGCGCGCGAATACGGCGCGCAGGTGATCGACGTGCGGATCAAGCGGGCGGACCTGCCTGATGGCGCCCCGCTTGAAAGCGCCTTCACCCGCATGACCACCGCGCGCCAGCAGGAAGCCGCGACGATCCGTGCAGGTGGGCAGAAGAACGCGCAGATCATCCGCGCCACGGCAGAAGCCACCGCGGCCAAGGTCTATGCCGAGAGCTTCGGCAAGGACCCGGACTTCTACGACTTCTACCGTGCGATGCAGAGCTACGACGCCACTTTCGCGCAGAAGGGCAGCAGTACGCAGATCGTACTGTCGCCGGACAATGCCTATCTGCGCCAGTTCAAGGGCGGCAAGTAACCGCCCCCGTTTCGGGCCGAAGATGTTATTCAATCCCGGTTCAGGCGCCCAGATGTGAAAGCGGGGTCGCGCGGAATCGGAACAGGGATCAGGTGCGCGGGTTCCCCCCTTGGGCGCTATCCGTCCGCCGCTGAGATGAAGAGGAATTGCCACGTGCGATACGCTTACGGAGTGACTACGGCGCTGCTCCTCGCCGGCAGCGCGCTGACCCTGACGACAGGTTTTCCCGCCGGCGCCCAGGTGGCGCAGAACGATTCGGCGCAGATGCAATCGGTCGTGCCGCGCGGCGGCGCGCCGGCCAGCTTTGCCGATCTCACGCAGCAGCTTCAGCCGGCGGTGGTCAATATTTCGACCCGCCAGCGCGTGAAGGTGCAGAACAACAATCCCTTCGCCGGGACGCCCTTCAGCGATCTGTTCGGTGGCGGCCAGGGCGGCGGCCAGCCGCAGACGCGCGAGGCGCAGTCGCTGGGTTCGGGCTTCCTTGTTTCGGCTGATGGCTATGTCGTCACCAACAACCACGTGATCACCGCCGAAGGCCAGGGTGAGATCGAATCGATCACTGTCACCATGACCGATGGCACCGATTATCCGGCCAAGCTCGTCGGCCGCGATGCGGCT
Source organism: Novosphingobium sp. (assembly GCF_027489515.1). Lineage (GTDB taxonomy): Bacteria > Pseudomonadota > Alphaproteobacteria > Sphingomonadales > Sphingomonadaceae > Novosphingobium. Next base: position 39,765 of record NZ_JAIXZS010000034.1, on the reverse strand, counting down.
TCCGACCTTGCCGTGCTCAAGATCAGCGGCCCCAAGCCCTTCCCGTTCGTGAAGTTCGGCGATTCGCGCCATGCCCGCGTGGGCGACTGGATCATCGCGATCGGCAACCCGTTCGGTCTTGGCGGCACCGTCACCAGCGGCATCATCTCGGCGGTCTATCGCAACACCGGCTCGGGCTCGGCCTATGATCGCTATCTGCAGACCGACGCCTCGATCAATCGCGGCAACTCGGGTGGCCCGATGTTCGACATGGCCGGCAACGTGATCGGCATCAACAACGCGATCTTCTCGCCCACCGGCGGCAGCGTCGGCATCGGCTTCGCGATCCCCGCCGAAATCGCCGCACCCATCGTCGAAAAGCTGCGCAATGGTCAGGCCATCGAGCGCGGCTACCTCGGCGTGCGCATCCAGCAGCTCTCGGACGACCTTGCCGCCAGCCTCGGCCTTGCCAAGAACCGCGGCGAATTCATCCAGTCGGTCGAACCGAACCAGGGCGCGGCCAAGGCGGGGATGCAGCCGGGCGACGTGGTCGTGCGCGTCGACGGCAAGGACGTGACGCCGGACCAGACACTCTCGTTCATCGTCGCCAATACCGCGCCCGGCAAGCGCATCCCGATCGACCTCATCCGCAACGGCCAGCGCCTTACCGTGCAGGCGATCGTCGGCAAGCGGCCGAGCGAGGAAGAGCTCGCCCAGCAGACCTTCGATCCCGATGCGCAGCAGGGCGACGACAACGGCTTCGGCGGCGGCCAGGCCAAGCCGAGCAAGCCAGCAGGCCCTGTCGTCCAGCAGGCGCTCGGCATCGCGGCAATCCCGCTCACCCCGCAGATCGCCCGCCAATTGGGCGCGAGCGAGGACACCAAGGGCGTGGTGATCACTGCGGTCGACGATTCGGCGGACGCGGCGGCCAAGGGCCTGCAGCGGGGCGACATCGTGCTCTCGGCCAATTACAAGCCGGTCGTCACTGCCGCCGATCTCGAAGCCGTGGTGCGCCAGGCCAAGACCGAAAACCGCGAGGCGGTGCTCCTGCGCATCCAGCGCCGCGGTCAGCCGCCGGTCTACATGCCGATCCGCATCCGCTGATTGGCGAAAAAGCAAAGGAGGGGTCGGCGGACACAGGTTCGCCGGCCCCTTTCCTTTGTCGTCAGCCGGTCGGCCACTGCGCCAGTATCGTCGCCGCGTCGAAATAGTCGCGCCAGTAGGTGATCTTGCCATCGTGGACCTCGAACACCCCGGTCACTGGCAACTCGACCCACTTGTCCGCGAGCCCCCTCTTGTCTGCTAGCAGATGCCGGTCGAGCCGTTCCAGCACCACAAGCGGCCCCGAGGCCAGTTCGCGCATGATGCGGAACTCGTTCTCCAGGGTCGGCGAAAAGAAGGGTTCCAGCACCGCGCGAACGCCGGCAGGTCCGGTCACCGTGCCGATCGGCGGCGGATTGGTGTATTCGCAGGAATCCGCGACAAATTGCAGCGCGCTATCGTAATCGAGCGGCTCCATCGCCTTCATGAAGGCCTTGACGGTTTCAAGCGGGGTCATTGGTCCTCTCCTTTTCTGTGCGCCGGGAGGACCATGAACCGGCCAGGGAATGCTGCCAATTACCTCGGGCGTTATAGCGGCAGGTACTCCGGCTGCGCAGGCGGCAGCAGCAAGTGCCGAAACAGCGCCTCGGTCTCGGCATCGGCGGGAAACAGCGTCTCGATCCTGAGCTCGTCGGTCGTCACATCCTGCGCGGTGCCGAAGGTGGCGATCACCGCGAACAGCGCCAGCCGCTGCTCGCCCAGCGCCAGCTTGAACGGCACCACCGGCAGCAGCGCGCTATCCATCGCCGACCACAGCACCTCGGGCTCCTGGAATGGCGCCAGCTCGTCGAGCACCGCCTGCATGTCTGCCCCGCCCAGCTCATGCGCCTCGCGCGTCGCACGCTGCCACAGCAGCGGACCGACTGCGGCCCAGTTGGTCACCAGCGAGCGGATGCCTTGCGGGTGGAAAAACAGGCGCATCAGGTTCCGCGTCCCATCCCCCACCCGCTCCCAGAGATCGGCGCCGAGCAGCGCCGTCAGCGCCTCGAACGGACGATTGGCAATCAGGACGTTCCACGCCCGGTCGAGCGCCAGCGCCGGATAGGGTTCGTGCGCGCTCAGCATCATGCGCACCGCCCCCATCACTTGCGCCATCTGCGGATCATCGAGCGTGCGCGCGGCGTAGAGTGGCGCGAAGCCGGCTGCAGTCAGCCAGAGGTTGCGCGTCCGCAGCGGCACGTCGAGCGCCTCGCTCAGCTGCAGGATCATCGCCCGGCTCGGATTTGCCCGAGAGGATTCGAGGAAACTGATATGGCGCTGGGAAACGCCCGATGTCAGCGCCAGGTCCAATTGCGACCACCGCCGCTTCTGCCGCCATTCGCGCAGTAGCCGCGCGAATCCATCCATTCCCATGTCCATGACGCGAGTGTCGCAGCGCGGCGGCAGCGCTTCAATAACCCCGGAGGTAATTGATTCGCTCCCGCCGCCTCTGCCACCAGATCGCCGGATACAAGGAGAGCATGTGCATGAGCCCCTTCTGGCAAGCCTGGTTCCAGTTCTGGCTGGTTTCGATGATCGTGTTCGCGCTCATCGTCGCTGGCGGTGCCCTTCCCGGCACCGACGCGCCGCTGCGCATGGGACTGGCGCTCACCAGCATGGGCCCGCCGACGGACCTCACGCCCGCCGGCCGGTTCATGATCGGCATTCTTGGCGGCGTGTTCCTCGGCTGGATGGTGATGTTCGCGCTCGTGCTGCGGCAGGCCGTCGCCATGGGCCGCGCCGGACGGCCGCTCTGGCTCGCCGCCACGGTCGGCATGGCATCATGGTACGCGCTCGACAGCACCTTGTCCGTCGCCACCGGATTCGGGCTCAACGTCGTGCCCAACACGCTGGCACTGGCCATGTTCCTGATCGGCGTCGCAGGGAGCAAGGTGCTCGCCCGCGACGGCTGAGCAGGGTCAGTTCGGCTTCGGGCTCGCTGCGGGCTTGGGCCGCGGACGCGCCGCCGGATCGGTCTGCTTGCCCGTTGCGCGGCTGAGAAAATCGTCGCCAGCCGCAGGCGGACCGTCGGGCACCGTGATGCCCTGCTCGCCGCCAGGCATCGGACCATCTCCTCCCGGCACGCGGTTCTGCCCGCTGCCCTGGGCCCCCGGCTCGACGATGTTACCATCGGGATCGGCGTAGAAATAACCGTCCGGATTGGCCTGCATCACCTCGTCATCGGGCTCGAGCTGCCACTGCGGCAGCTTGAGATCGGTGTCGAACTTCTCCGGCGGTCGCTTGGCCGTGGCGATCTTCATGTAGGCGGCAAAGGCGCGTGCGGGCGCGGTGCCGCCCTGCAGGCCCGGAACCGGACGCGCATCGTCGCGGCCCATCCACACGCCGGTGGTGATCCCGCTCGAGAAACCGAGGAACCAGCCGTCCTTGTTTGAGCTCGTGGTGCCGGTCTTGCCCGCGACAGGCCGCCCGATCTGCGCCGCGCGGCCGGTGCCGATGCTCACTGCCGATTGCAGCAGATCGGTGATCCCCGCCGCGACGAAGTTCGGCACCAGCTGCTGCGCCGGATCGGGGCGGTGGCTGTAGAGCACTTCGCCCTCGGTCGAGGTGATCTTGCGGATGCCGTAAGGGGTCACCGCCGTGCCCTTGGCCTGGACTGCCGCGAACGCGCGCACCATGTCGATCACGCGCACGTCGGAAGAGCCGAGCACCATCGAGGGCAGCGTGTTGATCGGTGTGGTGATGCCAAAGCGGCGCGCCATGTTGGCGACAGCGCCAAAGCCGACTTCGTTGCCGAGCTGCGCCGCCACCGTGTTCTTCGAATAGGCAAAAGCGCTGCGCACGTCGATCTCGCCGGCATAGGTCCCGCCCGAATTGCGCGGGCTCCAGCCGTCGATCGTCACCGGTTCGTCCTTGACCTTGGCGTCGGGCGTATACCCCGCTTCCAGTGCGGCAAGATAGACGAAGAGCTTCCACGCCGAGCCCGGCTGGCGCACCGAATTGACCGCGCGGTTGTAGTTCGAAGTCACGTAATCGGTGCCGCCAACCATCGCCAGCACCGCTCCGTCACGGTCGAGGCTGACCAGCGCGCCTTGCGCGCCCTTGGGCACATTGGCCTGAATCGCATCGGTCGCGGCGTGCTGTGCGGCGGGGTCCAGCGTCGTCCACACCTCGATCGGCTGGTCGTTGTCCGGCAGCAGCAGATCGAGCTGCGGCAGCACCCAGTCCGTGAAGTACCGGGCCGAATTCTGGCCTTGCTCGGCGGCAAGCTTCACCGCCTTGAGATCGACCGCCGCTGCCTCTGCGGGCGTGATCGCGCCGGCGTCCTGCATCGTCTGCACCACGACCTTGGCGCGGTCCACCGCGGCACGGGCATCGGCGGTCGGTGAATAGTGCGAAGGCGCCTTGACGAGGCCCGCGATGATCGCCGCCTCGGCAAGGTTCAGCTGCTCGCCCGAATGGCCGAAGAATTTGCGCGCTGCCGAATCGACGCCATAGGCGCCGCCGCCGAAATAGACCTTGTTGAGATAGAGCTCGAGCACCTGGTCCTTGGAGAACTTTGCCTCGATCGCCATCGCCAGCAGCGCTTCGCGGATCTTGCGATCGAACGTGCGGCTGTTGTTGAGGAAGATGTTGCGCGCCAGCTGCTGCGTGATCGTCGAGCCGCCCTGCCGCCAGTGCCCGGTCTGGATACGCACCACAACCGAGCGCACGATGCCGATGGGATCGACGCCCCAGTGATCGCGGAAACGCCGGTCCTCGACCGAGATCATCGCGTCCTTGAGCGTCTGCGGAATGCGCTCATAAGGCACCCAGCGCCCGTAGCTCGGCCCCAGCGTCACGATCTCGGAGCCGTCACTCGCGCGCACGACGATGGTCTGCCCGGTCTGGGTCGACTTCATCCGTTCGTAGCTGGGCAGCGATCGCTCGGTAACGAAGACCGCTATGGCCAGCGCCATTGCGCCCAGCAGCGTGAGCGCGGTGCCCCACACCAGCAGGCGCCGCAGCCACCGGCTCAGGAACGAACGCTCTTCCGGATCACGCCGGCGCCGCGAAGACGAGCGCTCCGGTTCGGAACGGTTTGGGAAGTCCCGTCTGGCCATCAGCTTTGCGTCAACTCCCTCATGCAGGCCGCCCGCTCGTCATGGTGGGCACGCCTCATCGCGGCGCGTGATGCATAGGCGATTCGGAACACAGGGTTAACCCGCAGGATATGATTGCGTCGGGGACAATCGTAACGGGCCAAAGCCTGCCGCGCAGACCCTTCAGTCTTCTTCCGGGGTGAAATCGAGCGCCGCACTGTTCATGCAGTAGCGCAGGCCCGTCGGCCCGGGGCCATCGGGGAACACGTGGCCGAGATGCCCGTCGCAGCGCGCGCAGCGCACTTCGGTGCGGATCATGCCGTGGCTCACATCGCGGTGCTCGTCGACCGCTTCGGGATCAACCGGCGCGGTGAAGCTCGGCCAGCCCGAGCCGCTATCGTACTTTGTGTCGCTCTCGAACAGCGGCGCCCCGCAGCCGGCGCAGTGATACTGGCCGGTGAGCTTGTTCTTTTCATACTTGCCGGTGAAGGCCCGCTCGGTGCCGCCCTGGCGCAGGACCTGGTACTGCTCGGGCGAGAGCCGGGCGCGCCACTCGGCATCGGTCAGGTTCATCTTGTCGGGCATGGCTGGGATCATCCTGTCTCGGGGAGGAAAGCGGGAATTTCTGACGCGGATATGGGAAGCGCCTGCCCGCTCGGCAAGCGGGCCATCAAGGCATCCGCGCCCGATCAGTGCAGATGTTCGACAAGCAGCACCGTGCCATCGGCGCCCGTCACCCGCATCCGCGTGCCGGGCTGCGCATCGGGCCCGCGCGCGAGCCATTCGGTATCGCCGTGACGCACGCGCCCCATCCCGCCTTCCGGGCCGCCCTCGATCACATGGGTGACGACCACGCTTTGCCCGATGATCTGTCCGCCGCGGTCGTTGAGCAGTGGATCGGCGCTCGCCACCGGATGGCGCAGCACCCAGCGCCGCCCTGCGGCCAGCGCCAGCGCGCAGAGCACGACGAAGAGGATGATCTCGCCCTCGAGCCCGACCGGCATCGTCGCCGCGACCAGGCCGGTCAGCAGCGCCGCCGCCGCCAGCCAGATCAGGAAATAGCCCGGCGCCACGATCTCGGCGATGGCGAGCGCCACGCCCAGCGCCATCCAGCCCCAATGCAGGCCGAGAAGCTGCGTCACGAGCGCCATGACTTCAGCCCTGCACCGGCGGCGCCGGCGGGCTGGGGGGTGGCGGCGGCACCACGCGCGGCACGCGCGGACCAGCTGGCGGCGCACCCGGCCCACCCGGCTTCACGCCGACCGCATCGTTGATCAGATCCCCGATCCCGCCCAGCGCGCCGACCAGCTGTGTCGCCTCGATCGGGAAGAGGATCGTCTTGGCATTGGGCGAGGTGGCAAACTCCTTGACCGCCTCGACGTATTTCTGCGCGACGAAGTAATTGAGCGCCTGCGTGCCGGACGAAGCAATGGCTTCCGAAACCACCGCAGTCGCTCGCGCTTCGGCTTCGGCCGAGCGTTCGCGCGCCTCTGCATCGCGGAACGCGGCTTCCTTGCGCCCCTCGGCCTCAAGGATTTGCGCCTGCTTCTGGCCCTCGGCCTTCAGGATTTCGGACGCGCGCGAACCTTCCGCCTCGAGGATCTGCGCGCGCTTCTCGCGTTCGGCCTTCATCTGGCGTGCCATCGCATTGGAAATGTCTGCAGGCGGGCGAATATCCTTGATCTCCACGCGGGTGATCTTGAGGCCCCACGGCGAAGTGGCATGATCGACCACATTCAGCAGCCGCGCATTGATCTCGTCGCGCTTGGAAAGCGTCTCGTCGAGGTCCATCGAGCCCATCACCGTGCGCAGGTTCGTCGTCGTCAGCTGCATGATCGCGACATAGAGGTTGGAAACCTCGTAGGCCGCCTTGCCCGCATCGAGCACCTGGAAAAAGACGATCGCATCGACCCCGACCATGGCGTTATCGCGGGTGATGATCTCCTGCCCCGGAATATCGAGCACCTGCTCCATCATGTTCACCTTGTGGCCGACCCGGTCGATGAACGGCACGATGAAATGGAGCCCCGGCTGCGCCGCGAGCGAGAAGCGACCCAGCCGCTCGATCGTGTAGACATGGCCCTGGCGCACCACCCGGATACCCATGGCCAGATAGACCACCGCCAACCCCACGATCAGGATCAGTACCGCTTCCACGCCCAGTCCCCTCCACGCTTGTCTATCGGCACAACCTACCGCAATCGCAGCGCTTTAGTAGTGCGATTTCGCATCCGGCGCGGCGAGATCGTAGCAGTGCCGGATGTCGTAGTTGTCCACCCCGCCGGGCCGGCTCGCCACTTCGGCGCGCATGGCATCGCGCGCGGCTTCGACGGCTGCATCCGCCCCGTCGCCGCTTTTGCCTGCGGCGATCTGGGCGTCGCGGGCGCGGGTCGCGAGGACTTGCGCGAGCGTCTGGAGATCGCGCGCGGCGGCGGTGTCCGGCCCCTTGGTCCGTTCCTCTTCCCAGGCGAGCGTCAGGATCGCGGCGCATTGCGCGAGGTCAGGGGTCTGCAGCGGCGGGACTGCGGCATCAAGCCGGGCGAGGCAGGGCCTGACCTCACCAGCCAGTTCGCGGTCGGGCTCAGGGTTGGCGGGATCGGCCGCCGCCCTTCGCTGCATCGCGGTCACTTCGGCGATGAGCAGCGCACGGACCGCTTCCTGCGTCATCCCGCCCTGCTCGACCGCGCGCGCGCCGGTGTCGGCAAAGAAGCGTTTGCCACGCACCGCCAGCGCCGGCAGCGCCAGCGCCGCCGCACTGCCCCGCGCTTGCTCGGACGCGGCGATCGCGAAGGCCGCCGCGCAGTGCAGATCGGCCTTCAGCGCGGCGTCGGGTACAGCAGGCGCACCGGGCGCGGCCGCCAGCGGCGAGGTGACAAGCGCGAGGATCAGCGCGGCGGCGGAGAGGAAACGCAGCATCGCCGCCAGCATAGGGAGCGAGCGGCGCGCCGTCAGCCACTAATGCGCAAGGCAAAAAAACGGCCGCGGACAATCCAGGGAGATTGTGCCGCAGCCGTGTGAGGGGCGCGCTTCAGGGTGTGGGTGGAAGGCGCGCTGAAGAGACGGGTAATCCGGTTGGCCTCAAGCCTTGGGCGTGTTGCAGCGGGCCATTTCTTCGGCCGCCAGCTCGCCCTTGGGGGTGGCAAACTTGTTGATCGTGCCGACCTTGGCGGCGAGCTTGGTGCACACCACCACCGGGCGGGCAGTGTCTGCGCCGGCCGAGCAGGTGTCACCGGCGCAGCTCCACAGCACATCGCCCAGCATCAGCTTGGCAGGCTTGGCGACCGGCGCGGCGAGCGTCACCGAATAATAGGCATTGCTGTCTGCCGCGCGGACGGGCGTCGCGGTCACCGCGAAGGTGGCGGCGGTGCCGAAGAGCGCGAGCACTGCCGGAAGCAGCTGACGAATGGCGCTGTTGCGGGTGGCAATCATGATACTTCCCCTTGGTCTTGTCTGACAACGTGTGCCCGGAAACTGCGGGGTTGGCGGTCCGGACCGAAGCGCGCCCCGTGTTTGAGGGGCCGGCCCGGACCGCCGGGTGGAGAGGATGCGATTTCCGTTGCGAATCGATACCTACTTCATTAGGTTTCGAGTTGCAACTAGAAACTTACATTGCTCTCCGGATTAAGGTATGTAACAAAGCGTCATGGGAAAACTCCGCGAATCCCTCGCCGACCTCGCCGTCTGTGGTCTCCCCGCCGCTCTGGAAGCGATGGGCGAGCGATGGTCCTTCATGATCCTGAGAGCCGCCTTCAACGGGGTGTGCCACTTCGAGGAGTTCCTCGACGCGCTCGGGATCGCCCGCAACATTCTCTCCAACCGGCTCTCCCGGCTGGTCGAGGCAGGCATCCTCAAGCGCGAGCATTGCGCGGATGACCGCCGGCGTATCGAATACCGCCTCACGCCCAAGGGCATGGACCTGCTGCCCGCCATGCTGGCGCTGCGCCAATGGGGGGAGAAGTGGGAAATGAACGTCCCCGCCAATCCCGTCCTGTGCGATTGCCGCGACGGGATGCCGATCCTGCCCATCACCATCCGCGCACACGATGATCGCGTGCTCGAAGGCGCAGACCTGATGTGGCGCGAATGGGCCGACGTCGAGGCCGACAGGCTGGAAGCCGCTTCGCGCCTGCGCGCTGCCAACTGATACCGAAAAAAGCGGGTCGCCGCCTGGCCGGTCCCGGGGGCAGGAACACTCGGCTTGGCAGCGACCCTTCACGGCGGCAGCGGCTGGGACTGATTGCCTGCTGCGTCACACGTTTCGTGAACCGGTATCGTTCAGCGCGCGGCGACCTTGACGGTGCTGGAGCGCGCGCCCCGATCCGCCATCGCCCGCTGCGCGGACTGGACCGCATTGCGATAGCAGCGACGCGCTTCCATCGTCTCGGCGAGCGGGTGCGGACCGTAGTTGGCTTCGCACACCGCAGCGGCGGCGCGGCGCAGGCGGGCGTCGAACTTGGCCTGGCCGGCGGCGGTCGAAAGATCAAGATCGGCGTACTGCACCAGGCGATGCTTGACGACCGCGTCGGAGGAAGTCTCGGCCGGGGCGGCAGGGCTGGCGAAGGCGGGCTGGGCGGCAAACACCAGGCCGGCAAGGCCCGCGGCGATCAGAGCGTTCTTGAACATGGCAGTTTCCTTAGCTTGGGTTGCACTTGTTGCCGTGCCGCTGCGGGCGGTCCGGCGGAGAGCGGTGGTTGGGCTGGCAGGTCCGTTGTGGGAGCCTCGCCACCGCCGCATGACTATTCTGCTAGGTGATTTGCGTGATCGCCGCGCGCCACGCTCGACAGGGCTCTCCATCGCGCCGACAAACCGCCGCCGAGCCCGACAAACGGCTGATCCTGCTCCACGAGCGACAGGTCATGCCGCGCGCCGGCGTGACAGACCGGCAGCGGCCCCCTATCGTCGGGAGGCATGGCGATTCTGATCATCTTCCTGCTCGGCGTCGGAAACTTCGCCCTGCACCAGGCGATCATGGACAGTGGCCATCCGCTGCTGGACCAGATGCCGTGGTTCTACCACGCGCTCAGTTCGCGTTTTTCGCTGGTCGTGGAGTTCCTGATGCTGCTGGGCGGGCTGCTCCTCGCCTCCGAAGGCGTGGCATGGGGCGCGCTCGCCTATCTGGCCTACAGCCTGCTCAATGCGTTTTCAGCTTGGCTTATCCTCTCCGGGAAGGTCTAGGCAGGATGCCATGATCCGCCTGTTCCACATCAGTGACGTGCACTTCGGGCTCGAGGACACGGCCGCGCTCGATTGGGTCGCGGCGTGCGTCGCGCGGGAACGGCCGGATGCCGTCGCGATCACCGGCGACCTCACCATGCGCGCGCGGCACCGAGAGTTTGCGGCGGCAGCGGCGTGGATCCGCGGGCTGGGGGTGCCAGTCACCGTCGAGGTGGGGAACCACGACCTTCCCTATTTCAACCTCGCCGAACGCTTTTTCGATCCTTATCGCCGCTTCCGTACGCTTCAGGGCGCGGTGGAGCACGGCATTGCCCTGCCCGGCCTCGCGGTCGTCCCGCTCAAGACCACCGCCCGTGCGCAACTGCGGCTCAACTGGTCCAAAGGCCGCGTCAGCGAGCGGAGCCTTTCCACCTGCCTCGCTGCACTCGACGCGCTGCCAGCGGGCACCCGCGCCCTCGTCGCCTGCCACCACCCGCTGGTCGAGACCGGTACCCGCGGCAAGGCGCTCACCCGCGGCGGTTCGCGCGCTTTGGCGGCGCTGGCCCGGCGCGGCGTGCTGGGCGTGCTCTCGGGCCACGTGCACGATTCGTTTGATATCATGCACCCCACGGCGAACGGCCCCGTGCGCATGATCGGCGCGGGAACCCTGTCGCAGCGCCTGCGTGCAACGCCTGCGGGCTTCAACGAACTGATCATCGATGAAGGCGGATTGCGTGTTCACATGCGCCACGCGGCGATGCCCGGCGCCTAAGCATCATTGCTTATAATTAAAGTTATAGTTTGTCTTATCTTATTCGATATGGCTATGACCAATATCGTTCATCCCCGAACGGCAGTTTTTTTACCATTCCGGTCGGAAAGCGTCGCAATATAGCCTATTCAATATTGCAGAACGTGTCTGAAAATTAACGTTCTGTTCCGCCGAATCCGCAACCCGGCAGAGCTATTCTATAGGGAAGCGCAGGATTCGGCGTCCGCGGCCATGCGCCGCAGGTGCAATCACTCCGCAAAGCCACATTAGACAACCCCTCCACGATGGTCATATATGCTTTCCTATAGTTCGATAGGAACCTGGTTGGATTCGGCGACGGAAGTGCCGGCCGACGCACTCATGCAAACGGAGGCAGCGTTGCCTGACACCGCCTTTGTTTCCGATGATCGGCCTTACATGCAATCCAGACCCAGCCAGATCCGCTACCTTTCCATGAACGATCTTCACCGCGATACCCGCGATGCCTGGATGCTGAGCGCTTTCGATGCGGTCGAGCAGCACACGTTCGTCGATCTGGAGACACGGTTTTTGTCGATCGCGGAAGAGGATTACGAAGCCCTGATCATCGGCGGCAACGATCCGGTGCGTGCCGCGCGCTTCCTGCGCATCAATCGCCCGATCCTCGCGCGCAAGGTCAAGATCGCCCTGATGCACGGCAGCCTTGCGAGCAAGCGGGCCAAGGCCCTGAATGCCGGGTTCGACGACGTGTTCGACAGCGCGCGGATGTCGCCCGAAGAGGCCAAGGCGCGCTGCGCGGTGATCCTTGCCCGCTATCAGGCCGCGGCGCAGCAGGCGCGCGCCGAGCAGGAGCTGGCAAGCTCGCTCGACCGGATTGCCCACGTCCATCTGCTCGGCAAGCGCGAACGGCAATTGCTGACCTTGCTGGTGGGCCGCATCGGAGAGCCGGTCTCCCATTACAAACTCAGGACCGAACTCAGCCGGGGCAATGACGAGCTCTCGTACAACTATCTCAAGGTGCTCGCCTCGAACTTGCGCGCCAAGCTCAAGCCGCCCTACGTCCTCGTTCCGGGCGGGCAGGGATCGTACAAGATTACCAGCGCCTAGGGCACTTTCCGACCAATCCGGCCCACTGTGACGGAGCCGATTCTGCATTTGATTCAGCGCGACATTGACTTTTCGGCAAGGGACACCCATATCGACAAGGCTATCGTCGCCTGCGACGGATTTTCTTGAACCGGATTCTGGTCCGGGCCGAATTTTCCCCTCTCACGCCACCAGCACCGGCTGCACTGTTTGCTGCCGCGTACCCTGTTCCTGTGAAAGGGGCCAAGATGCCCGCAGACTACCGCCTACGTCGCCTCGCCACTCCTGCCCGTCCTGTGGAGGGCTGAGCTATGGCGAAGGAAGACGTGATGACCCTCGACGGCCAGATCGACGAGATCCTGCCCGACGGACGCTTCGGCGTGATGCTGGAAAACGAACACCGCATCATCGCCTACACCGCAGGCAAGATGCGCAAGTTCCGGATCCGCTCGATCGTGGGTGACCGCGTGAAAGTGGAAATGACGCCCTACGACCTCACCAAGGGTCGCATCGTCTTCCGCGAAAAGGTCGCCGGTGGTGGCGGCGGCGCGTTCAAGAAGCGCCGCTAGCACTTCGCACAACTCCAGAGGCTGCCCAGGTGCGCAGGATGTCCTGCAGCGCCCTCGCCTCGCATATCTTCAACATATCGGCGCGCGCTGCGCGCCAGGGATTTTCATGACACCGATTTTGAACACCACGCACGCCTTCACGATCAGCCACAGCTTTCTCCCGGCCCGCCGGGCATCGCGGCCAGACCACCGCAGCGCGCCGACCCGGCGCACCTCGCCGGTGCTGACACCGCAGGAATTGCGGCAGATCGTCCAGCAGATGGTCGACTGACCCAAGCCGAGACTGCAACGAAAAAGGCCCCCGGTCCGCGATTGAAATCGGGGACCGGGGGCCTTTTCTTTGCAGGTTCCGTGCGCTTACTTGGCGGCTTCGCTCGCCTCGGCGCTGGCATCCGCCGCAGGCGCGGAGGCGTCTGCAGCCGGAGCCGCAGCCGCTTCGGCGGCGGGGAGCGGCAGGCTGCTGCCCTGCGAATTGAGATAGAGAATCACATCGGCGCGCTGCTGCGCATCGCCGATGCCGGCGAACGACATCTTGGTGCCGGTCGCGTACTTGGCGGGCGAGGTCAGCCATTCATCGAGGCTGGCGAAATCCCACTTGCCGCCCTTGGCCTTGAGCGCATCGGAGAAGGCATAGCCACCGCGCCCGGCGGCCTGGGCCTCACCCACCACGCCCCACAGATTCGGGCCAATGCCGTTGGCCCCGCCCTGCGCGATCGTGTGGCAGGCCTTGCACTTGGCGAAGGTGGCTTCACCCTTGGCGACATCGGCCTTGGCGAGGCGGTTGGCGATCGGCTCGGCAACAGCGGCGCCCGCGCCGCCCTCGGCCTCGACGCCTTCGATCACATAGCCCATCTTTTCCGGACGGTGTTCCTTGTCGGCCAGAAAGTAGTGGCCCGAAAGGCTAGAAAGCCCCAGCGCAACGATGCCGCCGAACAAGGTCCAACCGGCAATGGTATTGAAACGATCGTCCATTCCGAGCCCCATATGGAGTTTGCACGGCCCGCGCGCCGCGTGAATTTTCGCCGTCGCTCTAGTCACGCCCCCGCGCGTGCGCAAGAGCGATTGCAATGGGTTGTCCGATAAGAAACGCTTAGTCGCATATGGTTGGCGGCTGCAAAAGCGCCTTGTCCCGCCCGCGCAGGGAGCTTAAGCGCCTCGTTCCATGGCCAGCTACCCCGCCCCCGCCGCCCGCCTCGTCGCCGAGATGACCGCCGCCGCCGCCGCCGACCCGGCGCGCGCGGTTGCGTTTCAGGGTGCACCGGGCGCCAATTCGCACCGCGCCGCGCTGGAAGCGCTGCCGTATTGCCTGCCGCTGCCCTGCTTCTCGTTCGAGGATGCGCTTGAGGCGGTGAAGGACGGCCGTGCCGGACAAGCGATCATTCCGATCGAGAATTCACAGCATGGCCGCGTCGCCGATATCCACTTTCTCCTGCCCGAAAGCGGCCTCTCGATCGTCGGCGAGCATTTCATGCCGATCCACGCCTGCCTGATGGGCCTCGGCACCGGGCCCTTCACCAGTGCCTACAGCCACCCGCAGGCGCTCGGCCAGTCGCGCCACTACCTGCGGACACGGGGCATCGTGCCGATGTCCTATGCCGATACCGCGGGCGCCGCCGCCTACGTCGCCGAACTCGGCGATCCGGCCGCCGCGGCCATCGCGCCGCGCATCGCAGCCGAACTCTATGGCCTCACGCTGGTCGAGGAGAACATCGAGGACGCCCACGACAACATGACCCGCTTCGTCATGCTGTCGCGCGAGCCGCTCGAGCTGTCCACGATTACCGGCCCCGCGATCACCACCTTCGTGTTCGAGGTGCGCAACATCCCCGCCGCGCTCTACAAGGCGCTCGGCGGTTTCGCGACCAACGGCGTCAACATGACCAAGCTGGAGAGCTACCAGCGCGGCGCGAGCTTTGCCGCCACCGCCTTCTTCGCCGATATCGTCGGCGCGCCCGGTGAACCTGCCGTCGACCGCGCCTTCGAGGAGCTCACCTTCTTCGCCAAGGACCTGCGCATGCTCGGCACCTATCCGCTCGAGCGGGTACGCGGCTAACCGCCTGAAAGGGCACGGCGCACACGCCAAAGCGGCGCGATAATCGCTTGCCCGATCCCCGCGCGCCATGCGACCACTGCGCGCGTGGCAGGAGGACCGGGACCGGATAGCGCCGATGCAGGCGAACGCGCCTGGCAAGCGGCGCGCGCCATGCGCGACATCCAGTACGCCCCGGTCCCGCCCTACAAGGTGCCCCGCAGCGAACCGCCCGAATGGCTGGTCGCGATCATGCGCTTCCTCGCCAAGCTGTTTGAACCGCTGGGCCAGTTGCTCGGCACGGGATGGGGTGCGGTCGAGATCGTGCTCGCCGCATTGGCCGCACTCGGTGCGGTGTGGATCCTCTGGACGCTCTACCAGCGCTGGCAGTTGACCCGCGCGCTCACCCAGCCCGAACACGAAACACCGGTGATTGACCGCGCCGCCGCGCTCGCGCTGCTCGAGGATGCCGATGCGCTCGCGGCCGAGGGCCGGTTCGACGAGGCGGTCCACCTCCTGCTCCAGCGCAGTGTGCACCTGATTGCCGCCGCCCGGCCGGATTGGCTCTCCCCCTCCAGTACTGCGCGCGAGATCGGCTCGATCCCGGGCCTGCCCACCGCCGCCCGGCAGGCCTTCACGCTGATCGCCCGCGAGGTCGAACGCAGCCTCTATGCCTTGCGCGCCCTCGCCGCGGAGGACTGGCACCGCGCGCGCGAGGCCTATGCCGCCTTCGCGCTGCAGAAGATCGCATCCGCACGATGAGCGCCCCGGCAGAACCTTTCGGCAAGGGCACGTCGCTCGGCATCGTGCTGATCGGCGCGCTGGCCTTCATAGCCGTGCTCTACTGGCTCGGCACCGGCGGCGGGGCGACCAACAACGGCGGCGGACATGCGGCTGGGCGCGGGCTCAACGGCTATGCCGGGCTCGCCGCGATGATCGAGGCCGACGGTGTCATCGTCACCCGCGCGCGCAGCAAGGATGCGCTCAAGCATCCGGGCCTCCTCGTGCTGACGCCGCCCGCCGGCGCCAAGGGCAGCGACATTGCCGAGATCGTCGAGGCGCGCCGCACCATCGGCCCGACCCTCGTCGTCACACCCAAGTGGCGCGCCTTCCCTGACATCGCCAACCCCGCCAGCAAGCGCGGCTGGACCCGGATCGACGGCATCGAACCGCCCGAATGGAAAGGCTATCACGACGACATCGGGGTCGGTCTGGCCAAGTTTGCAGCGCATGGCTGGAAGGGGACGGGCGCCTTTTCCGGTCTGTCCGGCAGGCTGCCCGATGATCGCACCGTATTGGCTGGCACCGGCCCCGGCCTCCAGGCGCTCGTCCAGACCGGAGACGGTCGGATTCTTGCGGGCTATCTCACCGGCGACGGCAGCAATACCGCGCTCGAAAAGTGGATCGGCATGGAGCGCGATCCTGGCGGCGATCCTGACGAGAAGGCCGCCAATGACAGCTTCACGTCGAGCTTTCCGGTGGTGCTGGTGTTCGAGCCGGACCTGCTCGACAACTGGGGCCTCGCCGACAAGCAGACGGGCCTCATGGCGCGCCGCCTCCTCTATGCAGCCGCTGGCGGGAAGCCGCCCATCGTCACCTTCGATCTCACGCTCAATGGCCTCGGCGCGAGCCGCAACTTGCTCACCCTCGCCTTCGAACCGCCGTTCCTTGCTGCCACGCTGTGCTTCTTCATGGCGCTGTTCGCCGCCGGCTGGCGCAGTTTCAACCGCTTCGGCCCCGCCCGCCTGGGGACCCGCGAGATTCCGCTAGGCAAGACCGTGCTGGTGCGCAACACCGCCGGCCTCATCCGCCGCGCCCGGCGGCTGCGCCTCATCGCCGCACCTTATGCCGATGCCTCGCGTGAGCGGCTGGTCCTTGCGCTCGGCCTGCCGCGCGGCCGTCCGCCGGCCGAAACCGAAGCCGCGATCGACCGCCTGCAAACCCGGCTCGACCAGACCGGGCCGCGCTATTCCGAACTTGCCGCCCGCCTGCGCGCGGCCCGCCGCTCCGCGGACGTGGTGCAGCGCGCAGCTGCCCTGCAACGCCTTGAAAGGGACCTCACCGAATGACTCTTGAAGAAGTCCGCGCCATGGCCGGCGCCATCCGCGCCGAAGTGGCCAAGGCCGTCGTCGGGCAGGACGGGGTCGTCGATCACTTGCTGATCGCCCTGCTCGCGGGCGGCCATGTGCTGCTCGAAGGCCCGCCGGGCACTGCCAAGACGCTGCTCGCGCAAAGCTTCGCCACCTCGCTCGGGCTGGATTTCGGGCGGATCCAGTTCACGCCGGACCTGATGCCGGGCGATATCCTCGGCTCCAACCTGTTCAACTTCCAGACCAGCCAGTTCACCCTCACGCGCGGGCCGATCTTCCACGAGCTGCTGCTTGGCGATGAAATCAACCGCACCCCGCCCAAGACGCAGGCCGCCCTGCTCGAGGCGATGCAGGAACGCCGTGTCACCCTTGATGGTGAGACGTATGCGCTGTCGGACCGCTTCATGGTGGTCGCGACGCAGAACCCGATCGAGAGTCAGGGCGTCTATCCGCTCCCCGAAGCGCAGCTCGATCGTTTCCTGTTCAAGCTCCTCGTCGATTATCCGAGTGCTGAGGAGGAAGCCCAGATCGTCACGCGCTACGGCGCCGGACGCGGCGCACCCAGCCCCGCCGCACTCGGCGTCAGCGCCGTGACGGCAGGCGATGCGATTGCCGCCGCGGTCACCGCTGTCACCACCGTCACGATGTCCGAAACCGTGGTCGATTACATCGTCCGCCTTGTGCGCGCGACGCGCGAGAGCGCTGATCTTGCCGCCGGTGCCAGCCCGCGCGCGGCCGTGGTCCTTGCCGGCGCCGCCCGCGCCCGCGCCGCGCTCGACGGGCGCGACTATGTCATCCCGGACGACGTGAAGGCGCTCGCCATCGCCGTGCTGCGCCACCGCATGCTGCTCAGCCCGGCCGCGGAAATCGAAGGCCGCGCGGCAGAATCCATCGTAGCCGATCTGATCCAGCGCACCGAAGCGCCGAGATAGCCCTTGGCATTGCGGTGGCCTTTCCCGGTGTTCTACCCTTCGGCGCGCACCGCCGTGCTGCTGGCGCTTGCCGCGCCGCTGGCGCTGGTGATCGCCGCCGCGGCACCGCGCGCGTGGATCGCCGCCCCGGCACTGGGCGCCGCGCTGCTGGTCACGGTCGTGCTCGATGCGCTCCTCGCCCCGGCACTCGCCGGCCTCAAGGTGATCGTGCCCGAAGACGGCGAAGTGGGCGAACCGCTCGCGCTCACCGTGCTGGCCGATTTCCGGATCGAGGCTCCGCGCGCCGCGCCGGTTGCCGCACTCGCGCTCGATCCGCGCCTCGCCCCCGGCGGCCGGCTGGTCGCCCCGCTGGCGCTCGACAGCGGCGCATGGAGCGCACGGATCGAGACGACACCTACCCGGCGCGGGCTTGGTCCGGTCAGCGCGGTATGGCTGCGCTGGGAAGGACCGCTGGGGCTCGCCACCCGGCAGGTGCGGCAGGACCTTGAAGCGGTGATCCGCATCCGCCCAAATATCGCCCCGGTGCGCAGCCCCGCGCTCCAACTGTTCCTGCGCGATGCCCAGTTCGGCATGGTCGCCCGCCGCATCCGGGGTGAGGGCACCGATTTCGAGGCGCTCGCCGAATACGAGCCAGGTATGGACCGCCGCCGCATCGACTGGAAGTCGTCCGCCCGCCACGCCCGGCTCTTTGCCAAGGAGTATGAGACCGAGCGAAACAACCAGATCGTCTTCGCCTTCGATTGCGGGCAGACGATGTGCGAGCCCATTGCCGGCCTCCCGCGCATCGACCGCGCCGTCACCGCCGCGCTCACCACCGCTTGGATAGCGCTGGGCGCGCATGACCGTGTCGCGGTCTACGGGTTTGCCCAGCGACCGCAGGTGCTGAGCCCCTTCGTCACCGCCCCGCGCGAATTTGCCCGCCTGCAGGAAGCCGCCGCCGCACTCGACTACAGCGCCGAGCAGCCCAACTTCACCCTCGCGCTCTCCACCCTCGCGGCGCGGCTGCGGCGGCGTTCGCTCATCGTGGTCTTTTCCGAATTCACCGATCCCACAAGCGCCGAGCTGATGATCGAATCGATGCGCCGCCTGGTCGAGCGGCACCGCGTGATCTTCGTTGTCATGGCCGATGCCGAACTTGCCGATTTCGTCCGCGCGCCTGTCCGCAGCGCGCAGGATGCCGCGATGGCCGTCACCGCCACCACCTTGCAGCACCAGCGCACGCTCGTGCTCCAGCGCTTGCGCCGCGCCGGCATTCTTGTCGTCGAAGCGCCGCACCAGCACATCGGCAACCGGCTGCTTGATGCATACCTCTCTGTCAAACGCGCGGGGAGCCTCGGATGAACGAGCCCGCAGCGCCCTCCCTGCTCGGCCGGCTCGGCGGTTGGTTCAGCCCCGCTGCCAGCGCCGAAATCGCCGCTGCCGAAGACGCCGCACTGCGCTCCGACCGCTTCCGGCTCGAACGCGAGGGCGAATGGAAGCGGCTCGATGCCATCGTCACGCGGATCGAGCGCGGGCGGCTGCGCAGTGTATCGGACGAAGACCTCCTCGCGCTCCCCGCGCTCTATCGCACCGCCGTTTCCAGCCTTGCCGTCGCGCGCGAAACCTCGCTCGATGCCGAAACGCTGGCCTGGCTCGAAGTGCTCACCCGCCGCGCCTGGTTCGTCGTCTATGGCCCGCGCGCCGGGCTCGGCGATTGGCTGCTGCGTTTCTTCGGCGGCGGATGGAGCGCCAGCGTGCGCGCACTTAGCAGCGAGATCCTGATCGCACTGGCGCTGATGGTCTGCGGCACGGTGGCGGGCTGGCTGCTTGTCGCCAGTGATCCCGATTGGTATTACGCCCTGATCCCCGGCGGCATGGCCGATGCGCGCGTGCCGGGCGCCAGCCGCGCCGTGCTTATGGGTACGCTGTTCGGCCAGCAAGGCCAGCAGGGCCTCGCCGTCTTCGCTGCCGCGCTGTTCTCCAACAACGCGCAAGTCGCGATCCTCGCCTTTGCCCTCGGCTTTGCCTTCGGCCTCCCGTCCGCCATGCTACTGATCCAGAACACCGCCACGCTCGGCGCACTGCTCTGGCTGTACCACGGCCAGGGGCTTACGCTGGAGCTGGTCGGCTGGCTTTCGGTCCACGGCACGACCGAGCTTTACGCGATCCTGCTGGCGGGCGCGGCAGGCCTCCATATCGGCCGCGCGATGGCCTTCCCCGGCGAGGCTGCGCTGCTCGATGCCGCCGCGGCCGCCGGGCGCCGCGCCGCGCAGGTCATGGTCGGCGTCGTCCTCATGCTGATCGTGGCGGGCCTGCTCGAAGGCTTTGCCCGCCAGCTGATCGACAACACCGCCGGCCGCCTGATCGTCGGCAGCTTCATGCTGGTGTTCTGGACGGCCTACTTCTTCGTCTGGCGCGGCACGGGGCGAGAGAGCTAGTGGCCAGCCGCGCGCCCAGAACCAGAATGCGCACCCGCATGCGCACCCGCAACCGCACGGTGATCACCCCGGAAGGGGTGGCGCTGCCATTCGTGCTCGCCTCGCGCGGCGCACGGGCCGCCGCGCTCCTCCTCGATCTGGCGATGATCGGCGCCGCAATGATCGCCACCACGCTCACGCTGATCTGGATCGCGGGCGGCATCGGCATCCAGGTCGCCGAGATCGAGACGGCAGCCTCGCCCAAGGCCCGTGCCTTGCAGGCCCTCGTCATCATCTGGATCATCGCGATGTTCCTCTTCCGCAACGCATGGTTCCTGTTCTTCGAGCTCGGTCCGCGCGGCGCCACACCGGGCAAGCGCATCACCGGCATCCGCGTCGCTGCGCGCGGTACCGAACGACTGACGACCGAGGCCGTGATCGCCCGCAACATCGTGCGTGATATCGAGCTGTTCATGCCGATGGTGTTCATCGGCGGGGCCTTCGCGGCGGGCAGCGACACCGATCTTGCCAGCTGGGCGGGCGCGGTCTGGTTCGCGATCTTCGTGCTGTTTCCCTTCTTCAACCGCGATGCCCTGCGCTGCGGCGATGTCATCGCGGGCACCTGGGTCGTCGAAGTCCCGCGCCGCAAGCTGGGCGAGGCGCTATCAGTCAGCGCGCCGGTCGCTGCCGCCGATCAGGCCTTCACCTTCACGCCAGAGGAACTCGCGGTCTACGGCGAGTTCGAGCTCCAGACGCTCGAACGCATGCTGCGCGATGGGCGCGGACCCGCGCTCGACGACGTCGCCGATGCGATCAGCCGCAAGATCGGCCGCCCTTATCCCTATCGCGCGGAGCGGGTGTTCCTCGAATCCTACTATCTCCAGCTGCGCGCTCAGCTCGAGCAGGGCCTGCGCCTCGGCCGGCGCAAGGCTGACAAGCACGCCGCCTGAACAATTCCGCGCCGGACGGTCCCCGGCGCGGAAAGGTTCAACCAGCTTTCAGTTCCGCCATTTCCAGCTGCGCATCAGGGTCGAACCCATCTGGTGGCGATATTTGGCGCGATCCGCCGATGCGGCTTGGAGCTGCGTGTTGGTGGTCGCCATATAAGCGGTGTAGGCGTCCTCGCGCTTCTGCTCCTCGGCCGGATCGGCGAACTTCGCAAAGCGGGTTATGAGGTAGTAGTCGGGCTCGCCCGCACGCTTGAACTCGTTGGTCAGGATTTCGTAGCCGGTGATCCAGCCCTGCTTCACCGCGAAATCCTGCCCCTTGCGCCACATCCCGGCGAGGTGATTGATATATTCGAGGTCGTGGCCGTCATCGACACTGATCATCGAGACGGAGACGTAGTCGCCCGGCACGACCGGGTACTGCTGGGCGCTGACCGCGACCGGGGCGGCGCAAGCGAGTGCGACCGCAGCCATGGCGGCAAAACGAAGCGATTTCATGCGACATCCTCCTGAGAAAGCGCACCAGGGTGCGCCATTGGTTTCAGCCGGGCAGTCGGGCGAACCGTTATGTCTCAATGTCAGGCGGGCGGACGCTGCGCCCCTTGGGCAGCATAGTCAATCAACCAAATATGCCGACTTCGCGGCGCCCTTCGCTGTCCGCACGGCCCCGGAACATCCCCGGCGTGGTAAAGGCAAAGCCCGTCTCGCCAGCGGGCGTCACATAGATCACCCCGCCAACGCCGCCCATCGCGCCGACTTCGCCGAGCACCGCCTCGGTCGCCGCCTGCGGCCCCTCGCCGCCAAGGCGCATCCGCGCGCAGATCTCGTGCGCCACGGCGGCGCGAATGAACTGCTCGCCCGAGCCGGTGCAGCTCACCGCTGCCGCGCGGTCGTCGGCATAAGTCCCCGCGCCGATCAGCGGCGAGTCCCCGATGCGCCCCCAGCGCTTGCCCGTCAGCCCTCCGGTCGAGGTCGCCGCCGCGACGTGGCCCGAGGCGTCCACCGCCACCGCGCCGACAGTGCCGTACTTCAGACCCGCATCGAACCAGCCGAGCTTCTTTGCCTTCAGTTCCTGCAATTGCTGCCAGCGCGCCTCTGTGGCGAACCAGTCCGGATCGACCTGCTCCACCCCTTGCTCGCGCGCGAATTCCTCCGCCCCCGCGCCGCTCAGGAACACGTGCGGGCTCTTCTCCATCACCGTGCGCGCGAGGTTCACCGGATTGCGCGTATGCGTCACCCCGCAGACTGCACCCGCGCCGCGCGTGGCGCCCTCCATCACCGCCGCATCGAGCTCGTTGGTGCCGTGATAGGTGAACACCGCGCCGCGCCCCGCGTTGAAATGCGGATCATCCTCCAGCGCGGACACGGCAGCGCAAACGGCATCCAGCGCCGATCCCCCCGCCTTGAGCACCGCAGTCCCCGCATCGAGCGCCACGCCCAGCGCCGCCTCGTGTGCTTGGGCCCCGGCGGCATCCATCGTCTCGGGCGTCATCGAACCGGCCCCGCCGTGGATGGCGATGGCCCAGCGGCTTTCACTTGTATCCGTCATGGCGAACGCGATAGCAGATCGTCCCGGCAAGACCAGCGGGGGGCACATGATCGAAGGCCTGGAAATCACCGAAGACGACCTGTCGGGCACGGACGTGCAGGCGCATGTCGCGCTCCACCTCGGCGGCATGCATGCGGAAAGCCCGGCAGACAAAGTCCACGCCCTGCCGCTCGACAAGCTGCGCCAACCCGGCGTCACCTTCTACACCGCCCGCGTAAACGGCGCGCTCGCCGCGATGGGTGCGATCAAGCGCCTCGACGAAACCCACGGCGAACTCAAGTCCATGCGCGCCGCGCCGGAATGGCGCGGCAAGGGCGTGGGCGAGGCGATGCTGGTGCACTTGCTCCGCGTGGCGCAAGGACGCGGCTACACCCGCGTGAGCCTCGAAACCGGCCGCACCGAAGCTTTCGCACCCGCCGTCGCTCTCTACCGCAAATACGGCTTTGAGGAATGCGAGGCTTTTGCCGATTATGTGGTGGATGATTTCAGCCAGTGCCTGACGCTGGCGCTGTGACTAAGGCGACGAGAGCCAGCGCATCGAATTGATGTAGTAGCTGGCGATCGCCTTGCCCTCGCTGTCCAGCGCCGGCGAGAACCGCGCGCCCTTGAGCAGGATGTCGCAAGTCGTCTTCGCGATCTCGGCCGCGAGGGTGGCATTCTGGATAAAGCACTGAGTGGGTTTGCCTTGTGGGTCCACCATCAGCCGGAAGCGGATCACCGCACTCTGCCCATCGAGGACAGCGCGCGGCATCGCCTTCATCGTGCGAACCCACTCGGTCGGGGTATTGATCGGCGCGGCGCGCTTCTTGAGCGCGGCCTGTTGCTCTGGATCGAAGCCCCAGTCACGGACAAGATCCTTCAGGCATTTTCGCATCGCCGCCAGCGGCTGCCCCAGCGATTGCGTATGGAGCGTCAGCGTCTGGGTGCTGGTCCTGATCTGCAGCTCCTTGATGGCGGCTTCCTGTTCAGGCGTCGTCCGGAAGACAAACCTGGTCTCGGTGTCCGGTCCCTTGACGAAGGGCCGGTTCAGCAGGTCACGGGCGCCCATCATCAGGATCGGATCGCGATCTGCCCCGATGATCCCGATGAGCGCGTCGCTGAACTTGCCCGCGCCGAGGTCTGGTCCGAAGCTCGTCGCCGCCGGAACCTTGAGGACACGCGCGCGCGCGAACTTCTTCCCGACCAGCGACACGTCGACCCGGTCGGCTGGCTGGAACTGATCGAGGATCAGCACGACCTGTTCGTCACCCTCGCCAAACGTCCGCGCGAGGCGGCACGAATCATTGGCGTAATTGAGGACCCACTTGTCCTTGGGCTCAAGAACGGCGTCCGCCTCGGCCCAGGCGGCAGCCGCCGAACCGAGCGAGAGCAGGATCGCCAGACAGGCAACGGCGGGGCGGTTCATGGCAGAAAAGGTATCAAGACTAGCCACCTGCACAAACGAGAAAGATGCGGACTACGCGGACTATGCCGTCGCCGATTCAACCAGTGCCTCACATTGGCAGTCTGAGGCACTAACCCGCGAGCCAGCGCACCGAATTGGTGTAGAAGCTCGCGACAGGCTTGCCATCCCGGTCCAGCGCCGGAATAAACCGCGCTCGCCGCATCAGCAGCTCGCAGGTCAGCTTGATGAAGTCGGGCGAGAGTGTTGCCTGCTGGACTGCGCACTTGGTGGGAAGCCCGTCCGCACCCACCATGATCCGGAAGCGAATGATGGCGCTGGCGCCCATGGCGAGTGCCGACTTCGGATAGTCTGCCGAGTAGAGCCACTTCCCCGGACTGAGGGTCGGCACCGGGCGCCGGCTCAGCGTTTCCTGCTGCACCGGGTCCAGACCCCATGTCTTGACCAGATCGGAAATGCAGGTGCGCATCGCGGCAAGCGGCTGGGCCATCGGGCCGGTGCGCAGCGTAAGCCGTAGCGTGGGCGCGGCAATGCGCAATTCCGTGACGGCAGCTTCCTGCTCCGTCGTGGTCGGGAAGAGCTCGTCCGAATCGCCTTTGACCGCATTCCGATTGAACAGATCGCGCGGTCCGATCATCAGGATCGTCGTCCTGTCAGGGCCTACCGTACCCGTGATCGCCTCGCGGGATTCGCCTGGAGGCAGGCCCGGTCCAAACGTGGCGGTGAGCGAAACGCGGTTGTCCGAGAACCGGCCGAGCGGCTTTCCGATCAGCGAGAGGTCAAGCATCCCGGCCGGCATGAACTGGTCCATCACCAGCACCACCTTGGCGTCCTTCGTGCCGAAGGACCGCGCAAGGCGGCAGGAATCGTCCGCGTAGTTAAGGACCCACTTGTCGAGCGGTTCGAGCACTTTGTCCGCAGCCCGCGCGGCCCCCGGCAGCAGCGCCAGAGCAATGAGCAAGCCGGTGCAATATCGCCTGATGCTCTTCATGATCGCAAGGTATCCACGGCCCGCAGAACCTCCAAACAGAAAAGGCTCCACCGCGGTGGAGCCCTTCCCGTGTTTCCGTCCTGAAGCGAGGCTCAGAGCTTGCCGGTCAGCTCCGGCACCAGCGTGAACAGATCGCCCACGAGGCCGATGTCCGCGACCTGGAAGATCGGGGCGTCCTCGTCCTTGTTGATGGCGATGATGGTCTTCGAATCCTTCATGCCGGCAAGGTGCTGGATCGCGCCCGAGATGCCGACCGCGATGTAGACTTCCGGCGCCACGATCTTGCCGGTCTGGCCGACCTGGTAGTCGTTGGGCACATAGCCCGCGTCCACCGCTGCGCGCGATGCACCAACACCCGCGCCGAGCTTGTCGGCGAGCGGGATGATCACGCTCTGGAACGTCTCCGCATCCTTGAGCGCGCGGCCGCCCGAAACGATGATCTTGGCCGAAGTCAGTTCCGGACGCTCGCTCTTGGCGATTTCCGAACCGAGGAAGCTCGAGAGACCGGCGTCACCCGCAGCGCCAACGGCTTCCACCGAGGCCGAACCGCCGGTCGCGTCCGCCTTGGCAAAGGCAGTGCCGCGCACGGTGACGACCAGCTTGGCGTCGGTCGATTCAACCGTCGCGATCGCATTGCCGGCGTAGATCGGACGGGTGAAGGTCTTGGGGCCTTCGACCGAGAGGATGTCCGAAACCTGCATCACGTCGAGCAGCGCGGCGACGCGCGGCGCGATGTTCTTGCCGGTCGTCGTGGCAGGCGCGACGAACACGTCGTAATCGGCCATCAGACCGGCAACGAGCGGCGCGACGTTTTCGGCGAGCGCATTGGCATAAGCCGCGTCATCGGCCTTGAGCACCTTGGCCACGCCGGCGATCTGCGCAGCGGCAGCAGCAGCGCCGTCACAGCCCGAGCCTGCAACCAGCGCGGTCACTTCGCCGATCTGCGATGCGGCGGTCACGACGGCCAGCGTCGCATCCTTGATCGAAGCGTTGTCGTGTTCGACCCAAACAAGCGTCTTCGTCATCAGGCGACTCCCATTTCCTTGAGCTTGGCGACCAGCGCATCGACGTCAGGCACCTTGATACCCGCGCTGCGCACCGGCGGTTCGGTGACCTTGAGCGTCTTGAGGCGCGGCGCGATATCGACGCCGTAGTCCGCCGGCGTCTTGCTCGCGAGCGGCTTCGACTTCGCCTTCATGATGTTGGGCAGCGAGGCATAGCGTGGCTCGTTGAGGCGCAGGTCGGTGGTGACAATCGCCGGCAGCGCCAGCTTCACCGTTTCCAGACCGCCATCGATTTCGCGCTTCACGACGATGCTGTCACCCTCGACCGAAACTTCGTTGGCGAAGGTGCCCTGCGGGCGGCCGAGCAGCGCGGCGACCATCTGGCCGACCTGGTTCGCGTCGTCGTCGATCGCCTGCTTGCCGGTGATGATCAGGCCCGGCGCTTCCTCATCGGCAATCGCCTTGATGATCTTGGCCACCGCGAGCGGCTCGACCTCGTCTTCGCTGACCACGAGGATCGCACGGTCCGCACCCATGGCGAGCGCGGTGCGCAGCGTTTCCTGAGCCTTGGCCGGCCCGACCGAAACCGCCACGATCTCGGTAACAACGCCCTTTTCCTTGAGGCGAATGGCTTCTTCGACCGCGATCTCGTCGAACGGGTTCATGCTCATCTTGACGTTGGCAAGGTCAACGCCCGTGCCATCCGCCTTCACGCGCGGCTTCACGTTGTAGTCGATCACCCGCTTCACGCAGACCAGGGCTTTCATCGTGTCAGGCCTTTCTCAAACTTGTGGCGCGCGCATAATTGGCGCTTACGTAAACGTCAACCTCACCCCATTGCCCATGCAGGAATGTGAGCATGGGCATCAGCGGCGCTTCTACTCCATTTCAAGGATGATCGCATCCACCGCAAGGCTTTCACCCTGCGCCGCGTTCACCGCCTTCACCTTGCCCGATTTCTCGGCGCGCAGGATGTTTTCCATCTTCATCGCCTCGACCACCGCGAGCGGCTGCCCGGCCTCGACGGTATCGCCCACGCCCACATGCAGCGCCACGAGCAGCCCGGGCATCGGGCAGACGAGGTACTTCGACATGTCGGGCGCGACCTTGGCGATCATGTGCTGCGTCAGCGGCGCGATTCGTGCCGGCAGCACGCGCACATCGTGGCTGCTCCCTCGCGTTGTCAGCTTGAAGCCCGCCGCGCGCGCCGCGACCTTCACCGTCAGCGGCTTGCCGCCGACTTCGGCCATGACCACCCGGTCACCCGGCGTGTATTCCAGCGCCAGATCGACTTCCGCACCATCGACGGTGATGGCCTCTTCATCCACCGTCACGGCATAGTCGGTCTCGCCAATCCACACCGCCCAATCGGACGGCGGATCGAGCGTATCGCCGAGCTGGCCATCAACCTGCCGCGCGCGGTCCGCCCGCGCCGTGGCGAGGAAGCCCGCCAGCGCCGCGAGCGAGCGCTTCGTCTCGTCGGACGTCGCCGCGCCGTGGAACCCGTCCGGATATTCCTCGGCAATGAAGCCGGTGGTCAGTTCGCCGGAACGAAAGCGCGGGTGCTGCATGATCGCCGAAACGAAATCGATGTTGTGGCCCAGCCCCTCGATCTCGAACGCATCGAGCGCCTCGATCTGCCGGTCCGCCGCTTCGTCGCGGGTCTCGCCCCAGGTGACGAGCTTGGCGATCATCGGATCGTAGAACATCGAGACTTCACCGCCTTCATAGACGCCGTCGTCCACGCGCACGCCGTCCACGCCGCGCCGCCCGTTGGCTTCGCCGTCGTCGGTCCAGCCTTCCACCGGCGGATCATAGCGCACCAGCCGCCCGGTCGAGGGCAGGAACCCGCGATAGGGGTCCTCGGCATAGACGCGGTTCTCGATCGCCCAGCCATCGATGCCGATATCGTCCTGCGTGAAAGCGAGCTTCTCACCCGCCGCGACGCGAATCATCTGCTCAACAAGGTCGATGCCGGTGATCGCTTCGGTGACGGGGTGCTCCACCTGCAGGCGGGTGTTCATTTCGAGGAAATAGAAGCTCTCGCCGCTCGGGTCCGCGCCCGAAACGATCAGTTCCACCGTGCCCGCCGAATAGTAGCCCACCGCGCGCGAAAGCGCGACGCACTGCTCGCCCATCGCCTTGCGCATCTTCGGCGTCACGAAGGGCGAGGGCGCTTCCTCCACCACCTTCTGGTGCCGCCGCTGGATCGAGCATTCGCGCTCGTTGAGGTAAAGGATGTTGGCGTGCTGATCGCCGAGGATCTGGATCTCGATGTGGCGCGGGTTGAGGATGAATTTCTCGATGAACACGCGGTCGTCGCCGAACGAGTTCAGCCCCTCGCGCTTCACCGCCTCGAAGCCCTCGCGCACGTCCTTCTCGTTGTAGGCAAGGCGCATGCCCTTGCCGCCGCCGCCGGCCGAAGCCTTCATCATCACCGGATAGCCGATCTCGTCCGAGATGCGCACAGCGTGCTCGGTATCCTCGATCTCACCCACGAAGCCGGGGACGACATTCACGCCCGCCGCCTTCGCCAGCTTCTTCGATTCGATCTTGTCACCCATCGCGGCAATCGCGCCAACGGGCGGCCCGATGAACGCGATGCCTTCCGCCGCCAGCGCCTCGGCAAAGCTCGTGCGTTCCGAAAGGAAGCCATAGCCCGGATGCACAGCCTCGGCGCCGGTCTGCTTGCACGCCGCGATGATCTTGTCCGCAATGAGATATGACTGCGCGGCAGGCGAAGGCCCGATATGCACCGCCTCATCCGCCATCTTCACAAACGGCGCACGCGCATCGGCATCCGAATAGACCGCAACGGTCTGGATACCCATCCGCCGCGCCGTCTTGATCACGCGGCAGGCAATCTCGCCCCGATTGGCGATGAGGATTTTCTTGAACATCAGAGGTCTACACCTTCAACAACGAAGAGGCGCGAAGTGCTGGTCCGGTGGCGGATCGCCGCCACCGGGGCATACTCGGCGGAATTCACAAAGGCTTCGGCCTGCGCCTTGCTCGGAAACTCGACAATCACGATCCGGCCTGTCGGCGCCTCGCCCTCGACACTCGTGATCGCGCCGCCGCGTGTAATGTAGCGGCCACCGAGCTGCGCGATGACCGCAGGAACCGCCGCACGATAGGCAGCGAAGCCTTCCGGATCGTGGACGTCGACTTCGGCGACGACATAGCCTTTGGGTGTGTCCGTCATGGCTTACTCCGCTGCCTCAAGCTCTTCACCCGCCGGCGGCATATTGTGACCCAGGAGGCGCAGCATGTCCGCTGCCGCCTCGACCACATTCGTGCCCGGGCCGTAGATGCCCTGCACTCCGGCCTCACGGAGGAAGTCGTAGTCCTGCGGCGGGATCACCCCGCCCGCGACGACCTTGATATCGCTGCGCCCCGCTTCGCGCAGGTGGCGGATCAGTTCGGGGATCAGCGTCTTGTGGCCCGCCGCAAGCGAAGACGCGCCAACTGCATCGACCTCGGCCTCCAGTGCCAGCTTGGCCGCTTCCTCAGGCGTCTGGAACAGCGGGCTGCTGGTCACATCGAAGCCCATGTCGCCAAAGGCCGATGCGATAACGTTCGCGCCGCGATCATGCCCGTCCTGGCCCATCTTGGCGACGAGCATGCGGGGCGCGCGGCCCAGACGGCGCGTCACCGCTTCCACGCCGTCGAGGACTTGCTGGTAGCGCGAATCCCCGGCGTAGTAGGCGCTGTAGACGCCGCGAACCGGGGTCGGGTGCGTACCGTGGCGGCCGAACACGATTTCCATCGCGTCCGAAATCTCGCCCAGCGTCGCGCGGTGCCGCGCAGCTTCCACTGCGAGTTCGAGCAGATTGCCGCCAGTCTTTGCGCCTTCGGTCAGGGCATTCAAAGCCGCGCGACACTTCGTCTCGTCGCGGTTCTCGCGCACCCACTTCAGCCGCGCGATCTGGCCTTCGCGCACCGCCATGTTGTCGACTTCCAGCGTATCGAGCTGGTCCTCGCTGGCGAGGCGGTACTTGTTGACGCCGACGATCACGTCATCGCCCTTGTCCACCCGCGCTTGCCGTCCGGCGGCGGCTTCCTCGATCATCGCCTTGGGCCAGCCCGCCGCCACGGCTTTCGCCATGCCGCCTTCGGCCTCGACGCGCTCGATGATCTCCCACGCCTTGTCGACCAGTTCCTGCGTCAGCGCCTCGACGTAGTAGGAGCCGCCCAGCGGATCGACCACTTTGGTCATCCCGGTCTCTTCCTGGATCACGATCTGCGTGTTGCGGGCAATGCGCGCGGAAAAGTCGGTCGGCAGCGCGATCGCTTCATCAAGCGCATTGGTGTGGAGCGACTGGGTGCCGC
The DNA here is from genome assembly GCF_027489515.1 of Novosphingobium sp. GTDB lineage: Bacteria > Pseudomonadota > Alphaproteobacteria > Sphingomonadales > Sphingomonadaceae > Novosphingobium. The sequence continues at coordinate 9,434 of NZ_JAIXZS010000034.1, read as the reverse complement.
CCAGCATCGCGGCCATAGCCTCGATCGTGGTGCGGATCACGTTGTTGTAGGGGTCCTGCTCCTGCAAGCTCACGCCCGAAGTCTGGCAGTGCGTGCGCAGCATCTTCGAGCGCTCGTCCTTGGCGCCGAGCTGCGTCATCACCCGGTGCCACAGCACGCGCGCGGCGCGCAGCTTGGCCACTTCCATGAAGAAGTTCATGCCGATGGCGAAGAAGAACGAGAGGCGGCCCGCAAATGCATCGATATCGAGGCCCGAGGCCACGCCGTACTTCACGTATTCCATGCCGTCGGCGATGGTGAAGGCCAGTTCCTGCACCTGGGTCGCGCCGGCTTCCTGCATGTGGTAGCCGGAAATCGAGATCGAGTTGAACTTCGGCATCTCGCGGCTGGTGTAGCCGAAGATGTCCGAGATGATCCGCATGCTCGGCTCGGGCGGGTAGATATAGGTGTTGCGGACCATGAACTCCTTGAGGATGTCGTTCTGGATCGTCCCGTCGAGCTGCGCGCGGGCCACGCCTTGCTCCTCGCCCGCCACGATGAAGAACGCGAGGATCGGGATCACCGCGCCGTTCATGGTCATCGAGACGGACATCTGATCGAGCGGAATCCCGTCGAACAGGATCTTCATGTCTTCGACCGAATCGATCGCCACACCCGCCTTGCCGACATCGCCGACCACGCGCGGATGGTCCGAGTCATAGCCCCGGTGCGTCGCCAGATCGAACGCGACCGACAAGCCCTTCTGCCCCGCCGCGAGGTTGCGGCGATAGAACGCGTTCGATTCCTCGGCGGTGGAGAAGCCCGCGTATTGCCGAAGCGTCCAGGGCCGCCCCGCATACATCGACGCGCGCACCCCGCGCGTGAACGGCGCGAAGCCCGGCAGGCCCGGATCGACGCTGACGTCCTCCGCCGTATAGAGCGGCTTCACGGCAATGCCCTCCGGCGTCTGCCAGGTGAGGTCCTTGCCCTTCACTTCCTTCGAGGCGGCCTTCTGCCAGTCTTCGATATTCGCCATGCTTCACCTCTTTGCCCTCTCCCCTGGAGGGGAGAGGATACGAAGGCTTGGCGCGAATGCGCCTAGCCGAAGTTGGAGAGGGGCCTCAGCGCTCGCCGAGTGCGCCTTCCCCCCCCTCCCAACCCTCCCCCCTGAAGGGGAGAGGGCTTTTAGCTCAATGCGCCTCTTTCGGCGTCTCCATGATCTCGGTCAGCACGCCGCCCATGTCCTTGGGGTGGACGAAGAAGATCAACGTCCCATGCGCGCCGATGCGGGGTTCACCCAGCACGCGCTTGCCCAGCGCTTCAAACGCAGCCTTGGCAGCGTGAATATCGGGCACTTCATAGCACATATGGTGCTGCCCGCCCGCCGGGTTCTTCGCCAGAAAGCTCGCAATCCCGGTGTTCCCCGGCAGCGGCTCGATCAGCTCGATCTGCGTGCCGTTGAGGGCGCCATCAACTCCGGGCGTATCGACGAAGCAGACCTTCACACCCTGCTCGGGCAGGTCGAACGGCTCGTGGATCTTCGTCGCGCCCATCACGTCGCGCCAGAACACCACGCTGTCCGCAATCGAAGGCGTCGCAACGCCAATATGATTCAGCCGCCCCAGCTTCATGATCAAACCCTCTCGATCACCATGGCGATGCCCTGACCGCCGCCGATGCACATCGTGATGAGGCCGTACCGGCCCCCGGTGCGCTGCAGCTCGTAAGCCGCCTTGATCGTCAGGATCGCGCCCGTCGCGCCGATGGGGTGGCCAAGGCTGATACCCGAACCGTTGGGATTGGTCTTGGCGGGATCGAAGCCCAGCTCCTTGGCGACGCCGCAGGCCTGCGCCGCAAACGCTTCGTTGCTTTCGATCACGTCGATCTGGTCGAGCGTCAGCCCCGCGCGCTTCAGCGCCACCGGCACGGCCTTGACCGGGCCGAGGCCCATGACGGAGGGCTCCACGCCCGCATGGCCCCACGCCAGAATCTTGGCGATGGGCTTCAAACCATGCTCGGCCACCGCCTCACCGCTCGCCAGCACGACCGCGCCCGCGCCGTCGTTGATGCCGCTGGCATTGCCTGCGGTCACGGTGCCGTCCTTCTTGAACACCGGGCGCAGCCCCGCCATCCCTTCAAGGCTGGCATCGGCGCGGAAATGCTCGTCGGTGTCGAACACGGTCGTACCCTTGCGGGTCTTGATCTCGACCGGGACAATCTGCTCCTTGAAATAGCCCGCAGCAGTCGCGGCAGCGGCGCGGCGATGGCTTTCCACTGCCAGCGCATCCTGCGTCTCACGCGTGATCTGGTGGCGCTCGGCCACGTTCTCCGCCGTCACGCCCATATGGATGTTCTCGAAGGGATCGTGGAGCGCGCCGAGCATGGCGTCCATCATCACCTGATCGCCCATCTTCTGGCCGCTCCGCGCCGTCAGCACCATATGCGGCGCGTTCGACATCACCTCGCAGCCGCCGCCTATGGCGATCTGCTGCTCGCCCAGCGCAATCCCCTGCGCAGCCGAGACAATCGCCTGCAGGCCCGAACCGCACAGCCGGTTCACGTTCATCGCCGGGCTCTCGATGGGAACCCCTGCATTCACCGCCGCGACGCGGCTGACATAGGCGTCCTTCGGCTGCGTCGGCACGACCGTCCCGATCACCACGTTCTCGACCTTGTCCGCGCTGATCCCGGCGCGGGCAATCGCCTCCTTGATCACGATGGTGCCCAGATCCGCCGGACGGAACGAGGCGAGGCTGCCGCCAAACGTGCCAATGGCCGTGCGCGCGCCGGAAACGATGAAGATGTCAGTCATTAGGATTGCCTTTACCCGCTCGGTTAAAATCCGAAAATAGACTCGAACTTATCTCTTTCTGTTCTGGAACTTTTGAAATTGAGTTTCCCAAAACTCAAAATCTTCGACTATAAAATTAACTCTTTCACTTAATCTGTCCAAACAAAAAGATAATTCTTTCGCTCGTCTATCAGAATTATCGTCAACAAATTTTATGCCGCACTCTAACCTAAATGCCGCCACCATATCTTTAATTTGCAATACTTCACTGTATTTGAGTGGGGCAACGGAGGGCTTTAGCATAAGTCTATTTGCCCTAAGGCAATGCTCAATTTCGCGAATTTTCACAGCACCGATGTTCGGTATTTTACACAGATCTTCCTCGGAAAGAGCTACGAGCTGCTCAAGCGAGCGTACGTCGGCGGATGCCAACGCCTTCTTTGTTGAGGCAGAAAGCTCGTCAAAGGTCATCTTGAGGCCCTCACAGCGGGATATTGTCGTGCTTCTTCCAAGGGTTCTCGAGGCTCTTGTTCCGCAGCTTCCGCAGCCCCAGCGCAATGCGCCGCCGCGTCGAATGCGGGTGGATCACCTCGTCCACGAAGCCCTTGCTCGCCGCCACGAACGGGTTGGCGAAGCGGTCTTCGTATTCCCTGGTCTTCACCGCCTGCTCTTCGGTCGAAAGCCCGCGGAAGATGATCTCCACCGCGCCTTTCGCGCCCATCACCGCGATTTCGGCGGTTGGCCAGGCGTAGTTCAAATCGCCGCGCAAGTGCTTGGAGGCCATCACGTCATAGGCGCCGCCATAGGCCTTGCGCGTGATCACGGTGATCTTGGGCACGGTCGCCTCGGCATAGGCAAACAGCAGCTTGGCCCCGTGCTTGATGATCCCGCCCAGTTCCTGCGCGGTTCCCGGCAGGAAGCCCGGCACGTCGACGAACGTGATGATCGGAATTTCGAACGCATCGCAGAAGCGCACGAACCGCGCGGCCTTCTTGGACGAATTGATATCGAGCACGCCCGCCAGCACCATCGGCTGGTTGGCCACCACGCCCACCGTCTTGCCCTCGATCCGGCCAAACCCGCAGATGATGTTCGCGGCATGCTTGGGCTGGATCTCGAAGAACTCGCCCTCGTCGAGCGTCTTGGCGATCACCTCGTGCATGTCGTAGGGCTGGTTGGCCGAGGCCGGGATCAGCGTGTCAAGGCTCATTTCGAGCCGGTCCCACGCATCCGCCGTCGGCCGCTCGGGCACGCCGGAGCGGTTGGTCAGCGGCAGATAATCGAAGAACTCGCGCGCCATGAGCAGCGCTTCGATATCGTTCTCGCAGGCGAGATCGGCCACCGATGTCTTGGTCGAATGCGTCACCGCGCCGCCAAGCTCTTCTTGCGTGACGATCTCGTTGGTCACCGTCTTCACCACGTCCGGCCCGGTGACGAACATGTAGGAGCTGTCCTTCACCATGAAGATGAAGTCGGTCATCGCGGGCGAATAGACCGCACCGCCCGCGCAAGGCCCCATGATGAGGCTGAGTTGCGGCACCACGCCGCTAGCCAGCACGTTGCGCTGGAAGATCTCGGCATAGCCGCCAAGGCTGGCGACGCCTTCCTGAATGCGCGCGCCGCCGCTGTCGTTGATGCCGATCACCGGCGCACCGACTTTCAGCGCGGTATCCATGATCTTGCAGATCTTCATCGCGTGCCGCTCGGACACCGCGCCGCCGAACACGGTGAAGTCCTGACTGAACACATAAACGAGGCGCCCGTTGATTGTGCCCGAACCCGTCACCACGCCGTCACCCGGCACGGTCTGCTCGGGCATGCCGAAATCAACGCAATTGTGCTCGACGTAAGCGTCGATCTCTTCAAAGCTGCCTTCATCTAGCAGGATATCGAGCCGTTCGCGCGCGGTCAGCTTGCCCTTGGCGTGCTGGGCATCGATGCGGCGCTGGCCGCCCCCCATGCGGGCCGCCTCGCGGCGCTTTTCCATTTCGGCGATATTGGCAGACATGCGGGGGCATTCCTCGACTGCAAGCGTTCAAGGCGCTGGCGGATGCCGCATTGTAGCGCGCCTGTCCAATGCAATTCAGCAAAGTTGCAAAGCCTAACTTTGCAAACTAGGCTCGCGTTCATGGCAAACCGAAGGCTCTTTGCAGGACAGGCCCTGCGCACCCTGCGCGCGCGGCGCGGCCTGCGTCAGGCGGAAATGGCAACTGCGCTCGGCATCAGCGCGCCCTATCTCTCGCAACTCGAGACCGACGAGCGCCATCTCACCCCCGCGCTCGCAGAACGCCTGCGCGCCGCCTTCCCGATCGACTGGGCCGATTTCGCGCCGCCCGATGCCGATACACTCGCGGAATCGCTGCGCGATGCGCTTGCCGATCCGCAGTTGCCGGGCGGCATTCCCGCCGAACAGGTCGAGCGCCTCGCGCGCCAGTTCCCGGCCTTTGCGACAAGCTTCGTCGCGCTCCACGGCCTTTTTGCCAAGGGCCGCCAGCGCCTCGAAATGCTCGACGAAGCCATCGGCGCGGACCTCGGCGGCTCCGAGATCGCGGGCGGACGCCTGCCGTGGGAGGAAGTGCGCGACTGGTTCCACCTCGCCAACAACTACGTCGATCGCATCGACCGCGATGCCGAAGCCCTCGCCTACGAAATCGCCGGAGACGAAGCCAGCCCGCGCATCCGCACCATGCAGCAATGGCTGCGGCGCGAAGGCGTCACCATTGAATGGGCGAGCGGCGCCGCACTCCGCCGCTTCGATAGCGCAAAGCGCCACCTCCAGCTCGATTCCGCGCAGCCTAACGAATCGAGCCGCTTTCAGCTTGCCTACCAGGTCGCCGCGCTCGCGCTGTCAGGCCAGATCGCAGAGATCGTTGCTTCCGCTCCGCTTCAAACGGAGGCTGCGCGCCACCTCCTTACCGTCGGTCTCGGCAACTACGCCGCCGGCGCGCTGCTCATGCCCTACGAGCGCTTCCGCAGCGCCGCGAGGCTCCTGCGCCACGACATCGACCGCCTGCGCCAGCTGTTCCACGTCAGCTTCGAGCAGTGCTGCCACCGCCTCTCCACGCTCCAGCGCCCCCAGGCGCGCGGCATTCCGGTGTTCTTTGCCCGCGTCGACATGGCGGGCAACATCACCAAACGCCACTCCGCCACGCGCCTCCAGTTCGGCCGCTTCGGCGGTGCCTGCCCCTTGTGGATCGTCCACGAGGCGGTCGCGATCCCGGACCGCATCCACGTCCAGCTCGCCGAGATGCCCGATGGCATCCGCTACGTCTCGATTGCCAAAGGCCTCGTGAAACCGAGCGGCAGCTACTACCGCCAGCCCCGCCGCTACGCTGTCGTCCTAGGCTGCGAAGCCGCCCTCTCCGACGAGTTCGTCTACGCCGACGGACTCAACCTCACCAACGAGGACGCCGTCACCCGCATCGGCATCTCCTGCCGCATCTGCCCCCGCGATACCTGCGACCAGCGCGCCTTCCCGCCCAGCGACAAGGCCATCGCCGTCGATCCCAGCCAGCGCGATCTGGTGCCCTACCGGATCGTCGAGGGGTAACTCAGACCTGCCGCCGCACCCGCAGCACGATCTCCACCACCGCCCACACCAGCGCGATGATGCCGACATAGAACAGGAAGAACGGGATCAGGTTCGTTACCGGCGCGGCAAACTTCAGGCCCCGGCTGTCCTTGAACAGCGCGTCGAACAGCGAGGCGATGGGAAAGCACCATGCCGTCAGCACCAGCATCCGCGCGATCCGCCGCGCGGTCGCCACCGGCAGCGCCATCGCCGGTTGCAGCGCCGCCACCAGCCACAGCATCAGCCCATTGAGCACGCCTTCCATGTGGCTCATCCGCCATGCCTTGTCGCTGCCGGGCAGCTGCAGCGCGATTTTGCCCGGAATGGGCCAGAGCTCGATGCTGCCGATCAGGAAAAACACGAAGCCGAACCCCGCGACGAACCCAAGCAGCATGACACAGCCGCCCTGCACGATCAGCATGCGCTGCACGCCGCGCAGTTCCGCACCGTCCATCACTCCATCCCCTCAGAACGGCACCGGCATCGCGGCGCTCTGTGTATCGATCAGCGGCATTGGCGCGCCGCGTTTCGCATCACGCGCATGTGCCGCAATCCATTCGCGCACCCACGGATGGTCCTTCACACCGCGCGGATCATGCCCCGGCACCATCGCGCGCAGCAGCGCAGGCCCCGTCCCCATCAGGAACCGCGCCGCCCACCACCAGACCTTGAGGCGCGAAGATGGCCTCCGCCAGCGCCCATCCGCCTTCAGCAGTGCGCGGTAACACCGCCGGCTCCAGCGGATCACATCGAGCGAGCCATGCAGCACGCCGAACGCACGCCGCCAGTATCCGGGCGAAACCGCCTGATAGACGTCATGCGCCACCAGCTTGTGCTCGGTCTCCTCGACCATATGCCAGAGGATGAACGAGGTGACTTGCGGGTTTGCCCCCCGAAACAGCGTGGTGCGGTTTCCCACCAGCCAGTCGGTCAGCCCGAGCGTCATCGCCTCGAACCCTGCCGCATAGGCCAGCCGCACCGCCAGCGGACGCTGCATCAGCCGCGCATAGGCCGCTGCCATCTCCGCCTCAATCCCGGCCAGCACCTCGTAGCCCTGACCCAGGATCACATCGTTGAAGCGCCGGTGCGTGCGGTAGTGCTGCGTCTCCTGCATGCAGAAATCGCGCGCCTCGCGCCGCACGGCGGGGTCCTCGATCAGCTTCGCCGCCTCGCCGAGCGTTGCCACCAGAAACGGCTCCAGATGGGGCATCGTGAACGAGGCGCCATTGATCATCTGCGCCAGTTCGGGCGCATGCGGGATCCAGTGCGCCGGGGTGTCGTCGGCAAAAGCGAAGGCGCCCTGCCGTACGGTAATCGGCGTGATGGCGCCCGCTGTGCTCTCCCCGCGCATCGACTGCTCTCCCGGCCTGATCAGTTCACCTCAATAACAGCGTTATACCACTAGTGTTCGCCAACACAAGCGCCCATGCATGGCGGAATGCCGAATCGCCGTTCTGCTGTCATCGAGGCGCCCCGCGAAGACCTCGCCGCCCGCCTCCTCGAGGAGGCCGAAGCCCTCGTCCGCCGTGATGGGCCAGACGGCATTGCCCTGCGCGAACTGGCCCGCGCCTGCGGCTCCTCGACGATGGCGATCTATACACTTTATGGCGGCAAGCCCGGCCTCATGCAGGCGCTTTATGCCGTAGGCTTCGCGCGGCTCCACGCCTATGCGCTCTCGGCCGAACACCGCGAGGCGCCCTTGCGCTGGATGGTGCGCCAGATGCTCGCCTACCGCCGCTTCGCGCTCGATCACACCGGGCTCTACCGCCTGATGTTCGGCGGAGAAAAGCGCTTCGTCCCTACGGACCGCCACACCCGCTTCGCCTCGCTCGCCGCGCCGGTAGACGATGCCTACCCCGCCTTCGCCGCGCTGGTCGATGCGGTCGGCACCTGCCTCGCCCACCACCGCCAGACGAGCCCGGACCCGGCCAAAGTGGAAGACCTCGCCTTCCTCGTCTGGGGCCAGATGCACGGCCACGTCAGCCTTGAAATCGCCGGCTACGCCGATCCTGCCGATGCCGTTTCCCGCTACCAGAACGCCGTCCGCTTCATCTGCACCCACTGCGGCGCGGATATGGACGCGGTGAACGCCGAACTGGCTGCAGCGGACTAACGAAAAAGGCCGGAGGTTTCCCTCCGGCCCTTTCCTCAAACCAAAGCCCGAAAGGCTCAACCCTTCAGCACGTCCGCCAGCGTCTCGCCCAGCAGGCTGGGCGAGGGCGACACGCGGATGCCGGCGGCTTCCATCGCCGCGATCTTGCTTTCCGCATCGCCCTTGCCGCCCGAAACGATCGCGCCGGCGTGGCCCATCCGCCGCCCCGGAGGGGCAGAACGCCCCGCGATGAAGCCGGCCATCGGCTTCTTGCGGCCACGCTTGGCCTCGTCGATCAGGAACTGCGCCGCGTTCTCTTCCGCGTCGCCGCCGATTTCGCCGATCATGATGATCGACTTGGTGTCCTCGTCCGCCAGGAACAGCTCGAGCACGTCGATGAAGTTGGTGCCGTTCACCGGATCGCCACCGATACCGACAGCCGTCGTCTGGCCAAGCCCGATGTTCGAGGTCTGGAACACCGCCTCATAGGTCAGCGTGCCCGAACGCGAGACCACGCCCACCGAGCCCTTCTTGAAGATCGAGCCCGGCATGATGCCGATCTTGCACTCGTCCGGCGTCAGCACGCCGGGGCAGTTCGGACCGATCAGGCGCGACTTCGAACCCTGCAGCGCCCGCTTCACGCGCACCATGTCGAGCACCGGGATGCCTTCGGTGATGCACACGATCAGTTCCATCTGCGCGTCGATGGCTTCCAGAATCGCATCCGCCGCGCCCGGAGGCGGCACGTAGATGCAGCTGGCGGTCGCGCCGGTCGCGGCCTTGGCTTCGGCGACGGTGTCATACTGCGGCAGGCCGATATGGCTGGTGCCGCCCTTGCCGGGGGTCACGCCCGCGACCATCTGCGTGCCGTAGTCGAGCGCGGCCTGCGTGTGGAACGCGCCGGTCTTGCCGGTCATGCCCTGGGTGATGACCTTGGTGTGCTTGTTGACGAGAATGCTCATGGATCAGGAAACCTTCCGGACTTCGGCCACGATCTTCTG
>NZ_JAIXZS010000037.1 GCF_027489515.1 Novosphingobium sp. | reverse complement strand
TCAAGGACTGGCGACGCATCCATACCCGCTACGACCGATGCGCCCACACGTTCATGTCCGCCATCTGCATCGCCGCAACCGTCATCTTCTGGCTCAATCAATGAGTCCTGAGCCTAGATGGCGCCAAGACTTGGGACGACGCCTCAATCAAGCTACGCGCCACGGCGATCGCCAAAGCAGTTTATGCGGCGTGAAGCGAGATGCAGCGCCTACCGCCGAGCCTGAGGCAGCGCTGGCGATGATCGAGCGGACTCGCAAGCCCCGGCGTGGGGTGACGCTGGCTGCCACCACGCTGTTCGATGCCACGGCCTTCATCAGCGCCAAGTGCGAGCGCAAGGTCATCCCGCACATCGCCGTCAACGGGACTGTTAGAAGGCTCGGCAAGGTTCGCAAGACTCTGATCGACCGCCGCACCTCCTGCTACAAGGGTTACGACACAACCCTGCGCATCCGCAAACACATCGAGGAGGCATTTGGAAAGGCCATGACAGTCGGCGGCATTGCACGCCTCAACGTGCAACGCATCGCTAGGGCGACGGCCGCCTTTACCTTCCGAATGATCGGCTACAATCGAGTCAGCTTGCCCAAAAGCATCGAGGCCACGGCATAATGGCAATGCGATGAGTTTCAATGCCGGGAGAAAAGGCCGAAACGAACCCGCACATGCGACTGTCCAAGTTTATACCGAACCCCATTACGGGTTGTGCACCTCGGTTTTCATCAGCCTGCTAGAGCGCCTTGCAGCACTCGTTCCACTTGATCCGATGCTCGTAGTCCAGATCCGCGTCATCCTCGACGAGCTGCGCGAAATTGGAAAGGAATTGCGCGGTGTCCGGCAGCAGCCGGAGATAGTAGGACAGCGTCGCTGTCAGGCCGTTGACGATGATCTCGCAGCCGTTCTGTCGCAGGAAGTCGGAGATCGCTGAGCGGATCGCCGTAGCGTCGCCCTCCTCGATCCCGGCATCAGAGAGAATATAGTATCGACGCACCGATTCAGACCGAACCTTGTCCATCACCTCCGAAACATGGCCAATGTTTATACGATGCCCGAGCTTCGTCTCGACCGCCTCCACCGGCTTGCCTTGGTGGGAAACGACGATGTCCCCGACCGTGCCGGCCTTGCGATCCGCCGACTTCATGCGCCCGAGCGGCTCGAGCTGCAGCGTATCGTAGCGGTCAATGCTCTCCACCAGGCACTGGTAGATAGCATAGATCAGAACCTGGGGAATCCTAGGCGTGTTGGTCTGGAACCGAAGGCTCAAATAGGACCGCACGAGTGTGATCGCTGCATCGATGCTTAGGCCCTTCGGCCGCGTGAGTACCACCCGGCCGGCGTTGCGGATCCTCACCAGTTCGACCAGCATCGCGACGATTAGCTTGCGCGTAAAGGCGCGGTCCTTTCGCGCCTCAATGAGGTTAACGACCTCAATCGCCAGCGGGCCAACGCGCTTCGGCACCGTCTTGATAACGAGGTCCGGCAGGTACGCCCCAGCGAACGAGAACGCCTGGGTGAGCCAATGCGTCTCCACGTTATGGGGCAGCTGATGTTCGATCAGGAACGGGATCGTGACGCGCGTGTCGTAGTCCCGCGCGGCGAAGCCGTCGGGCAACTCCGCCTTATGGTAACGGATATCCTGGTCCCAGCTCGCAAGCTTGTAGGCCGCGAGGGTGAGGACGACGCCGCGACCCGCGTGGCGGATGACCGCGAGGGCGGAGATAGTCTCAAGCGCCTCCGCGCCCAGTGCCGCCTCCAAGTCGTTCGGCGACTCCTCCGCGACGATCGCCTCCGCCTCCGAGAAGCAATCCTCGAGCGCCGCCCGCATCACCTCCCGGGTGGAGGGCTCGATAGGATCTTCTTCCCCGCCCGCTGCCGCATCGATCTCGTCGCTCATGGTCACATCGCGCGATCGAGCGGCATCGCAGGCGCCGACGAAAACTGGGCGCGGCTCTCAACGAGCGCGCGCGGCGACAACAGCGGGAAGGGGTAGGTACACAGGACGCGCTCCTTGCCCACGATCGGATGCGTGACATGCGTTCGCACATCGAACCGAATGGCGCGCGCGGCTACGATGGTCGCATCGAGCTGCTTCTGGCTCAGCTTCAGGGCCTTCAGCAGGTCCCGGGTCGGCGTGAAGTCGCCTGCCCTGTCCGACCGCGCGAAGAAGTTAATGAGCTGCGCGAGTTCCGGATTGCCGGGGAATGTCCAGTTGGACTCGACCCTGACGGTGTCGCCGCGATTAGCGTAATGGCCATAGATATCGATCAGCGAGAAAAACTCGGAGCGTTTCACCAAGGTATCTTCGATCACCGCCCAGGCGTGGAAGGCATCCTCGGGCCGGGACGCGGTTCCGGTGAGCCGGAGAGTGTCGTACTTGCCGAGATACTTCCTTAGGCCGCTGATCTCGATGCTCGCCTTGGTGGCCGCGCCCGCCGATTTGAAGCCAATCTCGATATGCGCGCCAGCCGTCGACACCACAACCTCATAGCCCTTACCCGGGCTACCGCCGGGCGCCAGCCGGCGTCGATCGAACAGCGTCATCGGCTGGAGCGCGTAGCGTTCGACCGCTAGGCTTGGGCTCACCGCCGCCACCCGCTTGCCCTTCCTGCCATCCATCGCCTCGATTGCGCGCGCGGCGATGGTCGCGAACTGCTTGCTGCGCTCGCGCTGACGCTGCCGGAACGTCGACCTGAAGCCCTCTGGACGTAGCTCGAACTCGCGATCGTTCGACTGGTCCAAGAGCTGCTCCCTGACAGAGCGTGCGATCACATAGGCCAGCCTGGGAGGTACTGAGTTACCGATTTGCTCCATCACCTTTCCGTAGCTGCCGACAATGTGGTAGTCGTCGGGAAACGATTGGAGCCGCTTCAACTCGGCGATGGTGAAGTGGCGGTTCTTCCAGTGGAAAGGGCCGGTAAACTTTCCTGGCTGCGCCTTCAGCGTCCTGCAAGGCGATCCCCGCTCGACCTTGTAAAGCAAGTCGTGGAACTTCGAGCGCCACGCGAAGACAGGACGCGGGTGGCCCATCTCGGCGGTGAAGAACGCGTAGTTCAGCCCCTCGGGAACCTGCGGCAGGAGATGGCCGTAGAGGCCGCCAAGATCGTCGTGATAAGGCTCCGTAGGATCCTGTAGGTCCGCGATCGCCTTCTCGACGCCGACCAGCGGGACGCCCGTCGTCGAGTCCGGCCCGTGTGTCGGGAGCGGGAACCGAAAGCTCCCCTTCTTATGGCCTACAAGGATCAGCCGCTCGCGATGCTGGGGAACGCCGTAATCGGCGGCGTCGACCACCTCGGCGCAAAGGTGATAACCGCGCCTCGCGAACGCCTCGGTCATCTCCGCCCAAGGCTTGCCGCCATTGGCGCCAGGCAGACCGTACACATTCTCAAACACGAAAATCTCGGGCTCGAGTTCATCGAGAACGCGGCAATAGGCTTGGAACAGCTGGCCGCGCGGATCGGACGTACCGATCACGCCGCCAGCGCGCCTGCCAGCCGCCGAGAAGGTCTGGCAAGGCGGCCCTCCGATCACGCAGCGGATGCCAGCGTCCTTGTAGGGGCTGACGTCGAACCTGCGAATATCTTGGCAATGCACAACTGCGCCGTCGCGCTCGCAATTGCCTTCTAGGTTCTGGCGCAACGTAGCCACATAGGAAGGCTCGATTTCGACGCAGGCCCGGATGTCAAAGCCGGCCTCGAGAAATCCCAGATCGAGGCCGCCTGCTCCGGTGAACAAGCTGAGGGTGGGAATGGGTTCCATGTGACTGGGTGCCTTGCTCATGGTGGGAAGAGTTCCGGCGCTCAATGCGCGCGCCGCTGGTCGGCGATGAACAGGCTACGCTGATCAGGATAGCCTTCGCGCTCAAGATGCTCGTGGATCAGCCGCGCGACCAGCGTGGACTTTTTGTAGCCTCGCTCCTGGCAGTAGCAAGTGAAGCGATCGGCCTCATCCTCAGAGATCAGCACGCTTAGCTTCGCGGCCATATCACCCTTCTCCCATGCGATTGCGCACTTGTGCGCACTTGTGCGCGGCAGGTCTAGCGCTGGTGATCGCGAATCTGTGAAAAACATTCGTGGAACATATAAAGAACATTTAGTGCTGTCATGCTTTTTCCAATGCCGGCTTTGGGCAAGCCGACGGGCGCCTTGGCCGATCTGCGCGCCACAGCTTTTGCTTGATCCCATCGAAGGAAGCGCCAGGCCTAGCTCGGCCCGACTGCGGCCGCGAAAAGCAAGAGAGCGGCATCAGAAATCTTCGAGGCTCAAAGACAGACTTGACTGAGGCGGGGCCCATTCAGCTGTCGTACTGAAGATACTGCAGCTATTAGGAAACGCGTCAATAATCCTGAATTGCCGGAAAAAAGCATGCTTTGCTGACATTCTGCTATCCCTCAGCGAACGACCGCTTTTGGCTAGCTAGGCTCAGGACTCATTGATTGAGCCAGAAGATGACGGTTGCGGCGATGCAGATGGCGGACATGAACGTGTGGGCGCATCGGTCGTAGCGGGTATGGATGCGTCGCCAGTCCTTGAG
>NZ_JAIXZS010000089.1 GCF_027489515.1 Novosphingobium sp. | reverse complement strand
CGCTTTTTGTCCTGCGCGCCCTTGCGGTGCATGATGTTCTTGAATTTGGAATGGCCTGCCATGGTCTGCTGCTTGTAGCTTTCTGGTGAGACTTTGGCGGTTCCCCTAGCCGAGACGCGCTGTGGCGGCAATCGGGTGCGCACACGCCCTTTTAACCCGCGCTGCGGCATCAGGGATGCGATGAGAGCCCTGTTCGAAGAATTTGCCGTCTGGCTGGCCCGGCCCTGGATGTTCACGCCCAGTGGATTGCGCGCGTCCGGAGCTGGGCAGTTCCTGCGCACCATGCTGGCGCTGCACCTTGTGGTGCTTCTGCTCGTTTTGCTGCCGCTGCTGGGGCTGTGGCAGAAGGCGCTTGCGCTGCCCTCGCCCGAAGCGTTCGATCAGGTCTCCAAAGTGATGCTGGTGCCCTTCGTGGTGGTGGTGGCGCCGGTGGCGGAGGAACTGGCATTTCGCGGCTGGCTGACGGGAAGGGTCCGGGCGCTGTGGTTGGTGCTGTGCGGCTTCGTGACCGCCGGCTTCCTCGCGATGGTCAACTTCCACGTCTACGAAGTGCAGGCGAGCCTGGCCGTACTCGGCATGGGGCTCATTGCGCCCGCTGGCTGGTGGTGGCTGCGCCGGCGCGGGGTCGTGCCGGGGTTCGAACGGACGTTTCCGGTGCTGGTGTGGCTGTCGATCGTGGTCTTCGGCCTCTCGCACCTCAGCAATTATCCGCGCTTCTCGTGGGCACTGCTACCGATGGTGCTGCCGCAGATCTGGACCGGAATGACGCTGAGCTATACGCGGATGCGCATCGGGATTTTCGGTTCGATGCTGATCCATGCGGCGGCCAATGGCATTTCGGTCAGCCTCGCGCTGCTGGGTGGCTAGAGTACCCGCTGCCACCAGCCGACATCACGCCACGCGCCCATCTTCCAGCCAACCTCGCGGTAGATCCCGACAGGGGTGAAGCCGCAGGCCTCATGCAGCGCGACGCTGGCCGGGTTGGGCTGCGCGATACCGGCGAAGGCAGCATGGAAGCCCTTGGCCTTGAGCCGCGCAAGGAGCTCGCCATAGAGCGCGCGGCCAATCCCGGCGCGGGGGAAGTCGGCGCTCACATAGATCGCAACATCGCAGGATGAGGCATAGGCCGCGCGGGTGCGGTGCGTGCTGCCATAGGCATAGCCGGCAATCGCGCCATCACGTTCCGCCACGAGCCAGGCGTGGCTTGCGCCATAGTCTGCAATGCGGCGCGCCATCTCCTCGGCGTCGGGCGCGTCCAGCTCGAAGCTCACCCAGCTGCCCTCGACATGCGGGCGATAGATCGCGGCGCAGGCGGCTGCGTCTTCCGGGCGAGCATCGCGGATCGTCAGCCCTTCCGCCATCGGTCAGGGGACCTGCTTGATCACCGCACCGCGCTTCATCACGAAATCGACGTGCTCAAGACGGGTCACGTCGGTGAGCGGATCGCCGTGCACCCCGATGATATCGGCCGGCATGCCAGGTGCGATGCGGCCTACGGTGTCCTCGCGGCCCAGCGCTTGGGCGGCGTTCACCGTGGCGGCGGCGATCGCGGCGGCGGGTGTCATCCCGGCGCGGACCATCAGCGCAAACTCGCGCGCGTTGTCGCCGTGTTTCGAGACGCCGGTGTCGGTACCGAACGCGACCTTCACGCCCATCCTGATCGCCAGCTCATGCGATTTGCGCTCGGCAGCGCCAGCCGCTTCGGCCTTGGGCAGGACCGCAGGAGGATAGAGGCCAGCGCGGGCCTGCGCCACAGCGGTTTCGGGCGCGAGCATGGTCGGCACGAGCCAAGTACCATGCGCGATCATGGCCTTGATCGTGGGTTCATCAAGGAAGGTGCCGTGGTCGATCGTATCGACGCCCGCATTGACTGCCGCCATCGTGCCGGCGGCGGCATGGCTGTGCGCCGCGACCTTGCGGCCAAAGCCATGCGCGGTCTCGATCAGCGCCTTCATCTCCGCGTCGGTCATCTGCTGGCCGAGCCCGCCCGCGACATTGGAGAGCACGCCGCCGGTCGCGGCAAACTTGATCACTTGCGCGCCAAGCCGGATCTGCTCGCGCACCGCGCGGCGGCAATCGTCTGCGCCGTTGCAGAGGTTTTTGTAGTCATGCGGAGCGAAAGCGCCGTAGCTCTCCTCGTTGAGCCCGCCGCTATCGCCGTGTCCGCCCGAGACTGAAATCATCGTGCCGGCGTTGATGATGGTGGGGCCAGGCAGTTCGCCCGCATCGATCGCATCGCGCAGCGCACGGATGCCGCGCGGCGGCCCACCCAGATCGCGCACGGTGGTGAAGCCCGCCTCCAGCGTCTGCCGGGCGTGCTGCGCCGCGAGATAGGCATAGTCCTCGCGGTCGCGGGTGGCTTGCTCCAGCCTTTCACGCGTCGGATCGCCATCGCTGAAGAGGTGCACGTGCAGGTCGGTGAGGCCCGGGAGCACGAAGGCGTCGCCCAGTTCGACCGTGGTCGCGCCCGCCGGCGCCGGCAGGGTTCCGTCGTTGACGCTGGTGACCACGCCATCGGTGATCACGACGGTCGAGGCGCCGCGCGGAGGCTTGCCGGGCTGATCGAGCAGCTGCCCGGCGTGGAGGTAGACAACCTTGGGCTGCGGCTTGGCCGCTGTCTCGGCTGCTGCAACCGGGGCGGCAACCGCGATCAGGGCGGCGAAACCGGCAAGCAGGGCGGGGCGGGAAAGGCGCATCGGGTTTGGCTCCGGCAAAAGGTCCTGCCGCAGCCTAGCGCCTCATCGCCCCGCGTCCAGCGCTGCTATTCGATGCCCAGCGCGTTCTTGTAGGTGTCGAGAATCATTTCCATTTCACGGCGATCATCGGGCTTCAGCTTCCTGAGGCGGACGATCTGGCGCATGATCTTGGGATCGTAGCCCACCGCCTTGGCCTCGGCGTAGACGTCCTTGATATCGTCGCCGATGCCCTTCTTTTCTTCTTCGAGGCGTTCGATACGCTCGATCAGGAGGCGCAGGCGGTCGTCGGCGGCATCGGCCATGGGGTAGGGTCTCCGGTCAGAAAAGGTTGGCTCCGTTAGGGCCGACAGACCGATTCGCGCAAAACCCCGCCTGTGGAAAGTTTACGCCTGTTCTCCGCCCTTGAAGCCTTGCGCGATCACGTACCACTCGGAGGAGTCCTTGCGGCTCGCGGGTGGTTTGGCGTGTTTCACCGTCTTGAAGTTGCGCTTGAGGATCGTCAGCAGTTCGCCGTCCGTCCCGCCGGCAAAGACCTTGGCGACAAAGGCGCCGCCGGGGGCGAGCGTCTGGACCGCGAAATCGACCGCGGTTTCGACGAGGCCCATCGTGCGCAGATGGTCGGTCGCCTTGTGGCCCACGGTGTTGGCGGCCATGTCCGAAATGACGAGGTCAGGCGCACCGCCGAGCGCGCCAAGAAGCGCAGCAGGGGCTTCATCGGCCATGAAGTCCATCTCGAAGATGGTCACGCCCTCGATCGGCTCTACGGGCAAGAGGTCGATGCCGACCACTTCGGCTTGCGGCGCCTGCTTGCGCACGACTTGCGCCCAGCCACCCGGCGCGATGCCGAGATCGACCACGCGGCGCGCGCCCTTGAGCAGGCTGAAGCGCGTATCGAGCTCGATCAGCTTGAACGCGGCGCGGCTGCGCCAGCCCTCCGCCTTGGCCTGCTTGACATAAGGGTCGTTGAGCTGGCGCGCGAGCCAGCGGTTGGACGAGGCGGTGCGGCCCCGCGCCGTCTTGACCCGCGTGCCCGGGTCACGGCCGCTGCGGCTCACGATGCGCCGCCCGCATGTGCGCTTTTGGACGCCTGAACTGCTTCTGCCGCGCGCCGGTCGCCCAGTCCGCCCGCCGCCATGAGACTGCGCAGGATACCTTCGCGGATGCCGCGATCGGCAATGCCGAGCCGCTCGGCGGGCCAGATATCGAAGATCGATTCAAGGATCGCGCAGCCCGCCACGACGAGGTCAGCCCTTTCGCGCCCGATGCAGGGGACGGCGATGCGCTCGGCCGGCGAGATATGGGCAAGGCGCTGGCTGATCTCGCGCATCGAGGCGGTGGGCACGATCACCCCGTCGACCGCGCTGCGGTCATACTGCGGCAGACCGAGGTGCAGGCTGGCGAGCGTGGTGACGGTGCCGCTCGTACCGAGGAGGCGCAGGCTGCCATTGGCAGCTGCAGTTTGGCGCGCGAGGGTGACTCGCTCGGAGAACCCGGCGAACCCATCGGTGATCCGCGCGCGCATTTCGCCATAGGCCGACGCGCGGGCTTCGGGCGTGAGTTCGATCGGGCCGATGCTTTCGGTGAGCGAGACGACGCCCCAGGGCACCGATTGCCAGTCGAGGATGCGCGGCACCGCATCGCTGGTATCGACGAGGACCATTTCGGTCGAACCGCCACCGATATCGAAGATCATTGCCGGGCCGCAGCCGGGTTCGAGCAGGATGTGGCAACCCAGCACGGCGAGCCGCGCTTCTTCCTCGGCGGTAATGATATTGAGCCGGATGCCTGTCTCGCGGTGGACGCGCTCGATGAACGCCTCGCCGTTGGTGGCGCGGCGGCAGGCCTCGGTCGCGACCGAGCGGGCGAGATGGACGCCGCGCTTGCGCAGCTTGTCGGCGCAGATGTGGAGCGCGCCAAGCGCGCGGTCCATCGCCGCTTCGGACAGGCGGCCGGACTGCGCGAGGCCTTCGCCCAGCCGGACGACGCGGCTGAACGCATCGATCACCATGAAGTGATCGCCCGAAGGCCGCGCGATGAGCAGGCGGCAATTGTTGGTGCCGAGATCGATCGCGGCATAGGCCTGCCGGTGGAACGGGGGCGTCTTCTGCCAGGGCGCGCGCGGTGGCTCCAGCGGGGGCGGGCTCGAGACGACGGGCGAGGGTGCGCTCATGGCAAGACTGGCTGCCGCCCGCGTTTCGGGCTGCGCGACAACACTGGCTTCGGGCCCGGCAGGGGTGCTGGCCGACGCTATGGGGGCAGGACGGGCCCCTTTGGGCTTGCTGCGAGACGCTATTCTGCGCCCCCGCCGCTTGCCTGGCCGCGTCTTGCGCTGCTGCGCCAGCGGATCGAATTCCGCCATGTCTACCAATCGCTTATGTTTTCCCGCCAAGGGACTGCCCGGCAGGTACTTGACACGCACTCTAGCGATCCTGCGGCTTCGGGGCAAGCTTGGCGCTGGACGCGCACCCGCCTCGCTTGACTTGGGCCAAAGCGCCGCCTAAAGGCGCGCCTCCGTTGCCCCGTCGTCTAACGGCAAGACTACGGATTCTGATTCCGTCTATCGAGGTTCGAATCCTCGCGGGGCATCCACTCACCACCGGCTATCGCATTGAATATGCGATCATTTTTGCCGTGGCGAGAATCTCCGTTCCCTCATTGGAACCCTCATCGCAGTAAACACTTGTGGTGCTCAGGTATGGGCTTGGCTGGACGCGCTTGGATTTTCGTCTCGTTCATTCGATATCGACAAATGCGAGCCATAGAGCGATGAGAGCGTTGGAGCATGATCGATGGCACAGACATTTACGTTGCGGATTGCTGACAGCTATTCCCCGACCACGATGCCATTGGCCCGGCTGGGAGAGTATCTGACGGCTCTCGGCGAGTTCCTTGGCGAAACTGGTAGTGTCCACTTTGATTCGATTGAAGAGGGCTCCACGCTGCTTTGTGCCCGTGCCGATCATGAGGCCGCGCCTAAGGTTGTCGCTCGTGTCCATCGCATCTCCATCGGAGAAGCGACTGACGCAGAAGCAAAGGCCTATGCGCGCATCGACGATATGCTTCGCGACGACAACGCTACGGGACGCCTCTTCGTGTCCGGGACCAATGTGATCCATGTCGATTTCGAGGGTCGGAACCGTCCACGTCCGATGGTGTACGGGCCCGTGAAGCAGGCCGGCGTGATCGATGGCGAAATCTTCCGAATCGAGGGTCGCGACTCTACCGTGCATATTGGCGTGGTCGACGGAAAGCGCTCCTACTCTCTCGAAGCGCCAGCCTCTCGTGCCCATGAGCTTGCTCAGTACTTTCGGAGCGGACCGATACGCTTCAAGGGCGAGGGAACCTGGCACAGGAACGGCGAGGGGCGTTGGGAGCTTCGGCGGTTTCGGATCGATAGCCTCGCTGCCTTGGACGACACTCCGTTAAGCGAAGCAATTGAAGTTCTGAGGAACGTTGGCATCGGCGATTGGCGGAATGTCGAAGATCCGCTTCAAGAGCTTGCCGACGAGCGGCGCGAAGAAAGCGCGCGCCATTGATCGTCGCCGTTGATAGCGGGGTGCTGCTTCACCTCATTGACCCAGACCTGCCAGCGCGGCCGGATCCGACAACGGGCGAGCGCACCTCGCATTGCCGGGAACGGATCAATCACCTCATCGACACTATCTCCCGAGCGGGAGGGCGGCTCGTAATACCAACGCCGGTACTAGCGGAGGTGCTGGTTAAGGCAGGGGCGGCAGGTCCAGATTGGCTGGCCGGTATCGCCGCCAAGCGAACAATCCGGATCGCGGCGTTTGATCAGATGGCTGCCGTTGAATGCGCTGCACTCAGCCGAGAGCGAGCTAGACGTGCCAAGGGAGGCACGAGGGCGAAGGCCAAGTTCGACGAGCAAATCGTCGCCATCGCGATCGTAGAGGGCTGCGACGAAATCATTGCGGATGACAGAGACATTCGGAACATTGCGCCGACATCGTTGACAGTCCGGACCTTGGCGGAACTTCCCCTGCCTCCGCAAAGCGATCAAGGGTCGCTGCCTTTGGACGAAGGCTAGGCAACGGCATCGATCAAAACTGCAGATAACCTGTCGGAACTATAGGTCCGCGGACCGTGCAGGCGATCGCGAACCTTCAGTTAGGAGGGCTGAAAGTGGCGGAAATCTGCGACAGAACAAAATCGAGTGAGGCAGGGTAAGCGCGGGTTGCACCTGCAGTTTGGAGCACCTGCCATGCTTGGTCGCAGGGAGCCCGCTGAGCGTGTGCGGCCGGTCGACCATGACACGGGAGGGTCGAAGCCCCTTGCGCCTCTGAGCGCCCACCGTGGCGCACCTGGCAGCAAAAACGCGGGTCCTACCCACGGCATTCCGGGGGCTTAAGCGCTTGGAGGCCCCAAAAAAAGCGTCACACCCCGGTTTTGGGCAATCCGAGAGTCCGAAGTTTCAGTTTCGTGCCGATCGCAGATGCAAAAAGGGCCGCAGCGCACTCCCACGCTGCGGCCCTCCGCCTCTGCCGGCGCGAAAGGATTACCGGCTTCGGCTATCGTGTCACGGCATGGCGCTCTGCACCCGCACCGGGCCAAGGCGCACGGCTGGCGCTGCCTTGCGGATGGCGTGCTGCAGGTCGATCACACCCGAGGAAACCGGGACTGTGCGGCGGTAGTCGAGAAGCCTATCCATCCCCGCCAAGCCTTCGACGGCCTGCCTGGTCGGCAGCTTTACGCGCACCATTGACGGCGCGGTGTCCGCCAATGCCGCCGCGTCCGCGAAAATCGAAACGATCTGGCGCGCTGCTTCCTGTGCGGATCTGCGAAGAGCTTCAGACAAGGGCGATAGTGCCGCTTCGATCTGGCGCTGCGCTTCATCCGCTGTCGTCGTGATCTCACGCCGAAGGCCGCGTTCCCGCTCCTGGAGTTCAGCGATGGCCCGGCGAAGGGTGTCCCGCTCTGCAGTGAGCGCGTCACGCCCCGGCGCAAGCCCTGCCGCCGCCGTGGCATCATCGCCGGCCAAGAGGGCGTCCGCCACGGTCTGGCCAGCAAGCTCGAGCGCATTGGCGAGGATATTGCCGATCTCCCGGCAACGGGCCTCTGCCCGGTCGACGGCTGCCAAGGCTTCCTCTGCCTCTGCCTTCAACTGCTCTGCCCGGCTGTTGAGCGCGGACAGGTCAAGCGCATGCTCGGCCAGCTAGGCTGCTTCCGCTCAAGCTTCGATCTCGCCGCTGCTGCGCATGTTGCCGCGCTAGGCCCCCGCGAAAGATCCTGTCCTCAGAACCTTCGCTCTGCGCGTGATGGGCCTGATGACGTTTCGCGTGGGGCTGCTCGCGGAAGCCGAGGCCATCGGCACCGAGCTGATGGCGGGGCTCAGCGGGCAAACGGCCTATGGCGCGGTTCTGCGCTACGATCATTCCACCGTGACGCGCGGCAACCACGCGCTCACCATGGCAATCACCGGGCGGTTCGATACCGCGCTTGCGCTGGTGGAAGAGGCGGTGCGCGATGGCGCGCGCCTGCGCAATCCGGCCTCGTTCTGCTATCTCGTCAGCAGTCTCGCCTGCCCGGTTGCGCTCTGGTTGGGTCTGGACGATCTTGCCCGCTCCTATGTCCAGAGGCTCGCGCGCGAGGCGGAGGACAACCGCTTTACCTATATGGCCGAACTGGCAGCCTGGTTCTTGCGGATCCTCGATCTGCGCGCTGGTTTCTCTCCGCCGCCACTGGGGCTGCAGCCACCTTTGCCGCACGACAGGATCATGTTCATTACCACTTTCGCTCCCTGGTGTGACGCAGAGGCGGCCGCGCGCGCCGAGGCCAGCGCGCCGCATTGGGCCACTGCCGAAATCCTGCGAGCCCATGGCGAAGCGCGGCGACAAGCGGGCCATCCTGAAGTGGCACAAGCGCTGTTCAGGCGGGCCCTGGCGCTGGCGGAGGAGCAGGGCAGCAAGCTTTGGGCCCTGCGCGCCGCAACCTCACTTGCGCAGGATCTGCCCCGTGAAGACGCCTTGCGCCTGCTCGAGCCCGTCCTCGCCGGCATCGAGGGCGATGTGCGCTACGGTGATGTTCGCAAGGCGCGCGCAGTGCTCGGAGCCTGACACGCTCAGTCGGGCGCTTCGCCCAGCCCTCCGGTTACCAGCGCAAGTGTAGCCGCCGCCCGCAGCGCCGCCGCATGCGCTGCCACCGCCGCGTTATCAGCGGCAAGCCTTTGCTGCTGCGCCAGATGCACCGCAGTGATCGCACCGGCCCCGCTGCGGAAGGCGGCGAGCGCTGCATCGAGCGTCGTCTGCGCAGCCGCCTGCGCTTCTGCGGCTGCGACATTGGCTTCCAGCGCGCTGCGCAGGCCATTCTGCGCCATGACGATCTCGAGCACGGCGCGGTCTTGCGTGTCTTCCAGCCGCGCGGCTGCTGCTTCGGCCCTGCTCTGCGCCTGGGCGAGCCGCGCCGCGCGCATACCGCCATCGAGCAGCGGCACGCGCACGCCGATGAGAAGTGCTGCACTATTGCGCGCACCGGAAAGGGCAAGGCTCGGAGTCTCGCCCCCGGAACCGGACCAGCTGCTGATCGTGCGCGAGCCCTCGACATGCGTCGCGCTGCCCGCCGCAAAGACCTTGGGCAGAAAATCGGCCCGTACCGCCCGCACGCCTTCCTCGCTTGCCTTGCGCGCGGCAAGTGCCGCCAGCGTATCGGGTCGGCGAGACAGCGCATAGGCCACCGCCTGCTCGGCCATGTCCGCCATATCCGTCGTGAGCTTGCGTTCCGGGGCATCGGCAAGGCGCAGCCGTGCGAAAGGTGGCAGCCCGATCGCGGTGAGGAGCCGAAGCCGGCTGTCGGCGACCAGCGCATGTGCCTCGACGGCGCCCAGCCGCAGCTGCGCTGTCGCCTGATGAGCGTGCGCAGCTTCGACCGCCGTGCCGACCCCTTGTTGGAGCCGTGCCTTTGCCGCTGCCTCGATCTCGAGACCCAGTGCAACCGCACGGTCCGCGTTTGCCGAACGTGCCCGCGCACTCACATCATCGTAATAGGCAAGCGCAACCTGATACGTGATCTGCTGGTGCGCGGCCGTGAAGGCGATGTTGGCGGCCATCGACTGCTGGCGCGCCGCGTTCACGAGCGCCGCACGCTCGCCGAAATCGTAGAGCAGCCATTCGAGAGAAAAGGTCGCAACGGCACTGGCGCCATCGCTCTCGCTATCGCCTCGCTGGCCAAGCGCGGTGAGACTGGAACTGCTCGCGATCCCGCCGGCAGCCCCGGTAAAGGCAAGCCGAGGCCCGTAGGTGCCGCGTGCGAGGTCTACTCCAGCTGCGGCACTGCGCGCATCTTGCCAGGCAGCCCGGGCGCGCGGGTTGGCAGAATGGGCAAGGTTGACAAGCTCGGGCAAGGTATAGGCGTGGTCGGGATCGGTCCGCGCAGCCTCGTGCAGCACCGCAACTGCCGGATTGGCCGGGAGGACGAAGCCACCCGTCACGCCTGCTTGACGGGCAGGCGCTGGCAATATTTCCCCGGCCGTGCTCGTGCGAGGCGCCCATGGCCTGTCTGGAGCCAGCGGTGCGAGATGGGCGCCCGGAGTGGCGCACCCGCTCAGGGTTGTCGCTGCCACCAGCCACGGGAGCATGACGACGTGTCCACGCCAGCACAGCATGTTGTGTTCTCCGCATCACAGTCGCCCACCATCGGGTTGCCGGTCGCGACCAACTCGGTCGACGCCAGCCCTGCTGCGCGGCTCTAGACCTATCGAATGGAGCGGGGACGTGAGACGTCGTTAGCTATCGGCGGCAAGCGGACTGGCTCGAACTGGCCAAAGCCTGGTCAGCGAAAAGACCTGTGCGCAACGGCTGCCACGCGAAAGGCCGAAACGGCGCAGATCAGCCATCCGCCCGAGGCACCTTGATTCCCGCCAGGCGCTGATCCCCTCCTCGCGAAGACGAGCCAACGAGGACCGCAACGCGCAGACCGCAAGAGCGGGAGACGTCAGGGTACTTCGAAGCTGATCTTGCCGGCCATGGCATGGCCATCCGCCGCGGCGGCCTGCCAGCGCACGTCGTAGGAGCCTGCAGGAAGGGACTTCTTCAATGCCAGCGTCAGCGTCTTGCCGTCGGGTGACCAGCTAACGGTGAAGTTGCGGATAGCCATCTCGCCGTGGTCCTTCATGCCCGGCATTCCCGTCATGACAATGCTGGTGGCGGCGCTCGGCGGATTGACCGGCTGGCTGAAGGTCAGTGTGATGGCCTTGGGCGCCTTGACCTGAGCGCCCGCAGCCGGTGTCGAGGCGGTAAGCTGCACGTGGGCGAGCACGGCAGTTGGAGCGAGCAGGGAGAGGGCAACGGCGGCAAGAAGAGAAGAGGCTCTCATGGTCATTATCCTTCGTGCTGATCAGAACCAGAAACGGATGCCGGCGAGGAAGCTCGTGACAGATGGGTTTTGCCCACGGGCGCGGGCGTAATCTGCACCCTGTCCGGTGCGCCATGAATGCTCGATGCCAACATAGGGAGCAAACTCGCGCCTGAACTCATAACGCAACCGCGCGCCGAACTCGATCTGATCAAGTCCAGCCCCGACGCCGAGCAGCGGAATGTCCTGCGCCGACAGATTGGCCTCGACGCGCGGCTGGAGGATCAGGCGCTGGGTGATGCGCTGGTCGACTTCGGCCTCGATCCGAGCGGTCAGGTCGCCGCGAGTGGAAAGGAACAACGCGGCGTCGATCTCGAACATGTAGGGGGCAAGGCCCTGCACGCCGATCACGGCATGGGTGGTGCCGGGCCCGGCGATATCGTGGCGGATACCGACCTGGAAATCCCAGAAGGGCTTGAAGGCCCGGGAGTAGAGCGCCTGAACCTCTGCATCATCGGGAGCTGAGCCCCAATTGCCCTCGCCCTCGCTCTTGAACCACAGGCGGCTGGTGGGGGTGCCGTAGTAGCCTTGGATGTCCCAAAGGTAGATGTCCCCGCCCTTGCGCGCCTGGGTTTCGATGCGGTCGCCCTGAAACCAGAACACAGGGAAGCTGCCGTGTGTGCGGCGCAGGTCGTCGCGCGAGGCCGCCATTGCGTTGGCGCCCCAGATCGCATCGGCAGCGCGCGGCGGCCCGCTCCCGGCTTCCGGCGGAGGCGGGGTTTCCATTTGTGGTCCCGGCGAGACGGGCGCGTCGGTCTTGGTCATTTCGTGCCCGGCGTGCGGATCCGGCGCCGCTTCCGGCATGGCCTGTCCGGCCTGTGGATCCTGCGCCGGGGCCGTCATGACGTGCCCTGCATGCATATCCTGTGCGGCCAGCGGCGCGGCGGCAAACAGCGCAATGAGGGCAATCAGCGCCTTCATGCACCCGCCTCCGGACGCATGACGGTCACCGTCTGCATCATCCCGCCATGCATGTGATAGAGCAGATGGCAGTGGAACGCCCAGTCGCCGGGTTCGTTCGCGGTCAGATCAAACTGCGCACTTGCACCGGGCTGCACGATAACGATGTTCTTGCGCGGCTGATGCGCGGGATCTTCGCCGTTCACCAGTTCGAAGAACATGCCGTGCAGATGGATGGGGTGCGCCATCATGGTGTTGTTGACCAGCTTCACGCGCACCCGCTCGTTCCAGGCGAAGCGGATCGGCTTGTCGCTGACGGCGGAATACATCTCGCCATCGAAGGACCACATGTAACGCTCCATGTTGCCGGTCAGGTGCAACTCGAGCAGGCGCGAAGGTTCACGCGTGTCAGCATTGGGCTCCAGAGCCGACAGCATCCGGTAATTGAGCACCCGGTGATCCACATCGCGCAGGCCGAGACCCGGATCGCCGAGCTTGTCGACGGGCGCCATGGAAACCATGTCGATCCCGGGGCCGACCTTCACGTCGGGCGGCAACAGCAGCGTGTCGCGCATTTTCATGCCCGCCATGCTGTGCGCGCCGCCGCCGTGCTCGCCGTGACTGCCTCCGCTGTTGCCATGGTTCATGCCCATGTCGCCCATATCGAGAACCGGGGGTTTGCGCGGGGGGGGAATGGGCGCGCGCGCGCCGGGCCGGCTCGCCAGCGTGGCAAGCGCCAGGCCTGAACGGTCCATGCTTTCCGCGACGATCGTGTAGGCTTCGGCGCGAGGTTCGATGATCACATCGTAGATCTCGGCGGTACCCATCTGGAACTCGTCGACCTCGACCGGTTTCACATTCTGACCGTCGGCGGCAACGACCGTCATCGGCAAGCCCGGTATGCGCACGTTGAAGAACGTCTGCGCAGCGCCGTTGATGATGCGCAGGCGCACCCGCTCGCCGGGAGTGAAGAGGAATTCCAGCCCTTCCCTGGGCCCCCGCCCGTTGGCGAGGTAGGTGTAGGTCGATCCCGTCACATCTGCGATGTCGGTCGGGAGCATGCGCATCTCGGCCCACATCCGCCGGTCGGCTGCGGAGAGCGGGTAATCGTCGGCCCAGCTGGTCTGCTGGTAGTTGAAGTAGCCTTCGCCCTTGCGCAGCCGGTCCATGATCTTGTGCGGGTGGAGCGGCGTGAACTCGCTGAGGAGGAGGATGTAGTCGCGGTCGAACTGAACAGGCTCTGCGCCTGCCGGGTCGACGATCAGCGGACCGTAATGCCCCTGCTGCTCCTGAAGCCCTGAGTGGCTGTGGTACCAGTAGGTGCCCGATTGGCGGACGGGGAACTCGTAAGTGAACGTCTGCCCCGGCTTGATCCCCGGAAAGCTGATCCCCGGCACGCCGTCCATGTGAAAAGGCACCAGCAGCCCGTGCCAGTGGATCGAGGTGTCCTCCTCCAGGTGGTTGGTGACGTTGAGGCGCACGCGCTGCCCCTCGCGCAAGCGGATCAGCGGCCCCGGCACGCTGCCGTTGACGGCAATGCCGTGGCCCTTTCGCCCCTGCACCACGCGCTCGCCTGCGCCCACGGCCAGATCGATCACTGCGCCAGAGACCTGGTCAAAGCCAGGCCGGATCAGCCCGCCACTGCGTCCGCGATGCATGCTGTGACCCTGCGCCCATGCTGGAAGCGCAGAGGCTGCCGCGATGCTCGCCGAAGTGGCGATGAGCCCGCGCCGGGTCAATGAAAGGGAGAAGCGGCTCATTGTGGTTGCCTTGATGTGAAGCGGTGCTGTCCTTGCCTCCGCACCCTTGTCCCGCTTCCACCTGCTGGATCGGGACGAGGGTGCGGTATCGGCTCAGATACTGACCGCCGGGTATCCTGCAGATGCCAGAGCAAGGGTGAACTGATGCTTGTTCTCCCCGGTTTCAAATTCGATCACCCGGTTCGGCATGTCGAAGCCGACGTCCGCGTGCGGATCCACCGAAGCGATCGCTTCGCGAACGGACTTGGCGCAACCGCCACACGTCATGTTTGCAATGCGGAATTTCACGTTGAATGTCCTGATTCGTCTTGGAGAGACGCACCTTGTCCGGCTTCCCAGCGTTGTAAGGTCAAGCGGCAATTTTGCAGCAGGCCGAAAGGGAACGCGCATAGCGCCGTGAAACAAGCCCCATCGCCAAACTTGAATCGCGCCCGGGCAGGATGCGGAATATTTCCCTTTACCTTCCCACGATGGGAAGATGCAGATGGTGAGGACGAAACAGGCTCAGCCCAAGGTTATCGTCATGCAAAATTCTGTAAAGAATAGAAAAAACTCAATGATCGGCGAGTCGTCGCTCACCATCCCGATCGAGGGGATGAGCTGTGCCTCCTGCGTCGGCAGGGTTGAGAAGTCGATCAATGCCGTCGAAGGCGTGCGCTCCGTCAGCGTCAATCTCGCCACGGAGCGGGCTACGGTCGTTGCTGCGGACGGGGTTGATCGCGCAAGCATTGCGAGCGCCGTCGAAGCAGCAGGCTACCATGTGCCATCCGAACGCTACGAACTAGCGGTCGAGGGCATGACCTGCGCCTCCTGCGTAGGCCGTGTCGAGGCGGCGCTGCGGGGCGTACCCGGTGTCGCCATGGCCAACGTCAACCTCGCCACCGAACGCGCAAGCGTGACAGGCAGCGCGGAGCCGCTCGCTCTGATCGCTGCGATCGCGGATGCGGGTTACGCAGCACGCATCCTTGCTGCCGGCAACGAGACTGCGGCAGCCGAAGCCGGCGAACGCAAGGTGGCCGAGCTAAAGGCGATCAAACGCGATCTGACGTTTGCCGCGATCCTGACCTTGCCGGTCTTTGTGCTCGAAATGGGCAGTCACACCATTCCCGGCGCGCATCGTCTGATCATGGCGACGATCGGGATGGAAAACAGCTGGATACTCCAGTTCGTTCTCACGTCGCTGGTTCTGGCGCTGCCCGGCCTGCGCTTCTTCAAGAAGGGTGTACCAGCCCTCTTGCGCCTCGCACCCGACATGAACTCACTGGTCGCAGTCGGAACCGCAGCCGCTTACGGCTATTCGCTTGTTGCGACCTTCGCACCCCGACTGCTGCCCGATGCCACGGTGAACGTCTATTACGAGGCGGCTGCGGTGATCGTCACCCTGATCCTGCTCGGACGCTATCTCGAGGCGCGGGCAAAGGGACGCACGTCGGAAGCCATCAAGCGCCTCATCGGTCTCCAGGCCCGGACCGCGCGGGTGCGGCGCAGCGGGGGGCTGGCGGAAGTGCCCGTCTCGGACGTCGCCGCAGGCGATATCGTCGACGTGCGACCGGGCGAACGTATCCCGGTCGATGGTGCCGTCGTCGAGGGGGAGAGTTTCGTCGACGAGGCCATGATCAGCGGCGAACCCATCCCCGTCGCCAAGGCTGCAGGCTCGGCTGTGGTGGGCGGCACCGTCAACCAGCAAGGCGCCCTTGCCCTGCGTGCAACCGCCGTGGGCGAGGCAACGATGCTCGCCCAGATCATCCGCATGGTGGAAGAGGCACAAGGCGCGAAACTGCCGATCCAGGCTCTGGTCGACAGGGTGACAATGTGGTTTGTCCCGGCGGTCTTCGCAGCCGCCGCGCTCACATTCCTTGCCTGGCTGGCCTTCGGACCACCGCCTGCGCTGACCTTCGCGCTGGTAAACGGCGTTGCGGTGCTGATCATCGCCTGCCCCTGCGCCATGGGGCTGGCCACACCCACCTCGATCATGGTCGGCACCGGGCGCGGTGCGGAATTGGGGGTCCTGTTCCGCAAGGGTGAGGCATTGCAATCGCTCAAGGACGCGAAGGTGATCGCGCTCGACAAGACCGGAACCCTTACCGAAGGCAAACCGACGCTCACCGACTTTGCCGTCGCCGACGGGTTCGAACGTGAAGATGTGCTGCGGCTGGTTGCAGCCGTCGAAGCGAAATCGGAGCACCCGATCGCGCGAGCCATCGTTGCGGCAGCCGAGGCCGGGATGCTGACTATCCCCGCGGCCGGAGACTTTCAGTCCCGGACCGGCCTCGGCGCTGAGGCGAATGTCGATGCCAAGCGTGTGCAGGTCGGCTCGCAGCGCTACATGGCCGAACTCGGCATCGGGACAGAGGGTTTTGCCGATCTCGCGCAGACGCTCGGGACGCAGGGCAAGTCGCCGCTTTATGCGGCAATCGCTGGCCGGCTTGCGGCAGTGATCGCAGTGTCCGATCCGATCAAGCCCAGCACCCCTGCAGCGATCAAGGCGTTCCATGCGCTTGGGCTCAAGGTTGCGATGATCACCGGTGACAACCGCCGGACAGCCGATGCCATCGCCCGCGAGCTCGGAATCGACGAAGTCGTCGCGGAGGTCCTGCCCGAAGGCAAGGTGGCGGCAGTCCGGCGCCTGAAGACAGCCTATGGCCACATCGCCTTCGTCGGCGACGGCATCAACGATGCACCGGCGCTGGCCGCCGCTGACGTCGGTCTTGCGGTTGGCACGGGCACTGACATCGCCATTGAATCCGCCGATATCGTCCTGATGTCTGGCCATCTCAACGGTGCGGCAACCGCCATTGCCTTGTCGCATGCGACCATCGGGAACATCCGGCAAAACCTGTTCTGGGCTTTTGCCTACAATATCGCACTCGTCCCGGTCGCCGCCGGTGCGCTTTACCCCGGCTGGGGCCTGCTCCTCTCGCCCGTGGTAGCGGCTGCTGCGATGGCGGCATCAAGCGTCTTCGTACTCGGCAATGCCCTGCGCCTTCGCCGCTTCAAGGCGCCGGCATGAGCGGTGCGGGTTTCGCTGCAATTGGACAAGGATGATCATCATGAATATCGGCCAGGCATCGCAGGCATCGGGCGTCTCGACCAAGATGATCCGGTACTACGAACAGATTGGGCTGATCCCGAAAGCGGATCGGCGGGATTCCGGATACCGCGACTATTCGCCTTCTGACGTGCACATGCTGTGCTTCATCCGCCGCGCGCGCGACCTCGGTTTTGCCGTGTCTGAGATCAACGATCTGCTCGGCCTGTGGCGCGATAAATCCCGCCACAGTGCGGATGTCATGCGCATCGCCAAGGCGCATATCGAACGGCTTCAGGAGCGCGCCCGCAGCCTTGAGGCAATGGCTGCAACGCTGGGCACGCTGGTTGCTTGCTGCCATGGCGACGATCGCCCTGACTGCCCGATCCTTGCCGATCTGGAAGAGCCGTCACTCATCGATTGGTCCGGCTTGAAGCCCTCCTCCGAAGGGGCCTTGCGGCGCCAGCCGTAGTCGGCGCCGGATCTGGGGCTCGGTCAGGCCGCAACCTTTTCCCGGGCCTCAGCAAGGGTGAGCACATGCCGCTGCATCGGATGTGGGCCTATTTGCCGCTTGTCCGTAGCGGCAAAAGCATACCGGCCAGCGCCAATCTGATCGCAGCAAATTGTTGAACCGCATGCATCGTCCATTGCGCATTGGCGCGGCCCTTGCGACATGCTGGGGCCATGACCGACGAAGAAGCCCACGAACTCTCGCAGCGCAGATTCTACAAGGCCGAGCAGGAAGCCGGCTTTGTCGAAAGCCACGAATACGTCACCCCGCAGCAGCAGGATCCGGCCTATCGGCTGGCCTTCCGCGACACCGATTTCCTGCTGCGCGAGGAACTGCGCCCGGTGCGCTTCCAGCTCGAGCTGCTCAAGCCCGAAATGCTGCTCGACGAGGCGGCGATCGGCTCGACGCTCGTGATGTATGGCTCGGCGCGCATTCCCGCACCAGAAGAGGCAGATGCCGTGCGCGCGGCGGCGAAGACGCCCGAGCAGCACAAGGTCGCCGAGCGGCTGATCGCCAAGGCCCGCTACTACGAGGAGGCGCGCAAGCTGGCGCAGATCGCCAGCCGCAGCGCGGTGGTGGAAGACGGCAAGCGCCACTTCGTGATCTGCTCGGGCGGCGGTCCCTCGATCATGGAAGCGGCCAATCGCGGCGCGGCGGACGTCGGCGCGGAATCGATCGGGCTCAACATCACGCTGCGCCACGAGCACACGCCCAATGCCTATGTGACGCCGCATCTTTCGTTCCAGTTCCACTATTTCGCGCTGCGCAAGATGCACTTCCTGCTCCGCGCGCGGGCGGTGGCGGCGTTCCCGGGCGGCTTCGGCACGTTCGACGAACTGTTCGAGCTGCTGACCTTGGTCCAGACGGGCAAGATGCAGCCGATCCCGATCCTGCTGTTTGGTGCGGATTTCTGGGGCCGCGTGGTCAACTTTGCCGCGCTGGCCGAGGAAGGTGTGATCAGCCCGGCTGACCTTGGCCTGTTCCACGTGGTCGAGACGGCGGAGGAAGCCTGGAGCCATATCACCGCATTCTACGGCCTCGATCTCGACTGACCGCCCCTAGGGGCAGTCCGCATGCCGTGCTTTCGCCCGTTCGGGCGATTGGTTGAGCCGGGAAAAGCCCTCAATGCCAACTAGATAGGTCAGCCATCCCTGCTGGCCCTGTTTGGCTAGGGCCCCGGCGCATGAAGCAGTTCCTGATCTTTGCGAAAATCTTTGCGTTCCTCAGCCTGCTGTTTGTGCCTTCGATTCTGCTGGTGCTGGGCTTGGGTTACTGGATCGGGGATACCAGAAGCGGGTTCTTCGGCTTCGTCGGCATAACCGTATTCCTGATCAATCTGATCCTTGTTCTCACCGGCGAACGCCGTGCGCGGCTGTGGCGCAAGCTGCTTGCGATTGCGGGGACGCGCGGCCGCAGCTGACACTTAGCGGATGGCGTAGTGCCCCAGCGGGCCGTGTCCTGCGCCGAAGCCGGGCGCCGCAAGCAGGGCGGCGCGCACGAACGCACGTGCTTCCGCCACCGCATCGGCGAGGGATAGCCCGCGCGCGAGGTGCGTGGCGATGGCGCTCGATAGTGTGCAGCCGGTGCCGTGGGTGTGGCGCGTTGCGATGCGCGGCGCGGTCCAGACCACATCCTCTTTGCCTGGCACCGCGAGCCGATCGGTCACATCGGGCCCTTCCGCATCGCCGCCCTTGGCAAGCCAGGCGATGCCCCGCGCGCGCAGGGCGACTGCGCCGCCGAGTGCGGCGAGTTCGGGCACGTTGGGCGTGGTGAGGGTGGCAAGCGCCATGAGCCGTTCGAACGCGGCGATAGTATCGGCGTCGGCCAGCGCAGCGCCGCTGGTGGCGATCATCACCGGATCAAATACGATCGGTACGGCAAGGCGCTCCAGCCGCTCCGCCACCACGGCGGCGATCCCGGGCGAACCGAGCATGCCGATCTTCACTGCGTCGACACCGAGATCGCTCGTGCAGGCATCGATCTGCGCGGCGACCATCGCGGGGCTGGCGGCCTCCACCATGGTGACGCCCGTCGTGTTCTGGGCCGTGAGCGCGGTAACGGCGGTCATCGCATAACCGCCGAGCATCGTGATCGTCTTGATATCGGCCTGAATGCCCGCGCCGCCGCCCGAATCCGAACCGGCGATGGCCAGGATTCTGGGGGCCACCCGGGGTGGCTGCGTCATTTTGCCTTGAACTTCCGCTCGGTCGAAGGCGGATACTTTGCGTGCAGCGCCTTGGCGCGGCTGGGGCGGTCCATCAGTTCGCCGCCGCAATTGGGGCAGCGATCATCGAGCGCTTCGGCGCATTCCGCGCAGAAGGTGCACTCGAACGAGCAGATGAATGCGCCCGGCGCCTCGGCCGGAAGGTCGGTACCGCAGCGTTCGCAATCGGGGCGCATGTCCAGCATCGGGGGTCCTCCTCAGGCGGCCTTGCGGACCGCGTCGCAGATCGCATCGACGACCTGCTCCACTTCGCGCGCGTCGTCGCCTTCGGCCATCACGCGGATGACGGGTTCGGTGCCCGAGGGGCGGATGACAAGGCGGCCCTTGCCGGCAAGCTGCGCCTCGGCCTCTGCGATCACCGCCTTGACGCTGGCGGCTTCGAGCGGCTTGCCGCCAGCGAAGCGCACGTTCTTCAGGAGCTGGGGCACGGGATCGAACAAGTGCAGCGTCTCGCTCGCGGGCTTGCCCGAAGCGACCAGCGCGGCGAGGACCTGCAGCGCAGCAACGGTGCCATCGCCAGTGGTGCCGTGGTCGGTCAGGATCATGTGGCCTGATTGTTCGCCGCCGACGTTGTAGCCGCCCTCGCGCATCTTCTCGAGCACATAGCGGTCACCGACCGAAGCGCGCACGAGTTCGAGGTCAAGGCTATTGAGGTACCGCTCCAGACCGAGGTTCGACATGACGGTGGCGACCACGCCGCCGCCGCGCAGTGTGCCCTGTGCATGGAGCCGGCCGCCGATCAGTGCCATGATCTGGTCGCCATCGACCGTCTGGCTCTTTTCGTCGACCACGATCAGCCGGTCCGCATCGCCATCGA
The DNA here is from genome assembly GCF_027489515.1 of Novosphingobium sp. Taxonomy (GTDB): domain Bacteria; phylum Pseudomonadota; class Alphaproteobacteria; order Sphingomonadales; family Sphingomonadaceae; genus Novosphingobium. The sequence continues at coordinate 21,286 of NZ_JAIXZS010000089.1, read as the reverse complement.
GCGCGATGCCGATATCGGCGCGCACTTCGCGCACGCGGGCCTTGAGCGCATCGAGGTGTGTCGAGCCGACCCCGGCGTTGATGTTCTTGCCATTGGGCTCGACCCCGATGGCGATGACTTCGGCGCCAAGTTCCCACAGGGCAGAAGGGGCGACGTGGTAGGCCGCGCCATTCGCGCAATCGACCACGATGCGCAGGCCATCGAGCCGCACGTTGTGCGGGAGCGAGGCCTTGACCGCGTGGATATAGCGGCCGCGCGCATCCTCGATGCGGCGGGCGCGGCCGACGTCGTTCGCATCGGCGAGCGGCAGGTCCTGCTCGAGCATCGCCTCGATCGCGAGTTCGTCCTCGTCGGAAAGCTTGAAGCCATCAGGGCCGAACAGCTTGATGCCGTTGTCTTCGAACGGGTTGTGGCTGGCCGAGATCATCACGCCGACATCGGCGCGCATTTCGCGGGTGAGGAGGGCGACGGCCGGCGTGGGCATCGGCCCGAGCAGCACGACATCCATGCCGACGCTGGTGAAGCCCGCGGTCATCGCGTTCTCCAGCATGTAGCCGGAAAGCCGGGTGTCCTTGCCGATCACGACGCGGTGGCGGTGATCGCCGCGCAGGAAATAGGTGCCGGCCGCCTGGCCCACCTTCATCGCGGTGGCGGCGGTCATCACACCGGCGTTGGTCCGGCCCCGGATGCCGTCGGTGCCGAAGAATTTGCGTGCCATTGCCTGAAACAAGTCCCTTTGCGAAAGCGCTAGCGCAGCGCGGATTGCCATATGCCCCTACACGCTTAATGTCACCGCCCGATGAACCAACCGATTAACGATATGTCATCCGCCGGTGAGGCGGGTTCCTCCGGCACCCTGCCTGAAATCACCCGGGTGCCCACCTTGTGGACCTTTGTCGGGCTGATCGCGGGCCTCGGGCTGGGGCTCCTGCTCACCATGCGCGCGCCGGGCGCGCTGGCACCGGCGCTGGCAGTGGCAGAGCCGCTGGGCGACATGTGGCTGCGGGCGCTCCGCGCCACGATCATTCCGCTGGTCGTCTCGCTGCTGTTCATGGGCATGGTGCAGACTGTCGCGGCGGCCCGTGCGGGTGCGATGGCGCGGCGCGCGCTCGGCTGGTTCTATCTGATCCTTGCGGGCGGTTCGGCGATGGCCGCTTTCGTGGTGCCCGCACTCCTCGCGCTGATCCCCAGCCCGCCGGGCGCGGCCGAGGCGCTGCGATCGAGCATGTCCGCTGCCACGGCGCAGAATGCCGGGCCGCTGCCGGGGGCGGGCGATTTCGTGGCCTCGTTCGTGCCCGCCAATGTCTTTGCGTCTGCCGCGAACGATGCGATCCTGCCGCTGCTGCTGTTCACAGCGGCTTTCGCGGTCGCTGCCGCGCGGCTCGGCCTGCGCCAGCGCGACAGCCTGCTGACGTTCTTCGAAGGCGTGGGCGGGGCAACGCTGATCGTGGTCGGCTGGATCCTGTGGACCGCGCCGGTCGGCGTCTTTGCCCTGAGCTTTGCGGTCGCGGCGCATACCGGGGCGGCGGCAATCGGCGCGCTGGCGCACTATGTGCTGATCGTCACGCTGACGGGGACGGTGATGTTCCTCAGCGCCTATCCCATCGCCGTGCTGTTCGGCCGGCAGCCGTTGGGAGCCTTCGCCCGCGCAGTGATCCCGGCGCAGGCGCTGGCGCTTTCGACGCAGTCTTCGCTGGCCTCGCTTCCCGCGATGCTCGGCGCCTGCCGCCAGCTCGGCATTAGAGATCGCGCGGCCGAGTTTACCTTGCCGCTGGCGGTTGCGCTGTTTCGCGGCACCGGCCCGGCAATGAACTTTGCCGTCGCGATCTACCTTGCGCACTGGCTCGGCATTCCGGTTGATACCTGGCACATGGTGGCTGGTTTCGCGGTCGCCTCGGTGATGAGCTTTGGCGCGGTGAGCCTGCCCGGCGCGATCAGCCTCGTCACATCGTGCGGGCCGATTGCGCTGGCGATGGGCGTACCGGTGGGGCCGCTGGCGCTGCTGGTGGCGGTGGAAGTGCTGCCCGATCTCATGCGAACGCTGGGCAATGTGACGCTCGACGTTGCCGTCACGGCGGTAGTCGATGCGATGCCGGGGCTGGACGACGAGCCCGCTAGCGACTGAGCCCTGAAGCGGGCCGGAACAGCGGCTCTCCGAGCAGGAAGCCGATCACGTTGGGGCGACCGAGGTTGTCGAGCATGGCCTCGATGATGAGCAGGATCGGTACGGAGAGCAGCGCGCCGGGTACGCCCCAGATCCACGAGAAATAGCTGATCGCGACGAGGATCGAGACCGGGCTCACCGTCAGCCGCGCGCCGAGAATCGCGGGCGTCACGAAGTTTGCCTCGATCGCGTGGAGGCCCATGAAGGCGAGCATCGGGACAAAGCCCACGGACATCGAGCTTGCCGTGCCGAGCCCGACCAGCCCGAGCAAGGCCATCATCGCCAGCGGGCCGAGGTAGGGCAGGAAATTGAACACGAAGGCGAGGCCGCCCCACATGATCGGCGCACTGAGGCCGAAAGCATAGGCGCCGCAAGCGACGATCACGCCAATGCCGAGGTTGATCAGCGCGACGGTGAGCAGATAGCCAGCCACACGGTCCTGCACATCGCGCATCACGCGGGCGATGCGCACCGAGGCGTTCACGCTGTCGCCGTCGCGCGCAAGGCGGCGGCGGACGCGCAGGCGCGTTTCGATCATGAAGAAGGTCATCAGCAGGGTGACCAGCGTCTCGAGCACCAGGCTCGGCGTGGCGAAGGCAACCTGCTCGATCACCGAGGGGCTGGCGAGCACGACCTCGCGCGGGCTGTGTCCGAGCAGGCGCGCAAGCTGGCGGTTGAAATCGTTGATCCACGCGAGGTTGCCGCGCCATTCCGCAAAGCGGCGGCTGACCACTGTCAGCATGTCCGGCACCTGATCGACCATGGCGAAGGCCGGCTGAAGGATCAGCGCGAGGGCGAGGACGATGACGCCGGCCATCGTCAGCATCGCGAGAAGTGCGGCAAGCATGTCGGGCAGGCCAAGGCGGCACATGCGGTCTGCGAGCGGGGCAAGGATGATCGTGATGACGACGGCGGAGACCGGCGGCAGGAACACCACCGAACCGATCGAAAGCACGAAGGGCAGCGCGAGGAACAGCCCGGCCATGAGCAGCAGCACGATCGCCGATTGCAGCCGCGCGCGCGTATCGCCCGCCCACTCATCGGGGAGGCGGGACACGGCGGTGCCGGGTTCCAGTTCGGGATCGGGCATGTCGGCCATCTCGCGCCGCTATCTGGACCCCGCGTGTGGCGGGATCAAGGCGGGAGATGCGCGTTTGCGATGAGCGAGGCGCGAAGCGCGCGGAAGTGCGGGGGCCGGTGCCGCGACCGAGCCGTCTGTTTCGCTTAGAGCCCCTTGCCGTAGATCACGTATTCCTTGTTGACCTTGCTTTCGATGGCATCGGCGATGGCGACCATCCCCTGATTGTCATCGAGGATCCAGCCGATCTCGCCGCGCGTGGAGCCATAGCGCGTCACCGAATTGCGGCGGATGTATTCGATCATCATGAAGGCGAGCTGGCTGGCAAGGCGCGAGGACTGAAGCCTCTTGCGCACGCCCATCAGCGGCACGCGCATGGTGCGCACGCGCGGATTGCGCAGCCACAAGAGCAGCTTGGCCCAGTTGAACGGGAACAGCGAGCCGCCCATCGGCTTCAGCACTTCATTGAGATCGGGCAGCGTCATCATGAACGCCACCGGCTCGCCGTCGTACTCGGCGATCATGATCAGATCCTCGCGCACGATCGGTTTGAACTTCTTGCCGGCGTAGGCGATCTCGGTGTCGGTGAAGGGGACGAAGCCCCAGTTGTCCGACCAGGCATCGTTGAGGATATCGAGGATCAGCTTGGCCTCGGCATCGAACTTGCTCTTGTCCACGCCGCGGATGCGGATGCGCGGGTTCTTCTCGCCCGAAGCGACAATGCGCTGGATGAGCGGGGGGAATTCCCTGGTGATGTCGAGCTCGTAGGTGAGCAGCGATTTGGCATGGGTATAGCCCAGCGCTTCGATATAGGCGGGGTAGCGCTTGCTTTGGTGACCCATCATGACCGTGGGCGATTGTTCGAAGCCGCGCACGAGCTGGCCGGGCTCCTCCCAGATCGACATCGAGATCGGGGCCAGCACGCGGTTCATGCCCTTCTCGCGCAGCCAGTCTTCCGCGCGGGTGATCAGTGCGCGCGCCGTCGCCTCGTCTTCGGCCTCAAGCAGGCCCCAGTTGCCCGTGCCCGGACCCATGCCCTGCACCGGGTCCATCGCGACGGCGAGGTGATCGATATGCGCCGAGATGCGGCCAACCACCTTGCCAGCACGGCGCGCGAGGAACAGCTGCACATCTGCGTGCTCGAAGAACGGGTTCTTGCCGGGCGTGACAAGCTCCACCGCTTCCATGCGCAGCGGCGGGACCCACGCGGGATCGCTCGCGTTGATGCTGTAGGCGAGGTCCACAAAGGCAGTGCGGTCGGCCTTGCCGGAAACCGGGGTGATGACTACTTCGCCGCCAGCGTTTGAATGGGCATTGTCTGGAGTTCCGGCCACGATCTTGCCTTTGTTTGGAAGTACTAGGAAAAAATGCAGGGCTTGCCTGCGTTGGCCCGGGTCGGATTGTCAAGCGGACACGGCTCAAAGGGTCTCTGGACAAGCGGTTCAAGGTCTATCAGGCACTCTCGGGTCAATCAGGAAACACGCATGCTCGCCTCTCCTTCGATCGAAACGGCCCCGCAGCCGAAGGCCGATGCGTCTGGCGACGCCGCGATCCTCGCGCGCACGCCGGACGACAAGGCCATGCTGCGCGCCGCGGTCGAATTGACGCGCGATCTGGGCGAGGCCAGCCCTGCGATCTTCTGGCCTGACATGCTCGCTTCGGCGCTGACGGGCTATGCCGCGCTGGCCGGGGCGATCCTTGCCACCAATGGGTGGCTCGCTGTGGCCTGCGGCGTGCTGTCGGCGCTCGCCTTCTACCGTGCGCTGCTGTTCATCCACGAGCTTTCGCATATCCACCGCAATGCGCTGCCCGGCTTCCGCTTCGTGTGGAACCTGATCGTCGGCATTCCGATGCTCACGCCTTCGTTCATGTATGAGGGCGTCCACCCGCTGCACCATGCACGCACGCGCTATGGCACCGCGGAGGACCCCGAATACCTGCCGCTCGCGCTGATGAAGCCGTGGTCGCTGCCGGTGTTTCTGCTGACTGCGCTGCTGCTGCCGGTCGCGCTGCTGGTGCGTTCGGCTGTGCTCGTGCCGCTAGGCGCGATCATCCCGCCGCTGCGCTGGCTGGTCTGGGCGCGCGCCTCGGCGCTGGCGATCAACCCGGCCTTTCGCCGCCGCCCGCCGGAGGGTGACTTTGCGCGGATGGTGTTCTGGCAGGAGTTCGGCGCGTCCGCCTGGGCGTGGTTCCTGCTCGGCTGGTCGGCCACGCATGGCTGGCGCCCGCTGCTGATCGGCATCGCGGTGATCGCGCTCGGCGCCGTGCTCAATCAGGCGCGCACGCTGGTCGCGCACCTGTGGGAGAACGAGGGCGAGACGATGACGGTGACGGGGCAGTACCTCGATTCGGTCAACGTGCCGCCGCCGGGCTGGCTGACGGTGCTGTGGGCGCCGGTTGGCCTGCGCTATCATGCGCTGCACCACTTGCTGCCAAGCGTGCCCTATCACGCGCTGGGTGAAGCGCATCGCCGCCTGAGCGCAGAGCTCGGCATGGGCTCGACCTATACCCGTTCGAGCTATGCCGGGCTGTTCCCGCTGCTCGGCCGGCTGGTGCGCAGCACGATGACCGCACGCTAACGCGTGACGGCGACGTAGATCCCGACGGCGATCACGAGCAGGGCAAACCCGCGCTCGACAAGGCCGCGCCGGGCCGCGAGATGGCGCGCACCGGCGAGGCCCAGCGCCGCACCGCCGAGGCCGCCGATCACCAGCACAGCGACCAGCGGCCAGGCAACCAGTCCCGACACGGCGTACGAGGTGGCGGTCGTCGCCCCCAGCGCGGCAACGACCACGAGCGAGGTGCCGGCGGCGTTGCGCATCGGCATGGCTGTCGCCGCGATCAGGCCGGGCACGATCAGGAACCCGCCGCCGATCCCGAAGAAGCCTGCGAGGAGGCCGGTGCCAAACCCGATCGGGATGAGGCGGGGAAGCAAGTGAGCCGCGCTGGTGCGAGTCAGGCGCACATCGGCGCGCTCCTCGCCGCGGCGCGGGCGCAGCATGGCAAGGCCTACGCCGATCATGAGGAGACCGAAGAGCAGGAGCAGATGCCGCCCGTCGAGCGCCTTGCCCACTTCTGCCCCGATGGCCGCGCCAATCACGCCTGAAACTGCAAAAACGCCCGCGCAGCGCCACTTGACCGTACCAGCGCGGGCGTGGCCGACGAGGCTGACGAGGGCATTGAGCGTGACTGCGACCGCGCTGGTCCCCACTGCGGCATGGGCCGAACCCACGCCGACCACATAGATCAGCAGCGGAGTCATCAGGATCGATCCGCCCGCACCCAGCCCGGCCAGGATCAAGCCGATCAGCCCGCCACTGACGAGTGCTGCGAGGAGCGTGGCAAGCGGCATGGGATCAGGCCGCCGCGCGCCGGTTCCATGGCATCGCTGCGAGAAGCTTGGCCATGCCGCACCATCCCGTGGTGCCGGCGAACATCAGGCCTGCGCCGACAAAGGCAGAAAGGCCAAGGAAGGCCGGGCTGAACAGGAAGCCCAGCACCACGCCGAGGACGACCAGCGCGCCAGCCGTGATCTGCACTTGCCGCATGATCTCGAGCGGAGCCTTGCGGTCTTCCGCAACTGGCAGCCCGGCGGCACGCCACGCATCGAGCCCGCCCTCAAGCAGATAGGCCGGACAATCGCTCGCTTGTGCAAGCTGGCTGGCATTGGCCGTGGTGCGCATGCCACTGCGGCAGTGATAGACCACCGCCGGTGCATCGCCGACGCGGCCGAGGGAGTCGATCGGCCGGTTCTCGGAGCCGGGAATGCGGGCGCGGGCATATTCGTCCGGCGAGCGGATATCGATCAGGCGCGCGCCGCCAGCCACAAGCCGGCGGGCTTCAGCGGGGGTGATCTTGGGCAGGGTCATGGTTTCAATCCTCGGTGCAATAGAGCTGGTAGAGCGTGGCCAGCAGCGCTTCGATGCGGCTGTCGGCGATCCGGTAGCGCAGCACTTGCGCCTCCCGCGTGAAGGCGACGAGGCCATCCTCGCGCAGCCGGGCGAGGTGCTGCGAGAGTGCGGACTGCGAAAGCCCGACGCGCTGTGCGATTTCGCCAACCTTCATTTCGCCCGCTTCGACCAGCGAGCAAAGCACCATCAGCCGGTGCGGATTGGCGAGCTCGCGCAGGACGGCCGCGACCTTGGTGGCGTTGGCTTCAAACGTGGCGGTGTCGAGGGGTGGATGGATCGTCATGAGTGCCTTATATCAGGACTTGCTAATTTAGCAATACCTAATATAAAGGTGCCTCGAAAGGACGCCTGCCATGCCTGCCCAGCCCGAGATTCTCGCTTTCTTCGATGAGCCGACCTTCACCGTATCCTATCTCGTGGCTGACCCTGAGACCGGTGCCGCCGCCGTGATCGATCCGGTGCTCGATTACGATCAGGCCTCGGCGCGCATCGGCTCGGCATCAGTCGAGGCGATCATGGCTGCGGCCTCGGCGCGCAGCTGGCGGATCGAAATGGTGCTCGAAACCCATGCCCATGCCGATCACCTCAGCGGGGCAAAACTGATTGCGGGGCGCACTGGGGCATGGATCGGCATCGGCGCCATGATCACCGAGGTGCAGGCGGTCTTCAAGCCGATGTTCGGGGCGGATGACCTGCTCCCCGAAGGCCGTGACTTCGACCGCCTGCTCCATGATGGCGAAGTGCTGCCGCTCGGCAACCTGGCCTTCACCGTGATGCACACCCCGGGCCACACCGCCGCGTGCATCAGCTTTCACGTCGCCGATGCCGTGTTCATCGGCGACACGCTGTTCATGCCGGACTACGGCACCGCGCGGTGCGACTTTCCGGGCGGCGATGCCCATGCGCTCTACCGCTCGATCCGCCGCCTGCTGGCGCTGCCGGACGAGACCCGCATGTTCCTTTGCCACGATTACAAGGGGCCGGGGCGTAGCGAGTTCGCTTGGGAGACGACCGTTGGTGAGCAGCGGCGCACGAATGTGCAGGCGCATGACGGCATCGATGAGGCCGCCTTCGTGGCCCAGCGGCAAGCGCGCGATGCCACGCTTGCGCCGCCGCGCCTCCTGCTGCCCTCGATTCAGGTGAACATTCGTGCCGGGCGCTTGCCGCCGGTCGATGCCCAGGGCGTTCAGGCGCTGCGTCTGCCGCTGCGCGCGGGCGACGCGGTTGCCGCTACTCTTCTGTCCTGACGAGCACCGTCTCGCCGATCAGCAGGAACAGGAAGAACGGCGCCCAGGCGGCGAGGAGCGGGGGATAGCCGCCAAAGTTGCCCATCGCGAGCGCGGCGTTGTCGACGACGAAGTAGGCAAAGCCCAGCGCCATGCCGATGACCGCGCGGACGAAGAGCATGCCCGAGCGCGCAAGGCCGAACGCGGCAACCGCGCCGAGCAGCGGCATCAGCAGCGCCGAAAGCGGGCCGGAAAGCTTGTGCCACCATTTGCCCTCAAGCTCGCTGGTGCGGTAGCCGGCGCCGCGGATGGCGGCGATCGAATCCGACAGCTGCCCGATCGATTCCCCGTCCGCATCCGCCTTGCGGATCACCACTTGCGCGGGATCGACGCTCCGCGCGAAGATCTCGCCAGCTGGATAAGTCAGGCGGCGCGCGCTCTGCACATCGAAGCCGCCGGGGCGGGTGAAGTGCCAGCCCGGCTTCGCGAAAGTCGCCTCGGGCGAGCGCACGATCTCGGTCACCATCCCGGCAGGATCGCGGCGATACCAGCTCACATCGGTCATGCGGGTCTGATCGCCCATACCGGTAACCGACCGCGCATAGAGCAGGTTGCCCCCGTCCTGCAGCCAGACGTTGGTCTTGACCGCACTGTCGCGCGGGATCGCACCGTAATCGACTGCCTGCCAGGCCTTGAGCGTGGCCGATGCACGCACGACCACGCGCTCGTTGAAGGCAAGCGTGACCAGCGAGGTCAGCGCGGCGACAAGGAACAGCGGTGCCAGCACCTGATGTGCGGACAGGCCCGCCGCTTTCAGCGCGATCACCTCGCTGTTCTGGTTGAGCGTCATCAAGGTGATGATTGTTGCCAGCAGCACCGAATAGGGCAGGAACCGGCTGATCAGCTGCGGAATCCTGAGGCCCGCATATGTCAGCAACTCGCCCTGCCCATTGCCCGGCGCGGCGAGGATACGGCCGCTTTCGCTCAGCAGATCGAGCATCTGCAGCACCAGCACGAGCATCAGCAGCACGGCGATGATCCGCACCGCGAACATCCGTCCGATGTAGAGCGTGATCGTGCGCGAGGGGAAGAAATCAAGCTGCATCGACGGCTCCCGAGACCTCGGCCCGCGCTGGCTTGCGCGCTGAGAACAGCTTCATCACCGAGCGTGTGATCTTGGCAAAGCCGGTTTCCAGGGCGCCGATCGGCTGGCCTCCGGGCACATAGGCCAGCCGCCAGTACATCGAGACGATCAGCGCGGCGAACAGCGCGAACGGCCCCCACAGCGCGAGCGTGGGATCGACGCGGCCGAGGCTGGAGACATCCTGCCCGTATTCGTTGACCTTGTGATAGGCGACCACCATCACGATCGAGACGAACACGCCGAGCGCCGAACTCGAGCGTTTGGGCGGGACCGCGAGCGCGACAGCCAGCAGCGGCAGGAGGAACATCATTGCCACTTCAACGAGGCGGTAGTTGAGGCTGGCGATGCTCTGATAGCGCGCGGCCTCGCTCGAATCCTTGCTCCAGCCGATGCGCAGCAGTTCGGGGAGGAAGTATTCGCGGTCGCGCTCACCGCGGCTGCGGAACTGCTCGATCTTGGGCAGGTCGATCGGCAGGTCATGCGTCGCGAAGGTGAGCACGCGCGGCGAGGTGATGCCCGGGCCGTCCTGCACGATCTGCCCTTCGGAGAGGCGCAGGATCACCGTATCGGGGTTTTCCTTGTTGGCGAAGAACTGGCCTTCACGCGCGGAGATCACGAGGACCTGCCCGTCCTTGGTGGCAATCCGCGCGAAGATGCCGCGCAGGTCGCGGCCCTCGTCGCGGCTCGAATCGACACGCAGCGCGGTGCGGTCCTGCAGGGTGTTGAACTCCCCCACCTTGATCGAGGCACCCAGCGCACCCGAGCGCAGATCGAACTGCAGCTGTTCGTAATAGTAGCGCGAGAGTGGCTGGAGATAGCCCACGATCAGCAGGTTGAGCGCGGCAAGCACCACGGTGAACAGGTAGGGCACGCGCAGCAGCCGCGTGTAGGACAGGCCGACAGCGCGCATCACGTCGAGCTCCGACGATGTGGCAAGGCGGCGGAAGGCGAGCAGGATGCCGAGCATCAGGCCGAGCGGAATCGCCAGGCTCGCGTATTCGGGCAGGAGGTTGGCCAGCATCTTGAAAACGACGCTGACCGGCCCGCCTTCGGTCGCCACGAAGTCGAACAGCTTGAGCATCTTGTCGAGCACGAGCAGCGACGCCGCGATCACGAAAACCGCGCACATCGGCACGAAGACGAGCCGGGCGATGTATCGGTCAGTGGCGGTAAGGAAAGGCAAGGGCGGGGCGGCTCGCTGGACCGGAAGGACGGCTCGGGTTAGCCCGGTTCAGGGCCCGGCGGAAGGCGAAAATACGGTGGCGGCCGGTTGTCCGTCGATGCTGGCAGTCGCTCAGGCGCGAATCACGCCTTCTCGAGCGTGCACTGCAGCGGGTGCTGGTTCTGCCGGGCGAAATCCATCACCTGGTTCACCTTGGTTTCGGCGATCTCGTAGGGGAAGATCCCGCAGACGCCGACACCCTTCTGGTGGACATGGAGCATCACGCGTGTGGCCTGCTCGAGGTCCATGTTGAAGAAGCGCTTGAGGACCATCACGACGAATTCCATCGGCGTGTAATCGTCGTTGAGCATCAGCACCTTGAACATGCTGGGCTTCTTCGGGCGGGTTCGCGTCTTGGTAGCAATGCCGACCTGATCGTCATCGCCCCCGCCGGTGCCGGGACCCTTGGGCTCGTCATCATCAGCCGCGCGCACGGGGACGCGCACCGCGAATGCGGCACTGTAGGCGGCAGGGCCCTTGAGGGCGCCGAGGTTAGCTTTCATGCTCATGGCGTGAAGTGAATATCGCATCGCAGGCCCCCGCGTACAAGAGGCGGGTGAACACTTGGCCTCAAAGTCCAGTTCCGAGGCCGTGCTTTCGGCCCGGAAACGACAACGGGCTGGAGGGAAATCCCATCCAGCCCGTTGCGTGTTCAAGGTCCGCCTGCGCCTTAGCGCGGGCGCAAGACGCCGATCAGGCGGCGTGCTTGATCTTCTCGACCGCGAGGCTGACGCGGTTCGAGATCGGCTGGAAGGCTTCGCTGGCGAGCTTGAGCATCGCTTCGCTGTTCTTCGAGGTGACCGCCATGGCGGCGTCGAACTGCTTGCGCAGCATCGCGTTCTGCTTCTCGAAGAACTCGGCCGGCGACTTCACCGAAGCAAGTTCCTTGATCTCGGCCTGCATCGTCTCGACCACGGTCTTGGTCTCGGCGGCGTAGCTCTTGGTCATTTCCTGGAGGCCGGTGGCGAGGATCTTGGTCGATTCGACGACGGCCTCAACGTTGCCCTTGGTGAAGGCGCCCATGTCGCCCAGCGCGGCCTGGCTCTTTTCGAGTGCGGCCTTCGCCTTTTCGGCGGCTTCCTTCATCGCGGTCTGGATGGTCTCGGTCATCTCGGTGGGAATGGCGTTCATGATGGTAAAGTCCTTCTGCTTCGCAGCCGCGCTCTTCACGGAGACGGCTTGTTTCTTGTTGGTCTTGACGAGGGTGGTGCTGATTTTCGCGGCGGGCTTCGGTTCGGGCTTCACAACCTTTACCTTGGCCTTCCGGACCGGCTTAACAGCCGGCGCCACCGGCGCTTTGACAGCCTTTGCGAGAGCAGGCGCGGCGACCTTGCGGGGACGACCAGGCTTGCCCTTCGGCTTTTCGGTGGCTGCCGGAACGGCCTCCACCTCGAGCCCTGCAGACTGCACGAGCGGCTCGGCCGCGGCGATCTCAGCCTCGGCGCTTGGCGCGGCGATTGCTGCGCTTGCGATATCCTTGACTTCGTCTTCCATGACCTGACTGCTCCTGCGCCGGACACGCCCCTCTCACGAAACCAACGAGTTGGATTGGCAGAAGACCGTGTTGCACTGCACAAAATAGGAGCCGATTGGCCCGAGGTCAAGGGTTATTGTGCACTGCACCATGACAAGATATTGCCATCATGGCGGGTACCGCTAACATTTGGCCGAAACGCGCTCAGCGCGTCTTCACATAGCGGCCTGGGGCATCTTCGATAACAGGATCTCCGCGCCCGCCGGGAACGCGCTTGCCTTTGGCCGGGACCATCGCGGCATCCTCGGCGCGAATCCAATCGATCCAGTCGGGCCACCAGCTGCCCTTTGTCTCGCGCGCGCCGGCGACGAATTCGGCCAGCGTCGTGGGCGCGCCATCGTTGCGCCAGAACTGGTACTTGCCCGCGTCCGGCGGATTGACCACGCCCGCGATGTGGCCCGAACCCGCCAGCAGGAAGCGCCAGGGGCCCGAGAGCAGGCGGGTAAGCTTCCACACGCTTTCCGGCGGCGCGATGTGATCCTCGCGCCCGGCCTGGATGTAGCATGGCGTCGCGATGAGGCGCAGGTCGATCGGCGTGCCGTCGATCTCCAGCGAATCCGGCATCACCAGCCGGTTGTCGCGGTAGAGGTCCTCCAGATAGGCCTTGTGCCACTTAGCCGGGAGATTGGTGGTGTCACCATTCCAGTGCAGCAGGTCGAACGCAGGATAGTCCTCGCCAAGCAGGTAGTTGCTGACGACATAATTCCAGATGAGGTCGGTGCCGCGCAGCAGGTTGAACGTGGCCGCCATGTAGCGCCCGTCGAGGTAGCCGTCGGTCGAGAGGCTTTCGAGCAGCTTGATCTGCTTGTCGTCGATGAACGACTTGAGATCGCCGGCCTTTTCAAAATCGACTTGCGCGGTGAAGAAAGTGGCCGAGCGCACCTTGTCCGCGTCGCCCCGCCGCGCCATCAGCGCCAGCGTCGCCGCCAGCGTGGTGCCCGCGACGCAATAGCCGATGGCGTGGACCTGCGGCACACCCAGCCGCTTGCGAACCACGTCGATCGCCTCGACCTGCGCCATCACGTAGTCGTCCCACACGATATCGGCCATCGAGGCATCGGCCGATTTCCACGAGACGACGAACACTGACAGCCCTTGTTCGACCGCCCAGTGGATGAAGCTTTTCTTCGGGTTGAGGTCGAGGATGTAGAAGCGGTTGATCCACGGCGGGAAGATCAGCAGCGGGACGGCGAGCACGTCGGGCGTGGTCGGGCTGTACTGGATCAGCTGGTACAGCGCGGTCTCGTGGACGACCTTGCCCGGGGTAACCGCGATGTTGCGCCCCAGCTCGAAGGCCTGCGGATCGGTGTGGGTGAGCTGGCCCTTGCGCACGTCGGCCAGCATGTGTTCGACACCCTTGACGAGATTCTCGCCGTGCGTTTCGAGCGTGCGTTCAATCACGATGGGGTTGGTCATCGGGAAGTTGGCCGGGCTCAGCGCGTCGACGACCAGCTTGGTGAAAAACTGCACCTGGTGCTGCCGCTCGGGCGGCAGGCCCTTCACGTCGGCGGCCATGGCGGTGAGTTTTTCGGCCAGCAGCAGGTAGGTCTGGTGGAGCAGCGCGAACCAGGGCTGTTCGGCCCAGCGCGGATCGGCAAAGCGGCGATCCTTGCGCGGCAGCGGCGCCGACTCTTCCTTGCTGGCCGCAGGCCCGATGCCATAGCGGCCGAGCACCGTGGTCCACAGCTCCAGCCCGTCTTCCCAAAGCTTGGCCTGGGTCTCGGCCTGCGAGAGCGGCAGCGTGGCGTACCAGTCAGTGAACATCGCCGTCCAGCGCGCCGGGTCCGCCATACGGGCCATGACCGGCTCGACCTGGCCCGCCTGTTCAGCACCGAAATCCAGCCACATCTTCTGCAGCTTCGCTGCCGACATCGCCCAGTGCTGCATCGCCGCCGGATCTTGCGCCAGATTGGGCAGGGGGGTCGATGCCGTGGGCAGGAAGGGCGCGAACAACGCCTGCACTGCCTCACCCTGCTGGCGCATCAGATCCTCGATCACCGCAGTATCGAGCGGGCTTTCAGGCGGTGTTCCGATTTCGGCCATCGTGGTCTGCATCCCTGTTGCGCGTGGGAGGGCTTATAGCGCCGAATGCGCAGGTTGTGAGCCCTTCCGGTTCCCAGATGCCGACGATTGTCGTAAGGGACGCCGTGGCGCGGCGCTTTTGCTGCGTCAAAGGAGTGTGAGAAACCACCGTGACCGAAGAATTCTACCGCATGAAGCGCCTGCCGCCCTACGTCATCGCCGAAGTGAACGCGATGCGGGCCGCCGCTCGCGCCGGCGGGCGGGATATCATCGATCTCGGCATGGGCAATCCCGATCTCCCGCCGCCTGCGCATGTCATCGAAAAGCTCTGCGAAGTGGCGATGAAGCCCGATGCGCACGGCTATTCCGCGTCCAAGGGCATCCCCGGCGTGCGCAAGGCGCAGGCCAATTACTATGCGCGCCGTTTCAACGTGGAGCTCGATCCCGAGAGCGAGGTCGTGATGACCATGGGCTCGAAGGAAGGGCTAGCCAGCCTCGCCACCGCGATCACCGCGCCGGGCGATGTCGTGCTGGCCCCGAACCCGAGCTACCCGATCCACACCTTCGGCTTCATCATCGCCGGCGCAACGATCCGCTCTGTGCCGACCACGCCGGATGAACGCTACTGGGAAGCGCTCGACCGCGCGATGCGCTACAGCGTGCCGCGCCCTTCGGTCGTTATCGTCAACTACCCGTCGAACCCCACGGCCGAGATAGTCGACATCTCGTTCTACGAGCGGCTGGTGGCATGGGCGAAGGAGAACAAGGTCTGGGTGCTTTCGGACCTTGCCTATTCCGAACTCTATTTCGACGGTCAGCCGACGCGCTCGATCCTCGAAGTGCCCGGCGCGAAGGATGTCGCGGTCGAGTTCACCTCGATGTCGAAGACGTTCTCGATGGCCGGCTGGCGCGTCGGCTTCGCGGTTGGCAACAAGCAGCTTATCGCCGCGCTGACCCGCGTGAAATCCTACCTTGATTACGGCGCCTTCACACCGATCCAGGCAGCAACATGCGCCGCGCTCAACGGGCCGCAGGATATCGTCGAGCAGAACCGCCTGCTCTACCAGAAGCGCCGCGACGTGATGGTTGAAGCGTTCGGCCGCGCCGGGTGGGAGATCCCTTCCCCTCGCGCCTCGATGTTCGCCTGGGCGCCGCTGCCGCCGGCGCTGCGCGCGATGGGCAGCCTCGAGTTTTCCAAGCAGCTGCTCACCCACGCCGAAGTCGCAGTCGCGCCGGGTGTCGGCTATGGCGAGGACGGCGAGGGCTATGTGCGCATTGCCATGGTCGAGAACGAACAGCGTCTGCGCCAGGCCGCGCGCAATATCCGCCGCTATTTGTCCAGCATGGGCGTCAACGCCAGCGCCGCCTGAAGAAACGTCCGGGAGCAGGATCAGCCATGAAGTTCCATGATCGCGTCAGTGTGACTATCGAAGACCATGTTGCCCATGTGCTGCTCGACCGGGCGGACAAGATGAATGCGCTCGACGATGCCATGTTCGAGGGGATCATCGCTGCAGGCTCCCACCTGCACAGCGCCAAGGGTGTGCGCAGCGTGGTCCTCTCGGGCGCGGGGCGGTCGTTCTGCGCCGGGCTCGATCTTTCGAGCATGGGCAATACCGATCGCTGGGGTGGCAGCAGCCTCACCGATCGCACCCACGGCAACGCAAACCGCGCGCAATATGCTGCGATGGTCTGGCGCAACCTGCCTGTGCCGGTGATCGCGGCGGTGCACGGGGTGTGCTTCGGCGGCGGGCTGCAGGTGGCGAGCGGGGCGGACATCCGCATAGCCCACCCCGATGCCCGGCTGGCGGTGATGGAGGTGAAGTGGGGCCTCGTGCCCGATATGGGCGGCTACGTGCTGTGGCGCGGCAACGTGCGCGACGATGTGCTGCGCGAGCTGACCTACACCCACCGTGAATTCAACGGCACCGAGGCCGCGGCCTTCGGGTTCGCCACCCATGTCGATGCCGATCCGCTCGGACGCGCCATGGCACTGGCGCGCGAGATCGCGAGCAAGAGCCCGCATGCCGTGCGCGGGTCCAAGCTTATCACCAATCGCACCGCCTATATGGACGAGGACCAGATCCTGCTGACCGAAAGCAAGGTGCAGCACGAACTGATGTATTCGCGCAACCAGATCGAGGCGGTGAAGGCGGGCATGGAAAAGCGTGCCGCCGATTTCGTCGATCCCTGATCCGGGCTACCGGGCCCTCACAAAGAATCCCGTTGCGAGCAAGGCGGCGCTCGGCTAACCGCGCTCCTCCACGCTGATGCGCATCGGGGCCCGATGGCGGAGTGGTTACGCACCGGACTGCAAATCCGTTTACGCCGGTTCGATTCCGGCTCGGGCCTCCATTTCGCTAGTCACGAGCTAGGCTCCCTGATTAGACACCCCTGAAAGCACGCCATATTCTGCCCTCCTTGGGTTCGTATTTGTTCGTCCGCATTCCGGAACAAACATGGCAACTGGGGGCCACTGTGGGGGCCACCGCCAGCGACCCCAGAAATCTGGCCCCCACGGGGGCCACAGACACAGGAGGCGTGGTGGTTCATGGCACTTACGGATTTCGCGATAAGGGCGGCGAAAGCGAAGGATAAGCCCTACAAGCTCGGCGACACGCTCGGCCTGTTCCTGCTGGTGCAGCCGACCGGAGGCAAACTGTGGCGGTTCAAGTATCGCGTGGATGGCAGGGAGCAAAAGCTTACTATTGGGACCTATCCCGAGGTTAATCTGAGCGCGGCCCGCAAGCGCCGCGATGAAGCTCGCCAGCAACTCGCGGCCGGCAAAAATCCGGCGTTCGAGAAGAAGCGCGAGAAGCTGCGCGCCACCCAGCAAAGCGAGAACACCTTCACCGCGCTCTCCAAGGAGTATTGCGATCGCCGCAAGCGCGATGGTGTGCGTCCTTGGGCGCCTGCCACTGCGGAGCGGAGCGAGTATTTGTTGTCACTGCTGAATGACACCATCGGGGTGATGGCCATAGCTGAGATCGAGCCGGTGGACGTTCTCGCGGCTATCCGCAAGATCGAGGCGCGGGGGACGATGGAGAGCGCGCGGCGCACCTTGCAGCTGGCTGGAGCGGTGTTCCGCTATGGCATCGCCACGGCTCGCTTGCGCTCTGATCCGACCCGCGACCTCAAGGGCGCCCTGATCACCCCGCGCGCCAAGAATTACAGCGCCATCACCGACGCCAGCCGCGTCGGCGAACTCTTACGGGCGATTGATGGCTATCAGGGGCAGGGGCTGACCAAGCGGGCGCTGCAGATTGCCCCGCATGTCTTTGTGCGCCCCGGTGAGTTGCGCCACGCCGAATGGTCTGAGATTGATCTTGATGGCGGCGTGTGGACCATTCCCGCTGAGAAGATGAAGATGCGCAAGCGCCATGTGGTGCCGCTATCGCGGCAGGTCGTGGAGCTTTTCGCGGAGATTCACACCGCCACCGGCCCTACGGGTTATGTGTTCCCATGTTTGCGGACGCGGGCGCGGCCCATGTCCGAGAACACGCTGAACGCAGCGTTGCGGCGGTTGGGCTTCTCCAAGGACGAGATGACCGCGCACGGGTTCCGCTCGATGGCCTCCAGCCTACTGAACGAAAGCGGGAAGTGGCATCCTGACGCAATTGAGCGCGCCCTTGCCCACGGCGACAGCGACCGGGTGCGCGGGGCCTATCACCGCGCGGCCTATTGGGGGGAGCGCGTGGAAATGGCGCAGTGGTGGAGCGATTACCTCGATACCTTGCGCAAGGGGGCTGACATCGTCCCTCTCAAGGTCCGCGCGGCGTAGGGGCAAGGCGACAGGACGGGCGATCAGCGCGGGAAAAGCCGCCCTGCCGGGGGCAGGTGCGGCAAGGGCGTAACGCCCCTCATTGGGCCTCAGAACGAATTCTCTGGCCAATTTGATGGGCAGGCCTTGGGTCCTTCCCCGGGGGTGCCCTGTCGAGGATGACGCGCGACCGCGATGGCGCTCTAGCCACAGGCTGCCGACATTGTTTCTTTTGGGGCCTGTGAGGAAATATCGCAGATGACCGTCTCAAGCCGCAGCGGTTCGGATATCTTCGTGGTGAGGCGTGAATGTTTCTTCGTCTCCACCGGAACAAAGAGGATATATGGAACCCATTACGGTATCGATTGAAGTAGCGGCCAAGGCCCTGAACATTGGCAGGACCAGTGTTTACAAGCTGATCTCGCGGGGTGAGTTAAAGACTGTCCGCATTTTGAGCCGCCAGCTTGTCACCGTCGAAAGCATCCGTGCGTTGGGCGGGAATGTTGCGTGATGGCTAAGAGCTGCAAGACGTGTGCTGCTTTTGGTGAAGTCGTAGTGGTTGGCTCGGTGCCCCATTGGGCGCGTGGGTATGGCTCGTGTCGCTTCAAGCCCGCAAGAAAGGGGTACGCGGCGTGGCCAATGGTAAAGCCTGATGGTTGGTGCATGAAGTGGCAGGAGAGGGAAAAGGAGGACATCTTCTGATGGCCTTTTTGACCTTGCAGGCCATCGCAGATGTCTTGGGCGGGGAGGTTAGCGGTCATCAGGTGCTGGCCCCCACGCCGGGGCATTCCAAGCGCGACCGGGGGACTGCAGTACGCATCGCCCCCGGTGCGCCTGATGGCGTCCTAGTGACGTGTTACAATGGCTCTCAAGCAGAGGCGCTCGCGGTAAAGGACATGCTGCGCTCGGCTGGCTTGCTGCCGGAGTGGAGCGGAAAGCGCCGAGTGCTGACCCACGAGGAACAGCAGGTCATCCGCCGCGCCGCAGAGCAGCAGGAAGTGGAGCGCCGTGCGCGGTGGCAGGCAGCGGCTCTCACAGCCCGTCTGAGACTCGCACAAGCCGTGCCAGCCGACCCGGGGCACCCCTACCTCGTGGCCAAGCGCATTGCTTCTGAGCGGCTATGGCAGGCTGGAGCAAGGCTTCTGGTACCGATGCAGGACGAGATGGGCGAGGTGCAAAATGTCCAGTCCATCGCCCCCGATGGGAGCAAGCTCTTCACCAAGGGAGGGCGCACGTCTGGCCTTTTCTGGTGGGTGGGCAAGGCGACTGACCGGCTGGTGATCGGCGAGGGCATGGCAACCGTTGCCGCCATCCGCCGCGCCACTGGTGTGCCAGTCGTTGCTGCGATGACTGCCCATAACCTGCCCAAGGTGGCCCAGGCCATCCATGCCAAGCGGCCCGATCTCGAATTGATCATTGCCGCTGATGATGACCCTGCGGGCCATGAAGCCGCCAGCTCTGCCGCCGCACTGACCGGCGCATCTATCGTATTTCCGGAGCTTACCGAATGAACCACAATGTGCACGCGACATACAGTCGCCGCGATTTCGCGGACCTCAATGACAATAGCATCATTGCTGCCCTGAAGGCACCTAAGACCCTGCCCATTGCCAATAACGATGATGGGGCTGCGGTCGTGGTCACTCCCGGTTCGCTGTCGCCCCCAAGTGGCCCGAATGAGGATTCGCTCGCGCGCGAATTTGTTTTGATGCACTCGGCGCAGTGGCGATACGATCATAACGCATGTTGCTGGTATCGCTGGGATGGCCAGCGCTGGGCCACCGACGATTGCCATCTTGTGCGCCACCAAATTGCCGACCATCTACGCGCGGCTGGCGCGGCCACTAGCAACCCGCGCATCGCCACCAGCAAGACCGTCCGTGGCGTTGAGGCGATGATCCAGGTCAACCCCTCTGTCGCTGTCACTCATGCCATGTGGGACGCTGATCCTTGGCTGCTCGGCTCGCCGGGTGGCACTGTGGACTTGCGCACCGGCGAAATCCGCCCTGCCAGCCCTGAAACTCATATCACCAAGCTCGCCGCATGTGCGCCTGTTGAGGGCGAGCCGACGCGGTGGCTGCGCTTCCTGACCGAGGCGACTGGGGATGACCTCGAGATGGTGGCCTTCTTGCGCCGCTGGTGCGGTTATTGCCTGACTGGTTCCACGCGGGAGCATGCTTTTGCGTTCGTGTTCGGCCCCGGCGGTAACGGCAAGTCGGTTTTCCTGAACACGCTGGCCGGGATCATGGCCGACTATTCGGCCACGGCAGCGATGGAGACCTTTGCTGACTCGCGCCACGACCGCCATTCGACTGAACTGGCCATGCTGACGGGCGCGCGGCTGGTA
Organism: Novosphingobium sp.; assembly: GCF_027489515.1. Lineage (GTDB taxonomy): Bacteria > Pseudomonadota > Alphaproteobacteria > Sphingomonadales > Sphingomonadaceae > Novosphingobium. The sequence continues at coordinate 878 of NZ_JAIXZS010000089.1, read as the reverse complement.
ACCGCCAGCGAGACCGATGCAGGGCGCGGCTGGGCTGAGGCCAAGGTGAAGGCCATCACCGGCGGCGACCCTGTCACCGCGCGTTTCATGCGGCAGGACAACTTCACCTATGTGCCGCAGTTTAAGCTGCTGATCGCGGGCAATCACGCCCCCAGCCTGCGCAATGTCGATGACGCAATGCGCCGCCGTTTGAACATGCTGCCTTTTGTCGTGACGCCCGCCAAGCCCGACAGGGAGCTTGAGGCAAAGCTCCGCGAGGAGTGGCCCCAGATTCTCGCTTGGGCCATCGAGGGCTGCCTTGAATGGCAGAGCGCGGGCTTGATGCGCCCCGAGAAGGTGGCAAAGGCTACGGAGGCATATTTTAGCGATCAGGACGTTCTGGGCCAGTGGCTGGAGGAGCGCTGCGAGCGAGGGCCTTCGTTTTGGGAGCAACCTACGCCGCTGTTCCGCTCGTGGTCTGACTACGCGCACAACGCTGGCGAACACGCCGGAGATATGAAGACTTTCAAGGCGGCTATGGAACGCCGGGGCATTCTGCATGGCAAGTCGGCGGGTCTGAAGGTTTACCGCGGGGTGCGTTTGCGCGACCAGTTCGGGGGCTGATAGAGCTGATAGGGCCACTTGGGGCTGCCTTGTTCGGATGCACTCTCAAAGGCGCGCGTGAGAGTGATACAGGCAGTATAGCGGCCCCAGGTGGCCCTTGTGGTGCCTGCTGCCGATCGGGCCCGGGGGTCGGTCAGATGAGCTGCACTGAACGTCCTAGGCTCAGGACCTATTAAAATGCTTGCGTAGCGTGCGATCAGTTGATTCAATGACGGCGCTGAGGAGGCGTTGTCATGAGCGATTTGATCTGGTTGTCAGAGGCGCAGATGCGCCGG
>NZ_JAIXZS010000028.1 GCF_027489515.1 Novosphingobium sp. | reverse complement strand
TATTCGGAGACCACCTTGAACGGCTTCCCGCCCTCCGATTTCTCGGGCCGCGCCGGCTTGTGCGGCACGAAATTGGCGGAGGTATCGGGCTCTTCCAAGCCCCTGCGGATCACGAGTTCAGCCATGGGGCGAATATGGGGAACAAACCGCGCACATGCAATCGGCAGCCAGTGCCTGAAGTGCACTATTCCAGCGGTTGAACCGGGCCTCCCATTTGGCGCACACCGGGCCGCGCGCTGCAGTGGATAGGCACGGGAGCGGGTTTGGTATATCGCGTGATGATAGCGTGAACACCTGAAGCCGCCGGGCGGCATGCGAAGGAACCGGGAACTGCAGTCCGATCAGCGCCTCCTCGCGGCCCTCGCCTTCACCGTGCTGCTGCCATCGGCGCCGGTTCTGGCGCAGGAGACGTCGCCGCCCTCCGATGCCGTGCAGTTGCCAGCCGCCATGGCGGAGGTGCTGACAGCGGTGCAGTCCGCGCACGATCCCCGCGCGCTTGAGGCGCTGGTCCAGTATCTGCTCCATGCGCATCCCGAATCGCAGGCGGCCATCACCGCCTGGGTTGCGCGCAACGAACAGGCAGCCTCGCTCGCCGCTGCGGCTCCTGCGCCCGCCCCCGAGACCAAGGTTGCGGCGGCGGACCCGGCGCCTGCCCCGCCCCCGAACGGGCAGGGGCAGACAGGCCCCCAGCCGGCCACACAAACGAACGCATCACAGGCCAATGCCGCCCCGCCCAGCCCCACCAAGTGGAGCGGCGAAGGCGAGCTCGGCGCCTTCGTCAGCACCGGCAGCGCGCCGGGGTCGGGCTTTGTCGGGCGCCTCACGCTCGTCGGCGAAGGCCGCAAGTGGCGCATCGCGACTTCGGGCCGGATCGACTACCAGAAGACCTCGGACGTGGTGACGCGCAACCAGATCCGCCTGACCTTCGAGCCGAACTACAAGTTCAACGAGAGTGGCTACGTCTTCGGTCTTGGCCAGTACGAGGCGGACCGCTTCCAGGGCTTCACGAGCCGGTACAGCCTCTCGGGCGGGCTCGGCTACAATCTGCTCGAGGAAGAGGGCAGCAAGCTCAGCGTCAGGGGCGGCCCGGCAATGCGTGTGACGCAGCCGGTAGATGGCTCGCTGGAGCGGACCTTTTCCGCGGTCGCGCTGGCCGATCTCAAGCTCAGGCTCAGCCCCACGTTGAACTACAGCCAGGAAGCCAGCGCCTATTTCGATGCGGTGCGCCGGACGTTCTACACGCTCGCGGCGATCGATTCGCAGCTTACCGGCAAGCTCAAGGCGCGCGTGTCCTACACGTTGCAGCATGAAACCGGCGAAGGCGATATCCGCACGCTGACCGACACCACCAGCCGGCTGACGCTGGTCTACGGTTTCTAGGGTCATGCCCTTTGGACGAGGCACTGGCTCTGCGCTGTGATGCGCGTCATTGGAAAACCGCCGCCCGGGTGTTAGCCCTGTTGCCGAAACGAACGAGAGGACCTCACCCCATGCGCCTGCCGATCCTGCCCCTGATCGCCCTTTCGACTGCACTGGCGCTGGCCGGGTGCGGTAGCGGAAAGACCGTGACGGCGACCAACGAAAGCGTCTCTGACGTGGCCAAGAAAGTCTCTGACGCCGGGCTGCAGTTCAATCCCGGGCGCTGGGATTCGACGATGAAGTTCGTCAAGCTCGAGATGGAAGGCATGCCGCCCGAGGCGAAGGAAATGATGAGCAAGATGCTGGGCAAGGACCGCACCTTCGCCACCTGCCTGACCAAGGAAGAAGCCGAAAAGCCCGACGCCAAGTTCTTCGGCCAGGCCGATGCGCGCTGCAAGTACGACAGCTTCTCGATGGGCGGCGGCAAGATCGATGCGAAGATGACCTGCAAGGCCGAGCAGGGCACGCAGACGATGACCATGGTCGGCGGCTACACCCCCGATACCTACCAGATGACGATGTCGATCAATGGCGCCGGACCGGAAGGCAAGGCGATGTCGATGCAGATGGAACTCAGCGCCAAGCACAATGGCGAGTGCACCGGCAAGGAAGAGAAGTAGGCGGCTACTCCGCCGCCTCCAGCTCGGCCCTGGCCACTTCCACCTGAACGCCTGACAGCGCCGCATTGCCCGATAACGGGTCAAGCGAACCCGATTCGGTCAGCGCGTTGGCGCTCACCCCGGCGCGGCTCCGTGCGACCTGCATGGCCATGCCGGGCAGATCATGCCCCCAGCCGTGCGGGATCGAGACTGTGCCGGGCATCATGTCGCCCGTCACTTCGGCCGGGATGACGATCTCGCCGGAGGACGAGCGGACGGCCGCCATGTCGCCGTCTGCAAGGCCGGCTGCGGCCGCATCATCCGGATGGATCATCAGCGTGCAGCGGTTCGGCCCCTTGGTCAGGCGGTGGCTGTTGGCGAGCCAGGAATTGTTGGTGCGCAAGTGCCGCCGGCCGATCAGCGTGAGTTTGCCGCTCTCGGGCACGTCCACGTCCAGCGCGGCCAGCGCGGCCATGAAGGCGGGCACGGCGCAGCTCACCGTCTGGTCGTCGCTGCGCAGGCGTTCGGGCAGCACACCCGTCTTGGGCGGTCCGAAATCGAGGCCCGAGGGCGCGGCTTCGACCTCTGCGAGCGAGACCTTGTAGGGGCCGGTCCTGAGCAGGTGATCGAGCGCCTCGCGCGGGGTGGGCTCCTGCACGGGCTGGCCGCTGATCGCCTGCGCCAGCCCGCGCAGGATCTCCCAGTCGTGCAGCGCCGCCGGGTCTTCGCGTTCCAGCGTGGGCTGCGAATAGACCGCTACGTTGCGCACCGCCATGGGCAGCAGGAACAGGCCGTAATGGTCGCGCTCCAGCGGCCCCGTCGGCGGCAGGATGTAGTGCGCGCGGCGGCTGGTGGCATTGCGGTACATGTCGACCGAGACCATCAGTTCAAGGCGTGCCAGCGCCTCGTCGAGCCGTGGGCCATTGGGCGTCGAGAGGACCGGATTGCCGGCCACCACGAACAGCGCCCTGATCTGGCCTTCGCCCGGTGTCTCGATTTCTTCGGCCAGTGCCGCGGCGGGAAACTCGCCGAGCACCGACTTGTGGCCCGAAACGCGCGAGGTGAACTTGCCGAGCGAGCCGCGCGGCAGCATGGAAATGGTGTCCAGCGCGGGGATTGGGAACACGGTGCCACCCTCGCGGTCGAGCTGGCCCGCCGCAATGTTGATCAGCGCAATGAGCCAGGCGTTGAGCGTGCCGTGGCGCTGCGTGGCGATGCCAAGCCGGCCATAGAGTGCGGCGCGGCCGGCCGTCAGGCGATCGGCGAGGAAGGCAACATCATCCGCCGAAACACCCGAGGCAGCGAGGCAGGCCGCATCATCGAACCGGGCAAGCAGCGCGGCAACCTCGTCCATCCCGGTCACGAACTCCTGCACTGGCTGGAAGGGGCGGCGCGCCAAGACTGCCTTCAGCAAAGCCACCAGAAGGAACACATCGCTGGCTGGCTTCACGAACAGGTGCCGGTCGGCGATCTTGGCGGTCTCGGTCCGGCGCGGATCGATCACCACCAGTTGTCCGCCGCGGGCCTTCAGTGCGCGTACCCGGTTCCTGAAATCGGGCACGGTCCACACCGAGCCGTTCGATGCCATCGGATTGCCGCCTATGATGATCAGCGTGTCGGTCCGGTCGATATCCGGAATGCCGAACATGCTGGCGTGCCCATACATCAGCAGGTTCGCCACCTGGTGCGGCATCTGGTCCACCGTGCTCGCGGAGAACTGGTTCTTTGTCCCCAGCGCCTTGGTCAGGTGGTGCGCGTTGAGCGCGTTGCCATAGGAGTGCGCATTGGGGTTGCCGATATACGTCGCGGTGCTGGCGGGATCGCGCGCAAGGATGGCACGGGTCTTCTCGCCGATTTCGCGGAAGGCCTGTTCCCAGCTGATGTCGTGCCACGCATCGCCCACGCGCTTCTGCGGCTTGCGCAGGCGGTCGGGATCGTTCTGCAGGTCTTCCAGCGCAGTCGCTTTGGGGCAGATGTGCCCGCGCGATAGCGGGTTGTCGGGATCGCCCTTGATCGAGACGACGCGCCTTGATCCCGGTGGGCCTTCCACCTCCACCAGCACGCCGCAATTGGCCTCGCAGATATGGCAGGTGCGGTGATGGATCTCGCCCATGGCTTGCTCTCTCCCGGAAATTAGCCGTGCGGTTAAACGTGTCACCTTGCCGGGGCCAAGGCAAGCGCGAAGCGTGGCAACGCTTTGGGATGCGGATCGGTTACATTTTTGTCTCGCAGGTGCAGCATGGCGCTTGGCAAAGCCCGCGCGCTGTGCAAGCTTCGGCGCATCGGGATGATCGCATGAAAGCAGCCTCGCCCTCATCGTATGATGAGATGTTTGCCGCCGATGGTTCGGTGCGCCCAGCCTATCGCGGCTATGAAGAATGGTATGCGGAGCAGCCGGCCGATCTGTTGCGCCGCAAGGGGACCGAGGCTGAGGCGTTCTTCCGCCGCACTGGTATCACCTTCAACGTCTACGGGAGCGAGGACGCCGAGGAGCGGCTGATCCCGTTCGACATGGTGCCGCGCATCATCACCGCGCACCAGTGGCGCCGGCTCTCGCGCGGGATCGAGCAGCGTGTTCGCGCGCTCAACGCGTTCCTGCACGATCTTTACCATCGGCAGGAAATCGTCCGCTCGGGCCGCCTGCCCGCGCGCCTCTTGGAAAAGAACCCGGCCTTCCTCCCCCAGATGGTCGGCTTCACGCCGCCCGGCGGGGTTTACACCCATATCGTCGGCATTGATCTCGTCCGCACCGACGAGGACGAGTTCATGGTGCTCGAAGACAACGCGCGCACACCCTCGGGCGTCTCCTACATGCTGGAGAACCGCGAGACGATGATGGCGATGTTCCCGGAACTGTTCACGCGGGTCCGCGTGCGCGAGGTTTCGGATTATCCCCGCCGTCTTGCCCGGAGCCTTGCGGCCTGCCTCCCGCCCGCCGCCAAGGGCCACCAGCCGGTCGTCGCGGTGCTCACACCCGGGATCTACAACTCGGCCTATTTCGAGCATGCCTTCCTCGCGGACCAGATGGGCGCCGAACTGGTCGAGGGCAGCGACCTCCGGATCGAGAACGGCCGCATCGCCATGCGCACCACGCAAGGCTACCAGCCGATCGACGTGCTCTACCGCCGGGTGGACGATGAATACCTCGATCCGCTGACCTTCAATCCGGACTCCATGCTCGGCGTCTCGGGCATCATGGACGTCTACCGCGCGGGCGGAATCACCATCGCCAACGCACCGGGCACCGGCATCGCCGACGACAAGGCGATCTATTCGTTCATGCCGGAAATCGTCGAGTTCTACACCGGCGAGAAACCGATCCTGCCCAACGTCCCGACCTGGCGCTGCTCCGAACCCGATGCGCTGAAGTACGTGCTCGAACACCTCAGCGAACTCGTCGTGAAGGAAGTCCACGGCTCGGGCGGCTATGGCATGCTGATCGGGCCGACCTCCTCGAAGAAGGAAATCGCTGCGTTCGCCGCCAAGCTCGCCGCGCGGCCGCACAACTACATCGCGCAGCCTACGCTTTCGCTCTCCACCGTGCCGATCCTCGGCCGCGGGGGGCTCTCGCCGCGTCATGTCGATCTTCGGCCCTTCGTGCTCGTCTCGCCCGGCGGGATCGACATCACCCCCGGCGGCCTCACCCGCGTCGCGCTCAAGAAGGGCTCGCTCGTCGTGAACTCGTCGCAGGGCGGCGGCACGAAGGACAGCTGGGTGCTGGACGACTAGCATGTTGGGACGCAGCGCAAACGGCATCTTCTGGCTGTTCCGCAACCTCGAGCGGGCGGAGAACACCGCGCGCCTGATCGAGGCGGGCTTCCGCATGGCGCTCACCCGCGATGCCCGCGATGCAAGCGACGAGTGGCGCTCGGTCATCGTCACGCTCGGGCTGCGCGCCTTGTACGAAGCGAAGTTCGGCAGCGACTATGCCGGGCCGAACGTGATCAACTTCATCCTGCGCGACAAGGACAACCCCGGCAACGTCCTCGCCATGTGCGAGCTTGCGCGCACCAACGCGCGCATGGTCCGCGCCGGGATCACGCGCGAGGTGTGGGAATCGGTCAACGACAGCTGGCTGAGGATGCGCGACCTGCTCGCCCGCCCCGTCACCGAAACCCGCCTCGGCGATGTGCTCGATACGCTCCGCCGCCAGTCGACACAGGTGCGCGGGGCGATGGAAGGCACCATGCTGCGCAACGAGATCTATAATTTCGCGCGCATCGGCAGCTTCATCGAACGCGCGGACAACACCGCGCGCATTCTCGACGTGAAGTACTATGTGCTGCTCCCCTCGATTTCCTATGTCGGCTCCAGCCTCGACAATGTGCAGTGGGAGAACGTGCTGCGTTCCCTCGCGGGTGAACGCGCCTACCGCTGGCTCAACGCGGGCCGCATGGAAGCGCGCGGGATCGCCGAATTCCTCATCCTTGATAGCCGCTTCCCGCGCAGCCTCGCGTTCTGCTACGGAAAGCTCAGGAGCAATCTCGAACACCTCGCGCGCGAATATGGCTGCGAGACCGACGCCCACGCCATCCTGCAAGAGGCGGATTGCGATCTGCACACGATCACGATCGACGCGATCTTCGAGCAGGGGCTGCATGAATACATCGCGAAATTCATCAATCGCAACACGCGGCTCGCCAACCAGATCCAGTACGACTATCGCTTTATAGATTGAGAGAAACGGGCGCCAAGGGATTTGGAAAATTGCGGCTCTGGGTTGATCATACCACGCACTACACCTTCTCCGCCCCCGCCGCGCGCGGGCTGCAGCGGCTGCGTCTGACGCCCAAGACGAGTGCAGGCCAATCGATCGCCAAGTGGAAGATCGGGCTCGAAGGCGCGCGGCAGGAAGTCGAATACGATGACGAGAACGCCAACCACGTCACCCTGATCGCGTTCGAGCCTGGCGTCACCGAGGTGACGATCCGCTGCGAGGGCGTGGTCGATACAAGCGACAAAGCCGGCATTGTCGGCCACCACGCGGGCTATTTGCCGCTGTGGCACTTCCGCCAGCCGACCGAACTCACCAGCGGCGGCCCGCGCCTGCGGGCGCTGCTGGCGGGTCTTTCAGGCAAGCAGGATACGCTGGAAAAGCTGCACGCGCTGTCCGCCCTCGTCCGGGGGGCGGTCGAGTATGCCTCGGGCCATACCGATACCGCGAGCAACGCCGAGGCCGTGCTCGCCGCCGGGCACGGCGTGTGCCAGGACCATGCCCACGTATTTATTGCCGCCGCGCGCGCATTGGGAGTGCCAGCGCGCTACGTCAGTGGCTACCTGATGATGACGGACCGCGTCGAACAGGACGCCGGACACGCCTGGGCCGAGGCCATGGTGGAGGGACTCGGCTGGGTCGGCTTTGACATTTCCAACGGGATATCCCCCGATCCGCACTATGTCCGCGTTGCAACAGGCCGGGATTATCGCGACGCCGCCCCTGTAACCGGTATCCGATACGGCGCTTACGACGAAACTTTGCACGTGAAGCTTGCCGTCGCGCAGCAGCGTGTGGAACAGTGAGCCCGCGCGCGAGTCCGGACGATGCCGAAAAACGGGGGGCAGGACCAATGACCTATTGCGTGGGGATGGTGCTCGACAAGGGCCTCGTGCTGATGAGCGATACCCGGACGAACTCGGGCGTCGACAATATTTCCACGTTCCGCAAGATGTTTACGTGGTCGGTGCCGGGCGAGCGGATCATCTCGATCATGACCGCGGGCAACCTCGCGACGACTCAATCGGTGATCAGCCAGCTCGAGGAGCGCACCAAGGCACCCGGCGAGCGGCGCCCTTCGATTCTCGATGCGCCGACGATGTTTCAGGTCGCGACGCTCGTCGGTCGCCTGCTCAGCGACGTGATCGAGGGGCGGCAGGATGCCGGCATGCAGGGCGCCGGGGGCCAGGTCGAGGGCCCGCGCTTCACCGCCTCGATGATCGTGGCGGGCCAGATCAAGGACATGGAGCCTCGTCTCTTCCTCATCTATCCCGAAGGCAATTTCATCGAAGCATCGTTCGATACGCCGTTCTTCCAGATCGGCGAGACCAAGTACGGCCGCCCGATCCTTGTGCGCGGCTACGACAAGGCGATGAGCTTCGAGGATGCGGTCAAGCTGCTGATGGTCTCGTTCGATTCAACGCTGGCCGCCAATCTCTCTGTCGGGCTGCCCTTCGATCTCATGGTGATCGAGCGCGACCGGTTCGAGCCGCTCCACCAGAAACGGATCACCGCCGATGATCCTTTCTTCAAGCTGATTTCCTCAAGCTGGGGCGAGGCGCTGCGTTCGGCGTTCTATTCGCTGCCTGACTACAGCTTCGACGATCGCCGGAGTTGATCCTGCGCCATTCTCGTTAGCAAAGCGCAGGTCCTAAGGGAAACTCCTTAGCCAAATCGGTTCACACTGCGGATTGCGCCCAAGGAGCCTTACTAAGCGCCAATGCGGGTCTATCGGGTCCATTCTGGAGCATAATTCCCTTAGGAAATGACATATGCGCCGCCGCAAAGGCGTCGTTGTGGGTTCAGAACGAAGCTAACCTCATTGGCGCGAGGCCCCCTGATCGTGGTTTGGTTAACCCATGATCGAACGCGCCACCCTCCACATCCTTGATAGCGACTCCGCCCGCAGGGCCCAGCTCGCTCGTCTCGCCTTCGCCGCTGGGCATCATGCGGAGATCTACGCTCACGCGGATGAGCTGCTAAGCCATGCGCCATCGGGCGGTCTTGTCCTCGCGCAGGATGAACCGGTGGGGAAGGGGATTTCGAACCTTGTCGCCACCATGATGCGGTCGGGGCAGTGGCTGCCGATCATCGCGATTGCGGAGTCGCCGACGATCAACGCGGTGGTTTCGGCGATCAAGGCTGGCGCGCTGGATTATCTCACCGTGCCCGAACAGATCGCCCCGCTGAACGAGGCGGTGGCTCGCTGCGCACGTGAAGCCGATGCCCAGCGCCAGCAGCGCGCCCGCGCCGCAGAGGCGCGCCAGCGCATTGCCCGCCTCTCGATGCGCGAGCGCGAGGTGCTGGACCGGCTCGCCGAAGGGTGCAGCAACAAGGCCATCGCGCGCGAACTGGAAATCAGCCCGCGCACCGTGGAAATCCACCGCATGAAGATGATGGGCAAGCTCGGCGCGCGTCATGCCGCCGAAGCCGTCCGCTTGCGCATTGAAGCCAGCGGGCTGGGCGACATCGCGGCCTGACCTTTCGGGGGCCGCGCGTCAGCGGCAAAAGGGCCGCGTGTTCCCCACCTCCAGATGGAAGTGATCGCGGTGCGCGGGGTTGTATTCCGGGCTCAGCACGGTGCCGAAGCGCTTGCAGGCGCTCATCCTGATCGTGGCGAGGAAGGCGCGGATCTGCGGGCTCTCGTTGTCCCAGTCGCGCAGCACGGTTATGCGCCGGCCATCGGCTAGCACGAACCCGCTCACATCCACCGCATTGGCGCTGGCATGGGCGGAAAGCCGCGAGGTTCCCGCCACGTTGCGGCAGGAATAGCTGCCCATCGTTTCGATCCGCACCAGCGGGCTGCCAAGGATCGATCGGGCGGCACGATCCACGCCGAAGCGCGCCCAGCCGGAGAGCGTGCTCGCCAGCGGGCAGGTGACCGGGCCGAGATTGGAAAGCTGCAGCAAGCCATCATCGCTGCGCAGCGAAGCCAGCCGCACCGCGCCGACCGCCGAGCAGCCCGCGCCGTAATACTGGTCGGGCAGCGGCGTGAAATTCGCATAGCTGCGGCTCAGATTGGCAAGGCACATGCGGCCGTCCGGCGAGGCGGGCGGGGTCCAGGCGGTGCTTGTGCGCACCGGGCGGCGGACCGGCTCGGGCGCACCGACGCAGCCCGTCACCAGTGCCGAAAGGGTCAGCACCAGCAGCATGAAGCGGGCAAACGCAGGGCGGAATACCATGCGGAGAGTGTGCAGCCGCCATGGTTAATTTGGGCTTAGCGCAGACCTTAAGGCGAGCCCTGCCCCCCTTGCTGGTTGACAGTTTGCCGCATGCCCCTATGAGCCACCCCGGGCCACGCGGTCCCAACGCCGCGCGTGCTCTCTGCAAGGAGAGACTACATGACTGCACAAATGCCGGCGCGCAAACCCGCGCGCCCTCACTTCTCGTCCGGCCCCTGCGCCAAGCCGCCCGGATACGATCCCGCCAAACTCGCTGTCGAAGTGCTCGGGCGTTCGCATCGCTCGAAGATCGGCAAGACACGTCTGCAGCTGTGCATCGATCTGATGCGCGAGGTGCTGCAGCTCCCCGATACGCACCGCATCGGCATCGTGCCGGGCTCCGATACCGGCGCCTTCGAAATGGCGATGTGGACGATGCTGGGCGCCCGTCCGGTCACCGCGATGGCCTGGGAAAGCTTTGGTGAGGGTTGGGTCACCGATGCAGTCAAGCAGCTCAAGATCGATCCCACCGTGGTGCGCGCCGATTACGGCCAGCTCCCCGATCTTTCCGCCATCGACTTCTCGACCGACGTGCTGTTCACCTGGAACGGCACCACTTCGGGCGTGCGCGTTCCGAACGGTGACTGGATCCCTGACAACCGCGAAGGCCTGACCTTCGCCGACGCCACCAGCGCCGTCTTCGCCTACGACATTCCGTGGGACAAGATCGATGTCGCCACCTTCTCCTGGCAGAAAGTGCTGGGCGGTGAAGGTGGCCACGGCGTCCTCATCCTCGGGCCCCGCGCCGTGGAGCGCCTCGAGACCTACACCCCCGCCTGGCCGCTGCCCAAGGTGTTCCGCCTCGTTTCCAAGGGCAAGCTCACCGAGGGCGTGTTCAAGGGCGAGACGATCAACACCCCCTCGATGCTCGCGGTGGAAGACGCGATCTTCGCGCTTGAATGGGCAAAGTCCGTCGGCGGGCTCGAAGGCCTCAAGGCCCGCTGCGCCGCCAACGCCGCCGCGCTCGACAAGCTGGTGCAGGAGCGTGATTGGCTCGGCCATCTCGCTGCCGATCCTGCCTCGCGCTCGATGACTTCGGTCTGCCTTACTGTCGAAGGCGCGGACGAAGCGCTGATCAAGGCGTTTGCCGGCCTGCTCGAAAAGGCAGGCGCAGCCTACGACATCGCCGGTTACCGCGACGCGCCCCCGGGCCTGCGCATCTGGTGCGGCGCCACCGTCGATGCCGCGGATATTGCCGATCTCGGCCCCTGGCTCGATTGGGCCTGGGCCGAAGTCAAGGCCACCGCCTCCGCCTGATCTCCCGGCACCCCCCGCTGCGGCGGGGGGCATGGCCGCCCGCACCCCGATTCCCAAGGACTCTCCCCATGACCAAGCCCCGCGTTCTCATCTCCGACAAGATGGACCCCAATGCAGCCCGCATCTTTGCCGAAAGCGGCTGCGATGTGGATGTCATCACCGGCGAAACCCCCGAGCAGCTGATCGCCCGCATTGGCGAGTATGATGGCCTTGCCATCCGCTCCTCGACCAAGGTGACCAAGGCGATCCTCGATGCCGCCACCCGCCTCAAGGTGATCGGCCGCGCCGGCATCGGCGTCGACAACGTCGATATCCCCTATGCCTCGACCAAGGGCGTGGTGGTGATGAACACCCCGTTCGGCAACTCGATCACCACCGCCGAACACGCCATCGCCCTCATGTTCGCGCTCGCCCGCCAGATTCCCGAAGCCAACGCGCAGACGCAGCAGGGCCTCTGGCCGAAGAACGGCTTCATGGGCGTCGAAGTTACCGGCAAGACGCTGGGCCTCATCGGCGCAGGCAATATCGGCTCGATCGTCGCCAGCCGCGCGCTTGGCCTCAAGATGAAGGTCGTCGCTTACGATCCCTTCCTCACCCCCGAACGCGCGATCGAGATCGGCGTCGAAAAGGCCGATCTCGAAACGCTCCTCGCCAAGGCGGATTTCATCACGCTGCACACCCCGCTCACCAGCGAGACGAAGAACATCCTCAGCCGCGACAACCTCGGCAAGACGAAGAAGGGCGTGCGCATCATCAACTGCGCGCGCGGCGGCCTGATTGATGAAGCCGCGCTCAAGGACCTGATGGACGCGGGCCACATCGCCGGCGCCGCGCTCGACGTGTTCGAGACCGAGCCCGCCAAGGAATCGCCGCTGTTCGGCACGCCCAACTTCATCTGCACCCCGCATCTGGGCGCGAGCACGACCGAAGCGCAGGTCAACGTCGCGCTGCAGGTGGCCGAGCAGATGGCCGAATTCCTCGTGACCGGCGGCGTCACCAACGCGCTCAACATGCCCAGCCTCTCGGCCGAGGAAGCGCCCAAGCTCAAGCCCTACATGGCGCTCGCCGAACGTCTCGGCAGCCTCGTCGGCCAGCTCGCGCACGACAACCTCACCAAGATCGCCATCGAAGTGGAAGGCGCCGCCGCGCAGCTCAACCAGAAGCCGATCACTGGCGCGGTGCTCGCGGGGCTCATGAAGCAGTATTCGCAGACCGTGAACATGGTCAACGCGCCCTTCCTCGCCAAGGAACGCGGGCTCGATGTTCGCGAAGTGCGGCATGACCGCGAAGGCATCTACCACACCCTCGTGCGCGTCACCGTCGGCACCGCGCAGGGCGATCGCTCGGTCGCGGGCACGCTGTTCGGCAACGGCGATCCGCGCCTCGTCGAAATCTTCGGCATCGGCATCGAGGCGGACCTTGCGGGCGACATGCTCTACATCGTCAACACCGACGCGCCGGGCTTCATCGGCTCGATCGGTACGCTGCTCGGCAAGGCCGGGATCAACATCGGCACCTTCCACCTCGGCCGCCGCGAGGCCGGCGGCGAGGCGGTGCTGCTGCTCTCGGTCGATAGCCCCGTCAGCGAGGCGGTGCTCGCCGAAGCCCGCACTGTTCCGGGCGTGCGCACCGTCCGCGCGCTGAAGTTCTGATCTTGATGGGCGGATTGGACGGGGCCTCGTCCCGCTCCAATCCGCCCCGAATGCTGTTTGACGCCGCCAGCAAAGGCCCATAGCCTCCTGCCCCAGGGGACAGACCCTTGGGGAACAGACTATGCGCAAGATGCTTCTGGCTGCGGCCATTTTCGGGCTTTCGGCAACGCCCGCGCTCGCCAACGACAACGCGATGATCCAGGCCGCTGACGACGCGCTCGCCGCTGCGTTCAACAAGGGCGATACCGCCGCCGTCGGCGCGATGTATGCCGCCGACGCGACGATGCTCCCGGGTGACAACAAGCTCTACAAGGGTGCGGACATCACTGCATGGTGGACCGGCGCCGCCACTGCGATCACCAACCTCAAGCTCACCGTCCTCGAAACCGAGCGTCTCTCCCCCACCTACATCCGCGAAATCTCGCGCGTCGAATACGACACCAAGGGCGCCAACTCGGTCCACGCCAACGTCACCGCCGTCGTCGTCTACAAGCTGGTGGACGGCAAGTGGATGCTCTGGACCGACATCTTCCATTGATCGCCGCGCCCGGCCCTCTCTCCCGCTCATTCCGGGCATGCCGGGGGGCAGGGGAGAGGACCCGCCGGGAGTGGCCAAGCCGAGGAGACATGCCAATGCACCGCCGAACTGTCGCCCTGTTCGCAGCCATCGTCGTAACGGGGTTCTGCGCGCCTCTTGCCGTCGCCGCCGCAGACCCGCCCGCCCGCAAACCCGACCTTGCCGACATGATGGCTGGCACCTGGCACGGCGATGTGATTTCGGATTCGCAGGGCTCTTCCCGCAGCGATGTCACGCTCACGCTTATTCGCACCGGCCCCAATCAGGTCCGCATCACCTCCGATTATCCGCGCCTCCCGGTCGTCACGGTCACCATCGAACGCGCCATGCAGATGGTCGTCAACGCCAATGGCGACACCGCCTTCGCCTACGACACCACGAAGCAGCCCCCAAAGCTCGATGTCTCGTTCCACAACGAAGTGAGCTGGTCCGGAGTGAAAGTGGCAGGGAAGACGGGCGGCTAGAGGCGCAGCAAGCAGCCGCGACCTGCCATTGATCAGGGGCGCATGGCCTTTTCCCCGCAGCAATTTCGAGACGAAGGGCTCAGTCTTCAATGGCCGAAAACAGCACATACGACGCCGTCATCATCGGCGCCGGTGTCATCGGGTGCGCCATCGCGCTCGATCTCACGCGGCGCGGCTTCCGCACCCTGAATGTCGATCGCGGACCCGCACCGGGGCACGGCTCCACCTCGTGGTCCGCAGCAATCATTCGGCCTTACTATTCGACCGTCGACGGCACCGCGCTCGCCTATGAAGCGCATTTTGCTTGGCAGAACTGGACGGATTACCTCGGCTACCGCCCCGATTCCGCGCTGCACTACAACGAATGCGGCTGCCTCGTGCTTGAGGCCAAGGACAATCGCCAGCTCACAGGCACGCGCGCCGTGATGCACGAGGTCGGCGTCCCTTTCAGCGATGTCGGGAAAAGCGAGCTTCCCGAATGGCTCCCCGGCGCGGACCTCAGGCAATTCAGCCCCGCCCGCCGCATCGACGACCCCCAGTTTGGCGAGACGGCGGGCGAGCCCATCACAGGCGCGATGTTCTGCCCCACCGGCGGCTATATCAGCGATCCCCAGCTCGCGACCGCCCAGATCGCCCATGCGGTGGAGCAAGCCGGCGGCCACTTCCGCTTCAACGAAACCGTCACGGCCATCCACCAGTCCGCCGGCAAGATCACCGGCCTCACCTCAGCCAAGAGCGGCCTGATCCACACCCCTGTGGTCATCAACGCCGCCGGTCCCGCCTCCCGCTGGGTCAACGCCATGGCCGGCGCACACCAGCCGGAGCATATCAGCACCCGCCCGCTGCGGCAGGAAGTCGCCCACGTCCCCATGCCGCTGACGCCGCAAGGCCCAAGCTTGCGCTTCGTCCTCACCGACGCTGACGCCGGCATCTACATGCGCCCGGAGCAAGGCGATCACCTTCTGATCGGCTCGCTCGAACCCGCCTGCGATACCCTCGAATACCTCGATAGCGAGGACTACGAGACCAGCCTCACCGACCAATGGACCAACCAGGTCTGGCGCGCCGCCCTGCGCTTCCCGCACCTCGGCATCCCCAACACCGCCCAAGGCTTCGCCGCGCTCTACGACGTCAGCGAGGACTGGATCCCGGTCTACGACCGCAGCGACGTGGACGGCTACTTCACCGCCGTCGGCACCAGCGGCAACCAGTTCAAGAACGCCCCGCTCGTTGGCGGCCTGATGGGCCACCTGATCGAAAGCGTGATGAACGGCGCCGACCACGACGGCATGCCGCTCAAGTTCCGCTTGCCGGTGTCGGGAAGGGATGTGGGGCTGGCGGCGTTCTCGCGGCTAAGGCCGATCAACCGGGCGAGCAGCTTTTCCGTGCTGGGGTAACCGGCGGAAGGCCTCCCGCAGCACTGCAACCCCGGTTCAGTCGATCGTCGATGCGCCGTCCACTACGAGACTGCTGCCAACCGCGAACGACGAACGATCCGATAGCAGCCACATCACGGCCTCGGCCACTTCGCTTGGTTGGCCAAGGCGGCCAATCGGATGATTGGCGACCGCAGCATCATGCACGCCGGGCATTTTGAATAACTCCGCCGTCAGATCGGTATAGATGAAGGCCGGGCAGACGGCGTTGATGCGAATGCCTTGCCCGGCATATTCGAGCGCGGCGGTCTTGGTCAGACCGACGACGGCATGCTTGCTGGCGACGTACGCGCTCTGACCAGCCCATCCGATAATCGCAGCGGCAGACGCAATATTGACGATCGCCCCGCGCCCCCGCGGCTTCATCACCTTGAGCTGCGCCTGCATGCAATGCAGCACGCCCATGACATTGACGTCCAGCACACGGCTGAAGACCTCCGCCGGATAGTCCAGCACATCCGCTGAAGCGCCGACAATACCGGCGTTGTTGACCGCCCCATCAAGACCTTGGTGAAGGTGCGCCGCCTGCTCGATGGCGCTATGGACATCGGCAGCGGACGTGACGTCGCCGGCATGACAGCTCACCCGCAGCCCTCGATCCAGCAGGGGCGCGGCCACGGCTTCGATCGCCGCCAGGTTTAGATCGAACAACGCAAGGTTCGCCCCTGCCGCACCCAAGGCTTCGGCAACTGCTCGACCGATCCCGGCGCCTGCGCCGCTTACAAACACGGTTCGGCCCGCAAGTCCGCGATCATTCTCCGGCGCAAGGTTCGGCATGGCGTTTTTCTCTCCCGTATGGCCGCCGCCAAGGGCTGGTGCGCGATTGTTCTGGCCGGCGATCCTTGGCAGGATGGCCGGAACTGGGCCGATTATCTATGACACGGTCCGCCAGTTTCTTACCGTCCACCGCCATGAGGCAGAGTTCGTCGCAAAGGTGTGGGTTCAGGCGGCACGGGCGGCAGCGGCTTTCCTACATCGCCCAAATCTGCAAAGGTTTTGTGGTCCGTTCACCCTTATCGAGCCTCTCAGCTCCTGCCGCGAGCCATGACGCCAGACTTGCCACATTTGATCGCCTCAGTCGATCAAACGGGCCTTACTGATCGAATGCAGTTTTTCCCCAGGACAGTGTCAACTGTGTCAACTTGTCACCAATCTTTACAGGTCGCCGCCTCGATATCGCCCCGCGCAATTGGGGTTCGATTCTCGCGCGCCATGGTCTAGGGCGCGGCTGTCATGACCGAACCGAACCCCGATCTCCTGCCTGAGGGCCTTGAAGACCGCCTGCCGCGCGAAGCCGCGGCGACGACGCGCGTGATGCGCAGCCTGCAGGATGTCATGCACGGCCACGGCTATGACCGCGTGCTGCCGCCGATGATCGAGTTCGAGCGCAGCCTTGCCGCGCGGATGGACGGGATCAACCAGCGCCGGATGTTCCGCTTCGTCGATCCGGCGTCCCTCAGGATGATGGGCCTGCGCAGCGACCACACGCCGCAGATCGGCCGCATCGCCACCACGCGCCTCGCTGGCGCGGCGCGCCCTTTGCGGCTCTGCTATGCGGGGCAGGTGCTCACCATCAAGGGCGATGCGCTCGATCCGGCGCGCGAACGGCTGCAGTGCGGCGCGGAGCTGATCGGCGCGGACAATGTCGCGGCGGCGACCGAGGTCGTTTCCATCGCCATCGAGGCTTTGCAGGCGGCGGGCGCGCAGGGCGTCAGCGTCGATTTCACGCTGCCCGATCTCGTCGATACGCTTGCCGCCAAGGCCTTCCCGCTGGCGCCCCAGCAGATCGAGGCGGTGCGGCGCGAGCTCGATACCAAGGATGCCGGCGGGCTCGTTGATGCAGGCGGCGAGGCCTATGTCCCGCTGCTCTACGCGACCGGCGATTTCGACACGGCGATCGAGAAGCTCGCCGCGATCGACGCGGGCGGTGCGCTCGCCAGCCGCATCGCCGCGCTGCGTGCCATTGCCGCTGCGCTGGGCGGCGCGGCGCGGCTCACGCTCGATCCTTCGGAGCGGCATGGCTTCGAATACCAGTCGTGGCTCGGCTTCACGCTTTATGCCGATGGGGTGCGCGGCGCGCTGGGCCGGGGCGGCACCTATCGCATCGCGGGCCCCGGTGCCAAAGAACCAAGCGGCGAAGTTGCGACCGGCTTCTCGCTCTATCCCGATGCTCTGATTGCGCAGGTCGCCGAAGCCGAACAGGCGCCGGAAAGCGTGTTCCTCCCCCTCGGCCACAACCGCGATGTCGCCGCGCGCCTGCGCAGCATCGGCTGGCGCACGGTCGCCGCGCTGAGCGAGGCAGACAGCGCCGCCACGCTCGGCTGCAGTCACGAACTGCGCGGCGGCGAGCCGGTGAAGCTTTAGAGCTTCACGACCTCGCCATCTTCCTTGGTGAAGCTCTCGGGCTTCCGGTCGAGCAGATCGAGCACCAGTTCCGAAGGCCGGCATAGCTTGGTGCCCTTCGGTGTCACCACGATGGGCCGGTTAACCAGGATCGGATGCTCCACCATTGCAGCGAGGATCGTCTCGTCGCTCGCGGCGGGATCGGTGAGGCCGAGCTCTTCCGCCGGCGTGCCCTTGGTGCGCATGATCTCACGCGGGGCGGCGCCCATCTGGCCAAGGATCTGGTCAAGCTGCGCGCGCGTCCAGCCGGCCTTGACGTACTCGACGACCTCGGGCGCGTAACCCGCTGCCTCGATCATCGCCAGCGTGTTGCGCGAGGTGCCGCACTTGGGGTTGTGGTAGATGGTGATGGGGAAGGTGCCGGTCATGGCGTCGTCTTGCCAGAAGTCCCGCGCTGACTGCAACCCTTCACGCCTTGCCCTTGCGCGCGCAGTCCCCTACGGCGCCAGCCGACTTCGAACTGCAACAGAAAGAGTGCGCGAGCCGTGGCCAACGTGACCGTGATCGGCGCCCAGTGGGGCGATGAGGGCAAGGGCAAGATCGTCGACTGGCTGGCAAGCCGGGCCGATGCGGTGGTGCGTTTCCAGGGCGGGCACAACGCCGGGCACACGCTGGTGGTCGATGGCTCGGTCTACAAGCTTTCCCTGCTGCCCTCAGGGATCGTGCGGGGTACGCTTTCGATCATCGGCAACGGCGTCGTGCTCGATCCATGGGCGCTGAAGGCAGAGATCGAGAAGCTGACCGGGCAGGGCGTGACAATTCATGCCGATAACTTCGCGATTGCCGACAATTGCCCGCTGATCCTCCCGCTGCACCGGGACCTTGACGGTCTGCGCGAGACGGCGGCAGGTTCAGGCAAGATCGGCACCACCGGGCGCGGCATCGGTCCAGCCTACGAGGACAAGGTCGGCCGCCGCGCAATCCGCGTCTGCGATCTGGCCCACCTCGATGCGCTGGATTCGCAGCTCGACCGGCTGTGTGCCCACCATGACGCGTTGCGCGCCGGTTTCGGCCAGCCGCCGGTCGACCGCGCCGCGCTGCTGGAAGAACTGCGCGAGATCGCGCCCTTCGTGCTCCAATTTGCCCAGCCGGTGTGGAAGCGCCTGAAAAAGGTGCGCAAGGCGGGCGCGCGCATCCTGTTCGAAGGTGCGCAGGGCGTGCTGCTCGATGTTGATCACGGCACCTATCCCTTCGTCACTTCGTCCAACACCGTTTCGGGCACCGCGGCTTCGGGTTCGGGCCTCGGCCCCAATTCGACCGGTTTCGTGCTCGGCATCGTCAAGGCCTATACCACTCGCGTCGGCTCTGGTCCGTTTCCGACCGAGCTGGAAGATGAAGTCGGCCAGCGTCTGGGTGAGCGCGGACACGAGTTCGGAACGGTCACGGGGCGCAAGCGCCGTTGCGGCTGGTTCGATGCCGTGCTGGTGCGCCAGTCCTGCTCGATCTCGGGCGTTACCGGCATTGCGCTGACCAAGCTCGACGTGCTCGACGGGTTCGACAAGGTGAAGATCTGCACCGGCTACCGCCTGCGCGGCAAGGTGCTTGATTACTTCCCGAGCCACGCCGCCGATCAGGCTGCGGTCGAGCCCATCTATGAGGAAATGGACGGCTGGCAGGGCACGACCGCTGGCGCGCGTTCGTGGGCGGATCTGCCGGCGCAGGCGATCAAGTATATCCAGCGCGTGCAGGAACTGATCGAAACGCCGGTCGCGCTCGTCTCGACCAGCCCGGAGCGCGAGGACACGATCCTCGTCCGCGACCCCTTCATCGACTGAGCTGGCCCGCCGCCGAATCGGAGGCGATTGGTCGTCCTGCCGATCAAGAAGATGGCTGAACCGCCGTGCTGAGCCTCCAGCTGGGCACTTGCCGCTGTGCGGATTGCATCCGTCTGCCGCGGTCTAAGCCGTTGGATTCGCGCGCCATGTTGCAATCGTTCCCGGGCCTCGCGCACCGCCTCGATCCAGTTTGGATGAATATGATCTTGACCTGAACCTGTTTTGTTCCACTCTTGTTCGCATACGGACATTTACGGAGTATGCTTTCGATGGGACAGGCTGCCAGGCAGTTCGACTATGGCCATGGCGACGGGCAGGCTCCGCGCGTGGTCGATATGCTTGATCGGGGGCAAGATCGGCCGCTCGGGCGCGTGCAGGATCGCGGCACCTCGGCGCTGGCGGTCTCCATCTTTGCCGATCGCAGTTATCTGCGCGCCGAGATGGAAGAGGATGCAGTGGCCGCAGGTCTGCGCATCGCGCAGACCGCCGATCTCGGCAATCTGCTTGGCGCCGATGGCGGGCCCGCGCTGGGTGATCTGGTACTGGTCGATTGCCCGGTGATCGACGGGGCGGAGCTGGCAGCGCTGGCGCGGCTCGATCTGCGCGCTGCCAAGAGCGGCTCGCATCTCGTCGTGTCCACCAGCATCGGCTCGCTCGACGATGTATTCGGCTGCCTCGATCAGAGCGAGGCGCAGATCCTCGTCACCCCAAGCCGGGCGGACCGCGTGATTGCGCTGGGCCGTACGCTTGCCCGGGCAGGCAATCGGGTTCGCGAACTGTCCGAAGAGGACCGGCTGGCCCTGCTCCGGCTTACCGAGCAGGTCGGCCAGATTGCCCAGAAGCTGGAAGCGCTATCCTCCGGTTCAGCGAGCGCAGCGGCACAGCCCTCGGCATTCCGCTTCGACGGCACTAGCGAGGAGGCGCGGCTTGATGACGGGACCGACCGCCTCGTCCGTGCTGCCCGCCCGCCGCTCCCCGATCCGCGCCTTGTGCGCAAGATCATCCGCCAGCGCCAGCTGCGCGCACGGTTCTTCGAAGGCGATCTCTTTGCCGATCCCGCCTGGGACATGCTGCTCGATCTCACCGCCGCGCGGGCGGAGCACGTGCGGGTCTCGGTCACCTCGCTGTGCATCGCCTCGGGCGTTCCGCCGACGACAGCGCTGCGCTGGATCGGTCAGATGACCGATGCCGGCCTGCTCCAGCGCGTGGACGACGAGACCGACCGCCGCCGCGCCTTCATCACGCTGACCGACAAGGCGGCCGATGCCATGGCGCGCTACTTTGGAGAGCTTGGCAGCGCGGCTGCATCTCTGGTCTGAGGGGGAAGCGCAGCGGAGCTTCCCGCCCTGCTGTTCTGGTGGCTTGTTGTCGTTTGGCGATGGTGGGCACGTTCGCCATTGCTGCGATGGAGGCAGCGGCGCGAACCAGTGGCGGCGATGCAGGTGTGGCGCCGGGCTGGCAGCCGCGGGGAGCAAGCGCCGCCCGCAATGCGGCACCCCACTCCGGTCGGGCATCAGCAGCCTCTCCGCAAGGCGCAGCGGCTCAGTCGTCCTCCGCCAGATCGCCGCGTTCGGCCTGGCTGCGCAGCGGACGCGCCCGCAGCCTCGCTTCCAGAACGGCGAGTTCTGCACTCGCGCTTCGCGCTTCGAGGGCAGCCTGCAGGGCGCGGTAGGTCGAGAGGATCTCGATGCCTTCCGCGGTCAGGCGCGCGCCGCCGCCGCGGGCGCTGCCCGGCGATGTCTCGACCAGCGGTGCCGCCCAGCAACGGTTCATCAGGTCGACCAGCTGCCACGCGCGCCGGTAGCTCATGCCTAGGTGCCGTCCCGCGCCGGAGATCGAACCCTCTGCCGCAATCGCGTCGAGCAGATCGGCCTTGCCGGGCCCCATGGCAATGGCATCGCCGCACAGGATCTGCAGCTTGAGCTTGAGGGGAGAATGCGCGCCGGCCATGCCGCATGGTCTAGCTATGCCGGGCCTTCGGCTCAATCCCGCACGCGCAGGCTTGCCGCGTCGGGCTAGGCGATCCGCAAGTGCGGTGCGCCCCGGGCCGCGGGCTTGTCGTCGATGCCGCGCTCGACGATGGTGCCGCCGAGTCGGAGGTAGAAGCGGACGCCCGCCGCATTGGCCTCGAAAACCCAGAGGTGGAAGGGCCGATCCGGCGCAAACGTCGCCACTGCAGCTCGGATGAGCCGTTCGCCGATGCCGCGGCCGCGCAGCGCGGGATCCACATGGAGATTGTCGATCAAGGTGCCCCAGCGCGGATCGTTGTCGCGGAAGAAGCAGATGAAACCAGCCGTTTCATGCCCGGGCGTCTCTGCCAGAAGAACCCCTTGCGCAGGGGCCGGAGCACCAAGCCGCTCAGCCCAGAGTGCGCGGCGGTCGGCCTCGATCGGTCCTGCCAGAAACGCCGGGTCGAGCACCTGCGCATAGGCATCGCGCCAGCTTTCGCAGTGAAGGGCCGCAATCCTGCCAGCATCGGCGGCGTCGGCTGGCCGGATTGCGGGCGGCTCTGGAGGTGTGTCGTTGCGCATCGTCTGCATCCTCGTTCGGCAGGCGGCATGGCGCGCCGGTGTGGCGAGATTGCGACGCGCGCGTCAGAACAGTTCGTCCAGTAGCAGGTGGAAGTCGATCCGCGTGCGGTCACCTTCGCCCTCGCCAAGTGCGACAAGCAGGCGCGCTTGCAAGCCGGCCCCGAACTCCCCGAGGCCGTTCCACAGGATCGCGATGTCCTGATAGCGATCGGCCAGCCCTGCGCGCCCCACGTCGATGCACCCTGTCACCGCGCCACCCGCAATGAGGATGTTGTCGAGCGAGAAATCACCGTGCGTCACCACCGCCGGCGCCGAAGGCAGCGGCAGCGCCTGCAGCGCATCCCAGACTTGCGCCGCGCTCCAGCCGGCGCGTTCTTCGTCGAAATCCGCCTCATCGACAAGATTGGCCGCAATGCGTGCGCGTGCCAGAGCGAGCCGCTCTGGCGCGGTGGCGCTGAAGGGGCTGCTTTCGGGCGCGATGGCATGGACCTGCCGCAGGAAGGCAGCCACGGCATCGACCACCGCCTCGGCCTGCTCGGGATGGGCGGCGAGCAGCTGCCATGCTGTTTCCCCCGGCAGGGCTGTCATCAGCAGCCACGCTTCGCTGTCGGCCATCTCATAGGCTGCGACCTGCGGCACGGGCAGGAACGGCGCCAGCCAGCGCAGGCGCACAACCTCATCATGAATCGCGCCTGCCGCTTCACCCGTGCCGCACTTCAGATAATGCGCATTGCTGCCGTTCACGTCGGTAAGGCGCCAGACAGTGCTGCCCGATTGGCCGACCGTGTTCTGCAGCCACGTCCACGTGCTGCTCCGCTCGCGCAGCGCTGCGGCGATTCCATCCGGTAGCGCCGGCGCGAGGCACGGTACTTCGCGCGTTTCCTGCATCTTGGCCTCCCGCTGTTCCTCCGCCCAGATGGGAGCCGCGCATGGTCCTGCCAAGCCTGACGCAAGCGGGGGCAGGCCCGCTGTCCGGACCTGCCCCCGCCGTGCATCCCCTCCCGGGACCCGTCAGCCGTGCATCAGAGCACGAAGTCAGCCGCTTCAAGCGTGGTCACATCGTCCAGCCGGATCACGAAATCGGCGAGGCCGTCGCCGTCCTGATCGCCCGCAACGAAGGCCTTTTCGCCCTTCACTACGTAACGCAGCTCGCCGGCGGTCTTGCTGAAATCGGCGGTGCCGATGAAGCTGAAGGCCTGGTCGCCATCGGTAGCGAGGTCGGCGTCGACTGCCGATAGGTCGATGTGATCGCCTTCGGAATGGCTGAAGTCGCGCACAAGGTCGGCGCCCTTGCGCCCGGCGCTGGCAAAGCTGTCTGCGGTGAACACGAAGGTATCGGCACCGTCTCCGCCGGTGAGGACGTCGCGGCCCGCGCCGCCGTCAAGCGTATCGTCGCCGTCGCCGCCATCGAGCTTGTCGTTGCCCGCATCGCCCGAAAGGGTATCGTCGCCGATGCCACCGTGCTCGCGGTCGTTGCCGGCGCCGCCCGAAAGCGTGTCGCTGCCCTCGCGGCCGAGCAGGACGTCGTTGCCGTCCTCGCCCGATACGCTGTCATCGCCCAGACCACCGTCGATCTTGTCGTTGCCGATGCCGCCATGGGCATCGTCGTTGCCAATCCCGCCGGTGATCCTGTCGTTGCCGTCATCGCCGTTCAGCGTGTCGTTTCCGGCGCCGCCGCCGAGCGCGTCGTTGCCGGCGCCGCCCGAGACGTTGTCGTCACCCGCACCGCCATGTTCGCGGTCGTTGCCATCCTCGCCTGAAAGGGTATCGGCGCCGGTGCCACCCGCCATCACATCGTCGCCGATGCCGCCATAGAGATCATCGTCACCGCGACCGCCCGCGATATTGTCATCGCCCGAATCGCCGTAGAGGCTGTCGTCGCCGCGTCCGCCCGAGACATGGTCATTGCCCCTGCCGCCGCGATGCTCGCCGCCCTTGTCATCGGCGCGGATCACATCGTCGGGATCGCCGTCGAGGTCCTTGTCGTCGGACACTTCGCCCGGCGTGTCGTCGTCATGCCCGCCGCCAGTGATTACCGGCGTGCCGTCCAGCGTGGTGAACGAGAGGCCGGCGCCGACATAGTACGAGGGATCGTCGGTCGTATCCGCCGTCTGTTGAAACAGGCCAAGCGCGATGTGGTCGGCCAGCGTGGTCTTGAGGGTCACGTCGCCGGTGGCGGCATCGTAGAGCAGTTCCTGGTTCGGACGAAGGCGGACCGCGTCGGTCTCACCGTCATCGATCTTGAACATCGAGATGGTGTCGCCATCGATCACAAACTGAAACAGATCGCTCATTGCATAAGTCCTCGTCCGAAAAGTGGCCGAGGAATTCGGCATAAAATCCTGCCAACCCGTAAACGTTTACCGACGGCTTTTACCGACGATCAGGCGCAGCGGGTCATGTTTGCACGAAGTTAACCGCCGTCTGCCGCAGCAATGCATGACTGGGCGGGCTTCCGACCGGTCATGACATTTGGGGCAAGAAACTGAAGGCTCAGGCCGCTTCGCGCGCTGCACCCAGCATTCGCTTGGCCAGCAGGCGACCGGATACCCACGCGCATTCGACGCGCGGGCCCAGAAGCCAATCGCCACAAGCACCGATTCGCTGGTTCTCGTTCCACAGGCAACCGAGGCCGGTCCCCGCCGAAAGGGCATAGCGCCAGCGATGGATCGAATGCGCCAGCGGCACGGCTGCATGGGCGCCGGTCGCCTCGTGAAGCGCGGCAAGGAGGTGGGGCGCGATATCCTCGGGCTGGCGTTCGAGATGCGCGGTCGACCACTGCGGTGTCGCCTGGACGACCCAGCTTTCCGGCCCGGCCCGGCCCGGTTTGGCGCTATCGCGCGCCGCCCAGGCGAGGATGCCATGGTTGCGCAGGATATCATCGCTCTGCGGCAGCGGCTCCTCGAACGCGAACATGCCGGTCCAGCAGGGCTGCGACCGGGCAAACAGCGCAGTCCGCGCCAGTTCGAAATCGTGCAGCGTCAGGATTGGTGCAGTCTGCTCGGCAGGCAGGGCTAGGACAGCAGCATCGAACTGCTCGGCCGGCATGCCCTCACCCAGCAGCCGCCACTGCGTGCCCTCACGGGCAAGGCCGCTGACGTGGTGTGAGAAGCGGACCTCATGGCGACCGGCCATTTCGCGCACCACGACGTTCATCGCAGGAACGCCGATCCACGCATCCGGACCTGCTTCGGGCCAGCGCACGGCAAGGCCGGCTTCGGCCCAGCGCGCGACTTCGGCCGCAAAACCGCCATCACGCACCGTGAAATACTGTGCGCCGAAATCGAAGCTGGCCTCGCCATGCGCGGTATCGATCCGGCGCGAAGCCATGCGGCCGCCGGCCTTGCGGCCCTTGTCGAACAAGGTGACCTGCCAGCCTTCCTCGGCCAGAACATTGGCGCAGGAAAGACCGGCAATTCCGGCCCCGACGATGGCAACGCTCGGCATCTGTCTGGCAGCCGTTACTTACGGCCCATCAGCGACAGCACTTCCTTGCGGCTGCTGTCATCCTCGAGGAAGCATCCCAGCATGCGGCTCGTCACCATGCCAACGCCGGGGGTGCGCACGCCGCGCCCGGTCATGCAACCATGCTGCGCTTCGATCACCACGGCAACGCCATGCGGCTGGAGATTGTCCCAGATGCAGTTGGCGACTTCGCTGGTCAGGCGTTCCTGGATCTGAAGGCGGCGCGCAAACCCGTGCAGCACGCGGGCAAGCTTGGAGATGCCGACGACACGGTTGCGGGGCAAATAGGCGATCGAGGCTGTGCCGGTGATCGGGGCAAGGTGGTGTTCGCAATGCGACTGGAAGGGAATGTCGCGCAGCAGAACGACCTCATCGTAGCCGGCAACTTCGCTGAAGGTGCGGCGCAGGTGTATGCCGGGATCTTCCTCGTAACCGGCGCAGTATTCGCGCCAGGCACGGCCGACGCGCGCGGGCGTATCGGTCAGGCCCTCACGCTCGGGATCATCGCCTGCCCAGCGCAGCAAAGTGCGGATGGCTTCCTGAACCGGTTCAGGGACAACGAGTTTGCCGTCTTCGTCGCGCGCCTCGAACTCGTGATTGACGTAATTCATGCGTGCGCTCCATCGGCGAGAGGGTAAATGCGCGCCAAGGTTGGGCAACGCCTCTGCTGCAGGAACCGGGCAATAATCCTTGCGGCACATCTTGCAGCGCCGTTGGAAATCAGTTTACCCATGCAGCAATCTTGGGTCTAAGGATCGGGACGGGGCCGGTTTTTGGGAACATGGACCTAAGGGCAATTGCGCAAGGCGCGCCGGAGCCGAAGGGAAGATATATGGCAATTGGCGCAATGATCGAGAACAGCCTCGTGGCCGCGGTGGTGAGTAACCCCCGTCTGCCCGATAATCCTATTGTGGATTGCAACCAGGCGTTCATGGACCTCACTGGCTATGGTCGCGACGAGATCATTGGTCGGAATTGCCGCTTTCTGCGGGGACCCGGCACCGAACCGGAACTCACCCAGCAACTGCGCGACGGGATCGCGGCCAAAGTCCCGGTGATGGTCGAACTGCTCAACTATAAGCGCGATGGAACTCCGTTCCGCAACGCGGTGATGATCGCGCCGATCTTCGATGCTGCGGGCGAGCTTGAATGGTTCCTCGGCAGCCAGGTTGAGATCGCCGGGGCTGCCGATACGGTGCCATCGGCACGGTCGGTTGAAGCGCGGGAGAAGGTGGCTTCGCTATCGCGCCGTCAGCGCGAGATCCTTGAATGCATCGCGGCGGGTCGGCTCAACAAGCAGATTGCCTACGAGCTCGGGCTGAGCGAGCGGACGGTCAAGCTGCACCGCGCGGCGGTGCTGCGGGCGCTGGGCGTGCGCACAAGCGCAGATGCGATCCGCATGGCGATCGAAGCCGGGCTCTGAACCCGGTTCCGGAGGCGGATGCCTCCATACGGCAGCACCGGTGCTGAACTGCCCAAGAGTGGCGGCTTTTGCCCTCGGGGACAGGTTGAGAGCACAGGGGACGAAGCCCACCTCTTGCGCATCGGGTCGATGGAGCAAAGCTCCTCTTCGCGGTCGCAAATGGGTGCGAGCCTTCCGGTCCCCCCCGCTTCACCGGGAGGTTCGCACCTTTCCCTTCTCATGATGAAACGACAACGGGTTAGGCACCGCGCAGTGGCTACGATCGCTGCCGCGCGTCCGGTTCCAGGTGGGCCTGACGGGGAGAATCAATCTCGATCGGCCGCGCATTGCTGCAGCTTTGAGGCAGACAAAAAAGGTCCCCCTGATCGAACGATCGGGGGGACAGGCTGCGTACCTCGTGAATGCGATCCAAACGCGGCCGTGAGCGAGGCCACGAGCGTCGGGCCGGCGCTGGTCTTGCCTGCCTTCTGTTCGCTGGCCGATCTTGCCGGGCAAGCGGATCGCGTCGCGCGCTGTCCGCTTGCCCGGCGGTGATCAGAACATCACGCCGAATTCAAGCCGCCCGCGAACCTGTTCCTTGTTCAGACCCGCGGCACCAAAGGCTGCGCCCGGGGTGATGTCGCCAGCGCGGACATAGGAGAACTCCGGCCGGATGAAGAACCGGTCCCACGTATAGGTGGGTGT
This sequence comes from Novosphingobium sp., assembly GCF_027489515.1. Lineage (GTDB taxonomy): Bacteria > Pseudomonadota > Alphaproteobacteria > Sphingomonadales > Sphingomonadaceae > Novosphingobium. The sequence goes on along the minus strand of NZ_JAIXZS010000028.1, from coordinate 48,083 downwards.
GATGGTGGCGGTGAAGGCGTTGGAGCCCGGGCCATAGAGGAAGCTCGCTGCCGTGGCCTTCGGGCGGTTGCTGTCGATATACTCGAAGCGCACCGGAAGGCTCCAGTTGTCGTTGATCTTGTACTTGGCGAGCAGGCCGACAGCGAAGTTTTCCGCCTTGGTGGTGCCCAACTGCGGCAGGTCCGGCACCCAGGCATACTGGAAATAGGGCTGCACCAGCCACTTGCTGCCGGAATAGCTGTAGATCACGTTGACCATGGTGGTGTTGTTCTGCACCACCGGCGTGTTGAAGGTGGAGCGATAATTCTTGCTGAGCGCGCCGCCCACCACCACCGAAAGGGTGTGCGGCCCATCAACATAGCTGACAATGCCTGACAACCAGTTGAGCTTGCCGGAGAAAAAGCCATCGGTGTAGGCGAGGCTGAAGCTCAGTTTGCCCGCCGTCAAATTGGCCTGCACACCGCGGGTCATCACGTTTTCCTGGCCCCACAGGATGCCGCGCTCGATGTTGGTGTTCTGGAAAGTGAAGGGCGCTTCCAGACCGATCAGCGTGGGCAGGATACCGGCCTGCACGTTGAACGTGGACGAAGGCGCGATCTTGATCCAAGCTTGGGGCACCACGCCGTAGCTGTTGCTGGTGTAGTCGGTGGACTTCACGAAGGCTGCGCCCAGCGTTTCCTGATTGTAGAGGCCGGCCTGCACGAGGAACTGGAACACGCCTTCCGGCTTCTGCACGATGACCTGCGCGTTCGACAGATCGGCAAAGCTGCTGTCCACACCCGGCGTGGTGTTCGACTGCGTGCCCACATAGCCGCTGCCGATGGCGGTTACATAGAGTTTGGAGCCCGCCACTTCGACGCTGACCGGATCGGGATTGTAGCTCAACGGGCCGGAAAGGGCCGGGAGAAGCGCCGGGGGAGGTGCGGCTTCCTCGGCGTGCGCGGCGGTGGCTGCAAGCGAAGAAACGGCAGACACAACTGCCACGGTGGCGAGACGGAACTTCATGTGGAACGACCTCCCTGGGACCGAGCCCGAGATTAAGGATACCGTTCCTACCTGCGGCCACACGTTGCGTAGCATCTCACCAATCGGTGCCACGTCTTGTGCAGTGCGGTAATACTTACCGTCAAAATTTTTCTGAATTATTGCTGTATGGTGTCGAAATGTTTCTATACGTGTTGCAGTGCAAAAAACTCAGGCTGCGTTGTTTTTGCAACAGCGACGGGTTCAGCCGGCCGGGGCCTGTGCCGGCAGGGGCAGACTGATTACCGCCGCCAGCCCGCTGCCTTCGCCATCGTGCTGCCGCTTGTTGACGAGCGCCAACGTGCCCCCCTCGAGCTTGACCGCCGCCTGCACGATCGCGAGGCCCAGGCCCATGCCGGGCGTGTCACGCGTGCGGGCGGTATCGAGCCGGAAGAAGGGCTGGAACACGTCCTCGATGCGATCCTCGGGAATCCCCGGGCCATCATCCTCGACCCGGATGACGACCGCATAGGGCTCGCGCGTCAGTGAAACGTGCACATTGCCGGCATAGTGCAGCGCATTGTCGATCAGGTTCGACAGCGCCCGGCGGATCGATACCGCGCGGGCCATGATCTCAAGGCTTTCGGGCCCGTGATAGTGCGCATCCATGCCCTGGTCGGCCGCGCTGTCGACCAGCGTGGCGGCCATGATCGCGATGTCGATGCGCTGTGGCGGGATCTGGGTGCCGCCGGCTTCGACGAAGGCCTGCAGCGATTCGAGCAGATTGCGCATCTCGCCGATATCGTGTTCCAGCTCGGTGCGGGTCTCGTCCTCCAGCCGCACACCGTCGAGCCGCAGCTGGAGCCGCGCCAGCGGCGTGCGCAGGTCATGGCCGATTGCGAGCATCGACTGTGTCCGCTCGGCCTGCTGGCGCTGGATGCGGCGCTGCATCTGGTTGAAGGCGCGGATCAATCGGCGCACTTCGTCGGGTCCCTGTTCGGGCAGGCCGCCGAGACTGGGTGTCTCGATGTGCCGCAGCGCCCTCACGAGGCGCTGGAGCGAACGCGTCGTGGCGCGGAACATCAGCCAGGCAAGCGCGCCGAGGAGCAGCGTGGGCAGCAGCATCGGCAGGATCTGCCAGAACGAGAGCTGGACACTGACTTCACCGGCATATGTGTGAAAGCGCAGGGCACTGCCATCGGCGAGCACCAGCGTGCCGGCCACTTCACGGCTGCTGTGGGTGTGCAGCACGACCAGTCGCTGGCCGTCCGCTCCGATTTCCGGTCCGGCGGCGAGGATGCGCGCAGCAAGCGAAGGATCAGACGAACGCAGATCCTCGGGCGATGCTTTTGCCCGCCACGCCAACTGAAAGCGGTGCGTCGCCAGGGCCCGCGCCGCCTCGGCCCGGTGCGCGGGTTCCTCGCGCTGGATCGCGCGCGCGGCAAGCGCAAGGTGCTCGCCGATGCGCGCGGCATCGTCGCGCTGAACCGCTGTGGTCGTCGCCGAATCGAACAGGAAGGTGTTGGCGAGGAAATCGACCGCAGCGACCAGCAGCAGGATCGCCAGCAGCCGCTCGGTCAGACCAAGGCGCCGGAGTCCGAGGCGGCTCGGGCGTTTCAACCGCGCCGGACTTCCGCCTTGAACATGTAGCCCACGCCGCGCACCGTCACGATCGGCGGTTCGCCGCCGCTCGCGGAAAGTTTGCGGCGCAGGCGGCTGACCAGCACATCGATGCTGCGATCCGAGCTGTCGCCCAGACGCGTGCGCGAAAGCTCGATCAGCCGTTCGCGGCCGAGCACGCGCTGGCGGTGGCTGACGAAGGTGGCGAGGAGATCGAACTCGGCACCGGTGAGATCGACCATCGCGCCGCTGGGCGAGCGCAGTTCGCGGCGCGAGAGCGACAGTGTCCAGCCATCGAAGTGGACTTCGCTGGTGCGCTCGTCTCCCTTGGTGAAGCCTTCGCCCCCGCCGCGCCGCAGCACGGCGCCGATGCGGGCGATCAGTTCGCGCGCGCTGTAGGGCTTGGCGATGTAGTCATCCGCGCCGAGCTCGAGTCCGAGCACACGGTCTTCTTCGCTACCGCGCGCGGATGCAAAAATGATCGGCACATCGCTCTGCCGGCGCAGCTTGCGGAACAGCTCGATCCCGCTGGCGCCGGGCAGCATGATGTCGAGCACGACAAGCTCGGCAGGTTCGGCTTCGAGCATGACCCACATTTCGGCGCCGGTTGCGGCGGTGCGCACGGCATAGCCGTTCTCCCGCAGCGCCCGTGCGGTCAGCATACGAAGCGAAACGTCGTCTTCAACCAGCAGAATGGAAGGTGCAGTCATGGGCCAGTTCCAAACCTAGAGGGGGGCAGGGGAGGCGGCAAGCCCCCGTGAGGAAGCGGGATCAGTCCGCCGCAGCAAGTTCCGCGTTGCGCGCAGATTGGCGGTGGGCTTCGGCATGAATTTGCGCAACGTGGACATGGCAGGCCGCGCCGTTGAGCGGATCTGGATTGCAAGGCGCGGCGTAAACTGTCGTGGCGAGCAGCATGGTCGACTCCGGTGCATCAGGGTGCGGATGCTGCGATGATGTCATTCGATTGCCTGCACTCGTCTGTTTCGTGATGAATTGTGTCTGACCTGTCAGCCGTTGCGAGGCCGCCCGGGGGCGGCGCTGTCCAGCAGAATGAAAGCGGGCGTCGCCTTTCACAAGCCGATACCGCCGGACGAATTCGCAGCGATCCTGGGCGCTGATGTGCCCTTGCTGCTGCCTCGTGGCGACCGTCTACTCCAGCGCCGATTGACGAAGCGGCCAAAACCCAGCATGAGCGCGGCTTCCGGCATGCCGGGCGGTTAGCTCAGTTGGTAGAGCATCTCGTTTACACTGAGACGCCCTACCCCTGTGAAAAGCGCAGAAATGCTAGGCATTTGCGCTCTGCGGGAAACTCACTCCGACACTATTCCGTGACTCCGCTCGCTCCAGGGCATTTCTCACATCGTCGTCCAGCACGTGTGAATACCGCATCGTCGTGTTGATGCTCCTGTGCTTCAGCGCTTCCTTCGCCGCTGCGATCGAACCTGTCGCCCTGACGATGCGCGTGGCGCAGGTGTGGCGCAGATCATGCGTGCGGAAATTGGTCACACCGGCTTTCGCAAGTGCGGCCTTGAACGCTCCCCGTAGGGCAGTCGGAGTGAGCTTGTAACGCCTTCCCTTGCGCAGCTCACCGTTGGTGCGCTGGCACTGGTAGGTGAAAACGTAGGGCCCCACATTCGGTTGCCTCGCGATGATGCCGCACAGCGTTGCTGTCAGGGCGCGGGAAACCACATCACCGCCCTTGATGCGTGTGATGGCGCGGCGATCTTCGAGGTCACAGTCAGACCACTTGAGGTCAAGCACCTCATTTCGCCTCCAACCAGATTTGAGCATGAACTCCACTGCATCGCGAACATCGCTCCGCAGGTGCTGGAACAGCTTCACTTCCTCGTCGGCAGACAGTTCTCGCGCCGGTCGGCGCTGTTCTTTGCACCTGAAGCTGTGCCACGTGGGCATGTCGCCGACATCAAAGCGGGATTCGTCAGCAAGTCGCCAAACAGCGCGGGCAACATCGATCTCGCGGTTCACTGTGCTGGCGGAGCGCTTGATCGCGCGGGTGCGATAGAACCGCCGGAGATCCATTGGGCCAATGTCGGCAAGTGCCTTGTTCGCTCCGACACCCTTCACCAGCTCGCGCAGGATGTAGCGCGTTGTCGGCCAGGACGGTTGCTTTGCGACGGTGTCCTCATACTGCTTGCACGCATCGCCAAGCGAGATCGACGGGCGCCTCGCGCCACCGAGCATGACGTTTTCGCGGATCTTCTGCTCGACCATCAGCGCCTTGGCCTTGGTCTTGCACTTGGTCGACCCGTGGTAGCGACGTCCGGCAATCACGAAGGAGTAATGGTAATACGGTGATCGCTTGTCCTTCAGGATCGACATCAGTTTCGCTTTCCTGCGCGCATCTGGGCAACCTCCGCGCGTGCCGAGGTGGACACCGACAGGGACTTACAGGTCGTGGGAGCATGTTGCTCATTGGCGATCGTGGCACGGTCCAGGAACGCCGTGACGTCTTCGATGCGGTAGCGGATCAGGCGTCCGATTTTCACATACGGGAGGCCGCCGCCAAGGCGCGCATTGCGGAGCGAGCGCTGACTGGTGTGGAGCATCTTGGCAAGTTCGGGTTCTGTCAGAACGGTAAACGGGGGCATCGGAGGGTCCTTTTTTATGGAGGGAGCACGCCTTGCATCGCGTGATGTGTTTTGAATAGCACACAACGCTGGCTTTGTCAAGTTTTTGCCGTTAAATGCCGTCTGTGACCTCTGCTTCGCTCCCCTATGCCGGCACTCGCGCGGCCGAAATGCTGAGAGATGCGTTGGCGCGATACACGAGCCAGCATCGCGGAGGACTGCGTGCTCTCGCCGCGACTTTCGACATGAAGCAGGCCACTGTCCTGAGCCACATGGCGACAGGGCGGATCGGGATCCCTCTCGACCGAGTTGAACAGTTTGCTGAGGTCCTGGAGATGAATCCCGAGGAGTTTTCCTTTGCGGTAATTGAGCAGCGCGAACCAGCAATGCTTGGCTTGCTGAGCCGGTTTTATGGGCACGTGTGTGACCGCGCTCAGTCCGGTGAGTTAGCGTCACTCATAGACGAGATGCGATCTACCGCTGATCTCTCATCGCGGCAGATGAGCGACATTCGAGAGATCCTACGTCAACGTGACACCCCCTCTCGGCTTGTGACTGGTCGCGCGAGTGAGTTGATCTCGGTGATACGGTCAGCGCGACCTATCGGTCTTGATGACCGGGAGTGGGAGCGATTGATTGCGATGGTTAAACTGTTTCTCGATCAAGCGGTTTTGTAATGCCTGCTCGCTGTTTCGTGGAGGGCGCAGTCTCCGTTAGAAACCTGGAGATGGGCAGTGGCACCTAGCGGCGCCACTGCGAACTGCGCCTTCGCTTCGCTTCGCTTCGCTTCGGCTTGTTTCCCCGCTTTCGGCGGGCTTCTGTTTTAATGGGGAAGGCGTTTCAGACACGCTCCAGGAATGACCACCATTTCCGGCGGCCTTCCCAACTGGGCCTGAGAGGTTTGCGACCGGCGGTCGGCCTCTGTTTCCGCAAGACAAGGCGGATATGTTGTGGGTGGTTATCCCTGATCGCGGTCCGCCAGCTATTTGGGGTGGAAGTCGCAAGACAGAAAATACACCGGGTCCGACATGTCGGCGTCTTTCATCGCGTATTCGCCGAAGCCGTCTGAATACAGAAGCTGGACATCGACTGATCCCGCCCCACGGTTTGATTGAAGCCAGTAATCCCTGATGGTCCGCTCCATGCGTGTCTTGGTCCCGCAAACATTTCGCAGGCTTGAAAGATCTGCGAGGCAGTGCAGGTGGGCATTTGTCGACAGGTGCTCTGGGAATGCAATCGCCTGGAAACGGTCTGCTGACGGAACGCTCCGCACCCGCTGGTGTCCCCAGATCTTGCGGTCGATCCTGGCGCAGAACGTCCCGAAAATGCTGCGGAGATTCTTTGCCGTCAGTTCACGATCGGCATTCAGGGTTACGCTGTGTGTGTAGGGCTGCTGAGAGATTAATTCGAGCATGCCCTTGCGTAGGGCGGGGTGGGAGAACGTGGTGAGCATGAGTATAGTATGCTATACAACACACATTCAGTCAAGCCTGAGTATCGCCCCACCGCTCCAGGGCCATGAACGCACCTGCGTAACGAAATCTGGGCCAGCGTTCCCATCCCGCCTCGCTGGTGCCGCCAGAGTGTCGTCAGGTGTCGAGTAACCATTGCTCGTCTGGGTTAAGGTCGGCATATATCTCGGGATTTTCTGCCATCGTGCCTTGTCGTTTGGTGGATCGTCTCAAGTCGATGAGGTTAGCCGTGCCCGGACCCGAGGAACTAGCGCGCAAGACCATCGACGCATTATTGATGGCGGCTGGTTGGATCTTGCAGGACCGAGACGCCTTTGATCGCCACGCAGCTCTCGGGGTGGCTGTGCGAGAGTTCCCGCTAACCTCGGGTTATTGTGACTATCTTCTCTTCGTCGACGGCAAGGCGGCTGGTGTCATCGAGGCCAAGCCGACCGGCATCACGCTCAGCGGCGTGGCCGAGCAGTCCGACAAATACATCGTCGCCGTGCCTCCGCACCTTGCCCGCTGGGACGACATCCTTGTCTATGGCTTCGAGAGCACCGGCGATGAGACGTTCTTCCGCAACCTGCGTGACCCCAAGCCGCGTTCGCGCCGGCTGTTCGCCTTCCACCGCCCTGAAACGCTGCGTGCATGGCTCCAGCAGCCCAAGACCCTTCGCAGCCGCCTTCGCGAGATGCCGCCGCTGGACGAAACGGGCCTGCGTGACTGCCAGGTCGAAGCTATCAAGGGCCTTGAGCAGTCGCTGGCTGAGGATCGCCCCCGCGCGCTGATCCAGCTTGCCACCGGCGCGGGCAAGACCTTCACCGCGTGCTCATTCTCTTACCGCCTGATCAAGGAGGCGGGAGCCAAGCGCATTCTGTTCCTGGTCGACCGTAACAACCTCGGCGACCAGACGCTGAAGGAGTTCCAAAACTTCCACCCGCCTGGCGCGGCCAACCGCTTCACCGACACCTATATCGTCCAGCACCTGCACACGCATCGGATCGATCCCGACGCCAAGGTCGTCATAACTACGATCCAGCGCCTCTATGCGATGCTGCGCGGTCGGGAGCTTGAGCCAGAGGACGAGGAGGAATCGGGGTTCGAACGGTGGCAAGCTGATGCGGCTGACCAGCCGCCGATCGAATACAACGCCGACATCCCAATCGAGACTTTCGACTTCATCGTCACCGACGAATGCCACCGCTCCATCTACGGCCTGTGGCGTCAGGTGTTGGAGTATTTCGACGCCTCGATTATCGGGCTTACCGCCACCCCTTCGAAGCACACTCTTGGCTTCTTCAACCAAAACCTTGTCGCCGAATATCCTTACGAACGCTCCGTCGCGGACGGCGTGAACGTGGGTTACGAGGTCTATCGCATTCGCACTCGTGTCACCGAGCAGGGCGGCACGGTGGAAGGCGATGCCGGGTTTCAGGTTCCCGTGCGCGACAAGCGCACCCGCAAGGTGCGTTACGAGAGCCTCGATGCCGACATGGACTACACTGGCCAGGATCTTGATCGCTCGGTCGTCAATCCGAACCAGATCCGCACGGTGTTGCAGACCTACCGCGATCGCGTGTTCACCGAGCTGTTCACCGACCGCACGGGGGACTGGCTGCCCAAGACGCTGATCTTCGCCAAGGACGACAGCCACGCCGAGGAGATCGTGACCATCGCGCGCGAGGTGTTCGGCGAGGGCAACGACTTCGCCAAGAAGATCACCTACCGCAACACCGGCGAAGACCCCAAGTCGCTCATCAAGGCGTTCCGCGTCGATCCCTTCCCGCGCATCGCTGTCACGGTCGACATGATCGCCACCGGCACCGACATCAAGCCGGTCGAAGTCCTGATCTTCATGCGCGATGTGAAGTCGGAGGGGTATTACGAGCAGATGAAGGGCCGCGGGGTGCGCACCATCCCCGATGCAGACCTTCGCGCCGTGACGCCTGACGCCAAGACCAAGACGCGCTTCGTGCTGATCGACGCCGTGGGCGTATCGGAGACGAAGAAGAACGTCAGCCAGCCGCTGGAGCGCAAACGCACGGTCAGCTTCGATGCGCTGCTCGAACAGATCGCCATGGGCCGGCGCGACGAAGATGCCCTGTCCTCGCTTGCTGCACGTCTGGCCGCGCTGGACCGCAAGCTGGGCGACGAGGACCGCGCGCGCGTGGCCGAGCTGACTGGCGGCAAGACCCCGCGTGATCTGGCGAATGCACTGCTCGACGCGATCGACGCGGACAAGCAGCAGGCCGCAATCGAAGCCGCACATGGCGCTGCTGCGACACCCGAGCAGGAGGCAGTGGTCATCGCCAGTATGACCGACACGGCGTGCGCTGCGTTTGACAAGCCAGCGGTGCGGGGCTTGCTGAAAGACATCAAGGCCAAGACCGATGTCGTGATCGACGAGGTGACCACCGACGAGGTGCTGAGCGCCGGTTTCGACCTGAAGCGTGCGCATGAGACGGTGACCAGCTTCAGGACGTTCATCGAGGACAACCGCGACGAGCTGACCGCCTTGCAGATCCTCTACAACCAGCCGGTCGGCAAGCAGCGGCTGACCTATGCGATGATCCGCGAGCTGGTGCAGCGTCTGACCGACCCACCGCTCTATCTGACCACCGCGAACGTCTGGCAGGCTTACAAGCGGCTCGACGCAGCCAAGGTGCGCGGCGCGCCTGTGGACGAACAACTGACCGAGGTTGTCAGCCTCGTGCGTTTCGCGTTGGGGCAGGTCAGCAACCTGCGCCCCTTCGCGAGCGTGGTGGACTATCGTTTCAACCTCTGGCTGGGGCGCGAGAAGAAGGCGGGGCGCGACTATACGGCCGAGCAGGAAGGCTGGCTGCGCGCCATCGCTGCCTTCATCGCCGCCAACGCCGAGATTGCGCCCGCAGACTTTCAGGAGGTGCCGAGCTTGGCCGATCAGGGTGGATTGTTGAAGGCGCGACCGCTGTTCGCGCCGCGCTTTGATGAGATGCTGGACGACTTGCAGACAGCGTTGGTGGCCTGATGGATGAGTTGCCGCAAGGTTGGGTGAATTGCACGATCGGTGACATCACCGCCCCCATCTCGACGATTGACCAGAGGTCCGCGCCGGAACGGGTAATCAGTTACATCGACATTTCGGGCATCGACAATGCCACGAACCGCATCGCAGAAACCAAGCCCTACCTTCTGAAAGAGGCGCCATCACGAGCACGCCAGATCGTCCACTCTGGTGACACAGTGTTCTCGACTGTCCGGCCCTACCTGCGCAACATCGCTCAAGTGCCCGATGCCCTCGATGGGGAAATTGCCTCGACTGGCTTTTCCGTCCTGCGTCCTGCCCCTGGTCTCGATGCTCGACTACTCTTCTTCAAGGCCACGTCGCAGCCCTTCGTCGATGCCCTGACTCGCATCCAGTATGGCGCGAGCTATCCTGCGGTGAAAGACGAGCAGGTGCGGGCACAGCCCTTTGCACTGCCGCCCCTCGCCGAGCAGGAGCGCATCGTCGAGAAGATCGAGACGCTGTTCGCTGAGATCGACAAGGGCGAAGAGGCGCTGCGCGCGGTGCGCAAGCTGTTGGCGCGCTATCGCCAGTCAGTGCTGAAAGCCGCCGTCACCGGCGCCCTCACCGCCGACTGGCGCGCCGCCAATGGCCAACCCACCGAAACCGGCCAGGACCTCCTCACTCGCATCCTCAAGCACCGCCGCGAGACGTGGCAGGGGCGGGGTCGCTATGTGGAACCAGCCGCGCCTAACTGCGATGGGCTTCCAGACTTGCCTGACGGGTGGGCCTGGGCGAGTGTCGAACAGCTCGCCTTGGTGATTGGTGGGCTCACAAAGAACGGCAAGCGATCTGAGATGTCTCTGACGCGCCCGATGTTGCGCGTTGCGAACGTCTACCAGAACCGGCTTGAACTCGATGACGTGCACTTCACCGGCATCACCGAGCGCGAACTCGACCGTGTGCTGCTTGTGGAAGGCGATCTGCTCGTTGTCGAAGGTAACGGAAGCAAAGACCAGATCGGTCGCATGGCTATCTGGCGTGATGAGATCCCCGGTGCCGTTCACCAGAACCATCTCATCAAAATTCGCATGAGCGACACGACGACTTCTAGCTTCGCAATGCGCTGGTTTGAATCACCGCTCGGCAGGCAGGCGATCGAGCGGGTCGCAGCCTCCACCTCAGGACTCTACACCCTCAGCATAAGTAAGATCGAGTCGCTCGTAGTTCCTTTGCCCGGCATGACTGAACTGCAAAAAATCGTCGAGGACATCGACGAAGCGTTTGCGAAGATCGAACTTATAGAAAAGTGGTCGCTTGCTGAACTGAAGCGCTCCGCCGCCCTACGCCAATCCATCCTCAAGGACGCCTTCGCGGGCAAGCTCGTGCCGCAAGACCCCGCCGACGAACCCGCCGCAGACCTCCTCGCCCGCATCCGCGCGACCCCCGCCGCCGCACCCAGGCGCACCCGCAGGACGGCCATGGCATGACGAGCGCCATCGCATTCCCATCCCGGCTCCCACATCGAGGCTGACCATGAACGACCCTCACGCGCTGCGAATCGAAGCCGCGCACAAGACCATCGGCGATGTGTTCTGCGATGCCTACGCCTTCTCGATCCCGCCATATCAGCGCCCCTATGCTTGGGAAAAGACCCAGGTTGAGGAACTGCTGAACGACCTGACGGAGGCGATGGAGCCGCACCAGCAGGCCGACGGGTTCTACTTCCTGGGCAGCGTGGTGCTGGTGAAAAGCCATGGATCGCCCGAAGCCAAGGTCGTCGATGGGCAGCAGCGCCTGACCACGCTGACCATCCTGTTCAGCGTGCTGCGCGATCTGACCGAGGACATGGCGGCGCGGCTCAACCGCGAACGGTATGTCAAACAGGCGGCCAACGAGGATCTGGGCTTGCGCGAGAAGCTGCGGCTCCAGTTGCGCCAGCAAGATCAGCCGTTTTTCGAGAAATACGTGCAGACGCGCGGCGCCACCGCCGCCCTGCCTGCGATGACCGGACTGGAAGGCAGCAAGGCACGGATTGTCGAGAATGCCGGGATCATCCGTAGCCGCCTTGCGGCGCTGACTGAAGAACAACGCAGCGCGTTCATCCGCTTCCTGCTGACCAACTGCTATCTGGTGGTGGTGGAAGTGCCGACCGACACCGCCGCACGTCGCATCTTCACCGTGCTGAACGCGCGCGGTCTCGATCTGACGGCCACGGATATCCTCAAGGCCGACCTGCTGGAACGCGCAGGTCAGGCCGAACGCGCGCTGGCCCAACGGTGGGAGGAATGTGAGCGCGCGCTTGACCGCGATGGATTCAGCGATCTCTTCATGCACATCCGCATGATCTTCGAACGCGAGAAGCCGCGCAGCGCGCTTGAGGCTGGCTTCCCGGTTCACGTCCCCCCCTTCCGTGGTGATCCAGGCGCTTTCATGGATCAGGTGCTTGAACCTTATGCCGATGCACTAGCGCTCAGCCTCGACGACAAGCGGCTGCGCAATCAGTTCGGCGCGACGACCGCCGGCCTGATCCAGTCGCTGCATCGCCTCGATAACAAGGACTGGCTACCTCCGCTGCTATTCTGCCTGCGGCGTGCGGCTGACGGCGTGGACGTCGATGTGCCCGATTTCGTGTTTCGCCTCGAACGGCTCGCTTATTATCTCTTTGTGATCCGCGCCGACGTGAACACCCGCATGGCGCGCTATGCCGATGTGCTCGACACGCTGGACCCGGCAACGACGCCACGTGATCGCTCTACCGGACTGGAGCTGACGCAAGACGAAGCCTTTGCCCTGTTTGAGGGCATGAATGGTTTGATCTACCTCGCAACCCGCGTGGTGAAACCCCTTCTACTGCGGCTTGAGCAGGCATCTACCGACGGCTCGGCCACCTACGATTACCCGACGATCACCGTCGAACACGTCTACCCGCAGAACCCGGCGGAGGGATCCGAGTGGAAAGCACATTTCCCTGATCCGAGCCAGCATGCCAGGTTGGTGCACTGCCTCGGAAACCTCGTGCTGCTGGCGCACCGCAAGAATGCCGCCGCGAGTAACTATGATTTCGCTGTGAAAAAGAACACCTACTTCGCGCACGGCGATACCTGCGCGTTCACGCTGACCGCCGAAGTGCGGCAGTTGGAAACTTGGGACGCACAACGGATTCGCGAGCGACAGATCGAGATGCTCGGCCGCCTCGCCAAAGCCTGGAAACTGACCGACAGCTTCAATGCCTGGCAGAAGGTGCTCGCCGATGTCGAATGAACAACTGGTCGCCAAGGTCTGGAACTACGCGCACGTCTTGCGTGACCAGGGCATTTCGTATGGCGATTATGTCGAGCAAATCACGTTCCTGCTGTTCCTCAAGATGGATCAGGAGCGGGTCGAGCTTCTGGGCGAGGGCTCGTCCATCCCTGCCGAGTGGGGCTGGCCGATGCTGGCGGGCAAGGACGGCGATGCGCTGGAATTGCACTACCGCCACACGCTGGAGGCGCTGGCTACGGCCGACGGCCTGATCGGCACGATCTTCCGCAAAGCGCAGAACAAGCTCTCCGACCCCGCGAAGCTCAAGCGCGTGGTCAGCCTGATCGATAAGGAAGGCCCTTGGATCGGCCATAGTGTCGACGTGAAGGGCGAGATCTACGAGGGCCTGCTTGAGCGCAACGCTACCGAGGTGAAGTCCGGTGCGGGGCAATACTTCACGCCGCGCCCGGTGATCGACGCGATCGTGCGCTGCGTCGATCCGAAAATCGGCGAAACGGTGTGTGATCCAGCGTGCGGCACCGGCGGCTTCCTGCTCAGCGCTTACGACCACATGAAGGGGCAGAGTCAGGACCGCGAGAAGCTGCGACACCTGCGTCACGATTCTCTGCGTGGGTTCGACATCGTCGACGAGGTCGTGCGCCTGTGCGCGATGAATCTCTATCTGCACGGCGTTGGCAACGAGAGCAGCCCGGTCGCGCAGGCTGATGCGCTCGCCGGCGACAATGGCGAACGCTTCGACGTGGTGATCGCCAACCCACCGTTCGGCAAGAAGTCGAGCTACCGCGTGGTCGGCGAGGATGGCTCGGTCGAAACCGAGCGCGAGACCTACGAACGCGAGGACTTCAAGTTCAGCACCTCGAACAAGCAGCTCAACTTCCTTCAGCACATCATGACCATTCTGGAGACCCGTGGGCGCGCTGGGGTGGTGCTGCCCGACAACGTGCTGTTCGAGGCCAATCGTGCCGGGGAGGGCATCCGCAAGCGTCTGCTGGAGGGCTTCAACTTCCACACGCTGCTGCGCCTGCCCACGGGCATCTGGTATAGCCCCGGTGTGAAAGCGAACGTGCTGTTCTTCGACAAGCGTCCAGCGTCGCGCGAAGCGCAGACGCGGGAACTGTGGGTCTATGACTACCGCACCAACGTTCACAAGACGCTCAAGACCAAGCGCCTGACTGCTTCAGACCTAGATGACTTCGTGACATGCTACCACGATCGGAAAGAAACCGATCGCTTCCATCGGTTCACGTATGAAGAGCTGATCGCGCGCGACAAGCTGAACCTCGACATCTTCTGGCTCAAGGATGACAGTCTTGAGGACATCGACAGCCTGCCCGAGCCAGACATCCTCGCCCAGGAGATTGTCGATAACCTCGCCGCAGCGCTGGAGCACTTCAAAGGCGTGAGCGAAGAGCTCGCGCCGACAGACGTTGAGGCCTGACGCGCGAAACGAGTAGGATCATTCGACAGGGACCAACTTGGGGTTGAGCCTTGACCGGCTTCGAAGTGGGTGTGGTCTTGGGTGCCCCAGCTCGCCCTTCGTGCAGCAGTGTATACGGCCCCCGGTCCGCCGCCAGCACATCCTGATCACGGGGCCACTACTGACGCGTTGGCACGCCGTCTTCTGTCCTCGATCCTGAGAACACGACTTAGGCCACGACACGGCGTCGAGCAAACCTACTCTGACCTTCGGTTGACAAAATGTCTAACAGTTGACAGATTCTTAAAAATGCCCATTATGAGGTGTATCGACACTGCCCATGGGGGTATGAATGACTAAGGCATTTCCGTGGGAGTATCATCCCGATCTGACTGAAGACCGGCTCAGCACGATTGGCGCCATGCTGGTTGATGGTCGGCACGCCGCGCTCGAAAGGTTTGACGAGGAGGCAGGTGACAATGGCTGGACGCACGGCTGCCGCGCGTTTCAGTTCTGCCGGCACCGCATCCTCCGCGCAATCGACAGCGGGGATCATCCTTGGTTGACCGCGATTGATCGCACGCTTCAGCTCATCTTTAAGATCGGTGAGGTTCCGGTCAGGATCTACAAGGGTGATGCCGAGGAACCCACGACGCGCACCATGCGGCAGAGCTTCGGTGAAATCCGCCAGTTGGAGATGCTGTTCCCGGAGCACGATGAAGGGCGAGATCTGGCCTATCGGTTTGCTGTCGACACCGACTTGGATGGCAGCGTGATTGGCATCAAGTTTGTCGGCTTGCGGGGTGACGCCCCCGTGATGATCTGGGAGGTGCCGCTCGATGGCATTTCGTCTTACGTCGGCACAGTGGGGCGCGCCGCTACGAAGAGTGTCGAGCTCGCTGCACCGAACGTTGGCCTGCGCAAGGACCGCGGGAACGAGGATGACAGCGCAAGCGGTTAAAGCCGAGGCGTTGAAGGGGATTGGGTGAATGGCTGGATCGCAAGTCTTCGACGGCGAGCGCCTGCGCCTCGCGCGCGTCGCGAAGGGGCTCACGCTCGATGAGCTGGGCAACTGTGTCAGCGCGACGCGCCAATATCTCAATCAGCTCGAACAGGGCACGAAGAGTCCGACGGAGGCGATGGTTGAGGCAATCTCGGCTGCGCTCGGCGTGACTCCCCGCTTCTTTGCCCTCCCTGCCCGCGGTGGCGTTGCAGTCGAGCAGTGCCATTTTCGGAAGCAACGGACGACGCCAGCTTCAGTGATCAGCCAGGTCCTGGCTCGCGGAACGCTTCTCGATGGCTTCATCCAGCGGCTCGATCGCGAGCTTGAACTGCCAGAGGTGTCGTTTCCTGACATACCGGTCACAACAATGGCCGACATCGAGGACGCCGCTGAGGAGGTTCGGCGGCAGTGGCAGCTTGGGACGGGACCGATCTCCAGCATGATGCGCGTCGTCGAGAACGCCGGGGCCGTCGTAAGCTTCTTCGATGGCGTGTCGGAGCGCGTGGACGCACTGTCGATCGACAGACCACGCCCTATGATCATTCGAAGTGATGCGAAGCCGAGTGCCTGCCGTTTGCGTTTCGATCTTGCTCATGAGTGCGGGCATCTGGTGATGCACAAGGGTATCGTAACGGGTGACAAGATCACGGAGGATCAGGCGAACCGCTTTGCAAGCGCTTTCCTACTTCCGCGCTCTGCGTTCATTCACGAGTTCCCGCGTGGCCGAATGATCGACTGGCAAGCCATCTTCACTATGAAGCTGCGCTGGAAGGTGGCCGCGTCTGCGATCCTGCGTCGTGCATATGACCTCAGCATTCTGTCGGCAGATCAATATCGCACTGGATACATCCACCTCAGCAAGACCGGGCAGCGCAAGTTTGAGCGCTATGATGACACGATCCCTTCGGAGGAGCCCGAGCTGTTGTCATCGGCAATGACGGCTCTCGAACATGCCTACCCCGGCGCTGTCCGTCGAATTGCGTGCGACGCGGGGCTCGAGGACGAAATGTTTGAGACTGTTGCCGGCTTTGAGCTGCCAGGATCGTCAGCTGATGATCAAGTGAACATAATCTCGATCGTGCGCACCTAAGCAGGCAACTCCGTTCCGCTTGAACATGCTGTCGAAGAGGAACGAAGCGCTGGATGCATCCCGAGCACACTCAAATGTTCGGGAAGGGCTCAACCCCGTCGAGAACTGTGTCTGTGGTCTCGTCTAGCGTGATCGCGGTTTGCGAAGTGTAGGGCTGAAAGTCGGGGAGGAGAGACATAATCCGACCGTCTGGTCGCAGGAACTCGTGGTTTGCTCCAGGTATCTGGTTAGGGTCAAGCGGAATCAGGGCGCGCGGATTGTGCAGGACGACCATGCCCTCGACCCAGCTCTCTTGATAGTCTGGTGCCGAGACATTGTGCTCGAAGGGGAATGGTTTCGGATCGTCTTGATTAAGTTCACCTCGCGCGAGCCCCACGCGCACCATCCGAACGCGCGGATCGCCGAAGCCAGCAATCTGACCCATGCGATTGAACTTGGTAAGCGTGCCGAGCGGGTTGACGATCACCGCGCTTACATTCTCGGCAAGTGGGAGGTCGAAGAACCCCGAAGGTTCGCGCATCCGTCCAAAGGCATGTTCGCCGATACGCTCGATCTGTAATGCTCCGTCGACAATGGCGTGGCGGACACCAAAGACATACTCGGTAGCAGTTGGCACGATCCGAGTCATTGCGGCCGGGGCATGGAAGTCTTGGAGTGCGATAACGAATGGTGCACCATCAACACCGTTGGCCTGCCAATACGGCTGCGGGTGGTTGAGTTTCCGGGTCAGCGCCCGTGCCAGCTTGATGGGCACGTAATGTCGCAAATACGCGTCGATCTCCTCGTCTGACCGGGGCCAGGGGACTGCTATACCCTGAGGCGGGTTGGCGGTAGTAGCTTCAATGGCGATGCGGCCGAGGTGACCAGACAGAACGAGATCCGGGACTGCCACATCCGATTGGCGCGCGTAGCCAATTTCTGCAAATGCGGCAAAGAGATAGAGCTCCCAAAAACGGGCGTCGAAGCCCGTCGATTGGAACTGTTCAACAAAGTTGCCATCCGCATCGTCATGGAACCGCATCATTGCCTCGATGAGTTCACGTGCTGGAGAGTAGCGAGCGTTCTCTGCCAACATCTTGAAGCTCGGGTTCATTCGCTCCGCTGGCACCACCGCGGCGAAAAAATCGACGGGTCGCCCCCGCTCGTCCCCCTGATGGTAATCCTCGTCAAGTTGATGATGAAACCGGTCGAGTGCCGCTGCTAACGCGTCTCGTGCGACGTTGAAGCTGGGCAGCGACGCATCCTGTCCGATTGCGCGGAATCTTGCTCTGCGGTCACGCCCGAGAACGACCCAACCGAAGTCATGGTCAATTCGGTCCCATACGATCAGGCCGAGCACGCGCTCACCCTCCGACGCGAACCATGCCGCCTCCTGGACCAGTGACACTATCCTAGGGGATCGGGTGTATCCGGCCAGTGCATCGAACCGCTGCTTGCTGATCTCCTGCATAGCTGACATCTTTCAACTGTTGTGGATCGACAGCGCCGCTGATGCGATCAAGTGGTGCCGACGCGGAACATAGTTGCGCCCGATCTCCCGCAAAGACGACTGAATGCCAACCCAGCTCAACGCAATGGAGATGGCGCGGCTTACTCCACCCCATCGCCATTTACAGGTTGCATTGCGAGCTTGCGCGCCGCCGCTGGGGCGAGTGACAGGCGCGTCTGAAGTGCTGCCACTGGCCTGCCATTCGGCCACTTTCCTCACATCCCAATCGCTTCTTTGAGAGCAGCCTTCATAGATTCGCAGACTGGCTATCGCCATGTCTACTCGAAATCCAAAACCCCGGCGGATCGGCAGCATCCGGGTGGAAGGTCGCTGCCAATCCTTGGACGTCGCTATCGTTTCGAATGACTTAGCCAAGCCGTAACGAACTCGTAGCCGGAGCTGGCTCCTGGCTGACCGCTCTGTTTAGTCAGCGCCCTTTGCACACTCGATTGGTCGTGATCTATCGGTCGCAGATCTCTACAAAGGTAAGGGCTGTCGAGGCTGTCGGCCCCCGCGCAGCGTCATGGCGGAGCAGGAGGTCGACGTAGTGTCAGCTTTGGGGTTGGTCGATATTCAGGTTCCGCTGGACGACGGGCACCTTTTCGTTCGATCCTGGCAGCCCAAAGGCGCGAGCAGCCGTTCGGCGATACTGCTCTTCCACGACTCGCTTGGTTCAGTCGAGTTGTGGCGCGACCTCCCGCTGCAACTGGCAGGTGCCACCGGAAGGCGAGTGGTCGCTTACGATCGGATGGGATTTGGCCAGTCGTCACCGCGCAGCGAACGCCTTTCGGGTGATTTCATCGGTGAACAGGCGCGAAGTGCGGTGCCCGCCATCTGTGCGGCGCTTGGGCTTGCACGCCTCGTTCCCTTTGGTCACAGCGTGGGCGGCGCGATGGCGGTCGCGACCGCTGCAGCCTGGCCCGGCTCGTGCGAAGCTGTGGTGACGGTGGCGGCGCAGGCCTTTGTTGAGGCCAGGACGATCGAAGGCATCGAGGCTGCTATGGCGGCCTTCGCAGCACCTCAGGAGTTCGCGCGCCTCTCCCGCTATCATGGCGAAAAGGCCCGCTGGGTGTTCGATGCATGGACCGAGACCTGGCTGTCTCCCGCATTCGCGCATTGGACGCTAGATGATGAACTGCGGGCATTGAAGTGCCCGGTGCTCTCCATTCACGGCGATCAGGACGAGTATGGCTCTCTGGCGCATCCTGAGAGGATCGTGTCCCTCGCGGCTGGTGGTGGCGAGATGAAGGTGATCAAGGGATGCGGGCATGTCCCGCATCGCGAGCAACCGCAGCAGATCATCGCGCTGGTGCAAAGCTTCCTTGCCTCGGCAGCAGTGCCCCCCACCGCCACAGGGCAAGCAGCAGACTAGTCTTCCAAGCGATCAAGGATCGGGCACTCAGGCCGCCCGTCGCCATGGCATTGCTCGGCAAGCTCGACAAGCGTGCGCCGCATGTTCTCCAGCGCCTGCACCTTGCGCCCAAGTTCGGCTGCGAGGGAGAGCGCCATGGCCTTCACTTCGCCGCTCGCGCGCTGCCGGTCCGACCACAACGAGAGGAGCGTTCCGATCTCCTCGATCCCGAAGCCTAGATCGCGGGCATTCGCGATGAAACGCAGGCGGTGCACGTCGGCGTCACTGTAGTCGCGGTAGCCGCTGTTCCGGCGCGGGGCGGTGGCACCAGTCCGATCTTCTCGTAGTGCCGGATCATCCGTTCCGACACCCCGCTGGCGCGTGAGGCGCTGCCGATGTTCATAGTGCCTTCCGATTGAGCCTGAGCGCGTTGGAAACCACGCTGACCGAGGACAGTGCCATTGCCGCCGCGGCGATCATCGGCGAGAGCAGGATGCCGAACCAAGGGTAAAGCAGACCTGCGGCGATCGGCACGCCAGCTGCATTGTAGACGAATGCGAAGAGCAGGTTCTGCCGGATGTTGGCCATGGTCGCCTGGCTCAACCTGCGTGCGCGAACGATGCCGTTGAGGTCACCCTTGAGCAAGGTGACGCCGGCGCTTTCGATGGCGACGTCGGTCCCCGTGCCCATGGCGATGCCGACATCGGCGGCCGCCAGCGCAGGCGCATCGTTCACGCCGTCGCCGGCCATCGCCACTATCCGGCCTTCGCGCTTGAGCCGCGAGACGACCGCGCTCTTCTGATCGGGCAGGACTTCGGCTTCGACCTCGTCGATGCCGAGCCGGGCGGCGACTGCCTGCGCTGTCGTCCGGTTGTCGCCGGTGAGCATGACCACGCGGATCCCTTCGGCGCGCAAAGCGGCAAGAGCTTCCGGGGTGGTCTGCTTAACCGGATCGGCGATGGCGATCACCCCGGCTGCCGCACCATCGATGCCAACGAAGATCGCGGTGGCGCCATCGTGGCGCAGATCATCGGCAGGTGCGGCAAGCGCGCCGGTATCCACGCCCTGTTCGCCAAGGAAGCGCGCGTTGCCCAGCACGATCTGGTGCCCTTCGACCGTGCCGAGCGCGCCGCGTCCCGTTGGCGAGTCGAACGCGCTGACGTCTGGCACTGCGATGGATCGCTGCTTCGCCGCGGCAACGATGGCGCGCGCGAGAGGATGTTCCGATGCGCGCTCGACGGCGGCGGCAACGCGCAGCACGTCCTCCTCCGAGCGGCCCGGTGCCGGGACAATCGCCGTCACGGCAGGGCGGCCTTCCGTCAGTGTGCCGGTCTTGTCGACGACCAGCGTATCGACCTTCTCCATGCGTTCGAGAGCTTCGGCGTTCTTGATAAGGACGCCAAGACCCGCGCCCCGGCCGATGCCCACCATGATCGACATCGGCGTGGCAAGGCCCAGCGCGCAGGGGCAAGCGATGATCAGCACCGCGACCGCCGAGACGAGACCATAGGCAAAGCGCGGTTCCGGCCCCCAGATACTCCAGCCTGCAAAGGCGAGGACGGCAATGGTGATCACCACCGGCACGAACCAGCCTGAAACCTGATCGGCCAGCCGCTGGATCGGCGCGCGTGAACGCTGCGCTTCGGCGACCATCTGGACGATGCGTGCCAGCATCGTTTCGCGCCCGACCTTCGTTGCGGTGATGATCAGCGCGCCGGTCTGGTTGAGGGTGCCGCCTATCACGCGGTCGCCCTTGGCCTTGGTGACAGGCATGGATTCGCCGGTGACCATCGCTTCATCAAGCGAGGAGCGCCCATCGGTCACTTCGCCATCAACGGGCACTTTCTCGCCGGGGTGGACGCGAAGCCGGTCGCCGACCTCCACGAGTTCGAGGCTGACCTCCTCATCCTTGCCATCGCCGAGCAGGCGCCGTGCGGTCTTTGGCGCAAGGCCGAGCAGCGCCTTGATCGCGCCGGACGTGCGCTCGCGTGCCCGCAGTTCGAGAACCTGCCCCAGCAGGACGAGCACAGTGATGACAGCTGCGGCCTCGAAGTAGACCGCGACGCTGCCGTCGGCCCCGCGAAACGCAGGCGGGAACAGGCCCGGCGCAAGAGCGGCGACCATGCTGTAGATCCACGAGACGCCGGTCCCCATCGCGATCAGCGTGAACATGTTGAGGTTGCGGTTCTTGAGGGATGACCAGCCGCGCTCGAAGAAGGGCTTGCCCGCCCACAGAACAACCGGCGTTGCCAGCACCAGCTGGATCCAGGTCGAGACGTGCATCGACACCAGATGGTGCAGCGCCGGGAAGACATGGCCGCCCATTTCGAGAATGAAGACCGGAAGGGCAAGGACAAGCCCGATCCAGAACCGCCGACTCATGTCGGCAAGTTCGGGACTAGGGCCGCTGTCTGCGGTCACGGTCTCGGGTTCGAGCGCCATGCCGCAGATCGGGCAAGGGCCGGGGTGGTCCTGTCGCACTTCAGGATGCATCGGGCAGGTCCACACCGCACCTTCTGGCGCTTCGGCGGGTGCCTGAGGCGTCAAGTAGCGTTCGGGATCGGCCCTGAACTTGGCGGCACAGCCTGCGCTGCAAAAGTGCCACGTCTGCCCGGCATGGTCGGTTTGATGCGCGGTCTTCGCCGGATCGACATCCATTCCGCAGACAGGGTCTTTGACCAGCACTAAGGTAGCTGCGCCGTCCCGATGGTCGTGGTGGTGGGCATTGGCAGGGCCATGATGACATTGCGCCATGATAGGGATTCCTTCTGTGACGCATCCCCTCTGGACCTTGACATCATGTCAAGGTCAAGCGGCATTTTCATCTTGATCCGCTTTGGTAGTCTTCTCCAGCTTGATGATGCCTGCCAGTGCCGTGGTGCATCAACAAGTGCATCAGCGGGCAGGTGAGAAACAGGACGTAGGGCAACAGGCCCAAGGCATGCTGCCAGTGTTTCTCGATAACCCAGAATGCCGCTGCCGAGACTACGGCACCTATCAGCAGCTGCGCGAAGATGTTCGTCTTCGGGTTCATCCTAGCCCCCGTAGAGGAGGGATGCAGCTGGTCTGAACCGGCTGCCCCATCTATGCGGATCAGTGTTTGGGTGACGGCGCTGGGTTGGGCATGGTCATGCCCCCGCCTGCCGGATGGTCACCTCCCATCATGTGTGAGCTGCCCCGCATGCCTTGACCATCGCCATGACCAGCGTTGCCCTTGCCGCCCATGCCCTGCATGCCGGACATGCTGCACATCCCGGCCTTTCCATGCGCGCGGTGCATCATGTGCCCATGACAGCCCTTGGCGTGATGCCTTGCGTGCATGGGATGAGATTTTGCCGGAACACCGTGATGATGCATGGGCTTTGCCGACACGGACCCGGCACCTCCGAGCAGCATCGCCGTTGCTGCGATCAGGAAAAGTTTCTTCATATACACCTCCATCGGAAGAGAGCCTTCAATGGGGATACGCGTGCGCGAGCGATGCACCTTGAAATGGATCAAAACCAGAAACGAATACCCGCGATCACACTGCGTTCCACCGGGTCCCTGCCATCGGCGCGAGCGTATTGCGCAGTCTTCCCAGCTGCCCAGGTCCAGTTGATCCCGATGTAGGGCGAAAACTCGCGCCGCACATCGTAGCGCAGACGCAAGTCGAGCTCCGCGGTCGAAAGGCCGGCCCCGATCCTCTCGGCCGGCATGTCCTGCGCTGACAGCTCCAGTTCGGCGCGGGGCTGGAACACGAGGCGCTGCGTGATCCTGAGGTCGTAGGAACCTTCGAGCCGCGCGGCGAGCTGGCCTTTGTCGGAAAGGAAGAGCGCTGTCTGCACGTCGAACTGGTAGCGCGCCCGGCCATCGAGGCCCACGGTAGCCCAGGTGCGGCGCGGCTGTGGGCCGATGTCTTGCCGGACACCCACTTGCAGGTTCCACCATGGATCAAGCGCCTTGGCGTAGAGCGCCTGAACCTCGCCGGATTCAAGCCCCTCGCCGCGCGTTCCCTCGCCGCGCGTCTTGACGACGAACCTGTCGACGTTGCCTGCCCAGAACTCGCCTTCCCAGCGATAGCCATCGCGGCCCTCACGAATGCGCAGTTCGGCCGCATCCACAATGAGTTTCGAATACACTGGGGTCGGCGAATGCATTTCCGCAGCGGCGGCTGCGGCCATCGCGGCTGGATCCCAGTAGCGCGCGGCAGGATTGTCATGCACCGCGGGCGGCGACTCTGCGCTCCCTGGCGGCTGGTCGGTCCCCGTCAGTTCGGTTTCAGCAGTTGTCTGCGTGCCGGGATCGGCCTGCTGAGTCGCGGACTCGTTTGATAGTTGCTTGCTGCTTGCAGGAGCAGGCATGGCCATCCCATGCATATGGTGGCCTGCGTGCGGGTCTGCGGGTTGTGCAAGCACAGGCTGCGCAGATACGAGCAGTCCCGCTGTGATGGCCATCGACATGCTCGCCGGTCTCATGCGGGTTCTCCGGGAACCGGGCGGACCTGAACCACGCGCATCATCCCCATCGCCATGTGCAGGAACATATGGCAGTGGAACGCCCAGTCCCCGCCGATGGCTGTCACATCCCAGCTGACCTTGCCGCCGGGCAGCACATTCACCGTATGCTTGCGCGGGCTGTGCGCGCCATGGCCTGTCACCAGCTCGAAGAAATGTCCGTGCAGGTGGATCGGGTGGGCCATCATGGTGTCGTTGATGAGCGTCACCCGCACGCGCTCGCCCGCGCGCATCGGGATCGGCTCGTGCGCTTCGGACATTGTCTTGCCGTCCATCGACCACATGTAGCGGTCCATCGAGCCAGTGAGATGCACTTCGATCTCGCGCTCAGCCGCGCGCAGGTCGGGGTTGGCTTCGCGCGCGACGAGATCCTTATAAACCAGCACCTTGTTATCCGCGCCGACATAGGCTGCATCGAGCCCGATGCCGGGATCGCCGGTGCGGTCCATCGGCATCGGATTGATCATGTCAACGCCGGGGCCAAGCTTCACTTGGGGGGCCAAGGTGCCATCGCGCATGGACATGCCAGACATGTCCATGCCTTCCATGTCCATCCCCATGTCCTTCATCGTCAGGACAGGGCGCTTGCGTCGTGGCGGCACCGCTGCGCGCATGCCGGCACGCGGCGCCAATGTCGCGAGGGCCATCCCCGAACGGTCGACGGTCTCGCCCACGATGGTGAAGGCCCTGTCCTCGCTGGGCGTGACGATCACATCATAGGTCTCGCCGGGTGAGAACTGGAACTCGTCCACCGCAATCGGGCGCACATCCTGACCATCTGCTGCGACAACGCTCATGGTGAGGCCGGGGATGCGGACGTTGAAGGCCGTCATGGCCGAGCCGTTGATGAAGCGCAGCTTCACGCGTTCGCCCGGTGCGAACAGCGCGGTCCAGTTGGCCTTGGGGTCGTGCCCGTTCACCAGATAGTTGAGCACGACGCCGGTCACATCGGAGATGTCGGTCGGGTCCATGCGCATCTTTCCCCATTCAGCTCGGCTGGCGAGCGGCTGGTCCTTGCCTGCGAGCATCCCGGCAAGTGTCTGGCGCTGAAAGTTGTAGTAGCCCGGCTCGACCTTGAGATTCCGCAGGATCTTCGCCGGGTGAACGAAGCTGTGATCCGACAGCAAGATCACGTGGTCGCGGTCATATGGTGCAGGGTCTACACCAGCCGGATCGATCACGATGGGACCATACTGTCCCATCCACTCCTGAAACCCCGAATGGCTGTGATACCAGTAGGTGCCGGCCTGCTCGATCGGGAACTCATAAGTGAAGGTGGAATGAGGCTTGATCCCCGGAAACGACACGCCGGGCACACCGTCCATCTGGAACGGCACGATCAGTCCATGCCAGTGGAGCGAGGTATCCTCATCGAGCGCGTTCTCGACGGTGAGACACAGCTTCTGGCCTTGCCTGAGACGGAGGAGCGGAGCCGGAACTGTGCCGTTGATGCTAATGACCCGCGAGGGCCTGCCTTCGACCATCAACGTATCGCGCGCGACGCGCAGGCGGATGTCTTCGCCGAACAATGTCGGCAGCCCAGCGGAGACCGGCTGCGCCCAGGCCGGGAGCCACGGATCGAGCAGCAGTGCGCTCGCACCAAGGCTTGCGCCTTGCAGAATGCGGCGGCGAGTAAGGTCGGGATATTTCATGAATGCGGTGCCCACGCGTGAAGCCATTTGGAATCGGATACGCGCGCCGGCGCTCAAGCCCTCAGAATGTCCGTCAGCTTTGCGCGGGCGCGGTAGAGGCGGGTTTCGATGGCCTTCTCGCTGGTGCCAAGGATACTGGCCGTCTCGCTCTGGCTCAGTCCCTCGATCGTTCGCAGCACCAGCACTTCCTTGAGGCGAGCAGGTAACGTCGCGATTGCCGCCATGACCCGGTCCAGTTCCTGCCGGTCAGCCGTCTGCGTTTCTGCGTCCGGTGACGCTTCGGCCACGTCACGGGCGTCTTCGAGTGGCAGCGCGAAGGTCAGGAACTGTCTCACTCTACGCCGCCGCGCCCAGTCGTGGCTCTTGTTGATCACGATCCGCGCCAGCCAGTGCGCAAAAGAGCGCGACGGATCGAAACGGCCAAGCGCCGCAAAGGCTGCGATGAAGCTCTGCTGCGTCACATCAAGTGCAGCGTCCTCATTGCCGCAATGGTGGCGCGCAAGCCGGAAGGCGGCAGCACGGTGCCGGTCCATCAGCACGCGATAAGCCGCCTGCTGCCCGGCCAGCGCCAGTGCGGCCAATTCGCCGTCCGTGGAGGCGGCGAGCTCAGACATCAGTGCTGCTTGGCTGTCAGCGCCCTCACGACCGATGCGTCGAAGCGCTCCGCCTGATCGGGACGCAGAACGCTGCGCATGGCGAAGATGTGTTCAAGGGTCACTTTCTGAAGCTCGCCCATCGCCATGTGCGATGCATCGACTGCGGCGGCCACTTGGGGGCCGTAACCGTGCTCGGCCTCGATGGCCGCGGCGAGCTTGGCATTGTCTGATCTCAGTTCCTGCTCAAGCCCCTTGCGGCGCTGCGCATACTGCTGTTCGATTGCCTCGATCTCGCGTTCCTGATCGGGATCGAGCCGGAGGTCGGCGTGGAGCAGTTGGTGCAATTCGGTCTCGACGGGTGTGTTGGGAACGATCCACGCCCTGCCGATCAGAACGCCGCCGATGGCCGATCCGAAGGCGGCGAGAATGATCAGGGCGAAGCGGATGCGCTCGTTCATTCGCCGCCCCCCAAGAGCGACGACGGAGCCAGTGCAGCCGGAGCGCCCAGCGGGAACACCGTCGCGGCCCGCACAGGTTCAGCTGGCACGATCGACCCCAGCACCCCGACACTCAGCGAGACGATTGCGACGAGCGCCATGGCGCGCATCTCCACGCGGGCCTGATGGCGACTGGCGATACCAGCGATGACCGCATTGTCGATCTCCCCGAGCCGCGGATCGACGGGCAGGTTCCTCATGCTGGCGAGAAGGGTGTCGAGATCATCCATGGCATTGTGGTCCTGAAGTTCCATTCATCGATACGCGTGCCTTTCGCCGATCCCTCGAAAAAATTCCGCCGTTCGCGAGGGATGCAGTTTGCTTGCGCGTAACACTGATACGGACCCCATCAAGGAGCATGCAATGAAGGTTTTTCGCGCTTTGGTAGTAGCTGCGACAGCGCTTGGTCTCGCTTCAGCACTGCCAGCACTTGCCCATCCCGCGCTGGTCTCCGCAACGCCTGGAGCAACCACGACAGCCAGCAACGTCAAGACGGTGACCCTGACCTTCAACGAGACCTTCCTGCCGCAAATGTCTGGGATGGAGATCGTGATGACCGGCATGCCGGGCATGGAAGGTCATCACCCCGCCATGAAGATTGGCGGCGTAAAGGTCGCGGCTGGTGCAGATCAGAAAACCCTCGTGGCCACTCTTGCACGCGCGCTTCCGGCGGGAAGCTATGATGTGAACTGGCATGTTGTCGGAACTGACACCCACCGCGTCTCGGGCAAGGTCAGCTTCACGGTAAAGTAGTGCCACTGGTCGAACTCACCCGCTGGGCACTTTACCTCGATCTCGGAGTGCTATTCGGAGTGCCGACGGCCGCGGTGCTTCTGGGGATGCCGGGTGTGCTGAAGGAGCTACGGCTGGCCATGCTGGTCATTGCAATGGCGGCCGCTCCCCTCGCGCTCCTGGGCTTCTGGGTTCTCGTCGCGGACATGGCCGGCACAAGCCTCGGTGAGGTGGATTCCGGTCTCATTCTCGATCTCGCCAAGGGTTCAACCTTGGGCTGGGCCTTCATCGGACGGCTGGTCTTCCTAGTCGCTGCGCTGATCGTTGTCGCCCTGCCAGCCGTCGACAGGCGCTGGCTTGTCCTTCCAGCCGGTGCAGCTCTGGCTTCGCTCGCTTGGTCAGGGCATGCAGCATCGGGCGAGGGCATGACTGGGACATTCCGCCTCGTCGTCGATATGGTCCATCTTGCTGCTGCATCGGTGTGGTTCGGCGCGCTTGCGCTGTTTGCGGTCTTGCTGGCGACGGGAAGGCACCGAGCAGTGTTGCCAGCAGTGCTGGCCCGCTTCGCTGACATTGGCACCTTACTGGTTGTCGTGCTCGTCGCGACTGGTCTGGCGAACCTGCTGTTCGTTAAGCCCCAAACGCAGTGGTTCGCGCTCGCGGCCACTCCCTACGGACGCATGCTGGTCATCAAACTCGGACTGTTTGGCGCGATGCTCGTCCTCGCGGCGATCAACCGCTTCTTTCTCGTGCCGGAACTGCCGGCACCGGCTGACAAGGACATCTGGCCCAGATTGACGCTGACCATATCGGCCGAGTTCGGATGTGCGACCGCGCTGTTGGCCAGCGTCGCATGGCTTGGCCATCTCGATCCCTTGGTGTCCTGATCGCCCGAGGCGACTGAGCGTATCTAGGCTGCACCGCCTTCAGGGACTTCGCTTTGGTCTCGCATCGCTGCTATCGCCATGTCCCGTGAAATCCAAAACCCCGGCGGATCGGCAGCATCCGGGTGACGGTGCTCTGCCAATCCTATGACTTCCATCTTCCCTCTGTTAAGCTCCACGCGCCCATCTTGCGGCACGGTGCGGCAGGTCGGTCGGAGGCAGCGGGTCTCTGCGCTTGCGATGTGGTCTGCGTTTCACCTCCACGTTCCCGCAGCACCTCAGCCAGCTGATCGTGATTGATAAACGAGTCGCTTTTAGATCATTAATGCATCACATCATGATCTATAAAGGCACTGGGTATCGATCATGCGCTGGAACTGGGAACATCCTGACTGGCCGCGCTTCAGCTACCACGCTGATGCGTTGCGGTCCTCTGAGGAACGCTTCCTTCGCGGCTCCGGGGTGATCATCGGCGCGCTGCTGCATGTGGCTGATGATGAGAAGCAGGCGCTCACCATCGACCTTATCGCGCAAGAGACCATCGACAGCTCGGCGATTGAAGATGAGGCCCTCGACAGGGCAAGCGTGCAGTCTTCGTTGGCGAAGCATCTGGGCTTCAAGGCGGACCACCGCCGCGCAAATGCCGCCGAAGCTGGTGCAGCCGAGCTCATGGCCGATGTGTGGCGCACTTACGGAGACCAGTTGACCGACGCCCTGCTGTTTCGGTGGCATGCGATGCTCATGGGGGGACAGCGTGACCTGAACACCATCGGAGCCTGGCGCATCGATCCTCAGCCGATGCAGATCGTCTCTGGCGCGCTTTACGCGCCAAAGGTCCATTTCGAAGCACCGCCATCGGAGCGTGTCGCAGCGGAGATGACGGCGTTCATCGAGTGGTTCAACGCCACCGCACCGGCCGGTCGCTCACCTCTGCCGGCGATCACGCGCGCCGGGATCGCACATCTGTGGTTCGAGAGCATCCACCCCTTCGAGGATGGCAATGGCCGCATTGGCCGCGCAGTCGCAGAGAAGGCGCTGGCGCAGGCAATCGAAGGACCAAGTCTCACGGCGCTCGCGGAGACGATCAACCGGCACCGCAAGGACTACTACGCCGAGCTCGCCGCAGCCAGCCAGACGATGGGGATCGATGCATGGCTCTCCTGGTTCGCCAGGATCGCCCTGGAGGCGCAGGAGCGCACTCAGGCCCGCGTGCACTACCTCATCGCGCAGACACGCCTCCTGGACCGTCTGAGGGGAAAACTGAACGACCGCCAGGAGCGAGCTCTGCTTCGCATGTTCGCAGAAGGGCCAGACGGGTTCAAGGGCGGCCTCAGTGCCGGGAACTACCGGACTATCACCGGAGCCCTCAGCGCCACGGCCACGCGTGATCTGGCCGAGCTCGTGCAACTGGGTGCGCTTCGGCGCGAGGGTGAGTTGAAGGGGACGCGTTATCATCTGGCGATCGATACCGGACCGGATGGTCATTTCCCCAACGGAATCGGCCCTGTTTGAGCGCTCCCTCTATGGGTAACGAAATAAGTTTCAAAACGAAACTGATGTGAGGTCGCAGCGCGCACACCTTTCTGCTCCGTGCCGACCATTTCCCACCCGACGCCAAGCGACAGTCTCGATAGACCAACCTCATCGACAACGCTTTGAGGTTTGCTTTCATGTTCAACATCTACCTTGCCACCAGTTCCTTCCTGCCAGACCCTGTGACGATCATCGCCGAGAACCACGATGAGGCGGCACTGCTGTTCACGATCTGGCGCAGCTTCCATGTGCACGGAGACCACGTGGTCTCCGCAGAGATCACTAAGCTCTCGGAGGCAGACCTTGCCCTGACACCCCAACTGGCTGAGCTGACACAGTCGATGCAACCAGGGATCGCGCGCTGGGTGGGGCACCGCGAGGGCTGGATTGTCAGCGCCCCGGATGATCTTGAACCAGCCGGCGAGATCGCATTGCCGGAGTGTCCCATGACATGCTTTGCATTCGAGACGCCTGATGATGGCCGAGTGCTTGTCGTCGCGGAGACCCTAGAGCGCGCGATCGCGACCCTACACCTTTACTCGCTCGATCAGAACGGCTGGGACGCCGAGTATAGCTCGGTCAACGAGATATCACCGTGGCCCCTTACTGGCCCGATGGTGACGCTCCGCGAAGAGATGTTCGAGGGAAAGACTGGTGTCGGCGCGGAGTGTGAGGATGGGTTCTGGCGGATCTTCCCCGCCGATTACACCCCGCCGCTGCGGAAGCGAGATGGGAGCGAGCGTCAGAGGACCGAGAGGTAGGATCGAAGCGTGTCGGCTGTTTCCGTCAGCCCCACTGCTTCGATCTTCAGGAGCAGCGCCTCTGCGTTCAGGGCCGGGTTCTTGAAGCGTTCGCGCATTCGCCTGATCGCTCCGACAGCTCGGCCTGGATCAAGCTCGATGGTGTCCGCGATGAACGCATCGGTAGACTTCGCCTCGATGTTTAAATCTGCGAGGACACCCTCGGGGAAGTCTTTTAGGTTGTCCGTCACGATCGTCGCCGCTTGTGCCGTCAGGGCCGCTGCGACGACGTGATGGTCGTCCTTGTCTGGAACCCCCGCGCAGACAGCCTTGAGAGCCTCGTAGTCCGTCACGGGGGCTTCTTCGAATGCCCGCTCCATGCGCTCGCGCTGGTCCTTGGCGGCGGCCGCCGAGTTGGGGTTCCCCTTGGCTGCGTGAATCTCGTCGAGGGCGCGCTCGACCTCATCCAGCACCTCTGCTGACCAGCGTATACGGAAGAAGCCCTCCTCGGCGAGCGTCAGAAGCATGTTGCGCTTGAGCACACCGACCAGTGAGCAAGCGTCAACGAAAGCCGTGTAGCGGTTAGCGAACAAGGCTACAGCAGCTCCGCGTCATTCTCGGCGAGGTCGGACAGGGCCTGCCGGCGCCTCGAGTCGCGCTCCTGCTTGTATGCGAAGAGGTCCTCGGCCCGGATGCGCCGGTGCCGGCCCACAAGCACATGCGGGATCGACCCTTTCTCAAGCAGAGAGATCAGGTGCGGCCGGGACACGTTCAGGATGTCGGCTGCCTGTTGCGTCGACAGCATCTGATGCACCGGGACGAGGGTCACCGCGTCACCACGACCAATGTGCCCCAGCAGCTCTATCAGCAGGTGCGAAAGCGCTGGCGTGAGCGTCACGTCAACAGGTTGGCGATCGTTACCGAGCACGCGCAGCGTGGCGTCACCGTCGGCATGGACGGCTATGATCTGGCGTAGCTGGTTGGCCGCCGCCTTCTCGCTTGCAGAAGGTAGGCGTGCGCCGATCTCCTCGGCGAAAGCTGGAATGGTCACAGGCGGGCTCCTCTACTGCGCTCAGCTATGCGATATTCGCAATAAACGCAATAAGTGAAACATTCGAAAACGGCGCATGTTCCGGGATCGTGTTACCACCAGCGTGATGTCGGCTCGTGCCACGACGATGGCTCTCGCGAGATCAGTTCCCCGAAAGCGTCGGCCGCTGATTTGATTGCACTCTACGTCGCTCTTTTCAGCTGCCCGTCGCGCATCATGGTCTGGCAAGCGCATTTGGCTCCAGGGTCTCTATGGAAGCAAGGATCAAAGCCATCTTTCGCGCTCTCGAATGGCGAGATCATTCCGACACTATTCCGACAATCTAGGTGCCGCGGGACGCAATTTGCTGCCGTTCCTTGCCGGCTGGTTCCTGTTGACCGAAGCGGGAAAACCTAGCAATAGCGCGGCTTCCGCGAAAGCGGGCGGTTAGCTCAGTTGGTAGAGCATCTCGTTTACACCGAGAGGGTCGGCGGTTCGAGCCCGTCACCGCCCACCATCCGGCCAGTTTCCCCAACAAGCGCTATAGGCTCCGCTTATACGCGGCGCGCAGCAAAACTGATTGGCCGACCGTCTCCCGCAACGTTATCTCATTACGTGCGGACCGGGCCCCTCTGGCAGCTGTCACACTCCCCCCGCGGCAGCTGCGATGTCGGACCGCATCGAGCCGACCCGGACAGTCCAATCCCCCTGACCCATCAGGACTGATCCGGGCCGGCTCGAACCGGACATTCGGACAGGGAGATTTGCCATGCAGGCGCAAGACTACCGACTTTCGCTTATGCACCACCGGCTCGAAAAGGAGATCGGCCGCGAGCAGGCGCGCACAGCGCCGGATCGTTGGCGGCTGATCCGGCTGAAGAAGCTCAAGCTGGCGATCAAGGACCGTCTGCACCGCTTGACGCAGCACAGCGGCGGCGCGCCAGCCTGAAGCTGGCCAGACGCAGGAGCGGTGGACAGCGTCTGCCGCTCTGTGCGATGCGCAGAGTGCCATGCGCAAGACCGAGCCTTTGACCGGCAAAATCCCGCTCGACACTGCGCTTGCGCAGGCCCGGGCCAACCGGTTTGGCCGCATGCTGCCGCGCGGGCAGGAAAACCGTATCGAGCCCGAATGCTGGCCCGCACTGCGCCCTTCGTTCGGCTTCACGCGAGAGCAGGGTTTCTTCGTCATCGGCAGCTGTTTTGCGCACAATCTCGGCCGGCGGCTGATCGCGGATGGCTACCGGGTGCTCTACGGCGAAGTCGAGGACGGCCTGCAGCGCAACCGCTACACGCCGGCGGCGATCTGGCAGGAACTGGATTGGGCGAACCGCATCTTCTGCCGCGACGATCAGGTGGGCGAAGCGGATATCATGCCCCTGCTGCTCGAAGTGGCGCCGGGGCGCTGGGCGGATCTGTGGTCGCGCCCGGACCATGCCGGGGCGCTGCCGCTCGAGGCGGCGATCGCGCATCGCCGCGCGCTCTACAGCTACTTTCGCGGGGCTTTCGTGGCCGATGTCGCGATCATCACGCTGGGTCTGATCGAGGCATGGCACGATGCAGTGACCGGCACCTGGGTCGATTTCGATACCGCCTGGGCCCGCCGCAGCGACCGCGAACGGTTCTCCTTTGTGCGCATGAGCTTCGCGGCCGCGAAGGACTATGTTGAGCGCACGGTCAACCTGCTGGCCGACGGCAAGCGCAAGGTGCTGCTCACCACGTCACCGGTCGTGCTTGGGCGCACTTTCACCGAGGATGATATCCTCGTTGCGAACAGCCATTCCAAGGCAGTGCTGCGGGCCGTGGCGGGCGAGGTTTCCGCCGCGCATCCGAACGTCGATTACTTCCCGAGCTACGAGATCGCGATGCTCACGCGGCGGCCAGAGGTGTGGGAGGATGATCTCATCCACATCAACCCTGCCTTTGTCGCGCGGATCATGCAGCACGTGACGGCGGCCTACGTGCCAGGCGACGCGGAACGGCAGGCGCGCGATCTGCTGCAGTTTGCCAATCTGGTCGAAGGCTTGCAGTTCGATGCGGCAGAAGCGCTCCGCGCCGCCCATGCCGATAGCGTGTCGGCGAGCGGCGATCCTGCCGTGCAGATCGCGGCGCTGCGCCTGCATGTGGCGCGCGGGGAGATCGCGGCAGCAATGCCCTATGCGCGCAAACTGGCGCAGGCGGAGGACGAGGCGCTCGTTGCGAGCCGGCCGGACTGGGTCTTCGATGCAGCCCGCGCGCTGTCCGCTTCACCCGATGCGGCAGATGCGTCAGCCGGTGCGGCGCTGCTCGCCCGCTTTGCCCAGCGGGGCGCGGAGCAACCGCCCCGGCTGCATTACACATTCGTGCGCATGGAGCGTCTGCGCGACGCAACAGGTTTGGCGCAGCTCGTGCGGATCGCGGAGCCGCTCGCGTGGCTCCCGCCCCTCTTCGCCTCGCAAATCGCCGGATGGCTCGTCGCGCAGGGTGAGCTTGGCCGTGCGCACGCGTTGATAGTACGGCACCTGGCGGCGAGCCCGGAGGAACGGACGCTGCTCGAATCCGGGGTGCGCATCAGCCTCGCGCATGGCGACCTCGCCGCGACCTGTACTGCGCTGGAGGCCATGGTGCGCATCGATCCGCGCGATGTCTGGGCCGGCATGACCCTGGCGCGCACGCTGGTGAAGCGCAGGCTTCATGACGATGCGCTGGCGGCGCTTGGGGCATTGGGCCGCGCGGTGCCCGATCACCCGCCGGCGCTGGCGCTCACGGCCCATCTCCTGTGGACCACGCGGCGGCGCGATGAAGCCGTCTCCATGGCGGAACGTGCGATGGCTCTGGGCGGCGACGATCCCGTCGTCGTCAGGCAGGTCTCGCGGATACTCGCGGCAAGAGCACTTTAGCGCAGCGTATCGGCCAGCATCGCGTCGGTCCGCGGCCCGGCCCAGTCGTGCGAGCCGATCATGCGCCAGACCTCGCGGCCCTGCGCATCATAGAGCACGGTCGTCGGCAGAACGCCGGTGCCATAGTGCTGGCTGAGCGCATTGTCCGGATCGAGCCACGGCGCGAGATGCGTGAGCTTGCGACCCTTGAAGAAGGCATCGACGGCTGCGGCCTGATCAAGATCCTGTGAGACGGTGAGCACCGTCAGTTTGCCCGCCTTGGCCGCAGCGAGCGCATCAAGCGTCGGCATTTCGAGCACGCAAGGGCCGCACCAGGTGGCCCAGAGGTTGATCAGCACCGGCTTGCCCTTGAGATCGAGCGTGCGCAGCTTCTTGCCCGATGGATCGGTGAAGGTGAAATCGGGCAGCGCGGCGCCGCGGCTCGATATGTCGAGCGTGCCGTTGAAGACTTCCCCGCCTCCTGCCGGCGCAGCCGGTGCGTCAGAAGCACTTGCTGATGCGCTGCTCTGCGGTTGCGTGTCTGCCGGGGTTTGCCTATCGCACCCGGCAAGAAGGCCTGCGACAACGAGCGGGACCAACAAGGCGGACGGACGCCGTGAAGAGAGATTCGGGGACATGAGCGGCAATTCAGGCTCCAACCAGATGTGGGGCGGGCGCTTCGCGGCGGGCCCTTCGGCCGTGATGCGCGAGATCAACGCCTCGATTCCCTTCGACAAGGCCTTGTGGCGGCAGGATATCGCCGCGTCAAAGGCCCATGTGGCCATGCTGGGGGCGCAGGGCATCGTGACGGCGGACGATGCGGCGCTGATTGCGGGCGGCCTCGATCAGGTTGCAGCAGAGTATGAGGCCAGCGGGGTGCCCGAAGACTGGGACCTCGAAGACATCCACATGACGACCGAGAGCCGTCTCGCCGAACTGATCGGCCCGGCGGCAGGGCGGCTCCACACCGCGCGCAGCCGCAACGATCAGGTGGCAACCGATTTTCGCCTCTGGGTGCGCGATGCGGTGGACCAGACCGGGGCCGCGCTGGAGGCGCTGCAGATCGCGCTGGTGACGCGTGCGGGCGAACATGCCGCGAGCATCATGCCCGGCTTTACCCATTTGCAGACCGCGCAGCCGGTGACGCTGGGGCATCACCTGATGGCCTATTACGAGATGATCGGGCGTGATCGCTCGCGCTTTGCCGATGCGCGGGTGCGGATGAACCAGTGCCCGCTGGGCTCGGCCGCGCTGGCGGGAACGGGCTTTCCCATCGACCGCCATGCGACGGCCATGGCGCTGGGCTTCGACGGGCCGACCGCGAACAGCCTCGATTCGGTGTCAGACCGCGATTTCGCGCTCGATTTCCTGATGGCAGCGGCGCAGTGCTCGCTGCACCTCTCGCGCCTTGCCGAGGAATTCGTGATCTGGGCGAGCCAGCCCTTCGGCTTCGTCACCCTGCCGGATAGCCTTTCGACCGGCAGCTCGATCATGCCGCAGAAGAAGAACCCCGATGCGGCGGAGCTGGTGCGCGGGCATTCCGGGCGGATCGTTGGCTGCCTCACCGCGCTGATGATCACGATGAAGGGCCTGCCGCTGGCCTATTCAAAGGACATGCAGGACGACAAGCCGCCAGTGTTCGAGGCAGCCTCGCTCCTGGCCCTTTCCATCGCCGCGATGACGGGCATGGTGGCTGAGGCAACCTTCCGGACGGAGCGGATGCGCGGCGCGGCAGAGCTCGGCTATGCGACCGCGACCGACCTCGCCGACTGGCTGGTGCGCCAGGCAAACATTCCTTTCCGCGAGGCGCATCATATCACCGGCTCGGCCGTGAAACTCGCCGAGGCCCGCGGCGTTGCGCTCGATCAGCTGGCGCTGGCGGACCTCAAGGCGATCGACCCGCGGGTGGACGAGCGCGTGTTTGCCGCGCTTTCGGTCGAAGCGAGCGTTGCGGCGCGCGCCAGCCATGGCGGAACCGCGCCAGATGAGGTACGAAAACGGGTCGCCGAGGCGCGTGCTGCGCTGGGGCTGCCAACGGATATCGAGGCGTGATGCGCAAAGCTTTGTCTGTTCTGCTCGTTGCCATGCTGCTCGCCGGATGCGGCGCGCGGCGCGAGCTGCAGCCGCTGGCAGGGCGCGCATTGCCGCCCGCGCCTTATGGCCGCGAAGATAAACCGCGCGCCGACGTACTGCTCACCCCTCCGGTGCAGGCGAAACCCCAGCGCAATATCGAGCTGCGCAGCCGCTCGGAGGACCGCGAGGACGATCCGTTCGACCTCCCCCCCGAGGACTAGAATCCTTCTCCAGCCCGGCTGGAGACCCTAATTTCCAGGAATACCCGATGGATCATTTCGAATATCGTGGCGGCGTGCTTCATGCCGAAGATGTGCCGCTGCCCGTGATCGCCGCCGAAGTCGGCACGCCGGTCTATGTCTACTCGCGCGCCACGCTGACGCGCCATGCGCAGGTGTTCCGCGATGCGCTCTCGGTGCTGCCCAAGGTCCACCTTGCCTTCGCGGTGAAGTCCAATCCCAACCTTGCCGTGCTCAAGGTGCTGGCGGCGGAAGGCTATGGCGCCGATGTTGTCTCCGGGGGCGAGATGGACCGCGCGCTGGCGGCGGGGATCCCGGCGGGCGATGTGGTCTTCTCCGGCGTGGGCAAGACCGCGGCGGAAATGCGCCGCGCGCTGCAGGCGGGCTGCGGGCAGTTCAACCTCGAAAGCGAAGAAGAGGGGCAGGAACTTGCCGAGATCGCGGCGAGCATGGGGCTGACCGCGACGGCGACCCTGCGCATCAATCCCGATGTTGATGCGGGGACGCATGCCAAGATTTCGACCGGCAAGGCCGAGAACAAGTTCGGCGTGCCGTATGACCGGGCAGGCGGCATCTACGCGCGGCTCTCCGCGCTGCCGGGCCTCAACCTGCGAGGCCTCGCGCTCCACATCGGCAGCCAGCTTTCCAAGCTCGATCCGCTGGAAGCCGCCTTTACCAAGGCCGGAGCGCTGATGCAGGCGATCCGCGCCGAAGGCTTTGCTGTGACGCACATGGACCTCGGCGGCGGTGTCGGCGTGCCCTACAAGGCCGGCGAAGTGTTTCCCCAGCCCGCCGACTATGCCGCGATGATCGCGCGGGTGACGAAGGACTGGGATGTCACGCTGATGTTCGAGCCGGGGCGCCTGATCACTGGCAACACCGGCGTGCTGCTGACGGAAGTTGTCCGCGTGAAGCAGGGTGCGCTGCATCCCTGGGTCGTCGTCGATGCCGCGATGAACGATCTGGCGCGTCCGGCGATGTACGATGCCTGGCACGATTTCAGCGCGGTGAAGCCCGGCGGCGAGAGAATGACCGCGAACATCGTCGGCCCGATCTGCGAATCGAGCGATACGTTCGCCATGGCGCGCGACATCGACGTGGTGGCGCGGGGCGATCTCGCAGTGTTCCGCACCGCGGGCGCCTATGGCGCAACGATGGCCAACACCTACAATTCGCGCCCCATGGTGCCCGAAGTGATGGTGGACGGCGAAAGGTGGGCCGTGGTGGCAGACCGGATCGAGCCATCGACGATCCTTTCCGCCGAGCGCGTGCCCGAGTGGCTTGCATGAGGCGCTTGGCATGAGCCTGCCCAGTCTCCCCCTGTTCCATCGCCTTGCCGGGCTGCCGGTGGTGGTGCTGGGCCATGGCGAGGCGGCGGACGCGAAGCGGCGGCTGGTGGTGCGCGCAGGCGGCAAGGTGATCGAGGACCTCGCCGAGGGCATCGATATCGGCGCGCGGCTTGCGTTCATCGCGCACGAGGATGAGGCGGCTTGTCAGGCCGATGCAATCCGCGCGCGCGGTGCAGGGCTTCTGGTCAATGTGGTCGACAAGCCCGCACTGTGCGATTTCACCACGCCCTCGATCATCGATCGGGCGCCGGTGCTGATTGCGGTGGGCACCGGCGGGGCCTCGGCGGGGCTGGCGAAAGCGCTGCGCCTGCGGCTCGAGCGTCTGCTGCCGCAGGGGCTGGGGGCGCTGGCCGAAGCGCTCTACGCGGCGCGCGGGGCGATGCGTGCGCGCTGGCCCACTGGGTCTGAGCGACGGCGCGCGCTTGATGCGGCGCTCGAAGAAGGCGGGTCGCTTGATCCGCTGCGCGACGGTGCGGATGTCGGTGCCTGGCTGGCGGGCGGCAGCGATGGCGCGGCGGGTCGGTTCACGATCCAGCTGCGCTCGGCCGATCCGGATGATCTGACGCTGCGCGAAGCGCGGCTGCTGGGGCAGGCCGATGCGGTGGTGGCGGGGCCGGATGTGCCTGCTGCCGTGCTGGCGCGCGTGCGCGCGGATGCGGCGCGGATTGCACCGGGCGATGCGGAGCTGGACAGCGGGATCGTGGTGGAGATCGAGGGGCCCTAGTCGGGCGCGACGATGTGCGCGAAGAGCTGGTCGATGTGGAGCTGGAGTTCCTGCACCGCGAGATTGTCCGCATGGCGCGGCAGGCTCAGCGGCAGGCTCATGCTCTGGTGAAGCGCCGATGCCTCGGGAACGGTGAGCAGACCGCGCTGGCGCAGGATATTGGCAAGACTGGCAATGCCGTTGATCGCGCAGATGTCCGAGACTTCCAGCGCCGCGAATAGCTGGGGAAGGTCAAGATTGGGTGGATTGTTCGTCACTCAGGCGGGACTGAGGCTGTTGGCAAGGCGCTCAAGCCGGGCGCTTTCGCGGTTCGCGGCCACTTCGCGGAGCTGCTCGGCCATGGCGCGCCAGGCCTTCTCGGAGCGCAGCGCGCGGTCGCGCACGTTGTCGAGCTTGGCGCCCGATGCTTCGGTAGCTGCCTGATCGGCACGTTCGATGAGAAATTCGTAGGACAGCGCCATCAACATCGACTCCGGACCGGGGGGCAGGAAGGCGCCCGCAGCAACCAGCGTACTGGCTGCTGCGGGCTCGCCTTGATCAGTTCGCGCTGGCGAGATTGATCGCCGATTCCTTGCCGTTGCGGCCGGTCTCGACGTCATAGCTGACGCGCTGGTCCTTGCTCAGCGTGGCGAGGCCAGCGGCCTGCACGGCGGAGATGTGGACAAAGCTGTCCTTGCCGCCGTCATCCGGCTGGATGAAGCCATAGCCCTTGTCTTCGTTGAAGAATTTTACGGTTCCGATAGTCATGGTCGCTTCCTTTCAAGAAACGGGAGTGACCGCCGGCGCGAATGCCGACGGGGTCGTGCGTCTGGTCGTCACTTGAAAGGAAATCGAGGGAGTCGGAGATGCGGGAAACGGGTTCCTGCATCTCAAATCAGAACGTCGATGCCCGTCTCACTTCAACGAGAGCAGCATGGAAAAACCGGCGCTTGCCGGTTGAAAAAGCCAGGCATCTTGAAAAGGAAAGGACGCTGGCAAAGCAGCCGTCAAATTCCGTCGCAATCGACGTGAGGCACGTTTTCTTTAGAAGGCCGGTCAAAAATTGCAAGATAATTCGGTTGCAATCACGGCAGGCCGAGTTTTGACCAAGTTCAATAATGCTTTTTTCGTTCAGCTTTCCTTGGGCGGAGCCAGCAGGAAATTCATCCAGCTGCTGGCCACCAGCTTGCTCCGGTCTCCCTGCCAGGCCTCGACCCGCACGTTTGCAACACGGCGCCCGGCGCGGATCACTTCGCCGCGCGCGAAGGTGCGTTCCTGCACGCCGCCGCGCAGGTATTCGATGCTGATGTTCACCGGCTTGATGCGGAAGGTGCTGCCTTGCCGATCGAGCTCGGCGCGCAGCGCGGCGTGGGCAGCCATTTCGAGCAGGCCGCCGATCGCGCCGCCGTGGAGGAAGCCCGGGCGGCCCATCACGCGTTCGGCATAGTCCATCGCGATGACGGGGGCGCCATCCTCGACGTGATCGACTTCCATGCCCATGGTGCGGGCATAGGGAGGAAGATGATAGTCATTCATAGTCTGGCGCTCATGGCTTCGACCATCCTTCGCTGCTCACCAGCATGAAGATGCCGGCGGTATGCGCGACCGGATCGGCAATATCGCCATCGTGGGCGATCCCGCGCACGAACGCCATCGACCGGAGCACCTGATAGCATTCGGCGCGCGCGATCACCGTCTTGCCCGGAGTCGCTGCACGCACGTAGTCGATCCTCAGATCAAGCGTGACTTGCGGATTGAAGGTGCCCTGCCGCGTCCAGACCGACATCGATGTCGCGTTGTCGAGCAGGCTGATGATCGGGCCCGAAGCAAGCACGCCGGTTTCCTCGACGCCGACGAGATCCTCGCGCCAGGGGAGGGCAAGCTCGATCCAGTCATCGCCGTGATCATGATATTCCATGCCGAGGAAGCCGGTGTGGCCCTGCCGCGTGAACCAGCGCGCGCCGCGTTCGGGATCGAACACGAAACCTTCGGGCATGATGGTCTTCATGAGGCCAGCGGCCTTCTCATCCTTGTTCATGACGAACGTCCTGCCGGGGCGAGCCTGCGGTGACAACCATCATTTGTGGCGCGGGATCAGAACGCACTGCCCACCATGGCGTCGATGGCGCCCTGCAGGATCAGCGCGGCGGCATGCGAATCGATCCGCTCTGCGCGGCGCGCGCGGCTGAAATCCTGCTCGATCATCGCGCGCTCCGCCGCCTGCGTGGTCCAGCGCTCGTCCCACAGCAGGATCGGCAGGCCCAGATCGGCAAGGTTGCGCGCCATGGCGCGGGCCGCCTGGCTGCGCGGGCTCTCGCTACCGTCCATGTGAAGCGGCAGGCCGATGACGAGGCCCTTGACGCTGCGCGCTTCGATCAGCGCGGCGAGTTCGGCCTTGTCTTGCGTGAATTTGCGGCGACGGATCGTCTGCCCGGCTGTAGCGAAGCGCCAATCGCGGTCGCACAGCGCGATGCCGATGGTCTTGGTTCCCGGGTCGAGCCCCATCAGCGCGCCGCCATCGGGAAGGCGCTCACGCAGTTCGGCAGCGCTGGTGGTGATCATCTAGGCGGCGCGCTCCACGCCGCCGCGCGCTTGGCGACATCGGCGCGTACATTGGCCCAGAACAGTGGCACGTCATACACGTGGTAGTTGTTGCCGGGCAGCACGTAGGGCCCAAGATCGGGGCCCTCGCCAATCAGCAACAGGCCGGACTTTGCATCACATCGCGCGGGGACGCCGAGTTTGGTAAGCGTGCCGGTCGTCAGATCGCGCGCAGGGACCATGGTGCCGAGGTTGGCTGTGCCGGGTGCATCCGGCGCAGCGCCGCCATTCAGCGGATTGGTGCAGAGGATCGGTTCGGTGCCCTTGGGCTTGCCGTCGAGCCCCGGCTCGGCGCGATAGGTATCGATCATGAGGCGCGCATCGGGCGGATCCCCGAAACTGAGCCAGCTCATCACGCAGCCGGTCTGGCCGGGTGCGGTGCAAGCCTCAAAGCCCGTGGCTGGAAGATCGTGCGCAGGCGAGACCGGCCAGCCGATGACGTAGGCCGCTACGATGCGGCGGGCGAGCGGGGTGCCCTTCACCTCATCCTTGAGCAGATGCAGGAGATGCAGCGCGCCCTGGCTGTGGCCTGCCAGCACGATCGGCGCATCAGCGGGTGCGGCGGCGATGAAGGCGTGGAAGGCGGCGCGCACGTCGGCATAAGCGATGTCGCGCGCCTTCAGCGTTTCGGGCCGGTTGACAAGGAAGCTGCCGAATGCGGCCTGCCGGTAATAGGGTGCGAACACCGCTGCTTCGCCATTGAAGGCGCTCGCCATGCCGCGCACGAACAGCGCGGTGCGGTAGCGCGTATCCTTGTCGTCGATCGGGCCGTTCCAGTGATCGCGCGCAAGGTAGCTTGTCGGATGGATGAAAAAGACCCACGCCTTGCCTCGCGGCGCGGCAGGGGTGCCTTCGGGGCGATACTGGGCCGGGTCGTTCGCGGTGCCGGGGCGCGAAACCCACATGGCGGGATCGTCGTAGAAACCCGCGCGCAAGGGCTGCTGCGCTTCGAACGGGCCGCGCGGCACGAAGGCGAAGCGGGTGAGCTCGGCCGACCAGATGCGCAAGGCCAGCAGCGCGGCGATCACCATCACGATCAGCAGCGCGATGAAATAGAGAAACTTGCGGGCCATGCCTGGCTAGTCCGTGGCTTCGTCGCGGCGGGTGTTGTGCTCGGCCTGCCGCTCCAGCGCGATCTTGAGCATGACGACCAGCGGATCGGCGAGCGCCAGGCCAAGGATGCCGAACAGCACGCCGAAAATGAGCTGGGCGCCGAGCACGAGGGCCGGGGCGAGATCGGCGGTGCGCTTGGCCACCATCGGCACGATGATGTTGCCGTCGACCGTCTGCACCACGACGTAGACCGCGATGCAGTAGATCCCCATGGTCGTGCCGCCCGAAAAGCCGACGAGGATCATAAGTATGCCCGAGATCGGCGCGCCGATGTTGGGCAGGAAGACAAGGAGGCCGGTCAGCAGCCCGAGCAGCGCGGCCATCGGCACGCCATAGACCGCGAGCGCGATCCACGTGGCGACACCTTCGATCACCATGCCGAGCATGCGCCCGGCGAGCAGCATGCGCAGCGTGCGGCCCATGCGGTGGGTGGTGCCGTGGAAGTATTCGCGGCTTTCGGCCGGGAGCAGCCAGGCAAGGCCGCGCTGGTAGAGATCGGGCTCGAGCACGAAATAGATGCCCAGGATCACGATGATCAGCAGCGTGGTGACCCCGCCGAACAGGCCGCCCAGCGCCTGCGTGACCTGCCCGACCCCGCCAAGCAATTGCTGCAACAGGCTGCTCACATCGCTGCGGCCCATGGTGAGGCCATGCGCCGAGGCCCAGTCGAGCGCGCGCTGCGCCTGCGCTGTCACCAGCGGCGGCATTTCGGCGGCCTGCGTCATGATCTGGCTGCCGGCAAATTCGACTACCCAGACAAGGAACGCCACGGTCAGCAGCAGCACCACGGCAATGCGCCATGTGCGGCGGATCGGCAGGACGCGGCCGAGCAGGCGCTGCCCGCCGT
Organism: Novosphingobium sp.; assembly: GCF_027489515.1. Lineage (GTDB taxonomy): Bacteria > Pseudomonadota > Alphaproteobacteria > Sphingomonadales > Sphingomonadaceae > Novosphingobium. The sequence continues at coordinate 4,921 of NZ_JAIXZS010000028.1, read as the reverse complement.
CGATCAGCATGGCGAACACGAAGCCGCCGAAGATCACCAGCAGCGGATGCGCGAGATAGACCGCAAGCGCGGCGAGGCCGGCCATCCCGATCCACACCGCCGCGCGCTTGATCTCCTTCCGCACGATATCGTCGCGGATATCGGTGGGGCCGGCGTTGTGTTGGGTGGCGGGTGTCGGCTCGTCACTCATGGCTTGGTCGGGGCCTTTTGCGGCAGGATCATCGGGCGTAGTCTGAGCGAAGCGCGGCTGCCCCGCAAGGCGCCATACCACGTCAGCGGGTTCCACGTTTCGGTGCCGTTGAGCGAATAGGTTATGAATTCCGCGCGGCCGCCGATATCGGCGAGTGGAAGCGGACCGCCGAGCCCCTTTTCGATGATCGGCGCACGGCTGTCGGCGGAATGATCACGGTTGTCGCCCATCAGGAAGGCATAGCCCTCGGGCACTTTGGTCTCGGGATAATTGTCGAGCGGCTGGTTGCGGTGATCGATGATCCGGTAGGTCGCACCGTTGGGCAGCGTCTCGCGGAAGATCGGCAGCTCGCAGACCTGCCTGCCGTCTGCCGCGCGGTAACGCAGGCCAGGAAAATCGTCAGGATCGCAGGGCTGGTTGGGATCGACCGGCAGCTCCAGCGGCGCTTCGGCGATTTGCGGCACCGGCTTGCCGTTGAGGATGATCTGCCCGTTCACCACCGCGATGCGGTCTCCCGGCAGCGCGACGACGCGCTTGATATAGTCTTCGTCGCGGTCGGGCGGGACGACGATGACGATATCGCCGTATGCCGGAGTCGCCGGCATGATGCGCGTTTTCGAACGCGGCAGGAAATGCATCGAGGCAGAGACCCACGACCAGCCATAGGGGTACTTCGAGACGACCAGCTGATCGCCCACGAGCAGGTTCGGCATCATCGAGATCGAGGGGATGTAGAACGGCTTGGCCACAAAGCTGTGAAAGCCGATCACCGCGAGCAGCATCAGCAGCAGGCCGCGCATTTCAGCTAGCCAGTTGGTGCCCCCCGTTTCGGCGGCCTCGTGCTCGGTTGTGCTGGCTTCGACCGGCTGCGCATCGGGAGCCGGTATGGTCTCGGGACTATCGCTCAAACAGCACCTGCGGAAAGGGGACGCGCCTCGATCACCACGAAGGCCTGCGCCCATGGGTGATCGTCGGTGAGCGTGAGGTGAACCACCGCCTCGTGCCCTCGCGGGGTGATCGCGGCAAGGCGCGCGGCGGCGCCGCCGGTCAGGGCAAGGGTGGGCGCACCGGAAGGTGCATTGACCACGCCAATATCCTTCATGAACACGCCCGCCTTGAAGCCGGTGCCGACGGCTTTGGAGAAGGCCTCCTTGGCAGCGAAGCGCTTCGCCAGCGTGCCGGCCTTTGTATAGGGCCGGCGCGCCGCCTTGGCCTGCTCAAGGGCCGTGAACACGCGCTCTTCAAAGCGCGTGCCGAATCGGTCGAGCGATGCCTGGATACGCTCGATATTGCAGAGATCGGAGCCCATGCCGATGATCACTGCCCACTCCTCACCGAGCTGCGTCCATAAGCTCGCGCATCTTGAGCACCGCCGGGGCAAGCCCGGTGAAAATCGCCTCGCCGATCAGATAGTGCCCAATGTTGAGTTCGGCGAGCTGCGGGATCGCCGCAATGGCGCTGACGTTCTCGTAGGTGAGGCCGTGGCCGGCGTGGGGTTCGATGCCGTTCTTGGCGGCAAGCGCGGCCATGTCGGCAATGCGTCGCAGTTCCACCGCGCGGGCCTCGCCTTCGGCATGGGCATACTCGCCGGTGTGCAATTCGACGACGGGAGCGCCAAGCTGCATCGCTGCCTCGATCTGGCGCGGCTCGGGCGCGATGAACAGGCTCACGCGGATGCCGGCATCGGCAAGCCGCGTAACGATGGGGGCAAGGCGGTTGTGCTGCCCGGCGGCATCGAGCCCGCCCTCGGTCGTGCGCTCCTCGCGCCGCTCGGGCACGATGCAGGCGGCGTGCGGTTTGTGCTTCAGGGCGAAGGCGACCATTTCCTCGGTCGCGGCCATCTCGAAATTGAGCGGCAGGCTGGTCGCGGCCTGGATGCGCGCGATGTCCTCATCGCGGATGTGGCGGCGATCTTCGCGCAGGTGCGCAGTGATGCCGTCGCCACCGACTTCGGCAACGATCTGCGCCGCGCGCACCGGATCGGGATGATCGCCGCCGCGCGCGTTGCGGATCGTGGCGACGTGATCGATGTTGACGCCCAACCGCAATCTGGGCCGCGGGCGTTGGGCCATGTGCAGGCTCATCAGGCAGCGCGGCTCCCCGGCTTGATCGCTGGAGTGGCGGCCAGCTCGGGCGGAAGCTCGTCCGGCGCGTAGGTCGGGAAGCTGAGGCTGACGAGCGGGTAGAACGGCACGCCGAGGTCTGCCGTGCCGCCTGAGCGATCGACCAGCGCTGCACCGGCTACCACGATGCCGCCCGCCGCCTCGATCGCGGCGATCGCCTCGCGGCTGGAAAGGCCGGTTGTAACGACGTCCTCGACCATCAGCACCTTCTCGCCGGGCTTTAGCGAAAAGCCGCGGCGCAGTTCGAAGGTGCCGGACGGGCGTTCGACAAACATCGCCTCGACGCCAAGCGCGCGGCCCATTTCGTGGCCGATGATCACGCCGCCCATCGCGGGCGAAATCACCTTGCCGATCTGTTGGCGCAGCTCGCGCGGCAGAGTCGCGGCGAGGGCCGAAGCAAGGCGCGAGGCGCGCATCGGGTCCATCAGCACGCGCGCGCACTGCAGATAGTGCGCGCTGTGGCGGCCTGAGGAGAGCAGGAAGTGCCCTTCAAGCAAGGCCTCGCTGGCGCGGAATTCGGAAAGGATCTCGTCTTCGAGCATGATCGTCTCATCGTGGGCGGGCTGCGGAGCCCGCAGGCGGTGCGTCAGACGTGGGTCCATAGCGAAGGCGGGGGCGCGGCGCCATGCCCGACTTGGGGCAGGGCTGCCCGATCCCGGTTATTCGCTTGCGCCTTAGAGCTTTAGGGCAAACCCCATTGCCCTAAAAATATCCGTTCAAGCGCTTGAGGCTTGAGGCGAGCGAGCGTATAGGCGCCGTTGAATTAAGGGATTTGGGGTGTGGAGCGTCGGGGCAAACGCCCGGCGCAGAAGCAAAAAATCGAGAGTTGCACACGATGAGTCTTACCCATGTTGCCCGCGCCGTGACGGGTGCGATCCGGACTTTCAGCCTTGCGGCCGCGCTCGTGTTCGCGCCTCAGGCAATGGCAGCCGCGGCTGCTCCGGCCGCTGCAGCGGCTGCGGCGCCAGCACCGGCTGCCCCGGTTGCTATCGCGCCCGCTCCTGCGGCCAGCGCTGCCCCGGCTGACGCCGCTGCTGCTGCCCCGGTCGACAAGGGCTCCTACACCCCGATGAAGCCGGTCGACGGCGTCGGCCAGCCGGTTGCCAAGGGCATGACCTTCCAGACGCAGTTCTCGCCCATCGGTGAGGAAGCGCTGGCGATGCACGATTACCTGCTGATGCCGGTGATCACAGTGATCTCGCTCTTCGTGCTGTTCCTGTTGCTCTTCGTGATGGTGCGCTTCCGCCGCGGTGCCAACCCGGTCGCGTCCAAGACCAGCCACAACACCACGATCGAGATCATCTGGACGGTTGTCCCGGTGCTCATCCTCGTGGTGATCGCGGTGCCTTCGATCCGCCTGCTCGCGCACCAGTATGCGCCTGCACCCAAGGGCGCGCTGACGGTGAAGGCGACGGGCTACCAGTGGTACTGGGGCTACACCTATCCCGACAACGGCGGGTTCGAGGTGATCTCGAACATCCTGCCGGACGCCGAAGCGCTGAAGCGCGGCGAGCAGCCGCAGCTCGCGGCTGACAACCGCATGGTCGTCCCCGCTGGTGAGCCGATCCGCCTGCAGACCACCGGGTCTGACGTGATCCACGCCTTCGCGGTGCCCTCGCTGTGGTTCAAGCTCGACGCCGTGCCGGGCAAGATCAACGAGAAGGTGCTCTTCATCAAGCAGCCGGGCGTCTATTACGGCCAGTGCTCCGAACTGTGCGGTGCCCGCCACGGCTACATGCCGATCGTGGTCGAGGCTCTGCCGCGCGCCAAGTTTGAGGAATGGGTGAAGACCCAGGGCGGCACGGTCGGTCCGGCCGCCGGCGCCACCACCACGGCGGCAGCTCCCGCCAAGACCACGCCCGCTGCGTAACGATTTCGAAGGACAAGGTTAGACCACCATGGCCAGCATTCCAGCCCACGAGGGCTTCGACGCCCACCACGATCATGCTCACGACCATGATCACAAGCCCGCGTTCTTCCAGCGTTGGTTCATGTCGACCAACCACAAGGACATCGGCACGCTCTACCTGATTTTCGCGATCATCGCGGGCATCATCGGTGGCGGCGTCTCGGGTATCATGCGTGCAGAACTTGCGCATCCGGGCATCCAGTACCTTGGCTGGTGGACGCACTTCCTTGGCGGCAACGACCAGGACTTCAACGCCACGCTCCACATGTGGAACGTGCTGATCACCGCCCACGGTCTGATCATGGTGTTCTTCATGGTCATGCCCGCGCTGATCGGCGGGTTCGGCAACTGGTTCGTGCCGCTGATGATCGGCGCGCCGGACATGGCCTTCCCGCGCATGAACAACATCTCGTTCTGGCTGACCGTCTCGGGCTTCTGCTCGCTGATGATCTCGGCCTTCATGCCCGGTGGTACCGGCATGGGCGCCGGCACGGGCTGGACGGTCTATGCGCCGCTTTCCACTTCGGGCTCGGTCGGCCCGGCGGTCGACTTCGCGATCTTCTCGCTGCACCTCGCGGGCGCAGGCTCGATCCTCGGTGCGATCAACTTCATCACCACCATCTTCAACATGCGCGCGCCGGGCATGACCCTGCACAAGATGCCGCTGTTCGTGTGGTCGATGCTCGTCACCGCGTTCCT
>NZ_JAIXZS010000076.1 GCF_027489515.1 Novosphingobium sp. | reverse complement strand
CATCGCGGAGCATTATCGCTAGTTTGTTCAAGCGATAAAGGCACCGTGGGCGGCACTTCCGGCCGCTGACCATGCGAAGGGCCGCTTCCGATTGCCGGAAGCGGCCCTTCACATTTGTTCCAAAAGCCTTGCCTTTTGCGCAACAATCGTTCACGGCGCTTCGCAGAGCTAACATTCCCGAAGGACCGCCCCGATGGCGACGCCCGCTACCGCTGCCCCGATGACGTTCACGCACACCCCGCACCCCACCCCGGTGGCTACCGATGTGCGCGCGCAGATCCTTGCCAATCCGGGCTTTGGCACCGCGTTTTCGGATCACATGGTCCAGATCAGCTATGACGAGGGCAAGGGCTGGCACAGCGCCGAAGTGGTCCCATACGGTCCGATTCCGCTCGATCCCGCCGCTGCCGTGCTCCACTACGCGCAGGAAATCTTCGAAGGCCTCAAGGCCTATCGCCTTGCAGATGGCGGCATCGCCCTGTTCCGCCCCGAAGCCAACGCCGCGCGCTTCAACGCTTCGGCGGCCCGCCTCGCCATGCCGACCATCCCCGAAAGCCTCTTCGTGGCTGCGGTCGAGGAACTGGTGAAGGCCGACAAGGACTGGTTCCCCACCGTCGATGGCGGCTCGCTCTACTTGCGCCCCTTCATGTTCGCGAGCGAAGCGTTCCTCGGCGTGCGCCCGTCGAAGCAGTACAAGTTCCTCGTGATCGCCAGCCCCGCGGGCAACTACTTCAAGTCGGGCGCCCCCGCCGTCTCGCTTTGGGTCAGCGACTACAGCCGCGCCGCGCCTGGCGGCACCGGCGCTGCCAAGTGTGGCGGCAATTATGCCGCCAGCCTCGTCCCCACTGCCGAAGCTTTCGCGCGCGGGCACGATCAGGTGCTGTTCCTCGATGCGGTGGAGCGCCAGTGGATCGAGGAACTGGGCGGCATGAACCTGTTCTTCGTGATGGCTGACGGCTCGCTGATCACGCCCCCGCTTGGCGGCACGATTCTCCCCGGCATCACCCGCGAAAGCCTGATCCAGCTGGCCCGCGAAGAAGGCCTCACCGTGCGCGAAGAACGCTACTCGCTCGCCCAGTGGCAAGCGGACGCGAACTCGGGCACGCTCATCGAAACCTTCGCCTGCGGCACCGCCGCGGTGGTCACGCCCGTCGGCAAGGTCACCAGCAGCTCGGACAGCTTCACGATCGGCAGCGGCGGCCCCGGACAGCTCACCCAGAAGCTGCGCCAGCGGCTCGTGGCGATCCAGCGTGGCGAAGAGACCGACACCCACGGCTGGGTCCACCGCATCGGCTGACCCCGCAGTTGCCAAGGCCAATTCGCCATGGCATCGCCTGCGCCATTAATCGCCCGGTTAGGGTGCTATCAAACGCATTGGGGAGAGCTTTGCGATGAGCATTTCGTTCAAGGACAAGGTCGCGATCGTCACTGGCGCGGGCGGCGGCATCGGCCGTGAATACGCGCTCGAACTCGGCCGCCGCGGCGCCAAGGTCGTCGTCAACGATCTCGGCGGCGCGCGCGATGGCACCGGACATTCCGACGCGGCCCTGAAGGTTGTCGAAGAGATCAAGGCTGCGGGCGGCGAGGCGATGTCGAACGGCGGCTCGGTCACCGAGTTCGAGCAGATGACCGAGATGGTTGCCAAGGCTAAGGAGGCTTGGGGCGGCGTTCATATCCTCATCAACAACGCCGGCATCCTGCGCGACAAGAGCTTCACCAAGATGGACCCGGCCGATTTCGAGATGGTCGTGAAAGTCCACCTCATCGGGTCTGCCTTCGCCACCAAGGCCTGCTGGGACCTGATGCGCGAACAGAACTACGGCCGTATTCTGATGACCGCGTCCTCCACCGGCCTCTTCGGCAACTTCGGACAAGCCAACTATGGCGCGGCCAAGCTCGGCCTCGCCGGCCTCACCAAGACGCTCTACCTCGAAGGCGCCAAGAACAACATCAAGGTCAACACCCTGGCCCCCGTCGCCGCCACGCGCATGACCGAGGACATCTTCCCCGAAGAAGCCTTCAAGCTCTTCGGCCCGGAAAACATCGTCCCCGCCGCGCTCTTCCTCGTCTCGGACGATGCCCCCAGCAACGCCATCGTCGGCGCGGGTGCAGGTGCCTATCATTCGGCGTGGGTCACGATGAACAAGCCCGTCCTGCTCGCGCCGAATGCGCGCTCGGTCGAGGACTTCGCCGCGCACTGGGACCAGATCTCCGACCGCACCGGCGATTTCGTGCCCCAGTCGGGCGCGCAGCAGAGCCAGGCGATCCTCGTCGAGCTTCAGGCCGCAATGAAGCGCTGAAGTCTCGCTAGCGGGGGCAGGCGCCGCGCGTCGCCCCCGCGAGTTGCATCGTGCGCAGCCGGGCCTGCACTTCGGCTTCGTCCAGCACACGCACTGCACCCGTGCGCGTATCGATCAGCAGTGGCGCGGCGCAATCACCATGAAGCGCGGCGCGCGCGCCCTTCTCCGGAACCATCAGCACCATTTCCGCATCGGCATCGCGATAGATCACGCGCAGCAGCGGGGTGCCTTGATCCTGCTTCTGGCGAGTTGCGGGCGCCGCCTCACACGCTGCGAGGGCCCATGGGATGGCTAGGGCAGGGCCATACCGCCACGTCTGGCCCCCAACCCTCGTCATTGCGAGGAGCGTAGCGACGAAGCAATCCAGAGCGTGCCGCACAACCGCTCTGGATTGCTTCGCTTCGCTCGCAATGACGAGGGGGTAAAGTATGGCGGACTGTCCCCGCCTCAATCCTCGACGATCTTCAGCAGCTTGCGCTCCAGCGGAAAGAGCACACCAGCCAGCTCATGCCCGCGCTTCAGCACCTGCCCTGCTTCGCCATAAAGCGTCCACATGCCCTGCTTGGTGCGCAGCGCTGGGCGCTTCTCGATTCGCGCGGTGGGCCGCTCGGCGGTGCGGCGGAAGGCGGCAAAACTCGCCGCATCCTTGCCGAAGCTCATCGCATAGTCGCGCCATTCCCCGGCGGCGACCATGCGGCCATAGAGATCAAGTATGCGCATGAGCTCAGGCCGCTCGAAGCCGACTTGCGGCTCGGCGCGGACTTGCGGGAACGGCAGCACACCCGGGCCGAAACCGCCCGCATCGGCTCCGCCCTGCACGCTCAGCTGCGGCTCCTGCGCCGGTTACCGCCGCCGACTGGTGCCGGTGCATCGGTGCTTTCGTCCTGCCGCTCGAGCAGCGCGGCGACTTGCGCCTTGAGCAGCGCGACCTCGGCCTCGAGCTCGTCGACCCGCGATCCACCCGTAGGCTCGCACGGCTCCTTGCAGGGCGTGCCATAGGGGATGAAGTCCTTGAGCCAGGTCTCGACCGGCACCAGCGTCGAACGCGCCTTGAGGCCGACCATGGTCGCACCTTCGGGCACGTCCTCGGTCACCACCGCATTGGCACCAACGCGGGCGCGAGGCCCCACGGTGATCGGCCCCAGAATCTGCGCGCCCGAACCGATGATCGCATTGTCGCTCAGGGTCGGGTGGCGCTTGCCCGGCACGCCGTTCGCAGGATTGGTGCCGCCCAGCGTCACGCACTGGTAGATCGTCACGTTGTCACCGATCTCGGCGGTCTCGCCGATCACGGTAAAGCCGTGGTCGATGAACAGATGCCGCCCGATCTTCGCACCCGGGTGAATGTCGATGCCGGTGAAGAAGCGCGCCAGATGATTGACGAAGCGCGCGAGGAAAAACATCTCACGCACGAACAGCCAATGCGCCACACGGTGCAGGCCGACGGCGTGAAGCCCCGGATAGAGCAGGATTTCCCAGCGCGAGCGCGGCGCGGGATCGCGCGCGCGGATCGAGTCCAGATAGGCGGTGAGGCGTTCAAACATAGCCGCGCTTTTCCTCTTTTTGCCGCTTCAAAGCAAGCGCGCCTAGAGAAGCCTAGGTTGCCGTTCGGCCTCAGGCACTCCGTGTACCCGCTCGGCCAAGGCATCGCGTGCGAGCGATATGGTGACGGCTGCCTTGCGCTCAAGGGACAAGCGATCAATTGTTTCGACAAGCGCCTCGGCCGCCGCATGGCTGCGCTCCAGCCGGGGCAGGATATAAGCGAGCACCGGCTCTGCCAGAACGATCCCGCGCCGCGCCGCATGGCTTTCGACGAGCGCGCGCAGCAGGTCGTCATCGGGCGCACCGATCTCGATCATCAGCGCCGCACCGAGCCTTGAGGCGAGATCGGGCAGCGCAACCTGCCAGGCCCCCGGCGCCTTGTTCGAGACGATCAGCAAGGCCCGCCCCTCACCCTGCGCCCGGTTCCAGCGGTGGAACACGGCGTCTTCGGGCAGGCTGTCGGCATCATCGAGCGCATCGCCGAGGCCGCTGGCGGCAAACCACCGCGCCAGCAGGCTCTTGCCGCAACGCGGCGGCCCCGCCAGCACGGCGGCGCGATAGGGCCAGTCGGCCGCACTCGCCAGCAAGGCCAGCACCGGTTCCAGCGAAGGGCCGGTGAGCACGGTCTCGGCGCTGGTCGCCGTGACGAGGGGCAGAGCGATCTGGCTCATCTGCCTACTTGCGGATGCTGAGCGCACCGGCCCCTTGGGTCACGCGCCAGCCCTGTGCCCGCAGGGCAGCGGCGAGCGCGTCGATATCGCCGGCGAAGGTCACCCGCATGACTGAAGTGCCGCCGATGGCAAGGCTGGTGGTCGCCGCTTCCTTGACGCCCTCGACCCGGCGCACCGCCGCCATGCCCGCATCGACTGCCGCCGCATCGGGCGTGACGAACTGGACGGTAACCACCGTGGTCGGCACTGCGGCCGTGGTCGCAGCGGCATCGGGCCCTGCCACCGCGGTCGTCGCGGTCGGCACCGGCCCCAGCTTGGCGACAATGCCTTGCACCAGCGCAGGATCGAGATCGGGCCGCATCGAAAGCGACGGATCGGGCGCCAGCTGCCCTGCCGCGAGCGCACCTGCATAGAGCCCGTCGATCCGGGTAATCGCTTCGGCCAGCATCGCGGGCAATTTGTCTTCGCTCGGTGCGGTCAGCTCGAAACTGCCGATAAACTTGCTGTCCGGCCCATAACGCGCGGTGAAGGTGCCATGCACAGGCCCGCCCGGCCAGCTCCGCTCCAGCTTCGCGATCGGCATGATCACATCTGCCGCGCCGAACGAATCGAGCACCAGCCGCCACCAGTTGCGGCTGCGGCGGCTGATCTGCCCCGCCGTCAGCAGCAGCGAATCCGCACCCGCGCCCGCCGGCCGCACATAGTCGACGACGCTCGATCCGGTGCGGAATTCAGCCCAGGCCTTCTGCCAGGGCGTGCGCGTCTCGAACACCGAGGTAACGCCGCCCTGAATCAGCACCGGGATCACCAGAAGCGGCGCCGAACGCGCGATCTGGCCCTGCATGCCAAGATAGCCGCTGGTCCGCGTGCGATCGAAGATCACGCCCAGCGTCGCGATATAGCGGTGCGGGCCGATCTGCTCCTGCCCCACGACGATCGCAGAGACCATGCCATCCAGCGTCCCTGCATCAAGCGCGGGGGCGGCCCCGCCACCAAGGCCGTTGGACTTCCACAGCTTCTCCCACGCCAGCCGCTGCGCTTCCTTCCAGCCGTTGGCACGGGCTTCCTCGGCGGTCTTGCCGGTCGTGTTGACCTCGATACCGGTGACCTCGAAATCGCCGTTACTGGCAATCGGCGCGATGCCGCGGTCACCTTCGATCTGCGCGTAGATCGCCGCACCTCCGCCCGCGAGCAGCAGGCCAAGCCCGGCAATCAGCGCAAGGCGGGCCCGGCGGCTCAGGTCCGGCAGCAGCGTCAGCTTGGGCAAGGTAGGGCGCAGGGCGGCCAAGGGAACTCCATCTGGGAACGCAGGCCTTGCGCTGCATCTTTTCTCGAATGCCGCGCTTTTGCCCAAAGGCAAGTGGAAATCCAAGCGGGAAAGCGCTAGGCGCGTCGCCCATGGCTTCCACCGACGAAACTTCGCAATCCTACTCCTATGCCAAGGCGGGGGTAGACATCGCCGCCGGCAATGCTCTGGTGAAGGCGATCGGCCCGCTCGCGCGCGCAACCGCACGTCCCGGTGCGGACGCCGAACTGGGCGGCTTCGGTGCGTTCTTCGATCTCAAGGCGGCCGGCTACAAGGACCCGCTGCTGGTTGCAGGCAACGACGGCGTCGGCACCAAGGTCAAGCTTGCCATCGACCATGACCGCCACGATGCGATCGGCATCGATCTCGTCGCGATGTGCGTCAACGATCTGATCGTGCAGGGCGCCGAACCCCTGTTCTTCCTCGATTATTTTGCCACCGGCAAGCTCGACACCGGCGTTGCCGAGCGCGTCGTTGCCGGCATAGCCGAAGGCTGCCGCATGGCGGGCTGCGCGCTGATCGGGGGCGAGACCGCCGAGATGCCCGGCATGTATGGCCCCGGCGATTACGACCTTGCCGGCTTCTGTGTGGGTGCGGTCGAGCGCGGCGAGCAGCTGACAGGTGATCGCGTCGCGGAAGGCGATGTGATGATCGGCCTCGCCTCTTCCGGCGTCCATTCCAACGGCTATTCGCTCGTTCGCCGCCTCGCTGCGGACAAGGGCTGGAAAATGGACCGCCCTGCCCTGTTCGACAACGAGCGCCTCCTCATCGATCACCTGATCGAGCCCACGCGCATCTACGTGAAGAGCCTGCTGCCGCTCATCCGGTCCGGCCGCATCCACGCCCTCGCCCACATCACCGGCGGCGGCCTCCTCGAAAACGTGCCCCGCGTGCTGCCCAAGGGCCTTCACGCTCGCATCGACGCCGATGCGTGGGAACAGCCGCGCCTCATGGCCTTCCTGCAGGCGCAGGGCCAGATCGAGCCCGAGGAAATGGCGCGCACGTTCAATTGCGGCGTCGGCATGGTGCTAGCGGTTGCGCCGGATGAAGCCGCCGCACTGATCGCTGATCTCACCGCCGTCGGTGAAACCGCGTTCTCCATCGGCGAGATCGTCGCGGGCGAAAAGGGCTGCACCGTGTTCGGCAGCGCTGAAGCGTGGTCCGCGCGCGAGGCGTGGGAAGCTGTCCACATTGGCTGAGCCGCGCGCCAAGGTCGCCGTCTTCATCTCGGGCAGCGGCACCAATATGGCGGCGCTGCTCTATGCCAGCCGCCTCGCAGCCTGCCCGTTCGAGATCGTGCTCGTCCTCTCGAACAACCCCGAAGCGGGCGGCCTGAGACTGGCCGAGGCGGAAGGCGTCCCCACCTTCGTCCTCCCCCACAAAGGCCTGCCCCGCGCCGATCATGACGCTGCGATGGAAGCGCACGTCCGCCGCGCTGGCGCGCAGTGGATCGCGCTCGCGGGCTACATGCGCATCCTCACGCCAGAGTTCGTGGCGCGCTGGGAAGGCCGGATGGTCAACATCCACCCCTCGCTGCTGCCGAAGTACACCGGCCTCCACACCCACGAGCGCGCCATCGCAGCGGGTGACAGCCATGCCGGCTGCACGGTCCACCTCGTCACCGCCGATCTCGATGAAGGCCCCGTACTCGGCCAGATTCCCGTCGCGATCCTGCCCGGCGATACGCCGGACACGCTCGCCGCGCGGGTCCTCTTCGCCGAGCACCAGCTTTATGCACGCTGTCTGGCCGATCTCGTCACGCGCGAGACCGATCCGACCTGGCTCACCGGGCAAGTCCGCAGCCGCGCGATGCAGCTTCCCGAAGCCGAGGAAAGCCTCAGCCACGGCATGGCATGCTTCGGCATCGTAAAGGGCAAGAAGTTTGCCTGGGTCAGCGCCGACCACCACGGCGATCGCAAAGTGGCCCTCCTCGTGAAGATCAGCGGGCCCGACGAGCAGGAACAGCTCATCGAAAGCGATCCCGAGCGCTTCTACCGCCCGGCCTATTTCGGTGACGGGTGGATAGCTATTCGTATTGACCTCGGCGATGTGGACTGGGACGATATCGGTGAATGGCTGCGCCGCTCGTGGCTGGCCGTAGCGCCGCGCAAGCTCGCGGCGATGACGGAATTCTGACCGCAGCCCGCATCCCGCTGCCGGAGCCGCAAATGCCTCGAACCCCGCTTTCCCCGCTGCACCGGCTTTATTTTCACTCCGCGCTGCAATCGTTTGTTGAAGCGGGTGGCGGCATCTTCATCGCCGGCTTCCTCGTCAGCCGCGGCTTCTCGTTCCCGGCCGCCCTCGCCAGCTTCGCGCTGATCGTGCTGTCGCGCCTCGCCTTGCGCGGCCTCGTGCTGCCGCTCGCGGTGCGCTTTGGTGTGCGCAACGTTCTGCTCATCGGCATCGCCGTGCGCGCGGTCAGCTTCGCGCTGCTCCCGCTCGTCCACGAAGTCGGCCCGCTCCTTGCGCTCTTCGTCGCGATCAGCGGCCTCGGCAGCGTACTCTACTGGACAGCGTGGCACGGATTCCTTCCGGTGCTCACCGATTCCGGACGTGGCGGGCAGCAGATCAGCGTCCAGCAGGCGACGAGCGCGCTTGTCGGCATCGCGGCCCCCGCGCTCGGTGGCCTGCTCCTTGCCCATGGCGGTCCCGGCATCACCTTCGCCGTCATCACCACGCTGCAACTCGCCAGCGCGCTACCACTCCTTGGTGCGCCCAATCCAGCGATCGACCCCGCCGCCGTGCTCGAACCCGGCGTCGCCCGCTACGCGCGCCGCCTCTATTTCAACGAAGGCTTCCACTCGGGCTGCGCGGTGGTGATCTGGAACCTCGCGCTGTTCGCCTCGCTTGGCGAGCATTTCGACCAGTTCGGCGCCGCGATGGCTGCCGCCGGAGTCGCCGCTGCCGCCGGCAGCCTCCTCGTCGGCCGGATGATCGACGGTGGCCGCCCGCGCCACTCGCTCGTCATCGCTTATGGCGCCGCAGCCCTCGCGCTTGCCGCCAAAGGCACCGCACTGGGCCATCCGCTGCTCGCCGTCGCCGCCACCGCGCTCGGCGCGCTCGTCGTGCCGATGACCAGCACCGCCATGCTTGCCCCGCTCTACGCGATGGCGCGGCAGGGGCCTTGCGTGCTGCGCTTCTCGATGGCGACCGAAGGCGGCTGGGACATCGGCTGCTCCGCCGCCTGCCTCATCGCCGCCGCGCTGCTTGCCAGCGGCTCAGGCTTCCGGTTGCCGATTCTCATTGGCCTCGTCGCCGTAGCCGCGATGGCCTGGATGCTCGACCGCTGGTACGCCCGCCGAACCGCCCTGGCCTAGATCTCGCTGATTTCCACCAGCGGCCGATCCTCTCGCGTGCCGCGATAGCGCGCGTTCGGCTCGCTCTCGCCCGGCGAGATGATGACATGGTCCTCATGCACTTCGAGCAACGTGCCCACGAACGGCATGCCCTCGAGGCTCCCCGTCACACGGTAGCTCACGATGTCGCCCACCTTGAACGTGGCGGGATCGAAATTGAACTCGAACGGGCATGACCCGTCCCCCATTCCCAGCATAACCTCTCCCGGAACGCAAAGGGCCGCCGGATCGCTCCGGCGGCCCTCGCTATACCAGTCTGATCAGCGAGATCAGCCGACGATTTCTTCCGGCTTGAAGAAGTAGGCGATTTCGATCGCCGCGTTCTCGTCCGAATCCGAACCGTGGACGGTGTTGGCTTCGATCGATTCGGCCAGTTCCTTGCGGATCGTGCCCGGCTCGGCGTTTGCCGGGTTGGTCGCGCCCATGATGTCGCGGTTGCGCTGCATGGCGTTCTCGCCTTCCAGCACCTGCACCACGACCGGGCCCGAGATCATGAACTCAACGAGGTCGTTGAAGAAGGGACGCTCGCGGTGGACGGCATAGAAGCCCTCGGCCTGCTCGCGGCTCATGTGGATGCGCTTCGAGGCAACGACGCGCAGGCCGGCTTCCTCGAGCATCTTGGTGACCGCGCCGGTCAGGTTGCGGCGCGTGGCATCGGGCTTGATGATCGAAAAGGTGCGGGTAACCGCCATGGGATGTTCCTTGCGTATTGGGGGGCTTTTGGTTGGCCGCGCCCCTAGCGGGCTTTGTGCTGCACTGCAAGGATATGGGGCAAGGTCAGCTCCGCGAGGGGCCTTCCAGCCACTTGCCGCCTTCCTGCCGCCAGTACTTGCGATCGGTGCCTTCGCGGCTCCCCAGCAGGCGCCAGGTTCCCCGCGCCTCGTCGATGCGCTCGGGCGGAAACAGCAGGAACACGCGCGCGGCGTTCTCCATCTCGCGCCACACCCCGTCTGCCAGCGCGAGATAGCGTGCCCCATTTGCGGGCACTGGCTCGTGCGAAAGCAGGATCGGCTGGCGCGCATCGTGCTCTGTGCCCGCCATGCCGTTGGCGAGGAAGCTTTCGGGAATACGCGTCCACAACGCCTCGCTGATCCGGCCGAGCTGCTCCGCATCCTCCGAAACCACCAGCAGCCGCTCACCCGCGCCCAGCGTGCCCTGCGCAAGGCGCGGCAGCACCAGTTCCGCCGGATCGCGCGAAAGCTGGTAGAAATCGACCCGCATGGTCAGATCGGATCGCCCAACGAGCGGGCGAGCGGTGTGAAGCTCTGCGGACCCGCCTCGGTCATCACCCAGCAGTCCTCCAGGCGCATCCCGAACTCGCCGGGGATATAGAGCCCCGGCTCGTTGGAAAAGCACATGCCCGGGGCCAGCGGCGTGCTGTCATTGCCCACGAGATAGGGGCTCTCGTGCCCATCCATCCCGATCCCATGGCCTGCGCGGTGTGAAAGGCCCGGCAGCGCGAAGCCCGGCCCCCAGCCCTCGCGCTCATAAAAGCCGCGCACCGCCGCATCGAGCGCGCCGACCGGCACGCCAACCTTGGCCGCGCCAAACACCACGTCCTGCCCGCGCCGGATCGTGTCCCACACCTTGCGTTGCCGCGCGGACGGTTCGCCGAACACGAAAGTTCGCGAGATATCCGATTGATAATCCTCGACCACGCACCCGCAGTCCATCAGCACGACCGAGCCTTCGCGCACCACTTGCGGCGTCTTGGAGCCATGCGGATAGGCGCTCGCCTCGTTCAGCAGCACCAGCGCGAAATCATTCTCCGCACCCATGCGGGTCGTTGCCGCGCCCACCAGACCGCCGATGTCGTGCGCCGTCATGCCCTTCTGCGTCGCGGCGTGCGCCTCACGCAGCGCCGCCAGCGTGATCGCATTGGCAATCCGCATCAGCGCCAGTTCGGCAGGGGATTTGATCTGGCGGCAGGCATTGACCAGCGCCGCGCCTGAAACGACTTCGAACCGCCCCTCGCGCGCCAGCCCTTCGGTGATGAACGCCCGCGTCGTCTGCTCCACGGCCACGGGCCCGCCGCGCCCTTTCAGCGCATCGGCGATCAGCGCAAAGGGGCTCGCATCCTCATGCCATGTGCGAAGATCGGCGGGTATCGCGAGGGTTTCCTTCACCGAAGGCGCCTCGAAGAACGGTGTCACCACGATCGGCTGCCCACTTGCCGGGATCACCGCTGCCGTGATCCGCTCCGATCGCGACCAGCGAATGCCGGTGAAGTAGGTCAGGCTGCTCCCGCTCTCCACCAGCAGGGCGGCAATCCGCCTCTCGGCCATCAGCCCCTGCACCTTGGCAATCCGCGCCATGCGCTCAGCCGGCGTGATAGGAACTGCTGCATCGGCCAGTCTGCCCGGTACCGCAGCCTTGAGCGGCATGGCCGCCAGCGCCGCAGCGCCACCTGCGCTGGCCAGAACAGCACGCCGCGACCAGTTCATGCCGCCTTGCCCTTCCCCGAACGGCAGCGATCCGAACAGAACTTCACGTTCTCCCAATCGCGCTCCCACTTCTTGCGCCAGGTGAAGGGCAGGCCGCAAGACGCACAGACTTTCGTCGGCAGGTCCGCCTTGCGGCGCATCTTGGGCACCTTAGGCCTCGAGCACGTCGCGCACGTAGCGATCAAGCAGGCGCACGCCGAAGCCGGTCGCGCCCTTGTCATGCGTCGCGCCGGGCTTGTCGACCCACACCGTCCCCGCGATATCGAGGTGCGCCCAGGCCACGCCCTTGTCGACAAAGCGCTGGATGAACTGCGCCGCGGTGATCGAGCCGCCATAGCGCGGCCCCACGTTCTTCATGTCGGCAATCGGGCTGTCGATCAGCTTGTCGTAGGCCGCGCCTAGCGGGAAGCGCCACAGCATGTCGCCGCTCGCCTTGCCCGCCGCATCGAGCTGCCCGGCCAGCAGATCATCGTTGCTGAACATGCCGGCATGCTCGTGCCCGAGCGAAATGATGATCGCGCCGGTCAGCGTCGCAAGGTCGATGATCGTCGCGGGTGCATATTCCTTCTGCACCCAGGTCACCGCGTCGCACAGCACCAGCCGCCCTTCGGCATCGGTGTTGATCACTTCCACCGTCTGGCCCGACATCGTGGTGACGACGTCGCCCGGGCGCTGTGCATTGCCATCGGGCATGTTCTCGACCAGCCCGCACACGCCGATCACGTCCGCCTGCGCCTTGCGCCGCGCCAGCGCGAGCATCGTGCCCGCCACTGCGCCCGCGCCGCCCATGTCCCACTTCATGTCTTCCATGCCCGCGGCGGGCTTGATCGAGATGCCGCCGGTGTCGAACGTGACCCCCTTGCCGACGAATGCGGTCGGCTTCGTGCCCGCCTTTCCCTTCCAGCGCATCGCCAGGATCTTGGGCTCGCGCACCGATCCCTGCGCCACGCCGAGCAGCGCGCCCATGCCGAGCGCGGTCATTTCGGCAAGGCCGAGCACCACGATCTCGACACCGGTGCCCTCCAGCCGCGCCTTGCAGCGCTCGACGAAGCTGGCCGGGTAGATCACGTTGGCGGGCTCGGTCACGAGTTCGCGGGTGAACTCCACGCCCTCGGCAATCGCGGCCTCGGTTTCCCACACGGCCTCGGTTCCTTCCGGCGCACCAAGGACCACGATCTTCGCCAGTGAGGGCTTCTGTTCGTCGCTCAGCTTGGTGCGGTACACATCATGGCGCCACGCGCGCAGCCGCGCGGCGAGGAGCACCGCAGCCGCTTCCTCGGCCGTCAGCCCGCTGCCGGCAAAGTCGATGGCCATCTCGGTCTCGCCCGAGGTGAGGTACTTGGCAGTGATTGCGCCGCCCGCGCGCTCCAGCGCAGCCGTGCGCCCGGCAGCGCCCGGCTCGCCGATCCCGGCAAAGACAAGGCGCTGCACGCCCGCGCCTGCCGGCACCATCGCCTCGAACAGCTGCCCTGTCTTGCCCGAGAAACGCGCCGCAGCGGCCGCCTCGCGCACCAGCACATCGGCATCCACGGGCAGGGCGTCCTGCGCCACGAAGCTGGCAATCAGGCGGGGACGGATCGTATCGGCGGCGGCGAATTCGATAATCATTCAAGGCTCCTGCCGGAAAAAGGGCACACCCCGGAGCTCAGCACGGCTCAAGGTGAATTGTGGGTTTGCAGTTAAGCGGCACCGGTGCGATAGGCAAGGCCATGCGAGCCCCCCCGCGGCCCCAGCCGCAAGCCTTGTCTCCGCAAGCCTTGTTCCGATGCTTGCGGCCTTCTTGCGTCGCGGTATTCCGCCCGACTTTGGCTGTGCTCGGCGCGCTCGCGCTGGTGTCGGGCGAAGTTCATGCGGAGACGGTAGCCCCCGCGTCCCCTCCCTCGCCACCGCCCCAAGAGGCAAGCGCTTCGGGCGAAATCCGCTTCCAGGCCGATCGCGTCACTTACGCCAGCGATGCCGAGACCGTCACCGCCACCGGCAATGTCGTCCTGCGCCGCGCAGAGCAGACCGTGCGCGCCGATGTCGTCACGTGGAACCGCAAGACCGGGCTGATCGAGGCAAGCGGCAACATCCGCTTCGTCGATGATGCCGGCAACGTGCTCTATACCGACAAGGTCGAGCTGACGGACGCGCTGAAGGCAGGCGCGATCGAGGACATGCTGCTCGTGCTGCGCCAGGGCGGCCGCCTCGCCGCGCGTAGCGGGACGCGCGCTGCCAATGGGGACATGGTGCTGCGCGATGCCGCCTTCTCCGGCTGCGCGGTGGAAGACGAAAGCGGCTGCCCCAAGCACCCGAGCTGGGAAGTCACGGCGGTTGCCGTCACCTACGATGCCAAGGACCAGCGCGTCCGCTACAAGGGCGCGTTGCTGCGCGTGTTCGGCCTGCCGATCCTGCCGCTGCCCGGCCTTGCGCACACCTCGGACTTCCGTGCCGAAAGCGGCCTGCTCATTCCCGATTTCCGTTTCAGCGCGGCCAACGGCGCGGAAATCAGCGACACCTATTACTGGCGCCTGGCGAACAACAAGGACCTTGCACTCACCGGCTATCTCTTCACCGGCGCGCTGCCGATGATTTCGGGCCGCTACCGCCAGCTCACCGACAAGGGCGCCTTCCAGACGAGCGCCTATCTGACCCGCAGCGCGCGCATCAATGTCGGCGGCGGCAATGTCACGGATGCCAATGCCCAGCAGCAGGTGTTCCGCGGCTATTTCGAGGCCAACGGCCGCTTCCAGATGTCAGAGAATTGGAGCCTGACCGGCTACGGCCGCTACGCCAGCGACCGCACCTTCCTGCGCCGCTACGATATCAGCCGCGACGACCGCCTGCGCTCGACGATCAATCTCGAGCGAATCGATGCCAGCAGCTACTTCAGCCTTGCCGGCTGGGCGGTGCAGACCTTGCGCAGCGGCGACCGACAGGGCCTTGTCCCCATCGCCATCCCCGCGCTTGAATACCGCCGCCGCATCATCCCGCCGAAGATCGGCGGCACGCTCGAGCTGCAGGTCAACAGTCTCGCGCTCACCCGGCCCGGTGGGCAAGACACGCAGCGCGCCTTCGCCAAGGCGCAATGGGATCTGCGCACGATCACCGGATTCGGTCAGGAAGTCACCTTTACCGCGCTTGCGCGCGGTGATGTCTACCACTCGCGCCAGAACGAGCTCACCACCAACCTGTTCTACCGCGGCGTGCCCGGCTGGCAGGGCCGTGCCATCGCCACCGCCGCGGTCGATATCAAGTGGCCGCTGATCGGCGCGGCGTTCGGCGGCACGCAGGTGTTCACCCCGCGCGTGCAGTTCGTGGCGATCCCGAAGGTGCGCAACCTCGCCATCCCCAACGAGGATTCGCGCTCGGTCGAACTCGAGGATTCCAATCTTTTCTCGCTCAACCGCTTTCCCGGCTACGACCGCATCGAGGACGGCCTCCGCGTCACTTATGGTGCGGACTGGCAGCTGACCCGGCCGGGTTGGCGGGTGATGACCACCGTGGGGCAGAGCTACCGCCTCTCGACGCAGAACACCCTCCTGCCCGATGGCACGGGCCTTTCCTCGCGCCGGTCCGATATCGTCGGCCGCACCGAGCTCAGGTTCCGCGATATCATCCAGTTCACCCACCGCTTCCGGCTCGACAAGGACAGCCTCAAGCTCAGGCGCAACGAAGTCGACGCGACCATCGGCAACCATCGGACCTACGCGGAAATCGGCTATCTCCGGCTTAACCGCGATATCCCGGCAACTTTCGAGGATTTGCGCGACCGCGAGGAACTGCGCTTCTCGGGCCGTGTCGCCTTCGCGCGGCGCTGGTCGGTGTTCGGCTCGGGCGTCGCCAACCTGACGAACCGTATCGACGATCCGACCAAGACCAAGGACGGCTTCCAGATGCTGCGCCATCGTCTCGGCTTTGCTTATGCCGACGATTGCCTCGATCTCGCGCTGACCTGGCGGCGCGACTACATCACGACGGGTGACGCGACGCGCGGCAACACCATCCAGTTCAATATCGCGTTCAAGGGCCTTGGCGTCCGCTAGTTTGTCCAGCCTGTTCGCAAGGCGGAACCACTCACTTTTCCTCCGTTTCGCTTCCATCACCGTTGCAATCGGGCTATCGCCCCCTCAGCGGCCGGGCCACTCACCTCGGGTTCAGCCGAGCAATGTCATCTAGAAACGGCGAGGGGACCGTGCGGCACGCCAGCCGGATGGGGCCGATAGACAGGCCAGAGAACAGGAATATCGAACTGCCATGAATACCCGGTTTCGCTTGTTTGCTGTCCCAGCGCGCGCCGCGCTTGCCCTTGGCGCCCTTGCGGTTGCCGCCGCCCCCGTCGCCGGAACGTTTGCGCAGACCCTGCCCGATCCGGCAGAGCTCCCCTCGTCCGATGGCGGGCTCAATCTGCCCGCCAATCCCGTCATATTCGGCAAGGCCGATCCGCATCTGCGCCGCGCTACCGCGATCGTGAACGGCGAGATCATCACCGGCACCGACGTCGACCAGCGCCTCGCGCTCATCGTCAGCGCCAATGGCGGCAAGGTCCCGCCCGAAGAAATGGAGCGCCTGCGCCTTCAGGTCCTGCGCAACCTGATCGACGAGACGTTGCAGATCCAGGAAGCCAAGGCTGCCAGCATCGATATCGAGGAAGAGGAGGTCAACCAGACCTTCGAACGCGTCGCGCAGCAGAATTTCGGCCAGAACCCCGCCGCGCTCGAAAAGTACCTCACCTCGATCGGCTCGTCCTCGGGCTCGCTCAAGCGCCAGATCAAGGGCGAACTGGCCTGGCAGCGCCTCCTGCGCCGCAACGTTCAGCCGTTCATCAACGTCTCGGACGGCGAAGTCCGCGAAATGATGGACCGCCTCAAGGCCGCCAAGGGCACCGAGGAATACCGCATCGGCGAAATCTACCTCGCTGCCACGCAGGAAACCAAGCCGCAGGTCCTCGCCAACGCGCAGAAGATCATGGAGCAGCTCAAGGGCGGCGGCAGCTTCGTCGCCTATGCCCGCCAGTATTCCCAGTCGTCGAGCGCGTCGGTCGGCGGCGATCTCGGCTGGATCCGTCTCGCGCAGCTTCCGCCCGAACTTTCGACCCCCGCCGCGCAGATGGCACCCGGCCAGCTGGTCGGCCCGATCGAGCTCGCCTCGGGCTATTCGCTGCTCTACCTGATCGACAAGCGGCAGGTCCTTACCGCCGACCCGCGCGATGCCGTGCTCAGCCTCAAGCAGATCTCGATCGCCTTTCCCAAGGGCACCGCTGAAAAGGAAGCCGCCGCAAAGGCTTCTGAATTCGCCAAGGTGGTCAAGGATATCAAAGGCTGCGGCGCTGCCGATACCGCGGCCGTCGCATTGGGCGCCACTGTGGTCGCCAACGACCAGATCCGCGTCCGCGATCTGCCGACGGCGCTGCAGGATACCATCCTCAAGCTTTCGGTGGGCGAGACCACGCCGCCCTTCGGCTCGATCGAGGACGGCGTGCGCGTCCTCATGCTCTGCGGCCGCGACGATCCCAAGGTCGAAAGCGGGCCCAACTTCGAACAGCTCCAGTCGCAGATGGAGGACGACCGCGTGAACAAGCGCGCCCAGACCTATCTGCGCGACCTCCGCCGCGACGCGGTGATCGAGTACAACTGAGGCATTATCTCCTCTCGCTCGGTGCGCGGCTCTGCTAGAGCCGCGCCATGACCGTCCCCCAACTGCCGCTCCTGCCTTTGGCGATCAGCCTTGGCGATCCCGCCGGCATCGGCCCCGAGCTGATCGCCGCTGCGTGGGAGCAGCGCGTGGCGCAAGCGCTCCCACCGTTTTTCGCCGTGGGCAATCGCGATCTGATCGAAGCCGCTGCGCGCAGCCGCGGCCTTGCCATCCCTGTCGTCGCCATAGCCGCGCCGGATGAAGCTGCCGCCGTGTTCCCTCACGCGCTTCCCGTACTCGATGTCGGCACCGCACCTTACACGCCCGGCCAGCCCGACGATGCCGGCGCCGCGCTTGCCCTGCGCGCGCTTGAAGTTGCAACCAGCCTCGTCAAGCAGGGCGCCGCTGCCGCCCTTGTCACCGGCCCCATCGCCAAGAGCCGCCTTGCGCGCATCGGCTTCAACCAGCCGGGCCAGACCGAATTCGTTGCGGAGGCCTGCGGGATCACCCCTGAAAACGCGGTGATGATGCTCGCCGGGCCGAACTTGCGCGTCGTCCCCATCACCGTCCACGTCGCCCTGCGCGATGTGCCGTTTCTGCTCTCGGCGGAGCTCATCCGCACCCGCTCTGCCATTGCCGCCGCCGCGCTCACCCGCGATTTCGGCGTCGCCAACCCCCGCCTTGCCGTCGCAGCGCTCAATCCGCATGCCGGCGAGGATGGCCGCATGGGCACCGAGGACCGGGACGTGATCGTCCCCGCCGTAGCCGCGCTGCAGGCCGCCGGGATCGACGCGCGCGGCCCCCTGCCTGCCGACACCATGTTCCACGCCGAAGCCCGCGCGACTTATGACGCGGCCATCTGCATGTACCACGATCAGGCGCTGATCCCGATCAAGGTGCTCGATTTCGATGAGGGCGTGAACGTCACGCTCGGCCTCCCCATCATCCGCACTTCACCCGATCACGGCACCGCTTTTGCCATTGCAGGCACCGGCACCGCCCGCCCCGGCGCGACCATTGCCGCGATCCGTATGGCCGGAGAATGCGCCGCGCGGAGAGCCGCCGCCGCATGATGGACACCTCTTATCTTCCCCTCCCCCGTTCGGGGGAGGCCGGGTGGGGGTACCCCGCGCTTCCCGGAATCGCCATTCCCCCTCCCCCAACCCCTCCCCACCGGGGAGGGGAGCCATGACTGACACCGCCGGAGTGAATCTCCCCCCCTTGCGCGAAGTCGTCCAGCGCCACGGCCTCATCGCCACCAAGGCGCTCGGGCAGAACTTCCTCTTCGACGAACAACTCCTTGCCCGCATCGCCACCGTTCCCGGCGAACTCAAAGGACAGAACGTCCTCGAGGTCGGCCCCGGCCCCGGCGGCCTCACCCGCGCGCTGCTGCGCCGCGGCGCCAACGTGACCGCCATTGAAATGGACCGCCGCTGCCTCCCGGCGCTGGCCGAACTCGCCGAAGCGTTTCCCGGACAGCTCAAGGTGATCGAAGGCGACGCGATGAAGATCGCGCCTGCCGAACTGTTCGATGCGCCATGGCACGTCGTCGCCAACCTGCCCTACAACGTCGGCACCGCGCTCTTCACCGGCTGGCTCTCCGGGCAGGACTGGCCGCCGCCGTGGCGCAGCCTCACGCTCATGTTCCAGCAGGAAGTCGCCGAGCGCATCGTGGCCGCGCCCGGCAGCGATGCCTATGGTCGCCTTGCCGTCCTCGCCCAGTGGCGCAGCCGGCCGCGCATCGCCATGCGCGTCCACCGCAGCGCCTTCACCCCGCCGCCCAAGGTCATGTCGGCGATCATCCATGTCGAGCCCGCTGCGATGCCGGAAGGCGTCTCGCCCCGCATGCTCGAACGCGTGACCGAAGCCGCCTTCGGCCAGCGCCGCAAGATGCTCCGCCAGAGCCTCAAGGGCCTCCCCGGCGCGCTCGATGCTCTGGAAGCGCTGGATATTGATTCCCAGCGCCGCGCCGAAACCCTCAGCGTCGCCGAATTCGTTGCCCTGGCCCGCGCGCTTACCCGCTAGTTCGCCGCAGCCTTCTTCCGCTGCGCCAGATACCCCTTGCGCTGCGTATCGACCAGATAGGCATCGATCGCCTCGGCGTCGTAGCGGCTGACCATATCGCCCATCGGCGCCATGCCGTTCCCCGCCAGCGCGCCGCCCAGCACAATCTGGTTGAACATGCCGTGGATGTCCTTCGGCAGCCGCGAAAGATCGGGCGTCACGCCGGGCCCGAACATGTGGCAGCGCGAGCAGAACTCGGTGAACTTGGCCTCGCCATGCGCGATCTTCGCAGCTGTGGCCCGAAGCGGCGGGGGCGCGGGATAAGTCAGCGGATCGGGCCGCAATTCGGGCTGCGGCACTGCCCCGCCGCCCAGCTTGAACACGAGGATGCGGTTGGTGTTGCGGTTCTTGTAGGCAATGTCCGCCGGCGTGATCGGATAGCTGATCCCCACTCCGCCGTAGCCCGTCTGCACCGCGATATACTGCACCCCGCCGATCCGGTAGGTCATCGGCGCGGCCATGATATGCGATCCGGTCTGGATCGAGGCGAGCTGCGCACCCGTCTTGGCGTTGTAGACCCGCAGCGTGCCATCCCCGCGCCCCTGCACCACGATATTGCCCGCGGTCGAAAGCACCCCGCCGTCATAGCCGCGGTTGCCGTCGGAAGTGACCTGCTCCCACACCACCTTGCGCGCCACCGGGTCCCACGCTTTCAGTACCTCGCGCACCAGGCTAGTCTTGCCGCGCTCCTTCTGCAGCTCCGCCTTGGTCGGGATCGGGCCGAACAGCCGGCTCAGCGTCTGTTCGTCATAGGTATCGTCGGGGATGATGCCGTTGGCGTTGAAGAAGCCTTCGAGGTGATCGAGCTTGCCCTTGTTGGCCGGCAGGTTGACCATGACATTGGGCACATCGAGCGTCGGGATGTAGACCAGCCCCGTCTGCGGGCTGAACGACATCGGGTTCCACGTGTGCGCCCCCGCCCAGGAGGGGTAGACGTTCTTGGGCTTGGCCGAATAGTCCGCCACTTCGGTAAACTCGGGCCTTCCGGTGGCAAGATCCACGCCCTTGGCCCAGTTCACATAAGCAAAGGCATCCGCCGCCAGCAGCTTCCCTGTCTTGAGGTCGAGCGTGTAGAAGAAGCCGTTCTTCGAAGCCTGCATCACCACTCGCCGCGTCTCGCCGCCGAAGGGCAGGTTGGCAAAGGTGAACTTCTGCGTCGCGTCGTAGTCCCAGGCATCGCCCGGCGTTTCCTGATAGTACCAGGTCATCCGCCCGGTCTTCGCGTTGACCGCCACGATCGAGGCATTGAACAAGTCGTCGCGCCGCTCGGCGGCAGACTTCACCCGCGAATAGGGCGAGGCATTGGCGGTGCCGAACACGATCTGGTCGGTCTCGGCATCATAGGAGAGGCCGTCCCACACCGTGCCGCCGTTCTGGTAACGGCCGTCGTGGTCCGGCCCCCATGACTTTGCCGCCATTTCCAGCTCGGGATGCTCGAACGGCTGCCCGGGCGGCGGCGGCACCGTGAAGAAGCGCCACTTGAACGCACCGGTCTTGATGTCCCACGCCGAGATGTAGCCGCGCGTCGAGCCGTCACCCAGATCGGCGCCCGAATTGCCGATCACCACGGCATCGCCCGTCAGCAGCACCGCCCCGGTCGAGGCATAAGTATAGGTCGATTTGCCCCGACCTATGATCGTGTCTGCGGTCCACTTCTCCGCCCCGGTCTTGGCATCAAGCGCGTGGAGCCGCCCGTCCTCGCTGGCGACGAACACCACCCCGTCCCGCACCGCGACACCGCGGTTGACCGTGTCGCAGCAGGCATTCCTCGCCGAAGCGGGATCGATGCCGGGATGAAACGTCCACAGCACCTCGCCCGTCGCGGCATTCAGCGCATAGACGATCCCCCACACGCCCGAGGTATACATCACCCCGTCGATGACGAGCGGCGTCGCTTCCTGCCCGCGCTCGGTGCCCATGTCATAGGCCCAGGCAAACCCGAGCTGATGCGCGTTGCTGTCGTTGATATCCGCAAGCGAGGAGAACCACGTTCCCGCCGGATCCCCGCCGACATAATGCCACTCGTCCCCCGCTACGGCATGCGTCGCCGCCGCAAACTCGGGCAGGCCTGCCTGAAGCGAGGATGCGGCAAGGCCGCAGGCACAGAGCAGACCGATGAGGGGCCGGCGCAAGTTGATCGAGAGCATGAAACCGAGTGTCTGTCGAAACAGCGACCTTCGCAAGCCGGATTTCCGCAGCGCCGCAGCACCAAGCTGCGCAATCCCGGTAACTTGGCGGTCTTTGACAGCCAGCCGGATTTGCGCGACGAATAAGGTCCGTTTCGGTGGCGCTGCCCGTTGAAGGCGCATCGAAGCGCTTTCGGGATGGAGGATGTGTGGACCGTCGGAACTTGCTGAAACTGCTTGCGGCATCGACAGCCGCAAGCGGCATATCGGGAGCAGTTCTCGCAAAGCCATGGCAAGCAGCAGGCAAGCCTGACTGGAATGCACTTCGGGCGAAGCTGGGCACGCGCCTGCTCAAGGTCGATTCACCGCTTGAAGCCTGCGCGAAATCAAATGGCAAAGGCGCTGAAGCGCTCTTCGCCAAACTCAAGAACCCCTATTATCTGGGCGATGAATCCGCCCTCACGCAGACCCTTGGCTGGATCGACGGGTGGACGACGCAGGCTAGCGACCATGCCGTTGCAGCCGAGTCTGCCGATGATGTCGCCGCCGCGGTAAGCTTTGCGCGGCAGCACGGCGTTCCCCCGGTCGTGAAGGGCGGCGGCCACAGCTACTTTGGCAATTCCAACCGCGCCGGATCACTGCTTATCTGGACCCGGCGCATGCGCAGCATCACGCTGCACGATGCCTTCGTTCCCGCCGGTGCGCCCGCCACCGCGCTCGGCATTCCAGCAGTTTCGATCGGCGCAGGCGCAATCTGGGGCGATGTCTACAACAAGGTTGCGGCGATTGGCGGGCGCTATGTCCAGGGCGGCGGCTGCCTCACCGTCGGTGTTGCCGGCTTCATTCAGGGCGGCGGTTTCGGCAGCTTCTCCAAAACCTTCGGGACCGGCGCATCCAATCTTCTTGAGGCCGAACTGGTGACCGCAGACGGCAGGATCAGGATTGCCAATGCCCATCAGAACCCTGAGCTGTTCTTCGCACTGAAAGGCGGCGGAGGCGGAAGCTTCGGCGTCGTGACGAGGCTCACGCTCAAGACCCACCCCCTGCCCGATGCCATTGGCGCGATCCAGTTTTCGGTGGAGGCCCGCTCAGACGAAGCCTGGCGCGCCTTGGTCGCGCGCACCATAGCCTTCTATGCAGAGGCCCTGTTCAGGCCCGAATGGGGCGAGCAGCTGAATTTCAGGCCCGGACGCAAGCTGAGCGTCTCGATGCTGTGCCACGGGCTGACCTCCGATCAGATCAAGGCGGTCTGGGCCCCGTTCATGGAGTGGCTTGCAGCGCGACCGGCAGATTACAGCCTCGGCGGCGAACCTCTGATCGTCTCGGTTCCCGGTCGCCGATTCTGGAGCCCCGAGTTTCTCCGATCGCTGCAGGGCATCGTCTTGCAAGACGATCGCCCCGGGGTATCGCCGGACAATCTTTTCTGGGCAACCAACCAGGGCGAGGCAGGGCAGGTCATCAACGCCTATCAATCCGCCTGGTTGCCCGCCGACTTGCTCAAGGAGGCAAAACAAGCCGATCTGGTCGATGCTCTGGTTTCCGCGTCAGCCCATTGGCCTCTGGGTCTGCACACCAACAAGGGACTGGCCGGAGGCACCGCCGAAGCCATCGCCGCAACCCGCGCAACCGCGACCAACCCGGAAGTCC
The DNA here is from genome assembly GCF_027489515.1 of Novosphingobium sp. Classification (GTDB taxonomy): domain Bacteria; phylum Pseudomonadota; class Alphaproteobacteria; order Sphingomonadales; family Sphingomonadaceae; genus Novosphingobium. The sequence continues at coordinate 4,578 of NZ_JAIXZS010000076.1, read as the reverse complement.
TGGATGCGTTCGCGCTGCTGATCTGCGCCGCCGAAGGACCACCGGCGTGGCCCGGCATTCCCGGGCACGAGCCCGATCGCAAGGCCGGGCGGGGAGAAGCGGCGCACGTGGCATCCGCGATGGCCCCTATCCGCGCGCTCGTCCCGGATGCGGGAAGCTATATGTCCGAGGCTGACTACTTTGGGCCGAACTGGCAGAAATCCTATTGGGGCGGGAACTATCCACGGCTGCTCGCCGCCAAGAAGCGCTATGATCCGGCAAACCTGTTTCGGGGCCATCATTGCGTCGGCCAAGGCTAGTCGCGCAAATCCGCTCACGGCGCTCACGCTTCGCCTTGACTGACCGGTTGCGGATGAAACAATCCTTCCGAGCGGGGGTTCACCCCGGCGCGCGGGCAGGCTAGAGCGTCCCCATGGCCATGCTTGCCCCCACCGAAGCAGCCCTCATCGAGGGGATCGACGCGCCTGCGATGCTGCAGCAGGTCGAGGCGTGGTGTGCGATCAACACCGGCACGCGTAATACCGCGGGCCTCGCCCGCCAGGCCGCGCTGCTGGCCGATGCGTTTGCCGGACTGCCTGGCGAAGTGCGCCTCGCCGCCCCCGCCCCGGTCGAGGCGATTGCCGCCGATGGCCGCGCGGTAGAGATCGAACACGGCGCGCATATGCTCCTCTCGGTTCGCCCCGATGCGCCGCGCCGCTATCTGCTCACCGGCCACATGGACACCGTCTATCCGGCCGACCACCCGTTCCAGACGCTGACCTGGCTCGATGGCGAAACGCTCGGCGGCCCCGGCACTGCCGACATGAAGGGCGGCATCGCCGTCATCCTTGCCGCGCTCAAGGCCTTCGAAACCAGCCCGCAGGCGGCTGCGGTCGGCTACGACGTGCTCATCAACTCCGACGAGGAAACCGGCAGCCTCGCCTCCGCGCCGCTCATCGCCGAGCTTGCTGCGGGCAAGGCGGCGGCACTGACCTACGAACCCTCCGCCCTTCCCGATGGCACGCTCGCCGGCGCACGCGGCGGCAGCGGCAATTACAGCGCGATCGTCACGGGCCGTTCCGCCCATGCCGGACGCAACCCGCAGGATGGCCGCAACGCGGTGGTCGCCGCTGCCGATCTCGCGCTCGGTTTGGAGGCGCTCTCGGGTGACGGCCTCGCCATCAACCCTGCCCGGATCGACGGCGGCTCGGCCAACAATGTCGTGCCGGATCACGCCGTGCTGCGTTTCAACATCCGCCCCCGCAGCGAAGCGGATGCCGCGCGGTTCACTGCCGCCATCGGTCCGCTGCTGCGCGAGGTCGAGCTGGCGCACGAAGTCAGCATCCACCTGCACGGCGGGATCAGCCGCCCGCCCAAGCCATTGACGCCGGAGGCGGAGAAGCTGTTCGAACTCGTCCGTCGCTGCGGCGCCGCGCTCGGCCAGCCGATCCGCTGGCAAAGCTCGGGCGGGGTCTGCGATGGCAACAACATCGCCGCGCTCGGCGTCCCTGTCGTCGATACGATGGGCGTGCGCGGCGGGGCGATCCACTCACCGCAGGAATACATGATCGTGCCGTCGCTGGCCGAGCGGGCCGCGCTGTCGGCGCTCGTGCTGCACCGGCTTTCCGGAGGGGAATAAGAAGCGTGACCCACGTCATCCGCGCGGCCCGCGCCGCGGATCTCGAACATCTGTACGAGATGGCAAAGCTCACCGGCGGCGGCTTCACCAACCTGCCGCCCGATCGCCGCGCGCTGACGGCCAAGCTGGAGCGCGCCGCTGCCGCTTTCGCCAACAACGAAGAAGGCGATCCCGAGACACAGCGGGACGAACTCTTCGTCCTGATCCTCGAAGACCTTGCCACCCGCGAGGTGCGCGGCACCTGCCAGATCTTCACCCGCGTCGGGCAGACCTGGCCGTTCTATTCGTACCGCATGGCGACGCTGACCCAGCACTCCAAGGAACTGGGCCGCACCTTCCGTGCCGAGATGCTCAATCTCGTCACCGATCTCGAAGGCTCTAGCGAAGTCGGCGGCCTGTTCCTTCACCCCGGCGAGCGCGCCGGGGGCTTGGGCATGCTGCTCGCGCGCAGCCGCTATCTGTTCATCGCGATGCACCGCAAGCGCTTTGCCGATCGCATCCTCGCCGAACTGCGCGGCGTGATCGACGAGCGCGGCGGCTCGCCCTTCTGGGACGGCGTCGCCGGGCGCTTCTTCGGGATGAACTTCCAGGAAGCCGATTATTTCAACGCGATCAACGGCAACCAGTTCATCGCCGATCTGATGCCGAAGCATCCGGTCTACATCGCCATGCTGCCCGAAACCGCGCGTTCGGCGATTGGCCTGCCGCACCCCAGCGGCCGCGCGGCGATGCGCATGCTGGAGACCGAAGGGTTCGCCTCCGAAGGCTATTTCGACATCTTCGACGGCGGACCGACGATGACCGCGCGCACGGACAAGGTGCACTCGATCGCCTCGGCCAGGATGGTGCCCGTCACCGAGGTTCGCGCGCCCGACGAGACCGCCACCCGCGCGCTCGTCGCCACCGGCCGCCTTGCCGATTTCCGCTGCTGCTTTGCCCGCATAATGGCAGACGGGGATGGCGTCGCGCTCGATCCCGCGGCGGCTGCGGCACTCGGCGTCGGCGTTGGCGATAGCGTCTGGCACGTGGCGCGCTGAAGGAACCTGCAATGAGCAATCTGGTCGAGATCAACTTCGATGGCCTCGTCGGGCCGAGCCACAACTACGCCGGGCTCAGCCTCGGCAACCTCGCCTCGGCAAAGCACGGCGGCGATGTCTCCTATCCCCGTGCCGCCGCGCTGCAGGGGATCGGCAAGATGCGCCACAACATGGGTCTCGGCCTCGCGCAGGGCCTGCTTTGCCCGCTGCCGCGCCCCAACCATGGCTTCCTCGGCGCGCTGGGCCTCACCGAGCCCGCAGACGAAGCCGAACGCCGCCTGCGTGCCGCCGCCTGGTCCGCCAGCTCGATGTGGACCGCCAACGCCGCCACCGTTTCACCCGCGCCCGATACGGCGGACGGGCGCTGCCACCTGACGGCGGCGAACCTCGTCACCATGCCGCACCGCTCGCAGGAATGGCCCGATACCGTGCGCCAGCTGCGCCTTGCTTTCAGCGACAGCGCGCATTTCGCCGTCCACGATGCCGTCCCCGCCTGCTTCGGCGATGAAGGCGCGGCCAACCACATGCGCATGGGCGCGCACCACGCCGCGCCCGGCCTCGAAATCTTCGTCTACGGCAAGCCCGGCGGCGCCTTCCCTGCGCGCCAGCACGAACAGGCGAGCCGCGCCGTTGCGCGCCTCCACGGGCTTGATCCGGCGCGCTGCCTCTTCGTCGAGCAATCGGGCGAGGCCATCGCGGCGGGCGCCTTCCACAACGACGTGGTCGCGGTCGCCAACGAGCGGGTTCTGTTCACGCACGAACAGGCCTTTGCCGATCCCGATGGCACCTATGCCGCAATCCGCGCCGCGCTGCCTGAAGCCGAAATCGTGATCGTGCCCGCCAGCGCCGTCAGCCTTGCCGATGCCATCGCCAGCTACTTGTTCAACGCACAGCTTCTCACCCTGCCCAGCGGCGAAATGGGCCTCGTCATTCCGCTCGAAGCATGGGAGCATCCGGCGGTGCGCGCCTGGCTCGATGGCATGCTCGCCTCGAACGGCCCGATCCGCCGCGTCCTGCCGGTCGATGTGCGCCAGTCGATGGCCAATGGCGGCGGCCCCGCCTGTCTGCGGCTGCGCGTTGTCGCTGATCCTGCCACCGTCGATCCGCGCTTCCTCCTTACCGAAGCGCGTGCTGACATGCTGGAACAACTGATTGCCAGCGCCTGGCCGGAACAGATCGATCCTGCCGACATCGGCCGCGACTCGCTGGCGTCCAGCGTGATCGCTGCGCGCGCGGCGCTGCTTGAGGCCCTCGATCTTTCTGCACTGGCCTGAAACGGTACGCCCCGCCGCGCGCAGGTTAAGCCTGCCTTTACCATGGCCTGTCGCCGTGCTTTACAGCGGACAGGCTATGCCTTGCCGCATAGCCCCGTGATTGCTGATCTGGCACGAAGGTTGCGGAAGAGGTTTGGTGATGCACAAGAAGCCTTCCCTGCTGCACAAGATCAGCCGCCTGTTCGTGATCAAGAACCGGTTCGAGGCGAGCGCGATCATCTACGCGCTGGCGCTGGGCTCGGCTGAACGCGGCCAGATCTATCTCTCGCAGTATCCGGGTTTCGGCGGCAAGCTGCTGTTCCTTGCCAGCTGCCTTGCCGTCTTCATGGCCGGCGCCAAGATCATGGACGCGATGAAGTACGAGCGCGAGGCCAGGGCCCAAGCGCTGCCGGTGAAGGCCGATACCGAAATGTAAGGGAAGTGGAGGCGTTTCTGTTGCCCGGTACGCCTGCACCTGAAGATGTGGGGCAAGCCGGGCTGAAACGGGGCGACTGAAGGTGGGGAGGTTCTGTTGCCCGGCCCTCCCCGAGCCGCTGAATTCCCTTCTGTTGCCCGGTGGGTTCAACCGCGCTTTAGCTTTGTAAGATCAGGCCGTTAAGCCGTCAGATTACGCCGCGAGAGCGAGTGCTTCGTTGTCGTTGGCACTTGT
>NZ_JAIXZS010000107.1 GCF_027489515.1 Novosphingobium sp. | reverse complement strand
GTGACAGTGCGCGTCGCTGTCAATTTCCTGCCCGAACAGTCGCGCATCGATGCCGGCAAATGGTTCTGGGTCTATCACATCCGGATCGAAAACGGCTCCGACCAACCGATACGCCTGCTGACGCGGCACTGGCGCATCACCGACGGGCGAGGGATGATCAACTTCGTCGATGGCGACGGCGTGGTGGGCGAACAGCCGCTGCTCGCGCCCGGCGCGGCGCACGACTATGTCTCGGGCTGCCCGCTCGGCACGCCGCATGGCAGCATGGAAGGCCACTACACGATGGAGCGCGCCGACGGCTCGCTGTTCGACGTGGCCATACCCTACTTCCCGCTCGCGGCCCCCGCGACGGCCAACTGATTCTGCGGCTTACGGTATGAAGCGGACCCATCTGCCGCTCAACGGCCTGCGCGTGCTCGATGCGGCGGCCCGGCACCTTTCATTCACGCGCGCGGCAGACGAACTGGCGGTCACCCCGGCCGCGGTGGGCCAGCAGATTCGCGCGCTCGAGGATCTGCTCGGTGTGGTGCTGTTCCGCCGCACGACCAAGGGGCTGGTGCTGACCGACGAGGCAGCCGCCGGGCTCGACGCGATCCGCGAGGGATTCCTGCGTTTCGAGGAAGGCGTGCAGGCGATGCAGGCCGGGCAATCGAGCCATGTCTACACCGTCGCCTGCCCGCGCGATTTCTTTGCGGCCTGGCTCAGTCCGCGGCTGGCGGCGTTCCGCCTTGCCAATCCGGGGCTGCGTTTCGCCCTTGTCGGCAGCGATGGTGATCTCGATTTTACCGAGGCGAATCTGAACCTTGCGGTACGCTGGGCGGAAGGGCCGGGCGATCTGGAAGGGCTCGCACTGGGTGAGCCGCTGATGCAGATCGTAGCGGCGCCCGGAGCCGGCGAAGACGCGCCGTGGATCGCCTGGCCGGGTGATCCCGCGCCCGAAGGCGAGGCACGCGAGACGCAGTTTTCGGTCGGTGACGGCGGCACTGCGATCAGCGCGGCGGCAGCCGGGCTCGGCAAGGCGCGCGTGCCGCTCATGCTGGCAGAAAGCGCGATTGCGGCGGGCAAGGTGGTGCCGCTCGGCCCCCCTGATCGCTGCCGCCGCTCCTACTGGCTGGTCGCGCCGACACCGCAGTGGCGGCAGAAGAAGGTCAAGGCGCTGGTCGCTGCGCTTGCCGGGCCGTCCAGCTGAGGCGCAAGGCCCCCGCCGATTGATCCGTTCCGGGCCTTAAAGTTCTCCGATTCCACCCGATTTTGCCGGCGGAGCTTGAGAAGCCGTTAACTCTGTGCGGCGTAAACCGCCGCGATGGCAATCGGCGGTCCCCCATCCAGTGCGCAAACTGGCGCAAGGCGTTGGCTGCGCGGCTTTGTCCGCAGCCTGCGTTGCTATGGGCGCCATTGGCAGCAACGGCCGGGAGACGCCTTTACCGAAGCCTATGCAGTGAGCGTATCACACCGCGCACCGCTGCTTTACCTCGTAGTGATCTTCAACACGCTGCTGGTTGCGGGTTGTTTCCTTGGCACGGCGCCGTTGGCGCTGGTGGTGCTGGCGCCTGTCATGGTCCTCATTGCTGCAAAGCGCGCCTTTCACTGGCTGCCTGATCGGGTAGCGCAGCGGCCGGTGGAGCAGCTGCGCACTGACTTGCAGGGAATGCAGCGGCTTGGCGGATGGGCCGCCCTAGTCTTCGTGGCCTGGTCCCTGGGGCTTTACCCCTACGGCGATCCGGGCCAGCGCGAACTGCTCCATTTCGTGATCGCCGTGACGATGTTCTCGGCGATCCTGGGCATGGCCAATTCGCCGCAGACGGCGCTGCGGCTCGGCGTGGGGTTTACCCTGCCGTGGAGCCTGTTCCTCCTTGCGACCGGCCATCCGAATGCTGTTGCGATCGCGCTTGCGCAAGTGTTCATCACGGTGATCCTGTTGGCGATGACACAGATCCAGCACCGCGACTTCGTGCGGCTGGAGCTCTCGCGCCAGCTGCTGGTCCGCCGGGAGCGGCAGACGGCCGAGCTCGCCAGTGCGCATTACCGGCAGGCGACCGTCGATCACCTGACCGGCGGCCGCAACCGCCGGGCCATCATCGCCTGTCTCGACGAGCACCTCGCCGCACCGGACGGTTCGGTGCGGCCGTGGCTCGCGCTGTTTGATCTCGATGGGTTCAAACATGTCAACGACACCTACGGCCATGCGGCGGGCGACCATGTCCTGCGGACGGTGAACCAGCGGATCGGCGTGATCGAGGGCGTGACCGCGCATGGCCGGCTTGGCGGCGACGAATTTGCCATCCTGTTTGATGGCGCTTTTGATGCCGATGCGGTGAACGCAGCTGCCCGTGCGCTTTCGCACGCGATCCGCGAGCCGATTTCGTTCAACGGCGCCACCCTGCGTCTGTTTGGTTCGATCGGACTGTTCCGGGCCGAGGGGGAGACGGCTTCGACTTGTCTCGAGCGTGCGGATTCGGCGCTCTACAAAGCCAAGGAGCTCGGTGACGGCGCGATCGTGGCATTCGGGCCGGACGACGAAGTGGCGCTGCAGCAGCGCATTGCGGTCATGCGCCAGTTCAACGACTGCCCGCTCGAGGAGCGGCTGCGGTTGCTCTATCAGCCGATCTTCGATTGCCGCGATGGTCGCGTCGTGGGGATGGAAGCGCTCGCGCGCTGGTCGCCCGACGGGACCACCTGGCAGGCGCCCGGGGAGTTTCTCGCGATTGCCGATGCCACCGGCCGCACCGGCGAACTGACGCGGCTGGTGCTGGCACGCACGCTGGCCGAATGCCGCCCGTGGGAGACCGGCCTTGAGGTCTCGATCAACCTTGCTGCGCGCGATGTCGTGCGCGAGGGGTTTGCCGAGACGATTGCCGCCATCGTCGAACAAGCCGGGGCGGCGCCGTCTTCGGTGATGCTCGAGGTGACCGAGCGGGCGTTGCAGATCGATCCCAAGCGCGCGGCGGTGCAACTTATCGCGTTTCGCGAGAAGGGCTTCCGCATCGCGCTCGATGATTTCGGCGCGGGCTGGTCCAGCCTTTCGCAGCTGCGCGACCTGCCACTCGACCGGATCAAGCTTGATCGCCAGCTGGTGGGGGCACTGTCGAGCGATCCTGGCGCGCGGGCGGTGACGGGCATGATCGTCGCGCTGGCATGGCAACTGGGCATCGGCTGTTCGATCGAAGGCGTCGAGAGTGAGGCCCAGGCCGCGGCCGCGCGGGCGCTGGGCATCCATCTCATGCAGGGCTACCACTTCGGCCGACCCGAGCCGGCGGCAGAGGCGCTGCGCGTCTACTCCGGGCTTTCTCCGGCTTCAGCAGTGGGTATCGGGTAGCGCCACTTCGCGAAGGGTTCCGCGCGGATTGATGCGGCGGAACAGGCGGCCGTGCTCGCTCCACATCACGAGCACGAGGGCGCTGAGGCCGCAACCAAGGAAGGCAAGCGCGAGCGGCAGCGCCGTGCCATCGTAGGCAAGACCAATGACAAGGCCGAGGCCCGAGCCGATCACCATGCGCAGGAACGCCTGCACCGAACTGGCGGCACCGGCCATGTGCGCAAAGGGCTGGAGCGCGATCGAGCTGAAGTTCGCACCGATGAAACCCACCATGCAGATGTTGAGCGCGATCACCGGCATGAATTCGAGCAGCGATTCGTGCGTGCGGCTGGCCAGCCAGACCTGCAGCACGGAGAGGGCGATCGAGATCAGCACCGCTGCATGGCTGACGCGGCGGGCGCCGAAGCGTTCGACGATGCGCGAGTTGAAGAAGCTGGCAAACGCCATGCACAATGCGGTTGCGCCGAAGATCAGCGGGAACCAGGCGCCCGCGCCGAAGTGTTCGCCGACCAGCTGCTGCGCGCAGTTCACATAGCCGAACAGCGCGCTGAGGATGAGGCCGCCGCCGATGACATAGCCGAACGAGGCGCGGTCAGACGCAGCGGTGACCATGTTGGTGGCAATCGCCTTCAGCTGGATCGGCTGGCGGTTGGCGGGATCAAGCGTCTCCTCGAGTCGCAGCCAGACCCAGAGGCCGACGACAAGGCCCATTATGGCGAGCAGCGCGAAGATCCAGCGCCAGCCTGCCACCAGCAGCACGGCAAGGCCGATGCTGGGCGCGACCATCGGGACGAGCATGAAGATCACGGTGATCGTAGACATCTGCCGCGCCATGGCATCGCCGCCGTGGCGATCGCGGATGATCGCGCTGGGGAGCACCGAGAGCCCCGCACTGCCGAGCGCCTGCGCAGCGCGCAAGGCAAGCAGCGTGCTGAAATCGGTAACGAGCGCGCAGCCGATCGACAGGGCGATGTAGATCACCAGACTGCCGAGGAGCACCGGACGGCGGCCATAGCGATCCGCCAGCGAGCCGGGTAGCAGCGCGCCGAGCCCGCTTGCGATCAGGAACACGCCGACGATGAGCTGGCGCTGGTTCGGATCGGCAATCGCAAGTTCCTGCGCAATGCCTGCGAGCGCAGGCAACATGGCATCGATCGCGAGCGCCTGCAGCGCCATCGACATGGCCATGAGCACCACGAACTCGCGCGGGCCCATCCGGGCGGAGCCGGGCGATCGGGTCGGTGCGGAGGAGAACGACGTCATGCCGCGAGCCTATAGGCATGTCAGACAATTGTTCCCAGCGCTTTATGCTGCACTGCGAAAAGGGGTAGGGTGCCTGGCATGTCCGCGCTGCCGCCCCCCGATCCGGATGACGAGGAGACCGCCACCGGTCTGCGCAAGGTGATCCATATCGACATGGACGCCTTCTTTGCCAGCGTGGAGCAGCGCGACAATCCGGCGCTACGCGGCAAGCCGGTTGCGGTCGGCGGTTCGTCCGCGCGCGGGGTCGTGGCGGCGGCAAGCTATGAGGCGCGCGTGTTCGGAGTGCGCTCGGCGATGCCATCGGTCAGGGCGGCACGCCTGTGCCCGGACCTCATCTTCTGCCCGCCGCGATTCGATGTCTACAAGGCGGTGTCCCGCCAGATCCGCGAGATCTTCCTGCACTTCACCCCGCACGTAGAGCCGCTCTCGCTCGACGAGGCCTATCTCGACGTGACCGATGATCTGCGCGGGATCGGCTCGGCGACACGGATTGCCGAGCTGATCCGGGGGCGGATCAAGGCCGAGACGGGGCTGACCGCGAGCGCCGGGGTGTCCTACAACAAGTTCCTCGCCAAGCTTGCCAGCGATCAGAACAAGCCGGACGGGCTTTGCGTGATCCGGCCGGGGGAGGGCGCGGCGTTCGTGGCGAAGCTGCCGGTGAAGCGCTTCCACGGGGTGGGGCCGCGCGGGGCAGAGAAGATGGCCGCGCTGGGGATCGAGACGGGCGCCGATCTCTCGCGGCATGATCTTGCCTTTCTGCGCCGGCATTTCGGAAGCCAGGCGGACTATCTCTACCGCGCCGCGCGGGGGATCGACCTGCGCCGGGTGCGCGCGGATCGGCCGCGCAAGTCGGTCGGCGGGGAGCGCACGTTCGAGCGCGACATCGGCAGCGGGCCGGCGCTGCGCGAGGCGCTGGAGCGGATCATCGCAATCGTGTGGGAGCGAATCGAGCGGAGCGGGGCGAAGGGGCGGACGGTGACGCTCAAGCTCAAGGACACGAGTTTTCACACGATCACCCGGGCGAAGTCACTGCCGGGACCGGTAGCGGACGAGCGGACCTTTGCCGAGGCGGCGCGCGCCCTGCTCGATAGCGTTTTGCCGCTGCCGCAGCCGGTGCGGCTGATGGGGCTGACGCTCTCGGCGCTGGAAGATGGCCACACGACCACGCCGGAGGTGGCCGATCAGGCGTTCCTACCATTTTAATCGCGGGCTTGCGCTGCGACCGCGTTCAAAACATGTAAAGGGTCAAGAAGTTGCTGATGGTGTTGTTGATGTTGAAGTCGGTCTGCCAGGTGATATCCGCGGCGACGAGCGTTGTGCCGGGAGCCAGAGTGCCCAGCAGTTCCTGCGCCAACGTACCGGTGCCGTCCGCATCGAAGAAAAGCTCGCCAGTCGTGCTGTCGTAGATCAGCCGGTCGTCGGCATCATGCGCCGCAGTGCCTTGCCAGAAAGCGGCGGCATCGGTGGCGCCTTGATAGGTGTATCCAGCCAGCTTGTCGCTATTCAGCACGATCGTGTCGACGCCCGAGGCAAAATCGGTGATCCGGATCGGTTCAGCAACGCCTTCTCGGGCGGTTGCGAGATAGAAGTGATCCCCACCAGCGCCGCCGGTCATGGTTCCCTGCCCCAACAGCGAATCGTTGCCATTCCCGCCATCCAACGTGTCGTTACCCGCCAATCCGACCAGCCAATCGGCACCCGCTTCACCCTTGAGGACGTTGTTGCCTTCATTGCCGAGAATGAAGTTGTCGCTGCGATTTCCGGTGAGATTGATCGGCGCGCTGGAATAAAACGCGTTGGCGGCAACCAGCCCTTCTACATTGGCGGCGAGCGTGTAGCTCACCGAGGAGCGGACACTGTCCACCCCGGCGCCGCTCTCGGTAATGGTATCGCGCGCTGAATCCACGATATAGTGATCGTTGCCCGCGCCGCCCGATAGCATGTCCGCGCCCGCACCGCCGTCAAGCACGTCATCGCCCCTGCCGCCCAGCAGCGTGTCGATACCGCGGCCGCCTGAGAGAACATCATTGCCGCCCAGGCCGCTGAGCGTATTGGCCATCGCGTTGCCGGTCAGCCGGTTGCCGAGGGCATTGCCGGTGCCATTGATCGCGGCGCGACCCTTCAGTTCCAGATCCTCGACGTAGTTGCCGAGCGTGTAACTTATGGTCGAAAAGACCGTGTCGCGCTCCGCACCCGTTTCGGCGACTTCGATCACCTTGTCGCCAATATTGTCCACGACATAAATGTCGCCGAACAGATCGCCACGCATCACGTCGGCCCCGGCGCCACCATCGAGATAATCCCGGTCACCCGTGGTGCCGATCAGGACATTGTCCAGAGCATTGCCTCTGAGACTGCCTCCTCCGTACAGGCGGCCTTCCTCGACATTGGCAGGCAGAACGTATGAAGCGGTGCCGATGTAAATGACAACGTCATACCCTTCGCCGATTTTCTCGATGATGGTTGGTCTGAAAGCGCCGTATTCATAGGTATCGTTGCCAAGACCGCCGACAAGCTTGTTGTTGGGGCCGAGACTACTCAGGGTGTCATTGCCGCCAAGGCCGAACAGCACATCACCGCTGTTGTTGAGGCTGAGCACATCGTCGCCATCTGTTCCGCGGTAATTTGCCATTGCGTACAATTCTCTTTGGTCATCACTATCAGCTGATCAAGTTCGTAGGCCTGTTAATACACCTTGCCAACACAAGACTGATCCACAGCGGAGCCAGCGCTAACAAGCAGGTCGTTCTACGCCTCTGAGGCGCGCAAGATGCCGAGCGCGACACGGACGACCGCGCCCGTAGAGGGCGGAAGGGCATCGAGCGGAAAGAAGGCGGCGTCCGTGATTTCCCGGCCGTCGGCATGGGGCGTGCCCTCGCTGCGGCCGGCGATCAGTTCGATCCGATTGAGCCAGCCGCCAGGCATGCGGCGCAGATCGGTGCCAATCCACACGGCATCCGAGAGTGGGCAGCCGGTCTCCTCCAGCAACTCGCGTGCCGCCGTGTCAACGGGGTTTTCCCCCCGCGCCAGACCGCCACCGGGCAGCAGCCAGCGGTCCGGCTGATGATAGCTGTGGCGCACCATGAGCAGCCGTCCGCCGGCATCGAACGCGAGCACCCCGCAGCCGCGCATTTCGCGCCGCATCAGGCCCCATACACGCAGGCGGATCGGCTGGGCGATCCGCAGTAGAGCCCGGTGCAGCGGGGGCGGCAGGCGGGAGAGCAAGAGTGCGCTTCCTAGCCGAGGGTCGAGCTCAGGAACCACACGCGCTGCTGGGCCTGGTCGGTCCAGTCATCGGCCATGCCTTCGGTCGCGTTGTCGCCGGCTTCGGTCGCGGCGGCCTTGGCGGCGCGGATGCGCTCCACAAGGGCGGCGTTGTCGTCGCGCAGCGCGGCGACCATGGCCATGGCATCGAGCCCGCTGCGGTCATCGTCGGCAATCACGGTGCGGCCGGCGATCGCGCCGATCGAGGTGAGCGTGGCGCCGCCGTTCTTGCGCACGCGCTCGGCGATCACGTCGGTCAGCGCGAAGAGCTCGGTCGCCTGCGCATCGAACAGGAGGTGCAGATCGTGGAACTGCGGCCCCTTGACGTGCCAATGGTAGTTCTTGGTCTTGAGATAGAGCGCGAAATAATCGGCGAGGAGGCCGTTGAGCGTGTCGATCAGGGCTTTGGAGGCGTTGTCACCGGGCATCGAAGAGTCCTTTGGGTGCGAGTCTGTGCTGCTGCCTTATAGCGCCCATTTCGCATTGATGTTTCACGCAGAATTCGGGTCTTGGTGATCGCTGCCGTCGATCACGCCGGCGCGATGCGCGGAGCCATGCGCAGCACCGCGGCGCCTGCCAACGCCGATAGCAGCGATCCGCCGAGCACGCCGAGCTTGGCCTCCTCGACGAGCAGCGGCGCATCGGTGAAGGCGAGCGCGCCGATGAACAGGCTCATGGTGAAGCCGATGCCGCATAGCAGGGCCATACCCCAGAGATGGAGAAACGTGGCGCCGGCCGGGCGGCTGGCAATGCCGAGGCGTTCGCAGCCGAGCACGGCCAGCATGACGCCGACCTGCTTGCCCAGGATCAGCCCCAGCGCGATTCCGAGCGGGAGGGCTGCAAGCGGATCGCCGGTGCCGAGGGCGACGCCTGCGTTGGCGAGACCGAACAGCGGCACGATGACGAACCCGCTCACCTCGACGAGGGCATGTTCGAGGCGGAGAAGCGGGCTGTCCCCATGGGAATCGAGCGCGACCGGGATGGTGAATGCGGCGAGCACACCGGCCACTGTCGCGTGGATGCCGGAATGCAACACCGCGAACCAGAGCACCGCCGCAAGAACCAGATAGGGCGGCAGCGACCGCACACCGAATCGGTTTAAACTTGCCATCACCGCGAACACGGCGATGCCCAGCATCAACCAACCGAGATCAAGCGACGCTGTGTAGAAAAGGGCGATAACGGCGATCGCGCCGATATCATCGACCACCGCAACGGTGAGGAGGAACAGGCGCACCGAAGGGGGGACACGGCTGCCGAGCAAGGCCAGCACGCCGAGAGCGAAAGCAATATCGGTGGCAGCGGGAATGGCCCAGCCGCCCCGCAGCGCGGGATGTCCGAAGGTTATGCCTAAGTAGGTCAGCGCCGGGACCGCCATGCCGGCCATTGCGGCAATCACCGGAAGGCGCCGGCGCGCATTGTCCGCGAGGGCGCCCATGACGAACTCACGTTTTATTTCAAGCCCTACGACGAGAAAGAACACGGCCATAAGGCCATCGTTGATCCATTCGTGCAGCGTCTCGAGGCGCGCCACCGGGCTCCATGCAAACGGGTGGAGGAAGAGATCGTGCCATGCCTTTGCGAGCGGCGAATTGGCGAGCACGAGCGCCAGCGCAGCACAGGCCATGAGCACCATGCCGGGCGCTGCCTCGCTCGCCGCCAGCTTGCTGCGAAGTCCGCCGGAACCAAGGTTTCTCGCCATTCTCGAACCAATCCTTTGGACTCGTAACATTGCAACGATAGGTGATCACGGCTAATTCAATCCATTGGGATTAGTGCCACTTATGGCGCGAGGGCAAGAAAATGACGCCGTTGTGCACGGCATTGGAGTGGCTCGGCCGGATCGAGCATGAGCTTCTTCTCTTCGCTGCGATCTGGTTCGCGGTGGGTTCCCTCGATGAACTCGGAATTGACCTGCTCTGGCTCTGGCTGCGTCTGACAGGAAGGGTCTGCACGGGCAAGGCCCCGGTGGACAGCACCGCACCCTTGCGCGGCGTTGCCGCCGTGCTCGTCCCGGCCTGGAAGGAAGCCCCGGTCGTGGGGGCCATGCTGACGCACACCTTGCGGTCGTGGCCGCAGGCGGAACTGCGCATCTATGCCGGCTGCTATCGAAATGATCCGGGAACGCTGGCGGCGATGGTGGCAGCGGCCCACGATCCGCGGCTGCGCATCGTCGTGCACGATTGCGCGGGCCCGACGACCAAGGCGGATTGCCTCAACCGGCTCTATGCCGCGCTGATCGAGGACGAGGCGCGGGGTGGCTTCCGGGCACGAAGCGTGATCCTGCACGATGCGGAAGACATGGTGCATCCCGCCGCGCTTGCGCTGCTGGATGCCGGGCTCGACAAAGCGGACTTCGTGCAGTTGCCGGTTCGGCCAGAACCGCAGGCGGGCTCGCGCTGGATCGCGGGGCATTACTGCGACGAGTTCGCCGAATCCCATGGCAAGGCGATGGTGGTACGCGATTGGCTTGGCGTGGGCCTGCCCTCGGCAGGCGTGGGCTGCGCGTTCAGCCGGGCTTCGCTGGAGGCGATCGCGGAGCAGCGCGGCGCGGCCGAACCGTTTGCTGCCGAATGCCTGACTGAGGATTATGAGTGCGGTCTGCTGGTCGGCCAGATCGGCGGCGCCGCGAAGTTTGTCCGCGCGCGCGACGCGGAAGGGCAACTGGTCGCCACGCGCGAGTTCTTTCCGGCAGGCCTTGGCCCTTCGGTGCGCCAGAAGACGCGGTGGATGCACGGCATTGCCTTTCAGGGCTGGGACCGGCTGGGCTGGGAGGCGCATCCGCTCGAGCTGTGGATGCGTCTGCGCGACCGCCGCGCGCCGCTGACCGCCATCGTGCTGGCCGCGGCCTACATGCTGCTGATCATCTCGCCGCTGCTGTTCATTGCCGGGCGGGCGGGGATCTATCGTCCGCCGCCGATCGATCCGCTGCTGAAAGTGCTGCTCGTCATCAACTTTGCCGCGCTGGCGTGGCGCTGCCTGCTGCGCGCGGTGTTTACGGCGCGCGAGTATTCGTTCGGCGAAGGCATCATGGCGGTGCTGCGCATGCCACTGGCCAACGTGATCGCGATCATGGCCGGGCGGCGGGCGATATCGGCCTATCTCGCCTCGCTCTATAGCGGCCGTGTGAAATGGGATCACACGGTTCATCTGTACCATCCCGCGCTTGCTGCGGTCCGCTGACTCAGGGTTGCGAGATGGTGCCGCTGCGTAGCTCGGTGGCGCGCCGGAGGAGGCCTCCGCGCGGACAGCCCGTGATTGCGCTGGTGATGATCCTCACGATGTGGATTGCGGTGCGGGTCACGGTCGTCGCGATCGAGGGAAGCCCGGCTGAGGAGATGCAGCGGATGGCGTCCGGTTCCGGGGCTGCCCCTCTCGCCGCACCGGCCCCCGGGCCGCGAAACCCCGCATACCCCGAACGGCACAGCGCAAGGCTCGCCACGCTGGCGGTTCCCCTCATGCCGCGCCGCGGGGCGAACAGCGCCGCGCGGCGCGCACCCCAGCTGGCCACGGGCGATGCGGTGGGACGGACGGAGCATCTGCAGGCTGCTCTGGGGCAGCGCCCTGAGGCAGAGCGCGGCGCGATGTTGGCAGAGGCGCTCAGCTCTGAGCCTATGGCAACGTCGGCAGGTAATCCGGTTCCTGCAGGAAGCCGCCTGTCCCATCTGGCAGCGCCGACGGGCATCGCGCGCCCTGCGGCGGCGACGGCGGGAACACCGCGAGACAGGACGGGGCCGCGCCTGCCGCGCTGGTCGGCCGATGGCTGGCTGCTGCTGCGCGGCGGCGATCAGGCGCCGGCGCTTTCACCGGGGACTGCTGCCTATGGCGGCAGCCAGGCCGGCGGCGTGCTGCGTTATGGCTTCGCACCGGCAAGCGCGCTGCGGCCACAAGCCTATCTGCGCGTCTCGACGGCGCTGGGCGCGCAAGTTCGGCAAAGCGAGGCAGCGCTGGGGCTCATGGTGCGGCCGGTGCGGCGACTGCCGGTGGCGCTGCTCGGCGAATGGCGGCTGCAGGAGCAGAGCGGGGTCACCCGGTCGCGCCCGGTTGTCATGGCCGTGACCCAAATGGCGCCGCTGCGCTTGCCGCTGGGCGTCGAGGCGGAGGCCTATGCGCAGGGCGGCTGGGCCGGTGGGCGCGATGCAACACCGTTCTACGATCTGGCTGCAACCCTGCAGCGCCATGTAATCCGTCCCCTGCCGGGCACACAGCTTAGCGCGGGTGGTGGGGTCTGGAGCGGCGGGCAGCGCGGCGCAGTGCGGCTCGACCTCGGGCCACGGGTTGAACTCAGGACCGTGCTCGGGCCATCCTCGCGGCGGATCGGGGTGCGGGTCGGCGTGGACTGGCGTTTTCGCGTCGCGGGGCGGGCCGAGCCCGGGTCGGGCCCCGCATTGACAGTCGCGGCGGGATTCTGATCGGGAAAAAGACGGTGCCAAGCGTTCCCAAGCGGGTGCGGAGCGGCTAGCCTCGCGGACAGGATGGATGTTTACCTCCCGATCGCGAATCTTTCGGTCAATGGCCTCGTCATCGTCCTGCTCGGCGCGCTGACAGGGCTACTTTCGGGCATGTTCGGCGTGGGCGGCGGGTTCCTGACAACGCCTCTGCTCATCTTCTACGGCGTGCCGCCGACAGTGGCGGCGGCATCCGCTGCCAGCCAGGTGACCGGGGCAAGTGTTTCGGGCGCCTTCGCCCATGCCCGGCGCGGTGGGATCGATTACCAGATGGGCGGCGTGCTGGTGGCAGGCGGCGTGATCGGCACCGGCCTCGGCGCGCTGCTGTTCCGCCTGCTGGAGGCGCTCGGCCAGATCGATACGGTCATCAACATTCTCTATGTGCTGATGCTCGGCGGGATCGGCGGCCTCATGGCGCACGAGAGCCTCGGCGCGCTGAGAGCCGAGCGCACCGGCAAACCGCAGCCGCCCCGCAAGCGCCGCCACCATCCGCTGGTCGCCAGCCTGCCGCTGCGCTGGCGCTTCTATCGGTCTGGGCTCTACATCTCGCCGCTGGCGCCGCTGCTGCTGGGGATTTTTACCGGCATCCTCACCATGCTGATGGGGATCGGCGGCGGCTTCATCCTCGTGCCCGCGATGCTCTACATCCTCGGCATGGGAGTGACGGTGGTCGTGGGCACATCGCTGTTCCAGATCCTGTTCGTGACGATGGCGACGACGATGATGCATGCGCTCACGACACGCGCGGTCGATATCGTGCTGGCGGTGCTGCTGCTGATTGGATCGGTGACCGGGGCGCAGCTCGGCGCGCAGTTCGCGCAGAAGGCAAAGCCGGAGCAGTTGCGGCTGATCCTAGCGGTGATCGTGCTCGGTGTCGCGATCCGCATGGCGCTGGGGCTTGGCTACCGGCCGGACGAGATATACACAGTGGTGGCGCAATGATCGGGCGGATCGCGGCGCTGCTGCTTGTGCTGTTCCTGAGTGCCGGCGCGCGGGGGCCGATCCTGGTGCCCGAGATCTCGCAGCACGAGATCCAGGTGCGGCAGGGCTTTACCGGGGCCGACCTGCTGCTGTTCGGTGCAATCCTGACACCCGAGGGCACGCGTGCGGCAGGAGATTACGACATTGTCGTGCTGCTCGAAGGACCCGCGCGCTCGATCGTGGTGCGCGAGAAGCGCAAGGTGGCGGGCATCTGGGTTAATGCCGACAGCACCGAGTTCCGCTCGGCGCCGAGCTTCTATGCGCTGGCCTCCTCGCGGCCGGTGGCCGCGCTGGTCGATGGCAAGACCGCGGCGATTTATGAGATGGGCCTGAAGTGGCTGCAGCTTTCGCCGGTGGGCGTGATCGATCCGGTGGAGCAGAAGCGCTTTTCGGGTGGCCTGGTTGATCTCATGCGGCGGCAGGGGCTCTACCAGGAGGACGAGAACGCGGTGAAGATCAGCGGACAAGTGCTTTACCAGGCGCGGATTTCGCTGCCCTCGAGCGTGCTGACAGGCACCTATACGGCCGAGACATTTGCCGTGCGCGACGGCCGGGTGGTTGCCTCAGCCATCTCGCGCGTCACGGTGCGCAAGGAAGGATTCGAGCGGCTGGTGGCTTACAATGCCGAGCGTAATGGTTTCTTTTACGGGCTGTTTGCGGTCGTCGTTTCGATCTCGATGGGCTGGATTGCCGGGCGTCTTTTCGCGCTCGTCTGACCAGCGCTGCCGGACATATGGCAAAAGCTTTGCCACTTTGAATGATTAGCCAGTTTTTAACCGTCTAAGGTTAGGTCCTGACTACGCGAAGCCGTTTCGGGCGGGGATCAAGTGGCAATGAGCGATATGAGCATCAATGGCCTGGAAGGCGCAGGCAGGGCGACGCCCGCCGACCTCGCGGCCAACGGTGCGCGTCCAGCCGTGAGCAGCGACGCGCGGGGCGCGCCGCGCCCTGCATCGGACAACGCCCGGCGTCCGATCGGCTATGTGCTCGACGTATCCGGTGCGGGCAGCTCGATTGCGCTCGATCTCACCCGGCTTGAGGAATGCATGGCGGACAGCGATCCGTCGATCTCGCTTGCAGGGCAAGTCGGCAGCCAGCTCAAGATCCGCGTCGGCACCGGCTGGCTGCTTGCCAGCGTACGCACCCAGCGCCAGGACATGACCGCCGGGCACGACGGCGTGATCATCGCGCAAGTCGACTTCCTCGGCGAAGGCGACGAGGAACGGCTGACAGGCAAGATCTACGGGTTCCGCCGCGGCGTGACGCGCTATCCAGTGCCCGGATCGCCGATCTATCCCGCGACCAGCACCGACCTTCGCCAGATCTATGCGAGCGACGGCCGCACCAACGTGACCATCGGCACGGTATTCCCGACCCGCGACATCCGCGCCGGGCTCTATGTCGATGCGCTGCTGGGCAAGCATTTCGCGCTGCTGGGATCGACCGGTACCGGCAAATCGACAAGCGCCGCGCTCATCCTGCACCGCATTTGCGAGCTGGCGCCCGAGGGTCACATCGTGATGATCGACCCGCACGGCGAATACATGCAGGCCTTCCGCAACCACGGCCAGCTGCTCGACGTCTCGAACCTCAACATGCCGTACTGGCTGATGAATTTCGAAGAGCACTGCGAAGTGTTCCTGACCTCGACCGGTACGGATCGCCAGATCGATTCGGATATTCTCGGCAAGTGCCTGTTGCAGGCGCGGCACAGGAATCGGCTGGCGGAGCAGATCGGCAAGATCACGGTCGATTCGCCGATCCCGTATCTGCTGTCCGACCTGCTCAACATCCTCAACAACGAGATGGGCAAGCTCGACAAGGGCCACACTTCGGTGCCCTATCAGCGGATCAAGACCAAGATCGAGGAACTGCGCGGCGATCCGCGCTATCAGTTCATGTTCTCGGGCATGCTCGTGGGCGATACGATGGCCGAATTCATCAGCCGCGTGTTCCGCCTTCCCTCGCACGGCAAGCCGATCTCGATCATCGACGTTTCGGGCGTGCCTTCGGAAGTGACTTCGACCGTCGTCGCTGTGCTTTCGCGCCTCGTGTTCGACTACGCGATCTGGTCGCGCGACGAGGAGACCCGGCCGATCCTGCTGGTCTGCGAGGAAGCGCATCGCTACGTTCCGGCTGAGAAGAATTCCGATGGCTCCTCGGTCGGCCGCATCCTCTCGCGTATCGCCAAGGAAGGCCGCAAATACGGCGTTTCGCTGGGCCTCATCACGCAGCGCCCCTCCGACCTTGCCGAAGGCGTGCTCAGCCAGTGCGGCACGATCATCGCGATGCGCCTCAACAATGAGCGCGACCAGGCTTTCGTGAAGGCAGCGATGCCCGAAGGCGCGCGCGGGTTTCTCGATTCGATCCCGGCGCTGCGCAACCGCGAATGCATCATCTGCGGCGAGGGTGTTTCGATCCCGATCCGCGTTTCGTTCGACGAACTGCACAATGACTTGCGTCCCGCCTCGGCCGACCCGTCGTTCTCCGAACTCTGGGGCAAGACCGGCGGCGAGGAAATGGCCGTCGAACGGACGGTGCAGCGCTGGCGCGCGCAGTCGCGGTAATCAGGAAGAGCGCGACCGGCAGGCATGGGAGCCTGCGCTTGGATCCCGAACAACTCTGTCGTGTATGGACACCGCGCAATGACGCGGCGCGAACGCAGGTTCGTGTCAAAATATCTCTCGGCCTTGATCAAACGTTCTGGCCCCGCCTAGGAAGGTATAGCCGCATGCCGATCGTATATGGCGAGCAGACCAGACTGATTGAGGGACCACGCCATTATGGTTTCGTTGCGGGCTTACGCACCGTTTGATTACTTCACGACCAGTCTTCTTTCGCTTGGTCAGAGTATCACACCGCCGGTTCTTGATACCAGCGGGAGCACCATGATTGCCGGCCGCGCCTACGCGAATGCCCTTTCGGTCGAGTATTGGGTTACGTCCTACGGGGGCTCGCCAGTCTATTCCAGCAACAAGCTCGTTCAGACGGTGATTGCAGGACGGAATTTTTCGCTTTCCGCCGACAAGACCGTACTCGATGGAACGATCAACGCGATTGCGCAGTACACCGATGGCGAGACGACGCCGGACTTTGTCCTGACCGGGGTCAGACTGTCCGCAGTCGATTATGCAAGGGAGCAAGCCCTTTCGGATCAGATGGCTTTCCGCCTGATCTTCAAGGGCAACGACCGTGTCGTGCTTTCGCCGGGTAATGACAGGATCGATACGTGGGACGGCAACGATGTCATCTTTGCAGGGGGCGGAGATGACACGGTCTACGCCGGTGCCGGTGACGATATCGTGCAGAGCAATGCCGGTAACGATTGGCTGCTGGGGCAGGCCGGCAATGACAGCCTGTTTGGTGGCAGCGGCAACGACATCCTGACCGGTGGCACGGGCACCGACCTTATCAATGGCGGGAGCGGGCGCGATACCTACTCGCTCGATGATCTCTATACAGGCTCATTCACGGTCGATCTCAGAATAACCGGGCCGCAGGCCATCGGCACGGCTGGACAAGCCACACTGGTCAGCATCGAGTCGCTTGCCGGCAGCTACGGCAAGGACACACTCATCGGGGACGACAAGGCCAACTGGCTGGCCGGGAATGGCGACAACGATATCCTGTTCGGCAATGGCGGGAACGATTGGCTGAGTGCCGATGGCGGCAATGACAGTCTGACTGGCGGGAGCGGTGCTGACCGCTTCAGTCTGACCGAACTGGGCGGAATCGAGATTACCCGCGACAGGATCACGGATTTCAACCGCGCCGAGGGGGATCGGATCGTCCTGTCGAACTATGCCGTGACCGGCACCTTTTCGCCCAAGCCGCAAGCCCTGAGCTTTGCCAACTTCTACAGCGCGCCCGGAGCCAAGGCGGCGCAGGATGCGTCCGACCGGATCATCTACAATTCCAGCACCGGAGTCCTGTACTACGATCCCGATGGTGTGGGCGGCAAAGCGGCCGTTGCCGTCGCGGATATAGCCATTGCCGGTGGCAACTTTCCGGACCTCTCCATCAGCGATTTCCTGCTGATCTGAGCGGACGAACCTTGCTGCGACCGCCTTAGAGCGAAGGCGCCATCCGCCCCGTGCAATCGCCGTCTGCCTGCGTTTCCTCGCTGCATTCGGCTTCGTCGACGACGCGGGCCTTGGTGCGCCAGCCGGGGCGGCGGTAGGCGATGGTGGCCATGATCGTCGCGGCGGCAGAGCCGACCGGGAAGGAAAGCCAGATCGCGTCCGGGCCGAGCGCGGGGTAGGCAAGCGCATAGAAGCCGAGGCGGACGGGGTACATCGCGGCGCCAAGGACGATGATCGGGGCGAGGACGACGCCGCCCGCGCGCATTGTCCCGAACAGCACGATCGTCATGCCGAAGAGGACGTAGCTCCAGCTGGCCATGAACTGGATGTGGCGCGCAGCGTCCACGGCGGGGCTGGTCGGGCCGAGGAACAGGGTCAGCACCGGGCGATCGAAGGCGAGCAGCAGGAGCGTCAGCGCCCCGGTGATGGTGATGTTGAGGATGAGCCCGGCACGGGTGATCTTGCCGAGGCGCTCGCCGAGCCCGGCGCCGATCGTCTGCGCGGCCATGGCGCTGAGCGCGGCGGAAATCGCCATCGCGGGCATCTGCAGGTAGGTCCAGACTTGGAGCGAAGCGCCGTAGGCCGCGCTGAGCATGGCGCCTTCCTGATTGACGAGGCCGATCATGATGAGGCCCGAGGCCGAGATCATCAGCATCTGCGCGCCCATCGGCAGGCCCTTGATGAGAATGTATCTGAGCTCTGCGGCCTGCGGGATGAGGTAGGCAAGCTCGCGCCCACGCAGCCGCAGCGGGAGATTGCGCGCGTAGACGTAGATCACGAGGCCGGCCATCGAGGCATAGGCGGCAATCGCCGTCGCCAGTGCGGAGCCGGCAATTCCGAGCGCGGGAATGGGTCCGAAGCCGGCGATCAGCAGCGGGTTGAGCGCGATATCGAGCACAACCGAGACGACCATGAAGCGCAGCGACGTCTGCGCGTCTCCAGCGCCGCGCAGGCCCATGCCGACGATGACCGTGATCGTCGAAGCGGGCATCGCGACGAAGATCAGCCGCAGATAGGTAAGCGCGAAGCCGAAGATCTCGGGCGGGGTGCGCATGGCGGTGAGGAGGTGCGGAGTCAGCACCCAGCCAAGCGGCGCGAGTACGAGGCTCAGACCGACACAGAGGCCGATCGCGGTGCCGAATGTGCGCCGGGCAGCATCGACCTGCCCCGCACCGAATGCCTGGCCGACCTTTACCGTGGCCGCCATGCCGAAGCCGAACACCGCTGCAAAGATGAGGAACATCACGACATTGGCGTTGGCCGTGGCAGCGAGAGCGCTATCCCCCAGCAGGCGGCCGACCCAGACCGAATTGACCGAGCCGTTGAGCGCCTGAAGGATGTTCGAGGCGAGCGTGGGCGCGGAGAACACCAGCAGGGTCGTGAGGATCGGGCCCTTTGTCAGGTCGCGGTGGCCGCCTCCGGGGCCGCGCTGGGGTCCGTCCTCGCTCATGGGATCAATCCTGCTTCTTCAGTGCGGCAAGCGCGGCGAAAGGCCCGGTGGGTGTTTCGCCGGTGAGGCCGTACTCGGCGCGGAAGGCTTCGGCGTTCGGCCCTTCCGCGAAGGGATCGATGGCGAGCGCCAGGGTCTGGGCGAGGGCTTCGCCGAGATCAAAGGCAGTGCCTTCGTATTCGATCTCGTCGCAATCATCGGCGGTGAGCTCGACTTCCTCGTCCGGCGTGATCGCCCCCGCCGGCGGGACAAAGCGCATGTGGACGGTCTCTTCGATATGGACGGGGAAGTCTTCGGCAGAAATGCGGCAGGCCTGGATGACGTCGGCGACAAGGCGGCCGGTGGCAGTGACCCGCTCGCCCTCGCGCACAAGCTGGACAGTGGCCTGCATCGCCGGAATGGCGGTGATCCCGAAGCGCCCGGCAAGGCGGCGGCGCGCGGCTTCGTCGGGTACGAGCGTCAGCGGCGCATCGGTGATCTGGCGCAGATCGACGGGGTAGCTATATTCGGGCGCAGGTAGGCTCATCGTCCGATTTCACCTGCCAACACGCGGAAGCCCGGGACAAGCGCGAGGCCGGCGGCGAAAGCGCGGGCGCGCTGCGCGACGATCAGGGGATCGGTGCCCGAGGAGAGCGTGACATTGCGGCGCACGGCTTCGGCCATGGCCTCTTCGCCGCCCGCCAGCCCCTCGCGGTAGGCGCCAAGGCGGCCGCCGAGCGTGCCCATGAGCTTGCCAATGTGCTTTCCGACGACGACATCGCCGACACCCTGCTCGCGCAGCTGGCCGTCCATGTCTTCGACAAACAGTTCGGTGAGGCGGGCGGAGGGCGCGATCAGTGCATCCTCGTGCTCCATCCGCAGCATGACGAGGCTGAGCACCAGCGTGATCATGTCGAACCTGCCGGCGAGCGTATCGGCGACACCGCAATCCCGGTACCATTCCTTCTCGCGCGCGATGGCGACGATCCGGTGCCACAACTCGCGCACGGTATCGCGTTCATCCGTGCGGGCACCGAACAGGCGGGCGAGGAGCGACATGTGCGTGGTTGTCCTTCTTGGCTGGCCGGGCGGTTCAGGGCGGGGAAAGCGCCCGTGCGCCATTGCAGTAACGCGCCGTGCACCGTAAGGCACGTGGCGATAAACGGCGATATAGGGTGCGCGGGCCAATTGGCAAACGCCCCGATGGGCACGGTGACTGGGCCGGCAGCCGGCGAATTCGGAGTAACGCATGCTGGGCAAGGGCTGGAACACAAGACTGCAGGCGGCGGCGGCGCTGGGCGCGCTGACGCTCATGGTAGGGGGCTGCGCCAGTATCAAGGATCACCGCGGCTACCTGATCGATCCGGCGCTGACCGGTTCGGTGCAGCCGGGGATCGACAACCGCACTTCGGTGGAACGCGCGCTCGGCCAGCCGACCTTCAAGAGCGAGTTCGGCAAGCAGATCTGGTACTACGTCTCGATCGACACCCGCCAGCGCCCATTCAAGCGCCCGCAAGCGCGCGAGCAGAATGTGCTGATGGTAAGCTTCGACGAGAAGGGCAATGTTGCCAGCGTGGAGCGGCGCGGCATGGAGAAAGTCGTCTCGCTCAACCCCGACGGCCACAAGACCCCGACGCTGGGCCGCACGCGCAGCTTCTTTGAAGATCTGTTCGGCAATATCGGCTCGGTCGGCGCGGTGCCGGGTGCGGCAGGTGCAGGCGGTGGGCCGACAGGTTCCGGTCCGAACGGAAGCTGAGGGTTCGGCATAGCGCTTGAACCGGATTTCGTGCGCCCCATATCGGGTGCATGAACGATACTCATTCAGCCCACGGGCTTGTGCAGTGGCACGGCACCACGATCATCGGCGTCAAGAAGAATGGCCGCACCGTCATCGCCGGTGACGGGCAGGTTTCCATGGGCAACACCGTGATGAAGCCCAATGCCCGCAAGGTTCGGCGCATCGGGGACGGCAAGGTGATTGCCGGGTTTGCCGGAGCGACCGCGGATGCCTTTACGCTCTTCGAGCGGCTGGAACGCAAGCTGGAACAGCACCGCGGGCAATTGATGCGGGCGGCAGTGGAACTCGCCAAGGACTGGCGGACCGACAAGTACCTCCGCAATCTTGAAGCGCTGATGATCGTCGCGGATGCCGAGACGATGCTGATCCTGACCGGCAACGGCGACGTGCTGGAGCCCGAAGGCGGGATCGCGGCGATCGGCTCTGGCGGCAACTATGCGCTGGCGGCCGCGAAGGCGCTCGACCCTTACGAGGACGATGCCGAGAAGATTGCGCGGCGCGCGATGCAGGTGGCGGCCGAAGTCTGCGTCTTCACCAATGACCGCGTGACGGTCGAAGAGATCTGAGCGCCGCTGCCACTCCAACATACCCTCCCCCGGCCCCTCCCGCAGGCGGGAGGGGAGAGAGAATTGCCATGAACGAGACCCTTACTCCCAAAGCCATTGTTGCTGCACTTGATGCGCATATTGTCGGCCAGGCCGATGCCAAGAAGGCCGTTGCGGTTGCCTTGCGCAACCGCTGGCGGCGGCAGCGCCTATCTGCTGACTTGCGCGACGAGGTGAGCCCCAAGAACATCCTGATGATCGGGCCCACGGGCTGCGGCAAGACCGAGATCAGCCGGCGGCTGGCGAAGCTGGCCGAAGCGCCGTTCGTGAAGGTCGAGGCGACCAAGTTCACCGAGGTCGGCTATGTCGGCCGCGATGTGGAGCAGATCGCGCGCGATCTCGTGGAGGAAGCGGTGCGGCTCGAGAAGGAGCGGCGCCGCGAGGCGGTGCGCGAGGCAGCGAGCAAGGCGGCGATGGACCGGCTGCTGAAGGCGCTGGTGGGTGACGGCGCGAGCGAGGCGACGCGCGAGAGCTTTCGCCAGCGGATTTCGGAAGGCTCGATGAACGACGTCGAAGTCGAGATCGAGGTGGAGGATACCCCCGCCAAGGCTATGGAGATCCCGGGCATGCAGGGCGGGATCGGCATGATCAACTTGTCCGAGATGATGGGCAAGGCCTTCGGGCAGAAGCCGCTGAAGCGGCGCAAGCTGCGCGTGGCGGATGCGTGGGACAAACTGGTCGACGAAGAGGCCGAGAAGCGGATGGATCAGGACGACGTCGCACGCGCGGCGCTGATCAATGCCGAGACCAACGGCATCGTGTTCATCGACGAGATCGACAAGATCGCGGTGAGCGACGTGCGCGGCGGTTCGGTGAGCCGCGAGGGCGTCCAGCGCGATCTGCTGCCGCTGATCGAGGGCACCACGGTCGCCACCAAGTACGGGCCGATGAAGACCGACCATGTCCTGTTCATCGCCTCCGGCGCGTTCCATGTGGCCAAGCCCAGCGACATGCTGCCGGAATTGCAGGGCCGCCTGCCGATCCGGGTGGAGCTGGCGGCGCTTAGCGAGGATGACTTCGTGCATATCCTCTCCTCGACACGGGCGAACCTGGTCGAGCAGTACCGCGCGCTCCTGGGCACCGAGCAGGTGACGGTGAACTTCACGCCGGATGCGATTCGGGCTGTCGCACGGACGGCGGCGCAAGTGAACGAAGCGGTCGAGAACATCGGCGCGCGGCGGTTGCAGACGGTGATGGAAAAGCTGCTTGAGGAAGTGAGCTTCGAGGCCGAGGACCGGCGCGGCACGACGGTGACGATCGACGCGGCCTATGTGGCGGACAAGCTGGCAGGACTGGCCGGGAACGCGGACCTTTCAAAATACATCTTGTAAGCCGCCAAGCTTCGGATATGTTCCTATTATGTTCTAACCAAGGCAAAGGGGTGAGCAACGATGGAACTGTCCGGAGGATGTCAGTGCGGCGCGGTCCGCTATGCGGTGAAGGGTGAGGCGCAGCACTCCTCGCTCTGCCACTGCGCGGATTGCCGCAAGAGTGCCGGTGCGCCGATGGTGGGCTGGGCAGCCTATGCTGATGCCGATTTCGAGGTGACGCAGGGCGAGCCGGTGGTGTTCAATTCCTCCGGCTCGGCAATGCGCGCCTTTTGCGGGACCTGCGGGACGGGGTTGTTCTATCGCAACGCCGAGTTCTTGCCGGGGCTGGTCGACATTCAGACAGCGACGCTTGATGATCCGGAAGCGCTCCCGCCGCAGCTTCACGTACAGGTGGCCGAGCGGATCGGCTGGATGGAAAGTGCGCACGAGTTGCCGGCGTTCGAGCGCTATCCGGGATAGGCTGATTCGTCCTGCGCGAGCAGGCGGCCCAGCAGCGGCGCAGCGATCAGGATGCCAATTCCGGCTCCGGTGCAGATCACGGCGTTGATGAGCCAGAACGGGGCGGGGCCGAGGCTTTCGTAGAGCCCGCCCATCCAGCCGCTCAGCACGCTGCCGGCGGCGGTTGCGAGCATGCAAATGCCGACCAGCGTGCCGCGCAAGCTCTGCGGAGCGCGGGTGCCATAGAGGCCGAGGATGACGGGCGCATAGTACATCGCGCCGAAGTTCGAAGTGATATGGAACAGGAGCGGGAGCGCGATGGGCGCGCGGCCTGTGCTGCCCGCCAGAAGCGGCCCCGCTGCGAGCAGGCCAACGCTGAGGCCGAAGATGACGCTGCCGATGGCAAGCTTGGTCAGCACAGCGGGTTCGCGTCCGCGCCTCGCCTGAATCGACCAGATCCACAGGACGAGCGGGATGAACAGGCCCGGCGCGAGGCCGTCGAGGGACTGGAACCATGGGACCGGAACGGAAAAGCCGCCCACATCGAGGTCCACGCTGTCGCGCAGCCAGATGTTGTAGACGTTCCAGATCTGCGCCTGCGCGGTCCAGTAGCAGACGACGAGCGGCCAGATGAGCAGCAGGCCGAGGACGCGTCGGCGTTCGGATGCGGTGAGGGGCGGGCGCTTGCCCGAGGCGACGGGTGTGCGCTGCTGTTCGGCCGGGAGCCAGCGCTGCCCGCCGAGATAGACGAGGAGCCCGATCAGCATGCCGAAGCCCGCGACGGCGAATCCAGCATGCCAGCCCCAGATCGCGGCGACGCTACCGCTGAGGATCGGCGCGGCGGCAGCGCCGAAATTGATGCCGAGGTAGTAGTACTGGAAGGCGTTGACCTCGCGCGGGTCGCCATCGGCGTAGAGTGACTTGACCTGAGCCGAGAGATTGCCGCGCAAAAGGCCTGCGCCGCACATGAGCAAGACGAGCGCGATCAGGAAGGTGCGGTCGAACGCGAGCGCGAAATGGCCCATCGTCATCATGGCCGCGCCGCTGCCGACGGCCAGCTTGCGGCCAGTGATCCGGTCTCCGATCCAGCCGCCCAGCAGCGGAAAACCCGTGACGCAGGCGTAGTAGTAGCCGAAGGTCTGCAGCGCGATTACCTGCGGACCAAGCGGCCCGGAGGTGCTTTCCAGAAAGGCGCGAAAGGGCGCAAAGCCGATTACCGTGGCAACGCGGGCGGGATCGAGCAGCAGATCGCCTGTCATGTAGAGCACCAGCATCGCGACCATGCCGTGGAACGAGATACGGTCCCACAACTCGGTGCCAGCGAGGACCCAGAGGCCCTTGGGCTGGCCGAACAGGTCTTCGCTGCGCTGTGGTAGTGCCTGATCCGCCATGATTTCCCCCGCTGCTCGCACAGGGTGAACGAACCGGCGCGCTTTGCAAGGAATGGTGATGCAGCCGCGGCTGCCTTGCCCTATATATCAGGTATGTACACGACCCCAGAAGACCGCCCGATCTATCGACTCCTTACCGGTAAGGACGATCGCGCCTTTTGTGAGCGCGTGTCCGAAGCGCTGATGCAGGGCTGGCGGCTTTACGGCTCGCCCACCATCACCTGGGATGAAGAAGGTGGCTGCATGAAGGCGGCGCAGGCGGTGGTGTGGCACGAGGCCGATGTGGTGAAATGATCGGACTTGTCGTCCGCCGGCTGGGCCGCGCCGACGAAGCGGCACTCCGGGCCGTAAACAGGTTGTTCGCCGAGGTATTCGAAGATCCCGAAACGTATGGGGCGGCCCAGCCTGATGGCGCGTACCTGACGCGGTTGCTTGGGCGCGAGGAGTTTGTGGCCCTGGTGGCCGAGGTCCGGGGTGAGGTGGTGGGCGCTTTGGTGGCCTACGAGCTGGAAAAGTTCGAACAGGAGCGCAGCGAGTTCTACATCTACGACCTTGGCGTCGATGAAGCGGCTCGCCGGCAGGGTGTTGCTTCACAACTGATTGCGCACCTCGGCGCAATTGCCCGGAACCGGGGCAGTGACGTCGTGTTCGTGCAGGCTGATCTGGACGATCCACCGGCGCATGCGCTCTATGCCAAACTCGGCGAGGGCAGGTCCGTGCTGCATTTCGAGATCAATGTCACGCCGCCGCCAGCTGTATGATGCACCGCCTGCCCCCGCTCTCTCAGCGGCCAGGCTTGTACACCGCCAGGCTTGCCGGATCGAACTCGGGCTGGTCGTCGCCGAAGCGGTAGAACACGCCGATGCCATCGAACAGGCGCCAGTAGCTGTCGGTGCGGGCCGAACGGCCGTAGGGGCCGCATGGAGCATCGAGCGCGGCGGCCTTGCGGGCTTCGGTGGGGGGCAGATCGAACACGTAGGCGTCGATCGGGTAGCCTTCGATCTCGGGCGTGCGCAAGGCGCATGGCTTGACGTGCTTTGGCGGTATGCCAGGCATCACCAGCGCGTAGATCGCCTCATAGGGGGCGGGATGCCCTTCGACGAGGGTGAGAACCGGCTTGCCCGCAAGCGCGGCGTTGCGCGCGGTTTCGGCGTAGCTCAGCGTGAAGGCGCCATTCTCGCCGGGCGCGATGGCGAGGCGGGCGGCGCGATCGCCGCAGCGCTGTGCGGCATAGAGCAGCCAGCGGCCATCGGAGAGCGGGGCTTCCTGCGCGAGCACATCGCAGCCGGCGGGAGGCTGCCAGGCATTGCGGCGCGTCTGCGGCAGGCGGGCAAGCGCATCGGCGCGGCACAGGCCCGAGCCCGCAAGAAGACCGCCCGAGGCGGCGCAAGGGACGGGCGGATTCGCGGCGGGTTCAGCTTGTGCGACGGGGACTGGTGCCGGTGCTGGCACTGTCTGGGCAGCCGCAGGTGCGAATTGGCCGAAGACGAGCGCTGCGAAAAGGACGAATGGCTTGGGCATCGCGGGACGTTTCAGCCTCTATTCGGCGGCCTCGCTGAGGTCGCTCTGTTCGGCCGCCTGGCGCGTCCACATTTCAGCATAAAGACCATCGCGCCGCAGCAGCTCGAGATGGCCGCCGCTTTCGACAAGGCGGCCCTGATCGAGCACGAAGATGCGGTCCGAATCGGCGATGGTCGAAAGGCGGTGCGCGATCGAGATCGTGGTGCGCTGTTCGGCGAGGCCGCGCATGGTGGAGAGGATATCCTGCTCGGTGCGGGTATCGAGCGCGCTGGTCGCCTCGTCGAACAGGACGATGGGCGGGTTCTTCACCAGCGTACGCGCGATGGCGACGCGCTGCTTCTCGCCGCCCGAGAGCTTGAGGCCGCGTTCGCCAACTTCAGTCTCGAACCCCTTGGGCAGGCGTTCGATCAGCGGCGATAGCGCGGCAGCGCGGGCAGCGGCTTCGACGTCCGCGAGGTCCGCGCCATCGCGGCCATAGGCGATGTTGTAGCCGATGGTATCGTTGAACAGCACCGAATCCTGCGGGACGATGCCGAGCGCGGCGCGGAGCGATTTCTGGGTGACGAGGCGGATGTCCTGCCCGTCGATCAGGATGCGCCCACCTTGTGGATCGTAGAAGCGGAACAGCAGGCGCGCGATGGTCGATTTGCCCGCGCCCGAGGGGCCGACGATGGCGACCTTGCTGCCGGCGGCGATCTCGAGTGTCAGGCCGTGAAGGATCGTGCGGTCCGGGTCGTAGCCGAACGTGACAGTGTCAAACACCACCGCGGGCTGGCGGACGAGGAGTGCGGGGGCGCCAGGCGCGTCGGCGACTTCCTGCGGCTCGTCCATCAGTTTGAACATGGCGGCCATATCGATCAGGCCCTGGCGGATGGTGCGGTAGACCATGCCGAGCATGTCGAGCGGGCGGAACAGCTGGGTGAGGTAAGTGTTCACGAAGACAACGTCGCCGACCGTGAGCTGGCCCTTGGCCCAGCCCCACACGGTGTAGGCCATCGCGCCTGCCATCAGCAGATTGACGATCAGCGCCTGCGTGATGTTGAGCAGGCCCAATGAGTTCTCGCTCTTCACCGCGGCATCGGCATAGGCGCGGGTGGCCTGCGCGTAGCGGGCTTCCTCGCGCGCTTCAGCGGCGAAGTATTTCACGGTTTCGTAGTTGAGCAGTGAATCGACGGCGCGGGCCATGGCCTGCCCGTCGAGCCGGTTCATCTTCTCGCGCAGGGCGTTGCGCCATTCGGTGATCGTGCGCGTGGCCCAGGCATAGAGCACCACCGCAAGTGCGGTGGCGGCGACGAGCGGCCAGCCGAAGCTGATGTAGAAGATGATCGCAACCGCGACGAGTTCGATCACTGTGGGCGCGATGTTGAACAAGAGGAAATAGAGCATCACGTCGATGCTCTTGGTGCCGCGCTCGATCACCTTGGTAACCTCGCCGGTGCGGCGGGCGAGGTGGAAGCGCAGCGAAAGCTTGTGCAGCCGGCTGAACACGTCTTCGGCCAGCGCGCGGGTCGCATCCTGCCCGACACGCTCGAACACGATGTTGCGCAAGTTGTCGAAGGCGACGCCGGAGAAGCGGCCGAGTGCATAGGCGAGCACGAAAGCGAGCGCGACGGCATAGGCGCCGCTGGCGGTGCCAGCGGTCGTGCCGGGCAGGCTCATCGCATCGATCGCGCGCTTGTAGGCGTAGGGGAGCGCGAGCGTGGTCGCCTTGGCGGCAAGAATGAGCACGGTGGCGCCGATAATCCGGCGCCGCAGGACCGGATTATCGCGTGGCCAGAGATAGGGCAGGAAACGGCGAAGCGTGCCCCAGCCATCGTGGCGGGCATTCGGATCAGTGGCGGTATCTGGCGGCATTGTTCCCAGATAGGGGCTTTGGCGCGTTTCGCCAGTGGTTATGGGATGCGGTTGCGATACCTTCTCAGAACCGGATCGGGATCTCGGCGTTGTCGGGTAGATCGAACAGGATGCGCTTGGTCGAGAAATCGATGGCGACGCGGTGGAACAGCTTGAGCTGGTTCATGCCCATGAACATCGCCGGACGTTTGACCATCTCGAGCTTTTCGAAGGCAGGCGTGTCGGCGAAGACGAGCATGGAATTGCTCATCGTCATCGTGCCGAGCTTTACGGTGCGGGCCATGGCGATATCGGCCATGATCGTCTGCCCGGTGACGGACTGCAGCTGCGTCGTCTCACCCTTGTGGCGCTTGGAAAGGGCCCTTTGCAAAGCGCGGTTACCGATCGAGGTATCGGAGCCGGTGTCGATCACGATATCGGTACGCACACCGTCGATCACCGCGTTGGTCATGATCAGCTGGCCCGAGCGGCGGCGGGCCTGGACGACGATCTCGAACCCGCGGCTGCCGCCCAGCGTGGCGGCATCGCCGATTGCCATGCGCTTCTTGTCGAAATCGAGGAGGACGCGCTGGTCCTGCAGGCTGTCGAGCCCGATGATCCCGTCTGCGCCGATGTTGTAGCCATCGAGCAGCGGTGCGGTGAGGCCATAGAAGCTGCGGCGGCCGAGGTTGATCTCGTCGATCTCGACCAGATCGACGCTCTGCGTGCCGGCGATGCCGATGAGGAGGCCGGTGCCGGACATGGGCAGCTGGAGCCGGGTGGCAATGTCGCGGGCGAGCACGGTCCGCTCGGCGCCGGTATCGACGAGGAAATCATAGGGTCCCGCCTTGCCGATGCGGACGGGCACGGTCATGCGGTCATGCCGGTCGATATCGGCCTTGACGATGTCGACTGCGCCCGGCCCGCCTTCGGCTGGCGGCAACGGTGCAGGGGTTGCCAGCGCGAGCGCGCCGGCGGGTGCGAGTGCCAATAGGCCCATGGCGTCCTTCTCCTGCATACAAGCATACGCCTTTCGGAAGGCGGTGCCTATGAGTTTCAGGGGGTTGC
Organism: Novosphingobium sp.; assembly: GCF_027489515.1. GTDB lineage: Bacteria > Pseudomonadota > Alphaproteobacteria > Sphingomonadales > Sphingomonadaceae > Novosphingobium. Next base: position 2,901 of record NZ_JAIXZS010000107.1, on the reverse strand, counting down.
CGGCTGGACTCGGCGTCCGCGCAGACCGGCGAGGAGTTCGCCGAGGAGACCGGTGATCTCGCCAAGGAGCGGGTGGCCGGCAAGACGCAGCGCAGCCAGCCAGAGGAGGATGCCGGAGCCTGCCGTCACCAGCATCTGCAATGCACCGGCCTCGGTCGCCGGGGCCCAGAGCTGATAGCCTGCCAGCACCGGCGCAACCGCTGCAGCGGTGACGACAAGGCTGCGCAGGTAGATGAGGGCAAGTTCGCGCCAGCGGAAACCGAGCATGCCCTGCATGAACGGAGCGTAGATGACCATGAAGACGAGGCCATGCGCAAAGCGCGAGATGGCAACCCAGATGAGCCCGAAGGGCGCCGCAACCGCGAGCAGCAGCACCGAGGCCAGGGTCTCGATCACGTTGCGGCGGATGAGACCGCGCATGTGGCCGAGCAGGACCGGCAGATCACCGTTGAGCGGCAGCGCGACATAGCACAGCTGTGACAGCGCGACCCAGCCAAGCAGCGGCGCGGCTGCGATCCAGCGCGCGCCATAAAGGAGGTGGATGATCGGCTCGGCAAGCACGGCGATGCCCGCCATCGCCGGCCATGTCACGCCGGTATAGGCTGCGACCACGCGCAAGTAGGGCGGGCCGAGCGGTTCGCCGCTATCACGCACGCGGCGGAAGGCGGGATAGAACACGCCGGTGACGGCCCCTGCGACAAGGAGGCGCAGCTGCAAGGCAAGGCCCGAGGCGCGCGCGAAGAGGCCGACCGCGGCGTTGTCGATCAGGCGGCCGATGACGAGTTCGGGCGCGCGGCCGGTAATCGAGTAGCAGGTGGCCTGCGCACTGTTGGTGCCGCCGAGCTGGAACACCGGGCCAGCACCTGCAAGGCGCAGCGGCCAGGGCAGCATGAAGCCGGCCCGCCACTGGCTGACGACAAGCCGCGCGGCCTGTTGGGCAAAGGCTCCCCACGCGAGCGCCAGCGCGCCGTAACCAAAGAGCGCGAGCGTGATCGCGACGCCAGCATTGGCGATCGACGAGCCGACCTCGATCATGGTGTTCGACTTGTAGTCCATCCGCCGCTGGCAGGTCGCCTGCGGGACGATCGCGAGCGGAACGAGAAGGTAGGAGCAGGCGATTACCAGCGCGACCGGACGCATCGCCGGATCGTGATAGAACGCCGCGATCGGGCCCGAGGCGAGGATCGCGAGCAGCGCGATGCTCCAGGCAAAGATGACCGAGATCGTGAAGGCGGTATGGAGCTTTTCAAGCGTCAGTTCGCGCTCGCCGTTGATGTAGCGCGTGACGCCGAAATCCTGGAGGAAAGCGACCAGCGTCACCGCGGCGAAGGCGATCGAGAAGAGGCCCAGCTCTGCAGGCGTGATGAACCACCGTGCGAGAACAACGCTGGTGACGAACTGTATGGCAAAGGATGTGTACTGCGAGACGAGCGCCCAGACGGCCGCGGTCCGCACGGACATGACCGGTGGCTGCTCCGCAAGCTCGGCGACAAGGCGTTCTTTGCGGGTCATGTTCAGCCCTCAGTTTCGAGGAAGCTGGGGTAGACGGCTGAGCCTGCGCCGCCCCGGCTGTGGGCACGGCGGCGCCAGCGCAGCATCGGCCGCGCGAGCGACGGGAAGAAGCGCCACAGGGCAAAGCACATACGCCAGGTCATTCCGGCAACCCGGTTGCGGCACTGGCGAAGGGCAGCAAGGCCGCGCCGGGTATCCCCATCGACGATAGAGTCGATGGCGTGCTCGAAATCGAGCGCGGCGCGGCTTTCGGTGAGCAGCTGGTCGAGCAGCGGGATCTCTGGTGCGGTCGCTGCGAGGGCGGCGCGAGCCTTCTCGTAAGTGCGGATATTGCCGAGCAGCATGCGCCCGGCATTGGCCGAAGCACTGCCGGGACGAACCCGGTACTCGCCGAGCACCATGTCGACATAACGCGCCGTCCCGCCGAGCATCATCAGGCGCACCCACAGATCGAAATCCTCCGACTGGGCCATGCGGCTATCGAAGCCGCCAACCCGCTCGAAATCGGCGCGGCGGAAGGTGGTGCCGATATAGACGTTGAAGGATCGGTCCAGCACGTTGGAAAGCGTGCCATGGGTTGGCTGCGGCCGGTCAACGCAAGTGCGCAGCTTCTCGACTGCGCCGAAGATCAGCGCATTGCAGGTGACGAGGCGGACGGCCGGGTCATTCTCGAGAATGGGTACGACAGTCGCGAGGTAGTCGGGGCGGAAGAGATCATCGCCATCGAGCAGGGTGATGAGCGGAGCCACCGCTGCGGCAATCGCCGTATTGCGGGCGGCGGAGACGCCGTTGTTCGTCGTGGCGAGAAAGCGGATGCGGGGATCGGCGAGGAACGGGGCGACGGCACCAGCCACATCGTCTGGCGCACCGTCGTCGATCACGACGCATTCCCACGCGGTGAAGGACTGGCGCTGCAACGATGTCAGCGCCTCGGCCAGCAGATGCGCGACACCATAGGCCGGCACGATCACACACACGCGCGCATCGCTTTGCGCACGCGTGGAGGAGGCGTCCTCCATGCCGCGCAATGCCGCGGGCGGAGTCGCGTTGGGTGAATCGCTCGCCATGTCCGATCCGGACTAGACCCGAGCGCTTAAGGTTTCGCTTACGATGCCGAGTCGGGGCCGATTCTTCGCAAATCCGCGCGTTTCGGCGCAGTGATTCGGCGCCGGGCTGAATCATCCGAGGCGCGCAACAATCGCAAAGTCCCCGGTTTCCGGGGGGTTTGCGACTTGTTTCAAAAAAAATGCAAAATCCCGTTGACGGGTGGGAACCCCCTCCATATATGCCCCTTCACCGGCAGGGAACGGCGGCTTCGCTTCCTCCTCTACCGGTCGCCAACATAGTCGGACACCAAGTCCCCCGGTAGCAAAAATCGGGGAACAATGG
>NZ_JAIXZS010000109.1 GCF_027489515.1 Novosphingobium sp. | reverse complement strand
TTCGTGCGCGTGCCCACGCTCGACGAAGTGCCCTACCCGGTGAAGATGGAACCGAACCTGGTCGTCGAGTTCTACTCGCGCTGATCCAGCGGTTCATACCGAACACGAAGAAGGCGGGGCGAAAGTCCCGCCTTTTTTCGTTTCAGCCGCGCAAATCCTTTGAGGTCCCCAACGAGACGTGGCTGGTGATGCTGCGCACTTGCGGCAAGGTGCCCAGCGTGTCCGAATGGAACCGCTTGTAGGCCTCGAGATCGGCCACTTCCACGCGCAGCAGATACTCGACCGCGCCGGTCACATTATGGCACTCGCGCACTTCGGGGGCCGCTGCCATCGCCGCCTCGAAACCCAGCGCGTCGGCCTTGAGCTGGCCGGCGAGGCCCACCATCACGAAGATCGTCACACCCGTGCCCAGCTTTGCCCGGTCGAGCACGGCGCGGTAACCCCTGATCACCCCGCTGGCTTCCAGCGCCTGCACCCGCCGCAAGCAGGCTGAGGGCGATAGCCCCACCCGCTCGGCCAACTGGAGATTGCTGATTCGCCCCTCGGCTTCCAGCACGCGCAATATCTTGCTGTCGATCGCGTCCATATCGTCAATGATTGTGCACTGACAGGTCACCACGCGTCAATACGCAACCTCTTTTCACCTCAAACCGCATATCATTGCGCCATATCTACAACGGAGAGCACCATGCCCATCGCGAGCCTCGCAAACTACGATATCACGCCGGAGCGCGGCTTCCTCTGCAGCTACGACGCCAGCGCCGTGACACTGCACGGTGCGCTTGCCGAAGCTGGCGCCGTTGCCATGCGCCTCCCCGAAATCCTCCCCACCGGCAAAGTGCGCGACGTGCTTGAGGACAGCCTGCCGGAGATCACCCCCGCGATGGTCGCCGAACTCGACGAACCCGCCGCGCGCATGGCGATGGTCCACTATTCGTTTCTCGTGCAGTCGTACATCTGGGGCGCCGCCGAAGCGATTACCATGCTCCCCGCCGTCCTCGCCGTCCCGATGGTCGCGCTGGCAGACAAGCTCGACCAGCAGCCGCTGCTACAGTACAGCGGCTATGTCCTTGATAACTGGGGCCTGATCGATCCCGCCGCGCCGGTCGATCTTGATAACATCTATATGATCCAGAAGTTCGCCGCCGGCACCGACGAGGCGTGGTTCGTGCTGATCCACGTCGCCATCGAAGCGCAGGCAGGCAAGGCGCTGGCCCTCTTCGCTCCCGTGATCGCCGCCGCAGAAGCGGGCGACGTCGAAGGCACGCGCACGCTCCTCGAACAGATGGTCGGCATCTGGGCCGGCATCAACGCGATCTTTGATCGCATGCCCGAACAGTGCGACCCTTACATCTACTTCCGCCGCGTCCGCCCCTACATCCATGGCTGGAAGGACAACCCCGCGCTCGGCGCCGGCGTCGTGTACGAAGGCGTCAAGCGTCTTGGCGGGCTCCCGCAGGCCTATCGCGGGCAGACCGGCTCGCAATCCTCGATCGTGCCCTCGATGGACGCGCTGCTCGGCGTCGGCCACGCCGCCGATCCGCTGAAAGCCTATCTCGACGAACTGCACATCTACCGCCCGACCGGCCACCGCCGCTTCATCGAGGACGTGCGCCGCGCCTCCACCTTGCGCGGCTTCGTCAGCCGCACCGGGCACAAGGGCCTCACCGATGCCTACAATGGCGCGGTCCAGGCCGTCGCCGATTTCCGCAGCCGCCACCTCGAATATGCGGCCAGCTACATCAACAAGCAGGGCAGCAAGTCGGCCGGCAACAACCCCGATGTCGGCACCGGCGGCACCCCCTTCATGAAGTACCTCAAGAAGCACCGCGACGAGACAGCCGCAATGCTCCTCCCGGCCTGATCAGCGCGCGGGTGTGACGGTGATGATCCGCTCCGCCTCCAGCAGTACCCGCGCCCGCGTCCAGACGAAGGGCACATAAGCCCCGCCAGCCCAGCGCGCGAACAGGTCGCGGTAATGCGGGCTGGCGGGATCGCCCGATTGCCCCGGCGTGTTGATCGCCATGCTGTTGTCCCACGCGCCGACGTCCATGACCAGCCGCACCGAGGGTCCGGTGACAAGCTGGAAATCGCCTGACCAACTTGCCGCATTGGGGGTCGAAGCCCCGCCGCCGATCCCCAGCGGACCCACCCGCTGCTCGCTCCCCCGGCCGGGCAAGGCGAGCGTGGGGCGGAAATCCGCAACATGCAGCGTGCCCCAGCGCCACTGCGCCGGATCGGGCCCAAGCCGCCGTGTGGTCTCGGCCCAGGCACCCACCAGCGAATCAAGCAGGATGGCATGGCTGATCTGAGCGGCAAGCTTGCCCTCCTCCAGCACCTGCACCACCCCCGCGAGCGAGGCCGATCCCATCGCCTCCCGCATCGTCTCGGGCACGATCGCCTTGACCGCGGCCTGCGACAGATGGCGCCGCGTCCAGATCTCGTAGAGCGCCGCTGCCGCGCTTCCCGCACCGAGTTCACCGTTCCATCCGCGCAGCAGCGCCAACGCGCCTGTCTCGGCGGCATTGCGCCCTTCGAGGCCAGCCAGAAGCTTCACCGTCCGCCGCGCAAAAGGCGAGGTCACATCAGCCTGCAACGCCATCGCATCGCTGATGCCGAATTTCGGCTTCGCTGAGATCACCTCCGAAATCCGCTCCATCCGGCTCGGATTGGCCCACTCCAGCCCGAGCAAATAGGGATAGCCCGCAGGTACGTTGTATTGGTTGGCCGTGGCAAACCACCCCTGCGCCGGGTCCTTCACCACCGGCATCAGCGCGCCGTCCAGCAACCCATTCCAGCCATAGGCCTTGCCCGCCGGCACCGGCAGCAGCCCGTCCCCGGCAACGCGCTTCGGCACGAACCCGGCCGCCAGCCATCCCGTCGTGCCACCTTTGTCGGCATAGAGCAGGTTGAGCGGCGGCGCGCCCCAGTGCGTCTGCGCGGCACGGAAGTCGTCCCAAGTCTTCGCCGTAAATGCCCAGGACGCATTGAAATAGGCCGAAGCGCCAGGCTGGTTCCATGTCGCGCGCAAGGCAAAGCTGCGCCCGCTGGCAGCATCTTCATGGATCACCGGCCCGTCCGCGGTGAACTTGAGCACCACCTCGCGCGGGGCCTCGCCCTTCACTTCGATCTGCTCGCGCACTTCGGTTAGCTTCGCGCCCTTGGGGTTCACCACCAGATCCTGCTGGTCGATGGCAAAGATCGTCAAAGCCCAGGCCGCGTCCTCGTTATGCCCAAGGCTCATACCCGGTAGCGCCGGCTCGCCCGCACCGGCGATCTTCAGCTCGGGCGTATCGATATGCGAAAGGTACCTGAGATTTGGCACGCTGTGAGCGCGGTGCGGATCGTTGGCCATGATAGGCCGCCCCGTGGCGCTGCGCGGAGGCGCGATAACCCAGTTGTTCGAGCCCTCCTGCACGTCAGGATCGCGCAGTGCGAGCGACAGCGCCTTGCCGTCGAAGCGCACCTCGCTTGTGCCCAGCAGATACTCGTCCAGCACGTCCTTGGGGATGCTGCACGGATCAAGCCCCTTGGGGATCACCAGCTTGTGCGACGCCGGCTCCAACGGCGCACGCATCGCCTCATAGGCCCCCGCCCCGCCGCACAGCGCACGCGCCCGTTCGACTTCCGCTGCCACGTTGCTCGCCAAGGCATTCGAGCGGATGCGCACGACATCGTCGGCTTGCCAGCGCTCGGGGCGGCTCCCGCTCTCGGAAAACTCCGGCGGCAGAGGTTGCCGACCCGCCTCGACATCGCCGACGAAGGCATTGATCCCCGATACAAAAGCCTCGGTCCAGCCCTTGGCCGCCGCAGGATAGGCACCCCACTCCTTCCCCATATCGCCGCGATAGAGCAGCAGCCGCGCCGCGCGGTCCTGCGCCACGAAGGCCGGGCCGAAGCTCGCCGAAAGCCGCCCCAGCCCGCGCTTGCGCCACAAGTCGATCTGCCACAGCCGGTCGCGCGCCACGGCATAGCCCTGCAGGAAAAACCCGTCGCGCGCGCTGGCAGCGTAGATATGCGGAATGCCCGCCCGGTCGATGACGATCTCGCCTGCCGCGTTCAGCCCCGCCGCGCTGCGCTCTTCGCGGACCACCGAAGGCGGCACCTCCTCCGCCATAACCGCCGTGCCCGAAACGGCCGCGAGAAGCCCCGCCAGCACTATCCCCGTCCGCCGCATCATGCCCCTCCACCCGATCAATGGGTGCAAGGTGCAACCCGGGCAGGCGCGTGACAATGGATTTCGCGCGCAGCCTTCAGCGCTTCGCGAGATACCTCGCGCGAAATGCCGCCGCAAAGCTGGCAAACGCCCCTTGCGCAATCGCGCTGCGCATCGCCGCCATCAGCTGTTGGTAGAAGGAAAGGTTGTGCTCGGTCAGCAGCATTGCCCCCAGCATCTCGCCCGCCTTGTGCAGGTGATGGAGATAAGCCCGGCTGTACTTGGCGCAGACCGGGCAGGTGCACTCGGCGTCGAGTGGTCCCAAGTCCTCGGCGTGGCGCGCATTGCGCATGTTGATTGGCCCGTCCCAGGTAAAGCCCTGTCCGTTGCGGCCCGAGCGTGTCGGCAGCACGCAATCGAACATGTCGACCCCGCGCTCCACCGCGCCGACAAGGTCATCGGGCTTGCCCACGCCCATCAGGTAGCGCGGGCGGTCTGCCGGCAGCTGGCCTGGCGCAAAGTCCAATGTGGAGAACATTGCCTCCTGCCCCTCGCCCACCGCCAGCCCACCGATGGCATAGCCGTCGAAGCCGATGTCCTGCAGCTTTCCGGCGCTGTCGGCGCGCAACTGCTCATCGAGCCCGCCCTGCTGGATACCGAACAGCGCGGCGCGTTCCGCGTGCTCGCCGCCCGCATCGAAGCCATCGCGGCTGCGCTTCGCCCAGCGCATGCTCATCTCCATGCTGCGCGCAATCACGTCGCGCGGCTGGTCGATCTTGGGGCATTCGTCGAAGGCCATAACGATATCGCTGCCGAGCAGCCGCTGGATTTCCATGCTGCGTTCCGGCGTCAGGTTGTGGCGCGATCCGTCGATATGGCTGGCGAAGGTCACACCTTCCTCGGTGATCTTGCGCAGCTCGGAAAGGCTCATCACCTGATAGCCGCCGCTGTCCGTCAGGATCGGCTTGTCCCAGCGCATGAAATTGTGGAGCCCTCCCAGCCGCGCCATCCGCTCCGCGCCCGGCCGCAGCATCAGGTGGTAGGTGTTGCCAAGGATGATGTCCGCGCCCGTCGCCGCGACATCCTCCACCTTCATCGCCTTGACCGTGCCCGCGGTGCCGACCGGCATGAACGCCGGCGTGCGGATCGTGCCGCGCTTCATCGTGATCGCGCCAGTGCGGGCGCGGCCATCGGTGGCGTGGACGGTGAAGGAGAAGCGGGTCATTGCGCAGGTTCTCGGGTGCGGGAAAGGTTGTGCGCCTTACGCACAAACGCCATGGGGCGCAAATGCACGAAGCCTTCGTCCTCGCCCCATGGCTCTATCCCGCGCTCACTGGCCTTGCCGTGCTGACCGGCTGCATCGACGCCATCGCCGGGGGCGGCGGACTGCTCACCCTGCCCGCGCTGCTCTACGCCGGGCTGCCGCCGCATCTGATGCTCGGCACCAACAAGCTGCAATCGGCGATGGGGGCAACCGTCGCCACCACGCGCTACCACCGCGCCGGGCTCTTCGCGCTGCGCCCCAATCTCCCCGCCACGCTAGCCGCCTTCCTGGGCGCTGGCGCCGGTGCGTTCGTGATCCAGCACTTCGATGCCGCGCTGCTGCGCCTCGTGGTGCCGCTGTTGCTGATGGGTGCGGCGTTCTACACCCTGCTCTCGCCCCGCATGGACGATACGCCGCGCGAGCCGCGCCTTTCGGAGCGCGGCTACCTCCCCGTCGCAGGGGGCATCGGCCTTTACGACGGGTTCTTCGGCCCCGGCACCGGCCAGTTCTTCGCCGCGACCCTTGTGGCCTTACGCGGTCTCGGCCTCACCCGGGCGACCGGCCTCACCAAACTGCTCAACCTTTCCAGCAACGCCGCCAGCCTAGTGGTCTTCGCGGCGGGCGGACAGGTCATCTGGCGGCTCGGGCTGTGCATGGGCGCAGGCTCGATGCTGGGCGCGATGATCGGCACCCGCCTTGCCACCCGCTATGGCGCACGCCTGATCCGCCCGCTGCTCGTCACCGCCAGCCTGGCGCTTACGGGCAAGCTGCTTTGGAATTGGCTGCAACTCGGATTGTAACGTTATCGGTGTCTGCTAGCCTCGGACGCAGCGCAGACGAGGACCTGATGACGATCACTGCAACCTTCTCGATGATCAACACCGCCGGTGTCGTGCAGACCACCGTCGATCTCCTCGAGGGCGTCGCTGCCGAGGCGATGAACCTGTGGGGCCTTTATCTTGGCGGCGATGCCACGATCGACGTGCAGATCGAGATCGCGAACGATGTGCGCCCCGGCGTACTGGCAACCGGTGAGCCGACGCGCGGCGCCGTCATCGGCCTGCCCGGCCAGCAATCCTACTGGGTGAGCAGCGTCGCACTGCAGCTTGCCGGCAACGTGATCCGCAACGGCAGTGCCGATCCCGATATCACCATCCGCGTCAACGCCAATGCGCTCAAGGACATCTACCTCGATCCCACGCCTTCGGTGCGCGATGGCGTACCGGCCGACAAGTACGACGGGATCAGCCTCATGCTGCACGAGATCGCGCATGGCATCGGGTTCTACGGGTTCTACAACGAGAAGGACGGTACCTTCTTCGAGAACCTCAAATCGCCGTTCGACAACCGGCTGATCACTTCGGGAGCGAGCCCGGCGTTCAGCGGCGCGAATGTGCGCACACCCCTGCCGCTGACGGCGGGCAACTATCTCCACTACACGCCAGCCAGCGTGGACGGCAACTATGGCCTGATGGCGCCGGACCTTTTTTATGGTCAGGCCCTTCAGCCCAGCGGGCTGGACATGAACATCCTTGCCGATCTCGGCATCGGCACTTCCGGCAACGACGTGCTCGATCTCGCGTTCATGCCAGCGATGCGCGGGGGCTTCGGAGATGATCTGCTGCGCGGCGGCCCGGGCGACAATCTCCTGCAGGGCGATGACGGCGCCGACACGCTCGATGGCGGCCGTGGCAATGATCGCCTCCTCGGCGGCGACGGTTTCGACAAGCTGTTCGGCGGCCCGGGTGCCGATGTGCTCGATGGCGGAAGCAGCTTCGATGTCATGCGGGGCGGCGCCGGCAACGACCGCTACATCGTCGACACATTCGGCGAACAGGTGAACGAACTCGAGCGCGTCGACGGTGCAGCCGTCGATCCAGGCGGTATCGATACGGTCGAAAGCAGCGTCTCCTACAACATCGGAACCGGTGCGCGGACGCGATACGTAGAGAACATCGTGCTGACCGGCACGGACGAGAGCGATGCCTTCGGCAATGCGCTTGGCAACCGCATCACAGGCAATGGCAGCGCCAATTCGCTGTTCGGCTGGGCTGGTAACGATATCCTTGGCGGCGGCGGCGGGGACGATGCCCTGCGCGGCGGCCTCGGCAAGGATACGCTCACAGGCGGCGCGGGCGCCGACCACTTTGTCTTCGATACGCGACCCGATGGCATCGCCAATCGCGACCGGATCCTCGATTTCAGCTCGGCGGAGGGCGACACGATCGACCTTTCATCCTTCGTCCTGCGCGCCCTTTCCGGACGCGGCACTCTGCCCGAAGGCGCCTTCCATGCCGCCGTGTCGGCGCTGCGCGCGCAGGACGCGGACGACCGGGTCCTCTACAACACCACCACCGGCGTCCTGTTCTATGATCCCGATGGTTCCGGCGCGCGCGCGGCCATCGCGCTTGCCGTGCTCATAGGCGCGCCTGCCCTCACCCATGATGACATCCTGATCCTCGGCTGAATGGTCCCCCAGTCTGCGGTGTTCGCGCCCGAATTGACCGACCGCAATTCGCCGCCCCGCAGGCCTTGCTAGGCTCCTCGCGAACACCACAGCGAAGGACCTGCCATGAGCCACGCCAACCACGATCTTGCCGCCGCATTCCCCGAAGCCGCTGCCCGGCTCCACGCGCTCAAGCTGAGCGACGCGCATTTCCGCAAGCTCAGCGAAGCCTATTACGAGCTCGACAAGGCCATCCACCGCGCCGAAACCGGCATCGAGCCGACCTCGGACCAGCACCTTGAAGACCTCAAGAAGCAGCGCCTCAACGTGCTCGATGCAGTGGCGGAATTGGTCGCAGCCTGAACCTCAGCGCACCGGGACAACAGCCGCATCGGTTGTCCCGGATGAGGCAAGCGCGCCATTCCGGTCCAGATTGCCAAGCTTCGCAGTTGGTAGATCAGTCCTATATGGTTATACCGATCGTTAGCGTTTGCTCGACTCAAACGCACCGAAACGCCAGATCAAGGGACCTGAAATGGCACGCAACAAAGCATTGTTCACGGCAACGGATTCAACCAACGGCAAAGAACTCTGGATCACCGACGGGACGACCACCGGCACCAAGCTGCTCAAGGATATCTTTCCCGGCTTTACCTCGTCCAATCCGTCAAACTTTGTCGTGCTCGCCAATGGCAAGGTCCTGTTCTCGGCGGCCGCCGACAATGTGAATACCGGCGTCGAACTCTGGATCACCGATGGCACGACCACCGGCACGACGCTGCTCAAGGACCTCTATACCGGCCCGTCTGGCTCCGCGCCCAGCAATCTCACCACGCTTGGCAACGGCAAGGTCATCTTCAGCGCCTCGGATGGCACCTCGAACGGTAACCTCTGGATCAGCAACGGCACGGCCTCCGGCACGGTCAAGTTCGCCAACATCTTCGGGCCGAGCAACGGCAACAGCCTCTCCCAGTTCACGCCGTTCGGCGCCGACAAGCTGATCTTCACGGCCTATGATTTCAACGGCAGCAACGGCGCGGTCATGTGGATCACCAATGGCAGCGCGGCCGGCTCTTTCATGCTCAAGGCGTTCGGTCCCGGTGATTTCCCAGGGTATTTGACTGATCTCGGCAACGGCAAAATGATCTTCGGCGCGTTCCAGCAGGCAAGCGGATATGAGATCTGGGTGACGGGTGGAACCGCCGGCAGCACCAAGCTCCTCACGGACATCAACCCCGGCGGTGGGTTCGGTTTCCGCCCCTCGGGCGGTGCTGGGCCACTCGCACTCGGCAATGGCCGCGCGATCTTCCGTGCCAACGACGGCACGCATGGGGACGAGCTCTGGACCACGGACGGCACCGCTGCAGGCACCAAGATGCTGGCCGATATTGCCGTTGGCGCCAACGGCTCCAATCCCGCCAACTTCTATGCGCTTGGCAATGGCAAGGCACTGTTCGCCGCGTCCAACGGCACATCCTACAGCCTGCTCTATATCACCGACGGGACAAAGGCGGGCACGAAGCTGCTCAAGGATCTCGGGGTCGGGGTCAATGGAGCGCCGTCCAACTTCTATCAGTTGCCCAATGGCAAGGTGCTGTTCAACGGGATAACCCAGACCAACGGCGCGGAGCTGTGGATCACCGACGGCACCGCAGCGGGAACCAAGCTGCTCAAGGACACCGCACCTGGCAGCCCGGGCGAAGGCGTCTCCGGGTTCGCCGCCCTCTCGGGCAACAAGGTGGTGTTCAGCGCCGATGGCGAGCTGTGGGTTTCCGATGGCACCGCCAGCGGAACCCAGCTGGTGCTCGACATCACCCCCGGCCTTCAGGACAAGTCCCGGCCCACACAGTTCAACTCGCTCGGCGATGGCCGTGCCACCTTCGTGTTCGGCTACGATCCCGCCAAGGGCCAGGAACTGTGGGTCACCGATGGCACTGCCGCTGGCACAAAGGTTTTGCAGGACATCGCCCCCGGCGGTGCGAGTTCCAACCCCTCGAAGCCAGTGGTCCTCATCAAGCCAGGCGTGATCAATGGCACCGCCTCAGCCGACACGCTGACCGGCACCGATATTTCCAACACGATCTACGGCCGTGCTGGAAACGACATAATCAATGGCGGCGGCGGAAAGGATGTTCTCTACGGCAGCCTTGGCAAGGACACGCTGACCGGCGGGGCCGGCAAGGACTTCTTTGTGTTTGACACCGCGCCGGAAAACGACCTGATCACTGATTTCTCCAAGACCGACGGGGATGTCATCCGGCTGAGCAAGAAGATCTTTGCAGGGATCACCCACACTGGGGCGCTGACGGCGGATGAGTTTCACGCCGCTGCGGGGGCCACCACGGCGCACGATGCTACCGACCGGATCGTCTACGACACCACGACCGGTGTGCTTTACTACGACGCTGACGGCCTGGGCGGCACGGCGGCGGTCGCAATCGCCACGCTCGGCACGACGACGCATCCCGCGCTCGCCTTCACCGATCTGATCATGGTGGCCTGACAGGGAGGCGGGGCAAGTGCCCCGCCGCTCACGGGATCAGCAGGCTCGAATCGCCGTAGCTGTAGAAGCGGTACCCGTTCGCAATGGCGTAGGCGTAGGCTTCCTGCATCCGCTCCAGCCCCATCAGCGCGCTGACCAGCATCATCAGCGTCGATTTGGGCAGGTGGAAGTTGGTCATCAGCCCGTCGATCGCGCGGAAGCGGTAGCCCGGCGTGATGAAGATGCTGGTGTCGCCCGCGAATGGATGGATCACGCGGGCCTCGTCCGCCGCGCTTTCGAGGAGGCGCAGGCTGGTGGTGCCGACCGCGATGATGCGCCCGCCGCCCGCACGGACCGCATTGAGCCGCGCCGCCGCTTCGGGCTCGATCCGGCCCCATTCGGCATGCATGGCATGGTCTTCGGTATCTTCGGCCTTGACCGGGAGGAACGTGCCTGCGCCCACATGCAGGGTCAGCGTTTCGTGCCCTATGCCCGCCTCGGCCAGCGCCGCCATCAGTTCCGGCGTAAAGTGCAGCGCCGCTGTGGGGGCCGCGACTGCGCCGTCCTCGGCGGCAAACATCGTCTGGTAGTCCTCGCGGTCGCGCTCATCCGTGGGGCGCTTTCCGGCGATATAGGGCGGCAGGGGCATACGCCCCGCGCGCTCCAGCAGAACCTCGACCGGTTCTTCGCCGCAGAACGCCAGCGTCCAGCTGCCATCGGCGTGGCGATCTTCGGCCGTAGCAGAAACGCCCGCGCCGAAGTCGATCACGCTGCCGGGCTTCAGCCGCCGCCCGTTGCGCACGAACGCCTGCCAGCGCCTGAGATCGATCCGCTTGTGCAGGGTCGCGCCGATCCGCGCGTTGCCCACCTCGCCCTCCAGCTGCGCCGGGATCACCCGCGTGTCGTTGAACACCAGCACATCGCCCGCGCGCAGCAGCTTCGGCAGATCGCGCACCACGGCATCGACGAATGGCCCTTCAGCCCCCACTCCGAGCAGCCGCGCGGAATCGCGCGGGCTCGCGGGGCGCAGCGCAATACGCTCGGGTGGAAGCTCAAAGTCGAACAGGTCTACACGCATAGGAATGGCCGCTAGCGCCGCCGCCCTGCTTCGACAAGTGCGGCCCGCGGGCGGACAAACTAAATGACAGAGCCGGCCGCCCTATGAGGGCGCAATCCCTCAGTTGGACTTGGAATTGCTCAGCATATCTGCCGTGAATGCGGCGGGCGCTGCAGGCGCGGGCGGCGGCGGCGGGGTCTTGTTCTCCGATGCAAGGCTCGCCTGCACGATCTTGGTCGGGTTCTTCGGCGGCTCGCCGCGCACGATGGCATCGACAATGTCCATGCCTGCGATCACCCGGCCGAAGTTGGTATATTTGTGATCGAGCGCAAAGCGCGGATAGAACACGATGAAGAACTGGCTGTTGGCCGAGTTCGGTTCATCGGTGCGCGCCATCGAGACGGTGCCGCGCAGGTGCGGGATATCATTGAATTCGGCCTTGAGGTCGGGAAGCTTCGAGCCGCCCTGCCCGGTCCCGGTCGGATCGCCCGTCTGCGCCATGAAGCCTTCGATCACGCGGTGGAAGATCACCCCGTTGTAGAAGCCCTCCCTCGTCAGCGTCTTGATCCGCTCGACATGGTTCGGCGCCCATTGCGGCATGAGCCGGATCGCCACGCGCCCGCCATTTGAAAGATCGAGCACCAGGACATTGTCGGGATCGTGTGAGATGTCGGGATCGACTGCATACGTCATCGTCTGCGTATGCTGGATCGGATCGACCTTGATCGGCTTCACCGCTTCCTTTTCCGACGGTCGCTGCGCCATGGCCGGTGAAATCGGGGCAATGAGCGCCGCGCCGAGCGCGAGCCCGCCACCGAGCCCGAGCGTGATCCTAGTGAACAAACGCGATGCCATCAAACGATTTCCCGATCAAAACTGTCTATGCGGGGCGGATAGGCCCCCGGCGATGACGCCGCAATGAACAAATCGCCTGCAGACCGGCGGGCGCGGTGCAGCGCTCAGTAATCGCCGAGCCGGCCCTGGCGTTCCACGCGCTCCACCACTTCATCGCGCACCTGCGGCGTGACGAACCGGTGAATGTCGCCGCCGAACAGCGCGATTTCCTTGACCAGCTTCGAGGCGATCGGCTGGAGGCTGACGTCGGCCATCAGGAACACCGTCTCGATGCCGTCGTTGAGCTGCTGGTTCATGCCCGCCATCTGGTATTCGTACTCAAAGTCCGCAACCGCGCGCAGACCCCGCACGATCACGGTCGCGCCCTGCTTTTCGGCGAACTTCATAAGGAGGGCATTGAAACCCATGACCGAGACATTCTCGATCCCTTGCGCTGCCACCTCGCGCGTGACCATGGCCATGCGCTCCTCGGGCGTGAACATCGGGTTCTTCGAAGGGTTGGTCGTCACGCCGATGATCAGCTGATCGACCAGTTTCGCCCCCCGGCGGATGATATCGAGATGCCCCAATGTAATCGGGTCGAACGTGCCGGGGTATACCCCGATCCTCTTTCCCGCCTCTCCCATTCAGCGATCCCTTTCGACAATGAACCACGCCAGCGCGCGCAGGAGGTCGGCCTCCTCACCATAGGAGGCGAGGAATTGCACCGCCTGCTCGACCAGCATCTGCGCCTGTTCGCGCGCCCGTTCGGGGCCGAGCAGCGAGAGGAAGGTTTCCTTGCCCGCCTGCTCGTCCTTGCGCAGCGCCTTGCCCGCCGCCGCCTCGTCCCCCTCGGCATCGAGAAGATCGTCAGCGATCTGGAAGGCAAGCCCGATATCGCGGGCATAGCCGCGCAGGTGCGAGCGCCCCTCGGCCGGAATGCGCCCGATGATCGCGCCCATTTCCACCGCCGCGCTCAGCAGCGCCCCCGTCTTCAATTGCTGGAGGCGCGTGACGGTCGGCAGGTCGAACGAGGCGGTCTCGGCGGCGATGTCCATCATCTGCCCGCCGGCCATGCCGTTCATCCCGCTCGCCAGCGCCAGCGTGCGCACCAGTTCGATCCGCACGAAGGGATCGCCGGAAAGGTTGGGGTCCGAAAGCACCTCAAAGGCAAAGTCGTGCAGTGCATCGCCCGCTAGCACCGCGGTTGCCTCATCGAAGGCGACATGCAGCGTCGGCTTGCCGTGGCGCAGCGCATCGTCATCCATGCAAGGCAGATCATCGTGGATCAGCGAATAGACGTGGATCGCCTCGATCGCGGTGCCGACGCGGATCGCCATTGCCCGGTCCGCCCCGAACAGGCTCGCGGTTGCCAGCACCAGCAGCGGGCGCAGGCGCTTGCCGCCGCCGATCGCAGCATAGCGCATCGCCTCGATCAGCCGGTCGCGCGGGTCGTTCGCCAGCGGCAGCAGCGCATCGAAGCTGCTGTCGATGTCCTCGGCAATGCGCGCCAGCGCCGGGCGCAGCAGGTCCTGCCAGGGGCCCGTCCGTTCCATTGCGGTCATGCCCCGCCATTTCCTTCGTCGAAGGATTTCGTGCCCACAGCTCGCCCCAATCCGCCAGAGGGCCCATCGGTCACGATCGCCTCGATCCGCGCCTGGGCCGCATCGAGCCGCTTCTGGCAATGCGCGCGCAGCGCATCGCCCCGCGCGTAGAGACTGATCGATTCGTCGAGCGGCGCCTCACCGCTTTCCAGCCGGCGGACAATATCCTCCAGCGCTTTCAGGGCTTCCTCGAAACTCAGCGAGCCGATGTCGGTATCGTGTGCCATCACCTGCCAGCATTGACGGGCGAGCCGCAGCCGGTCAAGCTTCGAGACAGGGAGCAGGTGCATGCAATTGGTAATAGCTTATCTGGTGGCAGCCGTGGTTTTCGGCGGTCTTGATGCACTCTGGCTCGGCTGGGCCGGACCAAACCTTTATCGCCCGGCGCTGGGGGACCTCCTGGCACCCAGCTTCCGGCTTGCGCCTGCCGGCATTTTTTATCTTGCCTACCTCGCCGGCATGGTCTGGTTCGCGATCCGCCCGGGCATTGCCTCCGGCCTCGGCGCGGCGGCGCTCAATGGCGCGCTGCTCGGCGCGCTATGCTACGCGACGTACGATTTCACCAATCAGGCCACGCTCGCCCGCTGGCCCAGCTACGTCACCGCAATCGATGTGTGCTGGGGCGCTTTCGCCACGATGACCGCCGCCGTCGCTGCCACATGGGCTGCGCGCGCCTTCGCTGGATAAGCATCCGTGTTCATCGGCCATTATGCCCCCGCCTTCATCGCCGCCGCATCGCGCAAGGCCCCGTCGCTCCCCGTGCTCGTCGTCGCCGTGCAAGTGCTCGATTTTGCCTTCTTCAGCTTGGCACTCACCGGCATCGAGCATTACCGCCTGACGCCGAATTTCACCGCCAGCAACTGGCTCGATCTTTATGACATGCCGATCAGCCACAGCTTGCTGGGCGCTGCAGTGCTGGCTGCGCTGTTCGGCGTCCTCGTGCTGGCCATGACCCGCAGCCGGCCTGCCGCGCTGATCGCTTTCGCCTGCGTCCTCTCGCACTGGCTGGCGGATTACATTGTCCATGCGCCCGATCTCACGCTCGCCGGTTCGCCGCCGAAGCTCGGTCTCGGTTTGTGGAACCACCCGCTCACCGAACATGCGCTCGAAGTCCTGCTCGCGTTCGGCAGCCTCGCCTTCTATGCCTCGCGCACCCGTGCTGCCGGACCGCGCTCGGGCCTGGTCCTCGGTCTCTTCGCCGCAGTCCTCGCGTTGTTTCAGGTGATCGACTGGTTCAGCCCGCGTACCACCGAAATGAGCCCCGCCCAGCCGCTCCTCGCGCTGTTCGCCTTCACCGTGCTCGCGGCGCTCGCCCTGCTGGTCGAGGCCACGCGTTCGAAGGTTTCCGGGGCACAGCGCTTCGCTTGAGACTCGCCATGCCCGGCGCACGTCGCTAAGGGCCCTGCCATGTCCGAAATCACTCCCGATGTCGTCGCCGCCCATGGGCTGTCCGAGGAAGAATATGCCCGCGTGCTTCACGCGCTGGGGCGCGAGCCAAACCTCGTCGAGCTCGGCATCTTCTCGGTCATGTGGTCCGAGCACTGCTCCTACAAGTCGAGCCGTATCCACCTGAAGAAGCTGCCGACCGAGGCGCCCTGGGTGATCTGCGGCCCGGGCGAGAATGCGGGCGTGATCGATATCGGCGATGGGCCTGACGGCACCAAGCTCGCCGCCATCTTCAAGATGGAGAGCCACAACCACCCCTCCTACATCGAGCCCTATCAGGGCGCGGCAACGGGCGTGGGCGGCATCCTGCGCGACGTGTTCACGATGGGCGCGCGCCCGGTCGCCAACATGAACGCGCTGCGTTTCGGCCGCCCCGATCACCCCAAGATGAAGCACTTGGTGCAAGGCGTCGTCGCCGGCATCGGCGGATATGGCAATTGCGTCGGCGTGCCGACGGTGGGCGGCGAGACCAATTTCCACAAGGCCTACGACGGCAACATCCTCGTCAACGCGATGACCGTGGGCGTGGCCGATCAGGACAAGATCTTCTATTCGGCCGCCACAGGCATCGGCAATCCGATCGTCTACGTCGGCTCCAAGACCGGGCGCGACGGCATCCACGGCGCCACGATGGCGAGCGCGGACTTCGACGAGAAGAGCGAGGAAAAGCGCCCCACCGTGCAGGTTGGCGATCCCTTCACCGAAAAGCTCCTCATCGAGGCCTGCCTCGAACTCATGGCGACCGACGCCATCGTCGCGATCCAGGACATGGGCGCCGCCGGCCTCACGTCCTCCTCGGTCGAAATGGCGACCAACGGCAAGGCCGGCGTCGTGCTCGACATGGACAAGGTGCCCTGCCGCGAAGAGGGCATGACGCCCTACGAAATGATGCTCTCGGAAAGCCAGGAGCGCATGCTCATGGTGCTGAAGCCCGGCAAGGAAGCCATGGCCGAGGCGATCTTCCGCAAATGGGAACTCGATTTCGCGGTGATCGGCGAAGTGACCGACACCGGCAACATGGTCCTCACCTTCCAGGGCGAGACGGTGTGCAACATCCCGCTCGGGCCCCTCGCAGAAGACGCGCCGCTCTATGACCGCCCGGCGATGAGCCTTGCGGACTACAAGGCCTGGGCCGGCGTGAAGCCGCTCGGCGATGTTCCCGCCAGCACCGATCTCGGCGCGGATCTTCTCACGCTCATCGGCAGCGCCGATCTCGCCAGCCGCCGCTGGATCTGGGAGCAGTACGACTCGCAGGTCGGCGCGGACACGCTGCAGAAGTCGGGCGGCGACGCTGCCGTCGTGCGCATCCATGGCACGCAGAAAGCGCTCGCCATGAGCACCGATTGCACCCCGCGCTACTGCTATGCCGACCCATACGAAGGCGGCAAGCAGGCGGTGGCCGAAACCTACCGCAACATCTCCGCTGTCGGCGCCAAGCCCTTGGCAATCACCAATTGCCTCAACTTCGCCAACCCCCAGCGTCCCGAAATCATGGCGCAGATCGTCGAGGCCCTGCGCGGCATGGGCGATGCCTGCCGTGCGCTCGACTATCCCATCGTTTCAGGCAACGTCTCGCTCTACAACGAGAGCAAGGCGACCGGTGGCGGCTCCGCCATCCTCCCCACGCCTGCCATCGGCGGTGTCGGCCTCATGGAAGACCATGAGACCATGGCCAAGATCGCCTTCAACGCCGAAGGCGAGGCAATCTTCGTCATCGGTCACAGCAACGGCCACCTCGGCCAATCGCTCTGGCTCCGCGAAATCCACGGCCGTGAAGACGGCGCCCCGCCGCCGGTCGATCTCGCCGCCGAGCGCGCCCACGGTGAATTCGTTCGCAAGCTGATCGCCGAAGGCAAGGTCAGCGCCGTGCACGATGTTTCGGATGGCGGTCTCCTCGTCGCGCTCGCCGAAATGGCGATGGCCAACGGCATCGGCTGCAAGCTCGAGGAAATCGGCGATCACTTCACCGCCTTCGGTGAGGATCAGGGCCGCTATGTCGTGACAAGCGCTGTTGCCGAAACGATCCAGGCCGCCGGCATCCCGATGACCCGCATTGGCACCACCGGCGGCAGCGCCGTCACCGGCCCGGGCTTTGCGGTCGAGATCGCCGCGCTGCGCGAGGCAAACGAGGCCTTCTTCAAGAACTGGATGGAAGGCTGATCCCAGCCAAATCCCTCCCCGAGCTTGTCTCGGGGAGGTGGCAGCGCGAAGCGCTGACGGAGGGGCTAAATCAGGCTGCCTTCTTGCCCAGCAGATCGTAGGGATCGACGCCCATCGACTGCCAAACCGCATGCGCCGCGCGGTAGTGCATTGCGGGTGTGATGTTCAGTTTGCGGCGCACATCTTCCAGCTGCATCGGCAAGAGCGCGGTGATCGATTGCTCGACCAGCCGCGGGCAGGCCTTGCCCAGCCCCTGCGCCTCGCGGATCGCGCGCAGCACCGGGGCGCTGCTCTTGACCTGCTTGCCGATGTTCAGCCCCGCCATGTAGCCGATGAACAAGTGCGCCAGCGCGGGCTGCTGGCTGTAGGTGAACGCCAGCACGCAGGCCTCGCCCAGCGCGTCACGGCCATAGCCGGTCAGAACATGAAGCATATCATGCACATCGCGCATGCGGTTCATGTACCACTGGAACTGGTCGTTGTACTTGGGCTTGTCCTTGGCGAAGCGCTCGAATTCCTCGACCAGCCCCTGTGCCGTCAGGCCTTCGCGCTCCATGAAGTCGCAATAGGCATGGGCCAGCGAGCCTTCGGGCATGCGGCGCAGCGCCGCGTGATCGTCAAGGATCGTCGGCAGATTGGGCTCCTTGACGCGCATGTCCATGCCGCGCTCGGAGGTCAGAAACCGCTCGCCCGCCTTGCGCAGATCGCGCCAGGGCAGCGCCTCGAAGATGTAGAACACCTCCTCGGTATTCTCCTTGTCCTTCAAGAGCTCGCGAAAATGGTGCAGCGCCTTGGCCGGACGCAGACGGAGCTTCGGTCGGCGCTCGTCGAACAGCGGCAGCTGCAGGAAATCGCGCCCCCCGGCAACTTGAGATTCGTCAGCGTCAAAACGGGCAGTCAGAGCGTTCACACGGTGTCTCCGCAGAATCAGGTTCTGCCCCGCTACTAACACCAGTGTTAATATCGCGTCAAGCCCGAGGTCAGTCAGACCAACCAGTGCTCCCGCGCAATGCCGTACAGCGAGAGGATCGCGGTCAGGTCGCCCCGCTCGATCCACCCGTCCGCCGCCGCCCGCGCCTTGGGCTTGGCGCGGTAAGCAATGCCGTGCGTGGCCGCTTCCAGCATCGGAATGTCGTTTGCGCCGTCGCCGGTCGCCAGCGAACCAGCCCCCTCGCCCAGCCGTGCCGTCTCGTCCAGCAGCACCTGGCGTTTGACCGAACTGTCAACGATCCCGCCGACCACATCACCCGTCAGCACGCCGCCATGCACGCCGAGCCGATTGGCTACGACATGCTCGAACCCCAGCTGCTGCGCCACCGGATCGGCAAAAGCATGGAAGCCTCCCGTCACCAGCACTGTCCGCGTGCCCTGCGCCTTGAGGGTGGCAACCAGCGTCCGCGCGCCGTCCATCGGGCGGATGCGCTCCTCAAGGCACTGCGCAATCGCCCCTTCTGAAAGATCCTTCAGCAGCCCCACGCGTTCGCGCAGCGCAGCCTCGAAATCGAGCTCGCCCCGCATCGCCCGCTCGGTGATCGCCGCGATCCGTTCCTTCAGCCCGGCAAAATCGGCCAGTTCATCGATGCATTCCTGCCCGATCATGGTCGAATCCATGTCGGAGACGAATAGGCGCGGCACCTCGATCGCCTCACGCGAAAGCAGGAGGTCTGAGTTCGGGAAGCACTGGTCCAGAATGCGCCGTACCGCGCCGACGTCAGGCGCTTTCGCCTCTTCGATCAGTTCCATCTCGAGCACATCGTCGACCTCGGAGAGCATGCCCGCGCCAGCCACTTCCCAGCCCGCGTCCTCAATCTGCTCCATAGCGAGCGCAAGATTGTCACCAAGCGTCTCGGGCTCTGCTATCAGCCGTGCGATGAGCACCGATCATTCCCCTTCTGGCACGGCCCAGCTGCCGCCGCTCGCGCTCATTGCAGGGCCGACGGCGAGCGGCAAGAGCGATCTCGCGGTGCGCGCGGCGCTTGCGCACGAGGCAGCTGGCGGAAAGGCCGTCGTTATCAATGCGGACAGCGCCCAGGTCTACGCCGATCTTGCCGTGCTTAGCGCGCGACCTGCCGCAGCCGAAATGCACGGCATCCCCCACCGACTCTTCGGCGCATGGGACGGCGCCAAGGCCTGCTCCGCCGCCGACTGGGCCGCATCCGCCCGCGCCGAAATCGCCGCCGCGCATGCCGCTGGCGCGCTCCCCATCCTCGTCGGCGGCACAGGCCTCTATATCCGCACCCTGCTGGACGGCATTGCCCCCGTGCCCCCTATCGACCCGAACGTCCGCGCCGCCGTCCGCGCGCTCTCCACCGGGCAGGCCTACGCTGCCCTGCAAAGCGAAGACCCGGCCCGTGCCGCCACGCTCGCACCGGCCGACGGCGCCCGCATTGCGCGCGCGCTCGAGGTAGTGCGCTCCACCGGTCGCCCCCTCGCGGATTGGCAGGCCGAACGCAGCGGCGGCATCGGTCACGCGGTGGCCTTGCGCCCGCTGATCCTCATGCCCGATCGCGCCTGGCTTTATGAACGCTGCGACCGGCGCTTCGCGCGGATGTGGCAGGCCGGCGCGATTGCCGAAGTCGAAGCATTGCTCGGGCGCGGCCTCGATCCCGCGCTCCCCGTCATGCGCGCGATCGGCGTGCCGGAAATTGCTGATTTCCTTGCCGGACAGCTCACCGAGGCAGAAGCGATGGCCGCTGGCAGCCAGTCCACGCGGCGCTATGCCAAGCGGCAATACACCTGGCTGCGGCATCAGCCCCCCGCCGCATGGCCGCGCATCACGTTGCAAAATTCCCCGCCAGACACTCTGATTGAAGCATTATTACGCGATTAGGGGTTGACGCAGCATTTTATGTCGCGTACCGCACCATTACCGGCGGGCATGGATCCAGTCCCTCCCCCGGCATCCCTGGCCCGGCGCAGTCTGCCTCTGCTCCGGGCCGCATTTTTTCCGGGTTTTCGTGGGTTGTGGTCCCCAATCCGGCAGATTTTGGTTTGAACAGCGCGGCAGCGCGGCTAACGCGCCCGCTTCGCAGCGGCATCCGGAGAAGGCCCAGAAGGGTACACCGGGCCGGAAAGGGAACGACACGTGAAGAACGAGCGCAGCGGCGCGGAAATCCTGGTCGAAAGCCTGATCGCGCGCGGGGTCGAATGCGTATTCGGCTATCCCGGCGGCGCGGTGCTGCCGATCTACGATGCCCTGTTCGGTGACGAGCGGATCCGCCACATCCTCGTCCGCCACGAAGCGGGCGCCGCCCATGCGGCCGAAGGCTATGCGCGCGCCACCGGCAAGCCCGGCGTCGTGCTCGTGACGTCAGGCCCGGGCGCGACCAATGCGGTCACCGGCATTGCCGATGCCTTCATGGATTCGATCCCGCTCGTCGTCATCACCGGCCAGGTCCCGACCGCGCTGATCGGTTCGGATGCATTCCAGGAATGCGATACCGTCGGCATCACGCGCCACTGCACCAAGCACAACTACCTCGTGAAGGACCCCAACCAGCTTGGCGAGATCGTCGAGGAAGCCTTCCGCATCGCCACCGAAGGCCGCCCCGGCCCGGTCGTGATCGATATTCCCAAGGACGTCCAGATCGGCCTTGCGCCGTGGACCGGCAAGCCTGCCCGCACCCGCACGCGGTACAATCCGCAGCTCGAGGCCCCTCGCGAAGATATCGCGCAGGCTGTGCAGATGATCGCCGCCGCACAGGCCCCGATCTTCTATACCGGCGGCGGCGTGATCAATTCCGGCCCCGAAGCAACCGCTCTTCTGCGTGAGCTTCAGGCGCTCACCGGCGCGCCGGTCACGTCCACGCTCATGGGCCTTGGCGCCTTCCCGGCAGACCATCCGGCGTGGCTAGGCATGCTCGGCATGCACGGCACGTATGAAGCAAACATGGCGATGAACCGCGCCGATCTCATCGTCGCGATCGGTGCGCGCTTCGACGACCGCGTGACGGGCCGCCTCGATGCCTTCTCGCCGAATTCCAAGCGCATCCACATCGATATCGACCGCGCCTCGATCAACAAGACCGTGCGCGCCGATCTCCCCATCGTCGGCGATTGCGCCAAGGTCTTGAAGCAGCTCATCGCAGGCTGGAACGAGACGAAGTGCGAGGCAAACGACCTCACCGAATGGTTCGCCTGCATCGATGGCTGGCGCGCGCGCAAGTCCCTCGCCTATCCGCACCGCAAGGAAGCCATCATGCCGCAATATGCGGTCGAGCGGCTTTACGAGCTGACCCGCAAGCGCGACCCGATCATCACCACCGAAGTCGGCCAGCACCAGATGTGGGCGGCGCAGTACTTCCACTTTTCGGGCCCCAACAAGTGGCTAACGTCGGGCGGCCTCGGCACGATGGGCTATGGCCTCCCCGCCGCTATCGGCGCGCAAGTTGGCTTCCCCGATGCCTTGGTCATCGATATCGCAGGCGATGCCTCGATCCAGATGAACATTCAGGAGCTCGGCACCGCGACGCAGTACCGCCTGCCGGTCAAGGTCTTCGTGCTCAACAACGAATGGATGGGCATGGTCCGCCAGTGGCAGGAACTGACCTACGAGAGCCGCTATTCGAACTCCTATTCGGACAGCCTCCCCGATTTCGTGAAGCTCGCCGAAGCCTACGGCTGGAAGGGCATCCG
>NZ_JAIXZS010000058.1 GCF_027489515.1 Novosphingobium sp. | reverse complement strand
CACCATCGACAAGGACAACACCACGATCGTCGACGGCGCCGGTTCGGCCGACGAGATCAAGGCCCGCGTCGAGCAGATCCGTGCCCAGATCGAAGTCACCACCAGCGACTACGACCGCGAGAAGCTCCAGGAGCGTCTGGCCAAGCTCGCTGGCGGCGTGGCCGTGATCAAGGTCGGCGGCGCTTCGGAAGTCGAAGTCAAGGAGCGCAAGGACCGCGTCGACGACGCGCTTCACGCCACCCGCGCTGCTGTCGAGGAAGGCATCGTCCCCGGCGGCGGTACGGCTCTCCTCTACGCGACCAAGGCCCTTGCCGGCCTGAAGGGTGCGAACGACGACCAGACCAAGGGCATCGACATCGTCCGCAAGGCGATCATGGCCCCGGTTCGCCAGATCGCAACGAACGCCGGCCACGATGGCGCGGTCGTTTCGGGCAACCTCCTGCGCGAAGGTGACGAGACCCAGGGCTTCAACGCCGCGACCGACACCTACGAGAACCTGAAGGCCGCCGGCGTCATCGACCCGACCAAGGTCGTGCGCACCGCGCTTCAGGACGCAGCCTCGGTTGCCGGCCTCCTGATCACGACCGAAGCCGCGATCAGCGAACGCCCCGAAGACAAGCCCGCGATGCCCCCGATGGGTGGCGGCATGGGCGGCATGGGCGGCATGGACTTCTAAGTCCGACGCTCACGCTGAACACGAAAACGGGCCGGAAGGGATAACCTTCCGGCCCTTTTTCTATGCCTGTAACAAGATCAGAGGCTCAAGAGCACGTCACGATACGAGGGCCAGGGGTGATCGCATGCCGGCCTGCAAGACGTCTCGCGACGCGAGATCAGCTTCGCACCTACAGTAAATCGGCGCCGGGCTGGCCGTTCGTCCGGCAGAACTTGGCAAGCGCTGCGCTGCGATCTTTGACCGGAAGCCGGAACAAGCGCCCCCTTGGCCGTTTATCTTGGCATCGCTTTACCCCTTTCCCGACTGGCGACCGGGCATGGGTGCACCATCCGATCCTTGGCGAGATCCGGCAGTGAGGTGGCCCCAGGGCCGCCAAAGGCCGCCAGCAATGCAAACAGAAGATATGGAACCCGAGGACGGAATATGCTTCTACAATTCGGTCATGCTAAGACGATTAGCGCGCCCATGAGGGGAACGAGGTTCGGCGGGATAGGGCTTGTGGCAAAGGACCCATCGATTGATCCGAAAGCTGAACCGGATTCGACGGCGGCTGATATGGCCGCAGGCGATGGAGACGCCGCAGCGCTGCGCGATCCGGCGTGGAGCCGGGAAATCCGCGATTACTACAACGCCGTGGTGAATGAGCCGGTCCCGCAGGAGTTTCTCGACCTTCTCGCGAAGATTGCCTCTGACATTGCCGAGTAGACCTTAAGGAGCGCTGTGGACATGCGCTTGTAGGCGCTTGCCGCGCGGGTTCTGTTGAAGTCACAGTTCCTCTGTTTTCTGCCCCGCTCCCATGGACAGCGCCGCATGCCGCGCTAGTTTCGCTGTCAAACCAAGGCACAGGAGGGGGTAGGATGCGCAAGCGCACCATGGGATTGATCGCGGCGGGGGCGCTTGGGCTCGCGGGGGCTGGCTGGTACGCCAGTCTCGATGCGGAGACCCGCGGACTGCTCGCAGCCCTGCCAACGAACCGCGATGTGCTGATGTGGTCAGTGCCGCAGCGCGATGCGGCGTTCCGCGCGATGGACCGCTTGCCCGTGCTGGCCGAAGCGCGCGAGATTGCCCCTTCGGACAAGCCCTTGCCGCTTCCCGCCGGCAGACCGCTGACCATCCCCGGCATCGAGGCCTATATGGCGAGCCAGCGCGCGGCGGGACTGGTCATTGTGCAGGACGGCAAGCTTCGGTTCGAGCGTTATGGTCTCGGCTTTGGGCCAAAGGGACGCTGGACCAGCTTCTCGGTGGCAAAATCCTTCACTTCCACGCTTGTCGGCGCGGCGATCAAGGATGGCTTCATCAAGAGCCTCGATGACAAGGTCAGCCAGTACATCCCTGACCTCAAGGGTTCGGCCTACGACGACGTGAGCGTCGCACAGCTCCTGACGATGAGCTCGGGTGTGCGCTGGAACGAGGACTACGAGGACCCCAAGTCCGACGTCGCTTCGTTCAACAACGCCGAGCCCGAAAAGGGCATGGACGCGACTGTCAGCTACATGAGGAAGCTCCCCCGCGCGCACCCGCCGGGTGCCGAGTGGCACTACAACACCGGCGAAACCAATCTCATCGGCGTGCTTGTTTCCTCGGCGGTCAAGAAGCCGCTCTCGCAGTATCTCGAGGAGAAGATCTGGAAGCCAGTCGGCATGGAAGCCAAGGCGACGTGGCTGCTCGGCAAGACAGGGCACGAGATCGCCGGCTGCTGCATTCAGGCAGCAACGCGCGATTTTGCGCGCATGGGTCTGTTCGTGCTCGCCAACGGAAATGCGGGTGGGCAGCAGATCGTGCCGCCGGACTGGTTCGCCGCCGCTGCGCACAAGCAGAAGGACATTGGCACGCCGGGCCGCGGCTATGGCTACCAGTGGTGGACCTATGACGACGGTTCGGTCGCGGCACAGGGCATTTTCGGGCAGGGCATCTTCATCGATCCCAAACGGCGACTGGTGATCGCCAGCAATGCGGACTGGACTCGCGCCGACGAGGGCCCCGAAGGCGAAGCGCGCGAGGTGTTCTACCGCAAGGTGCAGGCACTGATCGACGCGGGCGGCTGATTGCGTCTTGTTTCAGTTGGGCTGTCCTACAGGAAGCAAGGGGCGTAGGGTGGGCGCATGTCCGGCAACCCGACCTTTTCCGCCCCCACTTCCCTTTCTGGCCGGAAAGCCGGGGTCCGCAGCTTCTCCTCAGGACTGTGTCAACTGTGTCAACCTGACCTGAATTCGGCGCGAGTCCCCCAAGGGCGAGTGGACAAGCCGCGCGGGCGCGGCATAGCGATTCGCACTTGGTGGGCTGGGGGAATGGCAATGCACAAAGCGGCATGGAGCGCTGCGTTCGGATTGGCGGCGCTTTCAGGTGCGGCGCAGGCCGAAGCCCCGAAACTCGCTCCCGTGCCTGCCGCACAGGCCCCCGGCTTTGACCGGATCCGCGAGGCAGACCTGCGCGCCGATCTCACCTTCATTGCCTCCGATGCGCTGCTCGGCCGCATGTCGCTCCAGCCGGGTGACGATGCCACGGTCCAGTGGATCGCCGCCGAGTTCGCCAAGGCCGGGCTTCAGCCCGCCGCGACCGACGCGAACGGCAAGCCCAGCTATCTCCAGCACGTCCCGCTCATCGAATACCGCCCCAACCCGGCCGCCAACACGCTCACCCTGCGCATCGGCACAGCGGAGCAGAGCTGGAAGGCGCCCGAAATCAGCGGCGGCTTCCGCGATGACATCGACCTCGCCGCGCCGCTCGTCTTCGCCGGTTTCGGCATCACTGCCCCCGGTGTGGGATACGACGACTACAAGGACCTCGACGTGCGCGGCAAAGTCGTGCTCGTTTTCGAGCACGAGCCGCAGGAAAACAATCCCGCCTCGCGCTTCAATGGCACCGGCAACACACGCTACGCCACCAATCGGGTAAAGGCTCTCAATGCGCAGGCTCGCGGCGCGGTCGCGCTGCTGGTCATGGCCGAGCCTGGCCGGAAGCACCCCTCGAACCTCGAGCGCGTCAATCGCATCGGCGGCAGCGCCAAGCGCGTGCCGCCGCTTCCCGGTCAGGCCCTGCCCGATGACGAGCTGCGCATTCCGGTGCTCACCGTCTCCGATGCCGTCGCAGCTGCCCTGCTTGCTAAGGCAGGCGCCGCCCCACAGGCGCTCCAGTCCGCGATCGAACAGAGCCTCAGCCCACAGTCGCGTACTTTGGCGGAGACCACCGTTGCGCTCCACCTCGAAAACACCGCGCGCAGCCGGGGCACGTCGGCCAACGTGGTCGGCCTGCTGCCGGGTTCCGACCCCGCGCTCGCACCGGAAACGGTAATCATCAGCGCGCACCACGATCACGATGGCAGCAACGGGCCGGAGATTTGGCACGGCGCGGATGACAACGGCTCGGGCACTGTCGGCGTCGTCGCGCTGGCCCGCGCCTTCATGGCCAATCCGGTAAGGCCCAAGCGCTCGGTTCTCTTCGCCGTCTTCGCGGCGGAGGAGCGCGGGCTGCTCGGCAGCTACTACATGGCGATGCACCCGCTACGCCCGCTCGCCTCCACCCGCGCGATGATCAATTTCGACATGATCGGCCGGAACGAGGAACCGAGCGAGCAGACCAACGGTTTGATCGATATCCCGAAAGACACCACCAACCGCCTCAACCTCATCGGTGCGACCTACAGCCCGGATTTCAATCGCACAGTCATGGCCTCCAATCGCAGCATCGGGCTCGATCTCGATGACCGCTTCGATCACGAGAATGCGCTCAACGTGTTCTTCCGCAGCGACCAGTTCCCCTTTGTTCTCAAGAACGTGCCGGCGATGTGGTTCAACACCGGCTTCCACCCCGACTACCACCACACCACGGACACCGCAGACCGGATCAATTACCCCAAGATGACGAAAATCGTGAAGCTCGCCTACCTTTCCGCCTGGCGGTTCGCCAGCGAGGCGACTCCGCCGGCCTTCGTGCCCGATCCGGCAGGCCACTGACATCCCAGCCGCCTCGCACTGCCCATCGGGCCAAGTGTGAATTCAATTTGACAGTCTATCTGTAAAGACGGATTGTCACCCATCCGGCAGCATCGCTGCAATTTTTGGAGGGCCACGCATTGCCCGACCAGTTTCCCCTAGAACCTACGCCCAGCCTTTCGGTCGAAACCGTCGTTTCGGTGCGCCACTGGAACGAGTTCCTGTTCTCGTTCACCATCACCCGCCCGCCGAGTTTCCGTTTCCGCTCCGGCGAGTTCGTGATGATCGGTCTCATGGGCGACAATGGCCGACCGCTGTTGCGCGCCTATTCGATGGCCTCGCCCGCCTATGACGAAGTGCTCGAGTTCCTCTCGATCAAGGTTCCGGACGGCCCGCTCACCTCGCGCCTCCAGAAGATCAAGGAAGGCGATCACATCTATCTTGGCCGCAAGCCCACCGGCACGCTGGTGGCCGATGCATTGCTGCCTGGCCGCCGCCTGTTCCTGCTGGGCACCGGCACCGGGCTGGCGCCGTGGATGTCGCTGATCCGTGATCCCGATATCTACGACCGCTTTGAACAGATCGCCGTGGTCCATTCGGTGCGCGGCGTCTCCGATCTTGCCTACCGCGACATGCTGGAAGCCCGGCTGGCCGACGATCCTTTGGTGGGCGAGATGGCGGCGGAGCGCTTGACCTACATCCCCACCGTGACGCGCGAGCCGTTCCACACCAACAAGCGGATCGAGGGCCTGATGCTCGACGGAACGCTGTTCCAGGGATCACTGGGCGAACCGAAGAACTTCGATCCGATCCACGACCGCGTGATGCTCTGCGGCTCGATGACGATGATCAAGGAAGTTGCCGCGATGCTGGATGGCTTCGGGTTTACCGAAGGGGCCAATTCGCACCCTGGCGAGTACGTGATCGAGCGCGCCTTCGTCGGCTAGGCGGGGCGCTCGAGCAGGATAAGGGTCGTATCCCCGTCAGCCTCCTCGCCGTAGCGCACGAAGCCGAGCTTGGCGGCGACGGCGAGCGAAGGCAGATTCGTGTCATTGATCATGCAGCCGACACGGCGGGCAGGGAAGGCTGCATCGAACCACGCGAGCGAAGCGCGGGCGGCTTCGCTCGCTACCCCTTGCCCCCATGTCTTGCGTGCAAAGATCCAGCCGATCTCGGGTGTATCGTCGAGGCCCTTGCCGAACCCGCGCCACGAGTGGAATACGCCGCAAATGCCGAGCACCTCGTCGGTCCCTCGCGCGCGGCAGGTGAAGATACCGTAGCCGAACAGCGCCCACGAACCGGCGTTGCGGCAAAGCCGGTTGAACTCCTCGACCGCCCCGGTCGGCCTGCTGCCAAGATGCCGGCGCACTTCATCGTCAGCCAAGAGCTTGATGAGCTCCGCATGGTCGCGCGCAGCAGGCCGCCACAGATCGAGGCGTTCGGTCGAGATTTCAGGTCCGGTCACAAGGCGACATCTACCGCGTGGATCGCCACGCCGACAAGTCCGCCGACGAGCGTGCCGTTAATTCGAATGAACTGCAGATCGCGCCCGACCGCTCCCTCGATCCGGTCCGTCACAGTGCGTGCATCCCACCGGCGCACCGTCTCCGAAACCAGCCGGACGATCTCATCGCCATAACGGGTGACGACGCCCACGAGGGTGCGGCGGGCGAACCTGTTGACCAGCACCTGCAGCCGGGCATCTTGCTGCAGCGCGCGGCCAAGTTCTGCCAGTGAAGCGCCCAGCCGGTCACCTCCTTCGCCAGCGGTGGCGCCGCCTGATCGGACTGCACGCAATAGCTGGGCCCGGCCTCGCTCCCACAGGCCATCGAGCCACGCGGCGAAGGCCGGGTTCGCCAACACATCGCGCTTCATGGCTTCCACTCGGGCATGCATGGCCGGGTCGTTCACCAGCGCTTCGGCCAGCGCGGCAAGGCTCTCCTCGATCTTCAACCGCAACGGGTGATCCTCGATCACGACCGTCTCGGCGAGCAGCTTGTAGAGTCCGTCAAGGATCCCGTTGGCGAGCCGCTCATCGAGGCCCGTCCAGCGCATCACGGTGTTCGCCTTGTCGTGGATCATGCGGCGCACGAGATCCTCGTTGGCCTCGAGTGCTTCAGCAGAGCGGCGAATGAGCGCTTCGATCAGCGGCATGTGCCGACCCTCCGCAATCATCGCGGCTAGCAAGTTGCCGAGCAGCGGCGCCAGTGCGAGCCGCTCGATCCGGCTCTTCAGCGCCGACTTGGCCATCCCGCCCAGCTTTTCCTGATCGAGCGATTCGAGGACATCAGCAATCAGGCTCGCGGCACCCGCGCCGAGCCGGCTCTCTCCGGGGCGCGGATTGGCAAGATACTGCCCAGCCGCGTTGGCAGCGTTGAGGCTGCGCAGCCGGCGGGCGACCACCGGCGGCGTCAGAAAGTTTGCGCGCAAAAAGGCCGCCATGGAATCGGCAATGCGATCCTTGTTCTCCGGGATGATCGCAGTGTGCGGGATAGGCAAACCGAGCGGATGACGAAACAGCGCGGTGACCGCAAACCAGTCCGCAAGGCCGCCCACCATCGCCGCCTCCGCAAAAGCGCGCAGATAACCCCAGCCGCCGTGGTGCGCTTCTAGCTGCCGGGCAGCAAGAAACAGCGCGGCCATCAGCAGCAGCAAACCCGCAGCGAAGAGCCGCATCTGGCGTGCCGGGTCGCTGCCGAGCCGCAAAGGGGCATTCGGGGCTGCGTTAGTCCCTAGAGACGGTGCCCTTCGCGTCGCATTCACTCCGCCGGGAAAACCTCACCCGCAGCATGCACCAACCTCTCGCGCGCGGCTTCGCGCGGGTCGTAGGAAAGCACGCGCCGACCGATCCAGGGACCAACTCGCTTCTCGACGCCGTCCGCAAGGCTGAACCCTGCGGGCACGAGCAAGAGCGTGAGCAGCGTCGAAAGCGCAAGGCCGCCGATGACGACGATGCCCATGGGCGCGCGCCAGCCGGCATCGCCACCGATCGAGACAGCCGTGGGCACCATGCCCGCAATCATCGCCACCGTGGTCATCACGATCGGCTGGGCGCGCTTGTGACCTGCCTCGATGATCGCATCAAGCTTGGGGGTTCCCTTGGCCATTTCCTCGATCGCAAAGTCGATCAGCAGGATCGAGTTCTTGGCAACGATGCCGAAAAGCATGAGGACACCGATGAACACGGGAAGCGACAAGGCCTGCCCTGTCGCCAGCAAGAGCAGCAGACCACCCAGCGGCGCAAGGAACAACGAACCCATGTTGACCAAAGGCGAGATGAAGCGGCGATAGAGCAACACGAGCACGGAGAACACGAGCAACACACCGGCTGCCAGCGCGATCATGAAGTTGTAGAGCATCTCCTCCTGCCAGCGGTCTTCGCCAGCTGCCGCATTGGAGACCCCCTGAGGGAGATTCTTCATGATCGGCAGCGCCTTGATCGCAGCGTCGGCAGTGCCTTTGACCACGCCCGGGGGAAGGTCCGCACCAATGAAGACGCGGCGATTCTGGTTGTAACGCTGGATGCTTGTCGGGCCGGAACCGAAACCAATGGTGGCGACACGCGATAGGGGCACCGATCCACCCGATATCGTTGGCACCGGAAGGTTTTGCAACGTCGACAGATCGCGGCGCGACGCGACCGGCAGCTTCACCCGGATCGGCACTTGTCGATCAGACAACGAGAACTTGGCGCTATTCTGATCGATTTCGCCCTGTGTCGCGATGCGAATCACCTGACTCAATTCCTGCGTCGTCACCCCAAGGGAGGCGGCAAGATCGAGGTGCGGAGTGATGACGATTTCCGGTCGGCGAAGATCGGCGCTGATCCGCGGCGCGACAACTTGCTTGAGTTGGCTCATCTGCTCGACGAGTGTCTGCGCCGTCTTCTGCAGCAAGTCCGGATCCGACCCGGATAGCATGACACTGATGGCCCGACCGGAACCACCACCCGGGCCGCCGCCGTTCTGATTCATGAAGCTCACACGCGCATCGGCAACCTTCTGCAGGCGCGGGGTCAGTGCACGTTCGAACTCGATGCTCGACCGCTTGCGGTCACGCTTCAGTTCCATGAAAACGCGCCCGTTGCCCTCGTTGATGCGCTCAAGCGCAACATCGATTTCCGGCTCGTCCTTTACCAGCGCGAGCACCTCGTCGACCTTGCGTTCCGTCTGCTCGATTGTCGTGCCCGGCACCATCTCGATGGTGATGCGGCTGAAATCGCCGTCGGTCTCGGGAAAGAACTGCGACGGAATGACCATGAACAGCACGACGGTAAATGCGAGTGCCCCGGTGGCCACACCCATCATCCACAAGCGGTGGTCACGCAGCCGCGCGCGGAACCAGCGCCGCGGAAACCGTTCGCGGTAAGCGGTGACAGCCCGCGTATCGAGCGACCACTCCAGCACGCGCATGTAGCGCTGCATCCAGGGGCCATTGCCGTGCTCGGCTTGCCCGTGCGCCTTCAGGAAGTACGCCGCGATCATCGGCGTGATCATGCGCGCAACGAGCAACGAGAACAGCACGGCGATGACGACGGTGAGGCCGAAGTTCTTGAAGAACTGGCCGGAAACGCCGGGCATCAGCGCAACAGGCAGAAACACTGCCACGATCGAGAATGTCGTGGCGACCACAGCAAGGCCGATCTCGTCAGCAGCGTCGATCGCAGCCTGGTAGGCCGATTTGCCCATGCGCATATGCCGCACGATATTCTCGATCTCGACGATCGCATCGTCAACCAGCACGCCGGCCACAAGACCCAGTGCAAGCAAGGACATCGTGTTGAGGGTAAAGCCGATCAGGCTCATCAACCAGAACGTCGGGATCGAGGACAGCGGGATAGCAATCGCCGAGACGATCGTCGCCCGCCAGTCGCGCAGGAAGAAGAACACCACGATGACCGCCAGCACCGCACCTTCGACCATCGCAGACATCGAAGACTTGTACTGGTCCTTCGTGTAGCCAACGCTTGAGAACAGCTGGATGAAATGCACCCGGCCGTTCTGTTCCTTCTCGATCTTGCCGAGTTCCTTGACCGTCTCGTCGAACACGCTGACATCGGACTCGCCGCGCGCGCGGGCAATGCTGAAGGTCACCACCGGCTTGCCATTGTGTTTGGCGATCGAGGTGATCTCGCTGAAGCTGTCGCGCACATCGGCGACGTCGGAGAGGCGGATGGTGCGCCCGCCGGAGATGCCGACCTGGGTGCGGGACAGTTCGAACGCGCTTTCGGCATTGCCTAGCACGCGTACGGCCTGACGCGATCCGGCCACTTCGGCGCGGCCGCCCGCAGCGTTCAGATTGACCTGGCGGAGCGCGGCATTGATCTGGGTGGCCGTGACGCCCTGCGCCTTCATCCGCATGGGATCGAGTGTGACCGCAATCTCGCGGCTCACACCGCCGTTGCGCTCGACCTCTGCCATGCCGGGGACCGACAGCAGGCGCTTGCGCACGGAATCATCGATGAACCATGAGAGCTGCTCGATGGTCATGTCATCGGCAGACACCGCAAAATAGGCAATCGCGTCTGACGAAGTCTGCGCCTTGACCACCTGCGGCTCAAGAATGCCCTCAGGCAGATCGCCGCGAACCTGATCGACGGCGTTCTTGACCTCGTTCACCGCAGCATTGATGTCCGTGCCGATGGCGAACTGGACCATCGTCTGGCTCGAGCCCTCCGTCGCGGTCGACGTAAGAGTGTCGACCCCAGCGATCGTCCGCACCGCGGATTCGATGCGCTGGGTGATCTGGTTCTCGATTTCGGTCGGTGCTGCGCCTGGCTGAGCAATCGTGACGATGACCAGCGGAAACTCAATATCCGGCTGATCCTGCACTTTCATGCTCATGAACGCCACGATCCCGGCAAGGGTGAGGCCGAGGAACATCACGATCGGCACCACCGGGTTGCGGATCGACCAAGCGGAGATGTTACGGAAGTTCATGTGCGCAATTCCGTGGTCATGTGCCGGGACGGGCGGAGGGCGCTGCAGGGCTGGTCGTGACCGGGCGCACGACATCCCCGGGGTTGAGGAAACCGCCCGCACGCAGGACGACTCGCTCGTTTCCTGAAAGCCCATCGGCAACCACGATGCCGCGAGCCGTCACGTCGCCGGTCTTCACCGTGCGGCGAACCACCTTGTTGCCTTGGTCGACCACGTAGACAAACGGGCCCTGCTGGTCGGACAGGATAGCCGACTCCGGCAGGATTGGCGCGGTTACCGAACCGCTGCGGATCTGCGCACTCGCAAAACCGCCAGGCCGTAGCGCGCGGTCATACGCCAGGGCGATGCGTGCGATACCCTCGCGCGTCTGCGCGTCAATGGTGGGGGAGAGCTGCCAGATCTGGCCGATGAACGGCTTGGCCGTGCCGACCGGCGTCACCTCGGCCGATTGCCCGACCGCAAGCCGCGCCAGATCGTTTTCGGCCAGACGCGCCTGCATCTCGAACTGGCCATCCTTGGCAATCCGGAACAAAACACCGCTGCCGGGGCTGACAATCTGGCCAGGCTCGACACCGCGCGTGAGGACAAGCCCTGCTGCGGGGGCAATGATGTTGAGCCTCGCGCTGCTTGCACGAAGCTGGCCCAGTTCAGCCGAAGCAACGCGAACTTGGGCGACGGCCGCATCGCGCGTCGCCGTCAACCGGTCGACATCGGCCTTCGAAATAAACCCACGCTCGACCAGCTTGAGCGCCCGGTCGAGATTGGCCTGCGCGATGCGGGCATTGGCGCGTTGCACCTCGATGTTTGCGGCCTGTCCGGCAATCTGCTGGGCCTGCACCGAGCGATCGACAACGGCGAGGACCTGTCCGGCCTGCACCCAATCACCGGCATCGACCAGAACGCTTACGACACGGCCCCCTTCGCCAGCGATACCCACCGGCATCTCCCGCCGCGCGGCGATCGTGCCGCTGGCAGTGATCGATCCGGTGACGCTGGTCAGGCCAGGGGTGACGACGCTGACAGACTGTGCCTGCGCATTGCGCGCGGATGTCGCATCCGTCGCTGCCGGAGCCTTGTGCATCAAATACCAGCCGAGGCCGAGGACAACTGCAATGACAACGGCAACGATGCCCATGCGACGCCGACCGCCGCTGGCTGATCCCTGTTCGCCATCGCCGATGGCCGGCTCAATGGCCGGCTGCAGCCCGGATCTGATCGTCGCTTCGTAGTTCATCTCGTTCACGTGCCTTAGTCCCGGTCGGGCGCCGAACAGCCGAGGATGGGGGCCGATCCCCACCCTGGCGGAAGTGTGTTATATGACTATATCACTTCCCGCAAGCGCGGGGAGCCTCGCTGTGCCGCACGTTGCCCTTGTCTTAGCGCTGCATCCGACGAGTGACAATTGCGGCTCGACGAAGCGCATGAACAAATGAGTCCGGCGTGGCGGGGATGCAACCGCAAACTTGCTGAAATGGCAGCCTCTTCGGGCAGACAAAGGCAAATGGCCGCCCCGATTGCCGGGACGGCCATTGATCAGGGGCCCGCCGCGCCGGTCAGGCGCAAGGTATTCAAAACTTGAGCTGGCGCTCGTAGAGATCGCGATAATGCTGAATGCGCGTGACCCGGAGGCCCTGCATGCCGGAGCGGTCAACCGCACGCTGCCATGAGGCAAACTCCTCGAGGGTCAGGCCGTAGCGTTCGCAAACCTCATCGATCGTAAGCAAGCCACCATTAACGGCAGCAACGACCTCAGCCTTGCGGCGCACGACCCACCGGGTGGTCGAGGGCGGGGGGAGGCTGTCCAGCGTCAACGGCTCACCGAGGGGGCCAATGACTTGCGACGGCTTGATTTTCTGATTCTCGATCATGTCAATTCTCGTCTGGTCGACGTTGCGGGGCGTCTTCTGGAACTGGCCCCATTGTGCCGTTCACGTCATTTCCATTCGCTGAAGAGGAGGAGTTAACGGGCTCTTTAGCCTCCGCTTCAGCGCTCCTGAGCAACACCGCAGCTGATTCATGGAAGCTGAAGCCCTTCCCTCCGTTTGGTCCGGATGCGCCGCCATCCGAACCGGTGTTGCGGGCCGATACGATCCCGGGTGTCGAGCCGGGGAGCACACCACGCGTATCGTGGGCTGCCACAAGACGCGCACAGAGCTCGCTCCAGCCGAGCGGACGCAACCCGAGGTGCGAATCGCCCGGGGGTTGCGGCCATGAATCGGAAAATCTCATCTCCATGGCCGAGGCTTTATCCCACGGTCCTATAAAGGAGGGTAAAGCCGGCCTTCACCAAGAGTTAGGTTTTGAAGCTCGAGCCGCGACCGCACGGTTGCGCCTTTTTGGCCTGCCGCTGGCGCGAGAAAGGCCGTATGGGGCCGGAATGCAAAGCAAGTTGGATCCTGACGGAGCACGAGCGGCAGCCGGAAACGGGACCGGCCTTTTCACTGGGCTTGGGCTCAATGCGCGTGACGCCGCCAATCTTTTTTCACTACCCACGGGAAAAGGATCGCGGCGAATCGTCGTCGCCATGTCCGGGGGGGTCGATAGTTCGGTTGTCGCTGGACTGGCCGCCGCGAGCGGGGCCGAAGTGATCGGTGTGACCTTGCAGCTCTACGATTATGGCGCCGCCACCGGCCGCAAGGGCGCTTGCTGTGCGGGTGACGATATTCGCGACGCGCGCAATGTCGCAGACCGGTTGGGCATCGCGCATTATGTGTTCGATCATGAATCACGGTTTCGCGAGGATGTGGTCGAGCGGTTTGCTGACGACTATCTGGCCGGAAGAACGCCAATCCCCTGCATTCGCTGCAACATGGGTCCGAAGTTCACCGACCTGCTCACTATGGCACGCGATCTTGGCGCAGACTGCCTCGCCACTGGTCACTACGTGCAGCGCATCGAAACCGCGCAGGGGCCGGAACTCCATCGCGCAGTCGATCCTGCCCGCGATCAGTCCTACTTTCTCTATGGCACGACCGAGGCGCAGCTGGATTTCCTGCGCTTCCCGTTAGGCAGTCTGCCCAAGCCCGAGGTGCGCGCCATGGCATCAGCGCTGGGCCTCGGAGTGGCAACGAAGCCTGACAGCCAAGATATCTGCTTCGTGCCCGATGGCGACTATGCATCGATCGTCACAAAGATCAGGCCGGAGGGGTCTGCTCCTGGCGAGATCGTCCACGCCGGAACCGGCGCCGTGCTGGGCATGCACCGCGGTGTCATTCATTATACAGTCGGCCAGCGCCGCGGGCTCGAAATTGGCGGGCAGAGCGAACCGCTCTACGTGACAGGTCTGGACGCGCCAGCGCGGCGCGTGATGGTCGGACCAAAGACCATGCTGGCTGTAGGATCAGCGCGGCTGGGCGAGACAAATCGCATCGGCGCAATGCCCGGCGGGTCCTCGCTCACGGCAAAAGTCCGCTCGCTCGCCAAGCCGGTACCCGTCGAAGTCCTTGGCCCTCTCGGCGAGGGCGGTGCGTGTGAGATCCGTTTCCTGCAGCCGGAGTATGGTGTCGCACCCGGACAAGCTGCCGTGCTTTATGATGGCGAGCGCGTCGTTGGCGGTGGCTGGATCGAGGAGACGTCGCCTTGGGCCGGGGGCGATTAGGGTCTCAGTTGCCCCAAGGCTCCAGCACGCAGCCCCAGCCTTGACGATAGGTCGCGGTCTGGCTCGCGACGAGGGGAAAGCGCGCCGTCACGCTGCGCGCGGCGGTATCTTCGGAAAGGCTGATGATGTCCATGCCAGGCTCGAAGTCCTTGCGGCAATCGCCGATCGGCCGGCCGCCGACAAAGCGGCAGGAGCAGGCGACGCGTGCGCCATAAGCGGCACCAGTGATCGCGTAGCCGTGCAACTGGGGCCAGGCGAACACACCGCCGCCGACCAGGGTCCCGAGCACAACCAGGCTCCAGCGCATAAGCCGCCTGCGCGGCTGCGCGGGGGAAGAAGCGGTAGTGGGGGATGCAGCAGGTTTGGCCATTGCCTTGCGGGGTCGATCTGGAGAAAAGCTGGCCGCCTGATGGCCCGCCGTGTTCTTGCACTTATCGTCCCGCTGGCGCTTGTGCCAGCCCTGTTCGGCTGCAGTCCTGCCGCGCCGCCACCGACTCCACCCGTATCAGCCGAGGCGCTCAAGGCGGTATCGGCCAATCCCGGCGTACCGCGTGAAGAGCTGGCCCGCAGGGTCGATGCATTGTTCAGCGAGAAGGATGCGAGCGAGACCCGTGCAGTGATCGTCATGCAAGGCGGACGGGTGATCGCCGAACGGTACGCGCCCGGGTATCACGAGAACACGCGCTTCGTGAGCTGGTCGATGGCCAAGTCGATCACGGGCGTGATGATCGGCATGCTCATCTCGGATGGACGACTTCGCCTCGACGAGTCTGCCCCCATTCCTGCGTGGCAACGCCCGGGCGACCCGCGCGGTGAAATCACGCTGCGTCAGTTGCTGCAGATGCGGTCGGGACTGCGGCACGCCGAAGCCATCTCACCGCCTTGGAAATCGGACGAGGTGCGCATGCTGTTCCTCGACGGGCGCGATGCGATGGCGCGCTATGCCGAGGACCAGCCATTACAATACGAGCCGGGCCGCAAATGGGTTTATTCGAGCGCCACAAGCGTCATCCTTGCCGATCTCGCCGCACGCGTCCTGTCACCGGCCCCTGATCCTGAAAGCCGGCGCCGAGCCGTATCGGACTACCTGCGGACGCGCCTGTTCGATCCGGTCGGCATGCGCTCCATGCTGCCCGAGTTCGATGCATCGGGCACGCTGATCGGCGGCAGCCTGATCCATGGCACGGCGCGCGATTGGGGCCGCTTCGGCGAGTTCCTGCGCAACCGCGGAGCCGTTGCTGGCGCGCAACTGGTCCCGCGCCAATGGATTGATTTCATGGTGACGCCTTCCCCGCGCGAAGCGCAGTATGGTGCACAGATCTGGCTCAACCGGACGCCGACGACGGGCAGGCCAGCGCTGTTTCCGGAGCGTGGTCCGCGTGATCTGTTCGCCTGCCTCGGACACCTTGGCCAATACGTTCTGGTATCGCCTTCTCGGCAGCTGGTCGTCGTCCGGCTCGGCAAGACCCAAGAGGATCAGCTCGATCCGGTAACCGCGCGACTGGGCGAGCTGGTCGCGCTGTTTCCGGGAAACAGATAGAGCAAGTCAGCGCTTGATCGGCGCCCCCTGGACCAGAAGCGCAGGACTGGTCCCGTCGGTCGTCGGCGCGAGGAGATCATGCGTGCCCAGATCCGCTTCATCGACATGGCCGTCGGGATCGGGGTGAATGAGGATTTCCACACCGGGGAACGCATCGTGCAGCTTCTCTTCGATTTCGTCCATGACGCGGTGCGCTTCGGTTACTGTCATCCGGCCATCGACCCAGACATGAAACTGAACGAAATCGCGGTTGCCACTGGTGCGGGTGCGCAGATCGTGAAGACCCTTGAGCTCCGGATGCTGGGCAACGACTGCCAGAAAGCGCTCGCGCTTCTCGAGCGGCCACTCGTGATCCATCAATTGCTCGATCGCGGCTTGCGACGCGTTCCATGCTCCCCAGCCAAGCCAGAGCGCAATGCCAAACGCAAACAAGGCATCCGCGCCGGCAAGGCCGAGCCAGTGATCCAGCATCAGCGCTGCAATGACAGCGAGATTGAGCACCAGATCCGAAGCATAGTGAAGGTTGTCGGTTGCAATGGCGAGGCTGCCCGTCGTCCGGATCACGCGGCGCTGATATCCGAGCAGGAGGAACGTCGCTGCAATCGCCACAAGCGACACCAGCATACCGGCTTCCGCATCGGCGGGGCGTCCGCCGCCGAGGAGCTCCTCCACCGCACGCCAGGCAAGGCCCAGCGCAGACAGCGAGATCAACACGACCTGGAACATGGCGGTTAGCGCCTCGGCCTTGCCGTGGCCGAAACGGTGGTTTGCATCGGCTGGCTGCGCGCCGATCCAGACTCCTAGCAATGTGGCGAGACTGGCGACCAGATCCAGCGCGGTATCGGCAAGACTGCCAAGCATTGCTGTCGAGCCGGTCGTGATCACCGCATAGCTCTTCATTGCCAGCAACAGCGCCGCGACAGCGATGCTGGCATAGGCAGCGCGGCGATTGAGCTCGCCGTGGTCAGGGCTGCTGGTCATGTCCATCGCGATACCTCCCTACCCCTCAGGGATAGAGCAGTGAGCTGGTCCATTCGGCGCCAGCTGCGCGCGTGAATCGGCGGCGCTCGTGGAGGCGA
The DNA here is from genome assembly GCF_027489515.1 of Novosphingobium sp. Lineage (GTDB taxonomy): Bacteria > Pseudomonadota > Alphaproteobacteria > Sphingomonadales > Sphingomonadaceae > Novosphingobium. Next base: position 77,282 of record NZ_JAIXZS010000058.1, on the reverse strand, counting down.
TAGGCGCGGTCTTGCCAGAACTCGATGGCATGGGGTGTCACGCAGTAGCCCGACCAGTGCGCCGGGCGCGGGACCGATCCATCCGGATACTGTGCGCGCAAAGCCTCGACCCGCGCCATGTAGACCTCTCGCGAAGGCAGTTCGCGCGATTGATCCGAGGCGGCGGATCCAAGGCGCGATTCCGGATGACGACTGGCGAAGTAGGCGTCTGCCTCAGCCGGTGTGACTTCCTTGATCGTGCCCTCGATCCGCACCTGACGGCGGAGGCTTTTCCAGTGAAACAACAGCGCGACCTGAGGGTTTGCTGCCAGTTCTCCGCCCTTGCGGCTTTCGAAATTGGTGTAGAACACAAAGCCATCGGGTCCATGCCCCTTCAGCAGGACCATGCGCACAGAGGGCGCCGCGGCAGGCGTCGCGGTCGCGAGCGCCATGGCATTCGGGTCGTTGGGTTCGCTGGCCGTCGCTTCGGCAAACCAAGCCTCGAAAATGGCGAAGGGGTCAGACCCTGGGATAGCTTCTTCGGTGGTATCGGCGGGCACAGCTCGGGTCCTGTCCATTCCTGATCGCGAGTATTCACGCACCTTCGCCCTAGCTTAGCCGCGCCTGAGTGCAAAGCGAGCCTTGCGGGTAGGCAGTCGTGACCCTAGCTAGAGGGCATGGCTGATCCATATTCCATTCTTGGCGTGCCGCGCACTGCAAGCGAGAAGGACATCAAGTCCGCGTATCGCACGCTGGCAAAGGAACTGCACCCCGATCGCAATGCGGGAAAGCCGAACGCTGCCGAGCGCTTCGCCGAAGTAACGCGGGCCTATGATCTGCTTTCCGACAAGGACAAGCGCGCCCGGTTCGACCGCGGAGAGATCGATGCTGACGGCAACCCGGCCGGCCCCTTCGGCTTCGGTGGCGGAGGTGGCGGTGGATTTGCAGGAGCGCAGCGCGGCTATCGCCATGATGGTTTTGAAGGATTTGGCGGGCCAGGCAGCGAGGGCATTGACCTGGGCGACATCTTCGAAGGCCTGTTTGGCGGGCGCGGCGGAATGGGATCAGGCCCAGGCGCAGGCGCGCGCCGTCGTCCAGCCCCGCGCGGCGCTAACGTCACTTACACCCTGAAGGTTCCTTTCAATGAGGCGGCTCGCCGCGAACCGCAACGGATTACCCTGGCCGATGGCAAGACCATCGATATCAAGCTGCCACCCGGCCTGGTCGATGGGCAGCAGGTCCGCCTGGGCGGCAAGGGTGAGCAAGGTCCCGGCGGCTTCGGCGATGCCATCGTTACCATCGAGATTCAGGCCAGCCCGTATTTCGAGCGGGATGGCGACAACATCCTGCTTGAGGTGCCGATAAGTCTCGACGAGGCGGTAGAGGGCGCTAAGGTCCGTATTCCTACGGTTGAAGGCCCGGTAATGATGACAATTGCGCCGGGAAGCACCAGCGGCAAAACGCTCCGACTCAAAGGCCGCGGCTTCACGCGCAAGAATGGCGAACGTGGGGACCAGCTGGTGACATTGCTCGTCGATATCCCCGCCGAGGATGCAGATCTCAAGACACGCCTCGAGGGGTGGCGTGACAGCCGCGACTTGCGCGCCAGGTTTGCAGTCTAGCGCTATGAATGGCGACGCCACTGCGCGGACGCCCCCAGGCACCGCCGAACCCAGCCAGCCGGTGGCAGACCTTTCTCCGGAAGCACGGCGCCGCGCGGCGCTAACAACGAGCACGGACCCAGCGGGCACAAGCACGAAGCGTTCGCCCCGTCTCCGCGCACGGGAAGTGCTCCGCAGGGTGTGGGCAGGGGTCATCTATGACGGCACGATCCACGCAGGCAATTTCGCCTACATGGTGCTCATCGCCCTGTTCCCCTTCTTCATCACCGGCGCCGCGCTGTTCTCGCTGGTCGGCGAGGCCAACGATCGGAATGCGGCAATTAACACTGTCCTGATGGCCATGCCGCCGGTGGTTGCGAACTTCCTCTCGCCCGTGGCTCATACCGTGATCGAGGCGCGGACGGGCGGATTGCTTTGGATCGGCGGGCTCGTGGGCCTGTGGACGGTAGGCAGTCTGATGGAGACGATCCGGGACATCCTGCGCCGGGCGTACGGGACTGGGCTCGTCTACGCCTTCTGGCGCTACCGCCTGATGTCAACAGGGCTCATCATTGCGTCGATCATCCTGATCCTCATCTCGATCGCGGCGCAGGTGCTTATCGGAACTGTGCTCGAGACGGTGACGACCTTTCTGCCAAGAGCAACGGATCTGATCGACACGCTGGCGCTTTCCCGCGTGATCCCCGCACTCATCTTGTTCGGTTCGCTATGGCTGCTCTTCATCTCGCTGACGCCAGGTGCGTACAGTGCCCGGATCTACCCGAAGTGGCCAGGCGCCCTCTTCGTCACGCTTTGGTGGCTGGCAGTCACCACGATCCTTCCCAAGCTTCTGCGCAACCTGTTCGTCTATGATCTGACGTACGGCAGTCTGGCGGGTGTGATGATCACGCTTTTCTTTTTTTGGCTGATTGGCCTAGGGATGGTCGTAGGAGCCGAACTCAATGCTGCCCTGGCCGAAACGCCGGAAGAGCGGAATCCAGTTGGGCTGGCCGACAACCGGGCCCGCGCCGCAAAAGCCGGCACGGCCGTGCAGACGCAACAGGACGAGTGAAGCAAGGGGTCGCATGACAGGACTTATGGAAGGAAAGCGCGGCCTGATCATGGGCCTCGCCAATGACAAGTCGCTTGCGTGGGGGATCGCCCGCAAGCTGCGCGAACAGGGTGCTGAACTGGCCTTTTCCTATCAGGGTGACGCGCTCGAGAAGCGCGTGCGCCCGCTGGCTGCCAGCCTCGACAGCGATTTCCTGATCGAATGCGACGTCTCGGACATGGCGGCGCTCGATACAGCGTTCGACACGCTTGCCGCGCGCTGGCCGACGATCGATTTCGTCGTTCACGCCATCGGTTTTTCGGACAAGTCCGAACTGCGAGGCAAGTACATGGACACCTCGCTCGATAACTTCCTGATGACCATGAACATCTCGGTGTACAGCATGGTGGCTGTCACCCGGCGCGCGGCAGCGATGATGCCGCAGGTCGAGAACGAGCACGGCAACCTGACAGGCGGCGGCTCAATCCTGACGCTCACCTATTACGGTGCCGAGAAGGTCGTTCCGCACTACAACGTCATGGGTGTCGCAAAGGCCGCGCTGGAGGCCAGCGTGCGGTATCTTGCCAACGACTGTGGCCCGCAAGGCATTCGCGTCAACGCACTCTCCGCCGGGCCGATCAAGACGCTCGCGGCAAGCGGCATCGGGGACTTCCGCTACATCCTCAAGTGGAACGAACTCAATTCGCCGTTGCGGCGCAATGTTACGATCGACGACGTGGGCGGAGCGGGTCTCTACCTGTTGTCCGACCTGTCTTCGGGCGTGACGGGCGAAGTGCATCACGTCGATTCGGGCTACCATACCGTGGGCATGAAGCAGGAAGATGCGCCCGACATCGCGCTAGGCTGACGGGATAGGCGATACTCAGGGCTGGGGCGGGGCGACCAGAGGCGTGGTCGGCGAAGACGTAGCGGGCGTTGCCGTCGTAGCCGGCTCGCCATCCCGCTCGCGCTTCAGCTTCGCCTCGTATTCCTTTTCCAGCACTTCAACGCGGGCCTGTTCGGCGGCCGTATCGGCATCGATCGTCTTGAGCCGCTTGGCGCGCTCTTCTTCGATGAGCTTGCCGAACTGTACATCACTGCCCTGCTTCTTTTCGGCATAAGCGCTGTTGATCAGCTGTGACATGCAACCTGTGGCGCCTCCAGCGCCAACGGGCGAGCAGGAATTGACGCCGAACGCACCGACCGTCTCGTAGGCCTTCACACGCTGGGTCCATCCCTGATTGACGGAAGCATTGGGGTTGTCGCGAAGCGGTTTGGGAATGCGGAATCGCTCGGATTCATCCTTGCGGGCGCAAACCGTGATCGATCCATCGGTCGAAGCCGGGCAGGGATCATCCCCGTAAACGATCAGCTGGTTGATCTTTTCGGTCGGATTGTCCTGCAGCTGCGCGATCGCCGGCAGCGGCATTCCCAGAAGCGCGATCAGGGCCAAAGCGGGGGCAAGGGCAGCGGCAGAATGGCGCGTCATCGCAGGGTGGCTCCAACTGAGGGTCATACCAGCCGGTATAAGGCCTGTATGGCGTGAACGATAGCTGAAGTCCGACCCTTGCGGTGGATCAGGGGCTGCACGTTCAAAGGCGTTTCGACACCGCGATCGCCGCCCGGCAGCCCATGCGAATCGCATTGAACAGCAGCGGATAGGCCGGAGCGCGCTCGGCCCCGGAGGCAAGCGCGGTATCCCTGTGTTCGCGTTCGTCGTCGCGAAATTCGCGGATCATCGAGGAAAGCTCGGGATCGTCGTCACCGAGCTGTTCGAGCTGCGCTGTGTAGTGGCGGTCAATCTCGGTTTCGATCGCTGCCGTGCAGGCCATTGCCGCTTCGGGACCGATGAGCGCTGTCGCTGCGCCAAGCGCAAATCCCGCTGCAGACCAGAGCGGTTGCAGCGCAGTGGGACGCACGCCGCGCTTCACGAGCAAGGCATCGAAACGTTCTCGGTGTGCGGCTTCCTGCTGCGCCATAGTCGCGATCTCGCCCGAGATCGCTGTCCGGTCACCCATCACGGCAAGCTGCCCGGCGTAGATGCGAATCGCCCCGAACTCACCCGCCTGATTCACCCGCACCATTGCTTCGCGTGTTTCAGTCATCATGAGTTCCCTTGTTGCGGCGGCCCAGGAGCGCAAGGATCAGGAGCGCACTGGACGCTGAAATCAGGAAGTTGAAGCCTGCGAGGCTCACCCCGTGGAGTGTCCAGGCCGGCGTATCACACCGGATCAGCGGCGCGTTCATGATCGACGCAAGCGGGTCATTTCCAAGGCTGGTCGATGAGCACGCGGTCGGCCCTTGCCACCAGCCATACTCGACACCGGCATGGAACGCACCAATCACGCCGCTGACACCGATGGCCAGTGCAGCCAGCAGAACCAAAGCTGCGCCCAGCCGCGTTCCGCGCACCGCGAATGCGGCGATGGCAAACGCTATTGCGACAAAGTGAGGATAACGCTGCCACCAGCACATATCGCAGGGTGCAAGTCCAAAGCCGTATTGCGCGACGTAGACTGCCAGGATCAGCGTCCCCGGCACTACCAACGCCGCAAGGTACGCAGCCTGCAGGGCGCCTGTCATCGTCTTCGCCATGGGATCACCGCTTGCGCGAGGCGAGCGCCTGAGGGGCAGTCCGCCCCAGCGTTTGCAGAGCGTAGTAAAGCTGGAAGTCGTCGATGCCCTTGGTCTTCAGCTCCTCGGGAGTCATCTTGAAGCGCGGGTCCTGGACCTTGTCGCGCTCGAGGTCCTTGTCATCCTTGATCTCGTTGATCAGATGGCCGCGCAGGTCGCTCTCGCGATAGAAGCGGAGCGCGCGCTTGCGAAGATCAGGGTCGGAGATCTGCGGCACGGCAATATCTGGATCGATCCCGCCTTCCTGGACCGATCGGCCGGACGGCGTATAGTAGCGCGCTGTGGTAAGCTTGAGCGCGGTATCACGCGTAAGCGGCATAAGCGTCTGCACACTGCCCTTGCCAAAGCTGCGCTGGCCCATCAGCACCGCGCGATGCTGGTCCTGCAAGGCACCGGCGACGATCTCGGATGCCGAGGCAGAACCCTCGTTGATCAGGACAACCATCGGGATGCCTTTTGCAATGTCGCCCGAGGTCATGGATTCGGCATTGTAGGTCTCGTTGTCGCGGGCATAGCGGCCGCGCTGCGAAACGATCACGCCATGATCCAGGAACAGGTCGGAAAGCGCGACGGCCTGATCGAGCAAGCCGCCCGGATTGCCGCGCAGGTCGAGCACCAGCCCTGCGATCCTGCCATTGGTCTTTGCCTTGACCTGCTTGAACGCGTCGAGCACTTCGCTGCCGACATTGGCACTGAAGCTTGAGACCGAGATCACGCCGATGTTGTTCTCGACCTTCCAGTCCACCGGCTTGAGCTCGATGATTTGCCGTGTGATCTTGACCTCGATCGGTTCATCACGGCCGGTCCGGAACAGGGTGAGCCCGATCGACGTGCCCGGAGGTCCGCGCATCTGATCAACCGCCTCATCAAGCGTGCCGCCGTAGATCAGCTTGCCGTTGATGTGGGTGATGTAGTCTCCGGCCTTGACGCCTGCGGCATCTGCAGGACTGCCCTTCGTGGGCGCGATCACCTTGACCGCGCCATCATCCATGGTGACCGAAAGGCCCAGCCCGCCATAGGAACCGTCTGTCTGCGTGCGAAGGTTTTCGAAATCCCGGGCATCAAGATATGAACTGTGCGGATCGAGCGCTGCCAGCATGCCATTGATCGCGCCCTTGATCAGCTTGTCGTCATCGACTGGCTCGACATAGCTCGTCTTGATGCGTTCGTAGACCGCCATCAGCTTGCCGAACTCCGGCCCGGACCGCGCGTCCACCGCGGCAAGGCCGGCCGTCGTCGCCGGAATGAACGCAACAGCGCTGACAAGTGCAGCGGCACGCAGCAGGGGAACGAACTTGAACGCCATGATCGTCTTTCGGCAGAGAGTGCAGGGCCTTGGCCCTGCTTCTATAGAGCCGGGAGCATTAACGCCAGATGCGCCGGGGCCACGCCAAAAGGGCAATCAGCGGCCAACAAATGCCAGCGGATTGACCGGCACTCCATCCTTGCGCAACTCGATCGTCACCGTGGGGCGTCCGGGCCCGGCGAGGCCGATTGGCGATCCTTGCACCACCTTTGCAGCAACAGAGACGTCGAGGCGCCCAAGATTGGTGATCAGCGACGTCCAGCCGCTGTCATGATCGATGATGACAATCCGACCGAAGCCCCGATAATCGCCGGCAAACGCAATCCTGCCGGCTGCCGGTGCGACCACCTGCGCGCCCGCTGCAGGCGCCAGGGTCACGCCGATTGAGCGCGTGGCGCCGGTCGCGTCGCCAAACCCGCTGACGATGCGGCCATTGACCGGCATGATCCATGAAAGACTTTCACCCGCGGGCCGCGCCGGTGCTCGTTCGTCGAGAACGAGCATGGAACTGGGCCGATCGGGCCGAGGAACAGGCCCCGGCAAGGCAGCAAGCTGGCTGCGCAGCGTGCCGTCGGACTGCAACCGTTCCATGAGGGCCGCGATATCGCGCGTCTCCTCCGCAAGTGCCAAGGCCCGGTCAGCTTCGCGGCTGGCAATGCCTTGCGCGCTGCGAGAGGCAATCCGCTGGCGACTCTCGACGGCGACGAGTTGCTGGCGCCGCACCGTAAGCACTTCTTCGCTTGCCTTGAGGTTCGCCGCCGCGCGCCGTGCCCGGTCCTGCAACTGGCGACCGCGGACGATTTCCGAGCGTAGTCCAGCGGTACGGCGCTGAACCTCGGGGAGCATCGTCTCGAGGATGGCGCGCAGGTAGACCGTCTCACGCAGCGTATCAGCGCGCATGAGACTGAAGACGAGCGGACGGCGGGACATCAGTTGCATGGCAGCAGTCAGACGCACCACGGGTTCCTGACGGACAGCGATTCGCAGCCTCAAGGCAGCCCGCTGGCGATCAATCTCCCGCACGCGGGCCTGCGCGAGCGCGATCTCGGCCTCCGACTGCTGGATTCGCGCGGCGACCGCAGCCGCCTCACTGGCGGTACGGTCGGCTGCGGCTGTGGCACGCCGGGCCGCTTCCTCGAGCACATCGCCGCGCTGGCGAGCCTCGGCCAGAGCCCGCGATGCCGCGCGCAGCGCATCGCCGGCCGCATCTGCGGACTCAAAAGGTGCGTCCTGCGCCACAGCTTGCCAGGTGGCCGCGCATACCAGCGCCAAAGCGGTGGCGATGAATGCAGAGCGTGACGTCACAACGCTAGCCATCGCGATGGTACGGGTGACCGGAGAGGATGCTTGTGGCCCTCCAGAGTTGCTCAGCAAGCATGGCCCGGGCAAGCATGTGCGGCCATGTAGCCGCACCAAACGCGAGGAGAAGGTCCGCTTCACCGCGCTGTGCCGCATCGTGTCCATCCGCAGCACCGATGAGGAAGCGCACTTCGCGCACGCCATCATCGCGCCATCGGCCCAGCAGGGCGGCGAATGCCGTTGATTTCAGATGTTCACCGCGCTCATCCAGCGCCACAGTGCGCACGGGCGTGGCTGCAGGGGCCGGGATCGTGCCGCCACGATCGGGCAGCTCGGTGACCTTGAAGCCCCATGTTATCCGCCGCGCATAGCGGTCAACCAGCTCGGCTTCGGGCGAGCGGCCAATCTTTCCACGGGCGATCACGTGCAACAGCATGCTCAAGCCCTAGCCCAGAACGGCGGCGCAATGAATCCCCGCTCGCCCGGACCTGTGGAGCACATTTGCCAGCGTCAGGCTGCGCCCTGGTCTCCAAAGGCCCACATGCGCTCAAGATTGTAGAAGCTGCGCACTTCCGGCCGGAACAAGTGGACAACAATGTCGCCCGCATCGATGAGGACCCAGTCTGCTGCGGGCAGGCCTTCGATCCGGACATGTCCGAAACCGCCTTGCTTGATGCGTTCGGCAAGCTTTTGCGCCATGGCGGCAACCTGCCGGGTTGAGCGGCCGGACGCGATCACCATGTGATCTGCCACCGAACTCTTGCCCTCAAGCGGGATCGTCACAACGTCCTGAGCCTGATCATCGTCAAGCGAGCGAAGGACCAGCTCTAGCACGGACCCGGGCGCTGCGGCCAGAGATCCGGTTGCAGAACCGGAGGTGATGCCGGCATCGACCGGCAGGGACTGTAGACTGGTCATGGGTGTGTAGATGGTCTCCATGGCTGACGGTTCAATGACTCCGGTTTGAAGAACGTTGGCCGGTGCATTGCGGCCGACAAAAAAGCCAAGGCAGGCCAACGCTCAACGCGTCGTCGCCTCAGGTGCAGTCACGATGGCCCGGTGGGTCAGCATATCACGCTGATACAGGGATTCTGCGCGGCGATGCCATTCAGGATCAGCCGCACGGATCGCCGTTGCTGATCGGGCATCGGGGTCAAAGCGCAAGATGATCAGCGCCGGGGCGCTCCGCTTCGCGCCAATAAAATCCTGACTGTGCCGCCGGCGCCAGCGGCGCAGCCATGCCATGGCGGGGCTCGCCATCGCAGGTGCATCATAGCCCGGACGAGCCACAACAGCAATCGGCATCTCGCGCGCGACCAGGCGCCAGCCCCGCCAGCGGTGGAACTGCGCCAGATTATCGGCGCCCATCAGCCACACAAATCGCCGCCGTGGATACCGGCGCTTCAATTTGCGAAGCGTGTCCAGGGTATAGCGTGTACCAAGCTCTCTCTCGATCGCCGTGACCCGGATCGGAGCGCGGCGCGCAACCTTGCGAGCCGAAGCAAAGCGGGCTTGGAGTGGCGCCATGCCAGCGGCAGGCTTGAGCACGTTTCCAGGCGACACGAGCCACCACACTTCATCGAGCCCAAAAGCGCCGAGGGCAAAAAGGCTGATCCGACGATGCGCACCGTGCGCCGGATTGAAGCTGCCGCCCAGCAGACCGGTAAGCACGGGTTTCAGGGTCGGATCTGACCGGAGCCGAGCACTAGCCACTTGTAAGTGGTGAGTCCTTCCAACGCGACCGGTCCGCGAGCGTGAAGCCGCCCAGTGGCGATGCCGATTTCCGCACCCAAACCAAACTCTCCGCCATCGGCGAACTGGCTTGAGGCATTGTGCATCACGATCGCGCTGTCGACTTCTGAAAGGAAGCGCGCTGCGGCGTCATCGTCATCGGTGACGATGGCGTCGGTATGGCCCGAAGCATGGCGCGCGATATGCTCAAGCGCGCCGTCAAGGCCATCGACCACGGCCACGGAGAGAACGGCATCGAGATACTCGGTGTCCCAGTCGGCCGAATCAGCTGGTTTGATCCGGCGATCGATCGCACAGGCCCGGGCATCTCCGCGCAATTCGCAGCCAGACCCCAGCAGCGGCGCGACAAGCCCATGGGGATCAGGGAATTGCGCGTCTACCAGCAGCGTCTCCATGGCCCCGCAAATACCCGTTCGGCGCATCTTGGCATTGAGCGCAATATCCCGCGCCATGGCAGGATCTGCAGACCTGTCGATATAGGTGTGGTTGATCCCGTCCAGATGCGCAAGCACGGGCACGCGCGCATCTGCCTGAACCCGGGCCACAAGGCTCTTGCCGCCGCGCGGGACGATCATGTCGATCAATCCACCAGCCGCGAGCATGGCGCCGACGGCGGCGCGGTCCTGGGTCGGCACCAATTGCACGACTTCGGCGGGTACTCCGCCTTCGACCAGGCCTTCAACCAGCGCGGCGTGGATCGCCCGATTCGATCGGGCCGCCTCACTGCCGCCCCGCAACAGAGCTGCGTTGCCTGAGCGAACGCAGAGCGCAGCGGCATCGGCGGTGACATTGGGACGGCTTTCGTAAATGATGCCGATCAGGCCGATCGGGACACGCACCCGGCGCAGCACAATGCCATTGGGGCGCCGACTTTCGTCCATGATCCGGCCGACAGGATCGTCAAGTATGGCTACCTGTTCCAAAGCCGCAGCCATCGCCTCGATCCGCGCCTCATCAAGGCGCAGCCTGTCCACCATGGCAGCCGAGAGCCCAGCCGCGACGCCGTCGGCAACATCCTGACCATTGGCTTCCAGAATTGTCGGCGCCGCACGCCGAAGCGCCGCTGCACCAAGCTGCAGCGCTTCTGCCCGCCGCGAAGACGGCATAATGGCAAGCGAACGTTGCGCCGCGCGTCCGGCGCGCGCGAGCCTGAAGACAAGGGCCGACGCATCGATAACTTCCCCGCCTTGGGGATCAGAAGCGACAGCAGGAGAAGCGGATACGAGTGCGTTCATGGCGCGCCCTTACCACCACGGGACAAGCCTGTCAGCCCGAATGGATTTGCGAGCCCAGCGCCCCGCCGAGTCGCTAATACTTGGCGGTTTACCTTGGCCATAACTGGCGATGTGATGGGGCAATTCGCGATCTTCATCCCTTGATGGTCACGCTTCATCGACACAAATGCACGACTCATCCTGCTCCGCGCCCTGCCGATTCGACCAGCACGAGGGGTACGACTAAGCGGCTCGCTCCCGCGTGACGATAAAGCAACGCATAGGGACGGGGGTCGCTATCTTACCTGCAACAACTCGGGCCAAGGCGAAGCCGCCTGCGCAAGGTGGTGAGCCGCAGTCGCGCTGGCAAACTCTGAATGAGCGCGTCCGCAACTGGTTCCCCGACCGTGAATTCTTCATGCGCTCCAACGGGCATGTCCGTTTCATTCGCGTTTCGGCGCGAATGCAGATGCGTGTGGCGGGCGCAGTCGCTGGCGCCGTTCTGCTCTGGGTTCTGATGATGGGCTGGATGGTCATTAGCCAAGCCATCGCCGTTTATAATCAGGCTTCATTGCTGGAACGCGAGGCTGCCGTCGCAACGGCCGAAAGCAGAGTGGCGAAATATCGATCGGGTATTGGCTCTGTCGCGAGCGATCTGGCGAAGCGCCAGGATTTCATCGAAAAAAGCGTGCAGGGCGCGATCGGGCCGCTCCCGAAGACACTGCCGACGGGGACAGTTTCTGATAGCACCGAGGAAGCAAGCAAAACCGTACGCAAGATCTCGATGATCCTGCCCGAAGCGACCGGCCTCGCGCAGATCGAGAAGCGGCAGCTTGCGTTCATCGAGGCACTGACCCGCTATGCCGATGCGCGATCGGCCCGCGCAGAGTTGGCGATGCAACGTCTTGGCTTGAATCCGCGCCTTGTGGCGGCATCAAACCGAAACGCGATGGGCGGCCCCCTGATTCCCATGTTCACGGGCCCCGGCAACAGTCTTGATCCACGGTTTGCCCGTTTTGGTGCCAGTCTCGCCCGCATGAGCGCGATGGAACAGGCGCTGGTCCGCATTCCGAACACGCTTCCAGCCAGTCTTGATTATATCTCGAGCGGGTTCGGCTACCGTGTCGACCCGTTTACGGGCGGCGGCGCATTCCATGCCGGACTGGATTTCCGCGGTCCGATCGGTGCGCCCATCCTCGCTGCGGCAACTGGCACGGTGAGCTTCACCGGTATGAAGCAGGGTTATGGCAACTGTGTGGAAATCACCCATGGCAATGGTTTGCTGACCCGCTACGCGCACATGTCGCGGATCCTCGCCCGCGTTGGGCAGGTCGTCGAGCCGGGCCGGATCATCGGCGCGATCGGCAGTAGTGGTCGCTCAACCGGACCTCATTTGCATTTTGAAGTGCGGATCGCCGACCGTCCGGTAGATCCGCGACCGTTTCTGGAGGCGATGCCGCATGTTTTCCAAAAAGCCAGTACCGGGAACGGACATGATCTCCCGGACGGCCGGGCAGGCTAACGCTATGGCCGCGCCAACCTTTTCCGTGCTCGGGGCCGATCTTGCCGTGAAGGGTGACATTACCGCCAGCGCGGAATTGCACATCGATGGCCATATCGAAGGCGACATCACGTGCTCGGGCCTTGTGCAAGGCGAAGCGAGCGCAATCCATGGCGCCATTCGCGCACAGACCGCTCGGCTGGCCGGGACGGTGCGCGGCGGCATCGAGGTGAGCCAGCTTGTGGTACTCAAGACCGCCCGCATTCACGGCGATGTAAAGTACGATGTTCTGACGATCGAGCAGGGCGCCCATATCGACGGTCGTCTCAGCCACGGCCTAGAGCCCGTCGATAGCAATACGCTTTTGGATTTAGCTAGCTAGAAAAGAAAACCCCTCTCGCGAGAGAGGGGTTTTGAGAAGGCCAAGGCCTTCGTGTGACAGCAACTGCTGACAGCCGATCAGCTGTCGGAAAGGCCTTCTGCCCGCCGCGCCTCAAGCCATGCGGCTGCTTCGGCTTCCTGCGCAGCCTGCGATGCGGCCTTGGCCTGGGCTTCGCGTTCGGCACGCAGCTCCTCGATCAGCGCTTCGCGGTCACTGCCCAGACGCAGATTGCTTGCCGTATCGTCTTCCTCGATCCCGGCCCGCTTTGCCGCCTTTGCTACCAATGCATCCAGTTCACGCTGAGAGCAGAGACCGAGCGTAACCGGGTCCTTCGGGTTGATGTTGGAGATATTCCAATGGCTGCGATCCCGGATCGCCGCAATAGTATTGCGCGTCGTGCCGATCAGCTTGCCGATCTGAGCATCCGATATCTCTGGATGATGGCGCAGAATCCAGGCGATGCCGTCGGGCTTGTCCTGCCGCTTGGATACCGGCGTGTATCTCGGGCCCTTTGTTCGGCTTACCGCGATCGGCGCCTTCTGCATCCGCAGCCGATACTCGGGATTGGCCTGCCCGCGCTCAATCTCGCTCTGAGTGAGTTCACCCGAATGGACCGGATCACGGCCGGTGTATTTGGCACCGGCCAGATCGTCGGCCATGGCCTGTACCTCGAGGATGTGCAGGCCGCAGAATTCGGCAATCTGCTCGAAGGTCAGTGCGGTGTTGTCGACAAGCCACGATGCCGTGGCATGAGGCATCAGCGGAAAGGTTGACTGGTTGCTCAAGGGGAGCCCCTCCGGACAGCGGAAACAATAAGGGCCGCCCCTTGCGGAGCGGCCATCGTGCCTGCGATGTAGGCGACGGGGCTGCCTACGGCAAGCCCATTACCTACGATTCGCGTACCAGAGTGGCTCTGTGCCTCATGGATTGGCCGCAAGCACAATCTTGCCGATGTGCGCCCCGGCTTCCATCCGCGCATGCGCAGCTGCCGCCTCATCAAGCGGAATGGCCCTGTCCATCACCGGCCGAAGCAGCCCTTCGGCAACCAGCGGCCACACGGTCTTGTGGATCTCGTCGGCAAGCAAGCTTTTGAATTCATTTGATCTAGGTCGCAGCGTTGAGCCAGTAAGCGTCAATCTGCGCCGCATGACTTCGGCCATGTTGAGCTCGGCCCGGACACCGCCCTGGACTGCGATGGTCACGTGACGTCCGTCTTCCGCAAGACACTTCAGATTTCGAGCCACGTAATCGCCGGCAACCATGTCGAGCACAAGATGCACACCGGCGCCCTCAGTGATTCGCGCCACTTCCTCGACAAAATCGGTGGCTTTGTAGTCGATGGCATGAGCCGCACCGAGCGCGAGGGCCGCGGCGCACTTGTCTGGCCCGCCGCATGTCACGATCACCTCAAGGCCGAAGAGCTTGCCAAGCAGAATTGCCATGGTGCCGATTCCGCTGGTGCCACCATGCACCAGCACACGTTCGCCCTCAGTCGCCCAACCGCGTTCGAACACATTGTGCCAGACCGTAAACAGCGTCTCCGGCAACGCCGCCGCCTGATCAAGCGGCAAACCTTCCGGCACAGGCAGGCATAGCGCAGCCTCGGCCACGCAGTACTCGGCATATCCGCCACCAGCGACAAGCGCACACACCATCTGGCCAACGAAAGGCGTCGTAACGCCAGCACCCGTCGCGACTATCTGGCCCGAAATCTCGAGGCCGGGAATGGGGGAAGCACCTGGCGGTGGCGGATAGAATCCTTGCCTCTGGATGACGTCGGGGCGGTTGACGCCAGCATATGCGACACGGACAAGGACCTGACCGGGGCCGGGCGCCGGGACGGGCATGGTTTCCGGCCGAAGCACATCAGGCGCACCGGGCGAATCAAATCCCACGGCGATCATCGTCGCTGGTACCGGCTTCATGCCATGCCCCCTGATCCGATGCGGCCGCGTGGTATCAGTTCGCGCCGCGAGTTGGTTAACAGTTAGCTGCGCCAAGTACCTACGGAGCCGGTTGACAGCAAGGCTCATGCGGTCACAAAGTACGGGTGATGGAACTAGAAGAGCGCCCGCGCCCGAAAGGCGATCTGGCCAGCCAACTGGCGCTGGAGCCGCTTGACAGTTATTCTCACCATGAACTCGATGAACGGGTCGCGCGACTTGAAGCAGAGATCGCTCGCGTGATTGCTCATCGGGACAAGGCTGCTGCTCATCGGCGGGCGGCGGAGGCTCTGTTTGGTGCGCCCTCACCACAGGGCAGTGGATCATGAGCTGCGCCGCCCTTCACGTTAGCGGGCGGCGTACCCATATCGTCACCAAGGCGGACATCGGGTCCGACCGGATGTCACTTTTGCGCAGCTTCGGTTTAGCCCCGGTTAAGCGCAAGCATGTTCATCTCCCGCAAGGGAACCAGCCGCAATCGGTCAATTGACGGCCGACGAGAAAGAACTGCCATGCCCAGTTTCGCGCAAAGCCTTGAGAAGACGCTGCATTCTGCGCTCAGCAATGCATCGGAGCGCAGCCACGAGTATGCGACTCTGGAGCATCTTCTGCTCGCACTGATCGACGACCCGGATGCAGCGCAAGTCATGCAGGCTTGCGGCGTCGATCTGGGCGATCTCGGCGAAGTCGTTCGCCAGTACCTCGATCAGGAGTATCAATCGCTCAAGACCCAGGACAAAGCCGACCCCCAGCCAACGGCGGGCTTCCAGCGCGTGATCCAGCGCGCCATCCTCCACGTGCAGTCCTCGGGGAAAGATACAGTGACCGGCGCGAATGTGCTCGTGGCGCTGTTCTCGGAACGCGACTCATATGCGGTCTATTTCCTGCAGCAGCAGGATATGAGCCGGCTCGATGCTGTGAGCTTTATCAGCCACGGCATTGGCAAGGGCGGTCGCCAGGTGGAAAGCCGCAGCCCCAAGGGCAGCGAAGAGGCCCAGCCGCAGCAGGAAGAAAAGACGGATGCCAAGAGCGGCGCCAAGAAGGATTCCGCGCTCGACCAGTTCACAGTCAATCTCAACGAGAAAGCGCTGAACGGAAAGGTCGATCCGCTGATCGGGCGTGGCCCCGAAGTGGACCGCACGATCCAGATCCTGTGCCGCCGCTCCAAGAACAATCCGCTCTATGTGGGTGATCCCGGCGTGGGCAAGACGGCCATCGCAGAAGGCCTCGCTCGCAAGATTGTCGAAGGCGAAGTACCCGAAGTCCTTAGCGAGGCGGTAATCTACTCGCTCGACATGGGCGCGCTGCTTGCTGGCACGCGCTATCGCGGCGATTTCGAGGAACGGCTCAAGCAGGTCGTCTCGGAACTCGAGAAGATGCCGCATGCGATCCTGTTCATCGACGAGATTCACACCGTGATCGGCGCCGGTGCAACCAGTGGCGGGGCGATGGACGCCTCAAATCTCCTGAAGCCTGCGCTGTCGGGCGGCACGATCCGCTGCATCGGCTCGACCACCTACAAGGAATTCCGCAATCACTTCGAGAAAGACCGTGCGCTGCTGCGCCGGTTCCAGAAGATCGATGTGAACGAACCGACGATCGAGGACACGATCAAGATCCTCAAGGGCCTCCGTACGGCCTTCGAGGAGCACCACAAGGTGCGCTACACGCCGGATGCGATCAAGACTGCTGTCGAACTGTCGGCACGTTACATCAATGACCGCAAGCTGCCGGACAAGGCGATCGATGTGATCGACGAGGTTGGCGCGATGCAGATGCTGGTGCCGCCTTCAAAGCGCAAGAAAGTGATCACTGCACGCGAGATCGAGCAGGTCATCGCGACCATGGCGCGCATACCGCCCAAGTCGGTCTCCAGCGACGACAAGAAGGTACTCGAACATCTTGACCGCGATCTCAAGCGGCTGGTGTTCGGTCAGGACAAGGCCATTGAGGTGCTGTCTTCGGCCATGAAGCTCAGCCGTGCGGGCCTGCGCGATCCGGACAAGCCGATCGGCTCGTTCCTGTTCTCGGGCCCGACCGGTGTTGGCAAGACTGAAGTTGCGCGCAGCCTCGCCCAGATCATGGGTATCCCGCTGCAGCGCTTCGACATGTCCGAATACATGGAGCGCCATTCGGTCAGCCGCCTCATCGGTGCGCCTCCGGGCTACGTCGGCTTCGATCAGGGCGGTCTGCTTACCGATGCGATCGACCAGCAGCCACACTGCGTCCTGCTCCTCGACGAGATCGAGAAGGCGCACCCGGACCTGTTCAACATCCTGCTACAGGTCATGGATAACGGCCGGCTTACCGATCATCATGGCAAGACGGTCGATTTCCGCAATGTTGTGCTGATCATGACGACCAATGCCGGCGCCAGCGACATGGCTCGTCAGGGGATCGGCTTCGGTGACGTGTCCAAGGCTGACGCGGGAGACGAGGCGGTGAAGAAGATGTTCACCCCCGAGTTCCGCAACCGGCTCGATGCAATCGTACCCTTCGCGTACCTGCCGCCTGAGGTCGTCAGCCGCGTGGTCGACAAGTTCATCCTCCAGCTCGAACTTCAGCTGGCGGAGCAGAACGTGCACATCCAGTTCGATAGCGATGCCCGCGCTTGGCTTGCCAAGCAGGGTTACGACCGTCTGTATGGCGCACGTCCGATGGGTCGGGTGATCCAGGAGAAGGTGAAGAAGCCGCTTGCCGAGGAACTGCTGTTCGGCAAGCTCGCCAACGGCGGTGAGGTCCACGTCAGCCTCAAAGAAGAGGAAGGCAAGGCGACTGCACTGTCGTTCGAGTTGACCCCGGCAGCGCCCAAGCTCGTCAAGAAGAAGGCGCGCAAGGGCAAGGGCGGTGCAGCCACGGCGGAGGAGCCGAACGCCGACGAGGCTTGAGGCCTGCCGACAGCGCTGGTTGAAGCAATTGGGGCGGAACCTTCGGGTTTCCGCCCTTTTTGTCTCTGGCGCACTGGCGGTGTCTGCGCCATTTCATGGCCATGGCCGGCTGTTTCACGTGGATCAAAGCGGAGCCTATGGGCATTCGAATCGTTCCCGCAGATGCGTGGATCGATCCGGCGCGTCCCGTCGGCAGGGCGCTGGTCACGCATGGCCACGCGGATCATGCACGGGGCGGACATGCGCAGACAATGGCCACTCCCGCGACACTTGCGATCATGGCAGTCCGTTACGGCGTTGCAGATGGAGCGCTGCCGGCCGAGTATCACGAACCAGTTGCGCTCGGTGGAGGCGTCACTGCAACGTTTCTACCCGCCGGGCACGTTCTGGGTTCAGCACAGATCCTGCTTGAACATGCGGGTGAGCGGATCATCGTCACCGGTGACTACAAGCGTAGCCCGGACCCCACTTGCCAGCCCTTTGCGGTCACGCCCTGCGATCTCTTCATCACAGAGGCGACCTTTGGCCTTCCCGTATTCCGCCATCCGCCGATTGGCGAGGAGATCGCGCGCCTGCTCGCGGCCTGTTCCGCGAACCCAGAGCGCTGCATCCTTGTTGGCGCCTACGCGCTGGGGAAAGCGCAGCGAGTCATCGCCGAGCTACGCAACGCGGGCTGGCATGATCCGATCTATCTCCATGGTGCGATGGAAACCATGTGTCGCCTCTATGAGGAGCTAGGCGTACCTCTTGGCGACCTGCGACCCGCCGCCGGAGTACCCAAGGCTGATCTTGCCGGTGCCATCGTGATATGTCCGCCATCCGCGCTCAACGACCGCTGGAGCCGCCGTCTGCCTGACCCCGTTACAGCCATGGCATCAGGGTGGATGCGGGTACGGCAGCGGGTGCGGCAGCGAGGGGTGGAGTTGCCACTCGTCATTTCCGATCATGCCGACTGGGATGAACTCACAGCTACCATTGCGGACGTAAATCCGGCCGAGACATGGATCACACACGGCCGAGAGGAGGCGCTTCTGCGCTGGTGCGAGATCCACCAGCGCCGTGCCCGCGCTTTGGCGCTGACAGGGTACGAGGACGAAGATGATTAGCTCGCCGCGCTGCATCAGCAAGAGGCGCTGGTGAAGACCTTCGCAGAACTGCTCGATCGACTGCTGCTCACGCCGTCGCGCAATGGGAAACTCATGCTGATCGCGGCCTATCTTCGTGAGACGCTGGATCCGGACCGCGGCTGGGCGCTGGCAGCGCTGACTGGTGCGGTCGATTTTCCTGCAATCAAGGCCAGTACCGTCCGCAGCCTGATGGCTGATCGGGTGGACCCCGTGCTCTGGACGCTCTCGCGAGACTTTGTTGGCGATACGGCGGAGACGGCCAGCCTTCTTTGGCCCGAACCGGAGCCTGCTCCAGCAGGCCCACCACCCACCCTAAGCGAAGTCGTGACGTCGCTCAGTCAGGTAACGCGGGCCGGTGCGTCACAAGTGCTGGCAGGCCTGCTCGACCGGCTCGATACGCCGGGCCGATATGCCCTCATAAAGTTTGCAACCGGTGCGCTGCGGATCGGCGTTTCAGCGCGGCTGGCCAAGGTGGCCTTCGCACAGGCCTTCAACGTTACGGTCGATGATGTGGGGGAGTACTGGCACGGCCAGAGCCCGCCTTATCTGCCGCTGTTTGCCTGGGCCAACGGGACGGCGCCGCCTCCACGCACCGATCTCTTGCCGCTGTTTCGCCCCTTCATGCTCGCGCACCCGCTTGAGGATGAAGCGATTGATCTGGGGGACTACGTCGCCGAGTGGAAATGGGACGGTATTCGGGTGCAACTCGTCCATGTCGGCGGCGAAACGCGCGTCTATTCCCGCGGCGGAGACGAAATTTCGTCAAGCTTCCCGGAAATTGCTGCGGCGCTGCCATTCCCGGCTGTCCTCGATGGCGAACTGCTGGTGCGAGGGAGCCATCAGGGCGGCGAAACTGGCGGTGCGGCCAGCTTCAATGCCTTGCAGCAACGTTTAGGCCGCAAGACCGTATCGAAAGCGATGCTTGCGGAGGCGCCAGCCTTCGTGCGGCTCTATGACCTGCTGATCGATGGGGGCGAGGACCTGCGCGAGCACCCCTGGACCGAACGGAGGATCCGGCTGGAAGCGCTGATACCAAGGCTTGATGCGGAACGCTTTGACCTTTCGGAAACGATTGCGGCAAAAGACATGGAAGCGCTGGCCGAGATCCGCGCCGGTGCGCGCGACGCTGCGATCGAAGGCATCATGCTCAAGCACCGCCAATCGCCCTATGTCGCGGGGCGCCGAGCCGGGCTGTGGTACAAATGGAAGCGTGAGCCGTTGCTGATTGATTGCGTGCTGATGTATGCTCAGCGTGGCTCCGGCAAACGCTCCTCGTTCTATTCCGATTTCACGTTCGGGTGCTGGAATGGCGATCCGGATGCTGGCGCTGAATTGTTGCCGGTCGGCAAGGCCTACTTCGGCTTCACCGACGAAGAGCTGCGCTTTCTGGATCGCCATGTCCGGCAGCATACAGTGGCAAAGTACGGCCCGGTGCGAGAAACCGACCGAAGTCTTGTATTCGAAGTGGCCTTCGATTCGGTTCATCTCAGCAAACGGCACAAGTCAGGGTTGGCAATGCGGTTTCCCCGAATCCACCGCATTCGCCATGACAAGCCGGCGCATGAAGCCAATCGGCTCGAGGCTTTGCGCGCGCTGGTAACTTGATCTCCGTCAAGGCGGTTGATGCGCCTCACTGGCATGACTTGGATTGCCGCAATGCGCCGCTGGAGTGAAGATTCTTGGCCAACCCGCCCGATACCCAAAATGTCAGCCCCTTTGATCGAATTGGGGGCTTGGTTGTTCTGCGCCGGATCAGCGACCGCTTCTACGACCTCATGGAAACCGAGACCGAGTTTGCTGCGCTAAGAGCGATGCACGCTCCGGACCTCGCCCCCATGCGCGAATCGCTGCCGCTATTCCTCGCCGGCTGGAGCGGCGGCCCGCGGACATGGTGGGAAGCGAACCCAGGCAAGTGCATGGTGAGCATGCATGCCCCGCTTGGTATAGACAGAGTGACGGCCGGTCAGTGGGCCAATGCAATGCGCCGTGCCATCACTGACATCGCGCCCGGTGATACAGTCATTTCCGAGGCGCTGGCCGACATATTGGAGCGGATGGCCATGGGGATGGCGAAGGCTTGATTGGCCACTATCGGGCAATCAGGTAGGCTTCCAACATGCTCAGGTATGATCCGGAACGACGCAGGCTGGCAATTGCCCTCTCCGGCCTCGCCGGTTTCGTCGATGCAGTCGGTTTCCTTTCGGCCGAGGGCCATTTCGTGTCGTTCATGTCTGGCAATTCAACGCGATTGGGTGTCGCACTCAGCACCCTGTCAGGAACTGCCCTTTTCCCAGCGGTGCTTATCGCCGGTTTTGTATGCGGTGTGGCGCTGGGAGCGCTGCTTGCACTTCGGGCTGGAAGCCGCCGAAAGCCGGTTATCCTTGGCGTTGTCACGGCGCTTCTACTGATTGGTGCGGCCGCGCGAGGATTTGGCAGTGAACCTGTCATGCTCGCGGCGCTCGTGCTGGCCATGGGGGTAACCAACAACACCTTCCAGCGCGACGGTGAAGTGACGGTAGGTCTGACCTACATGACCGGCGCGCTTGTCCGTCTTGGGCAAGGATTGGCGCTTTGGCTTGTGGGAAAGGCAGAGCCGGGATGGATACAATGGGGTCTGCTGTGGTGTGGGCTGCTGACCGGCGCTGTACTCGGCGCGTCCCTGCAGAGCCGATTTCCGTTCGGCTGCTTGTGGATTGCGGCGGCTTGGGCAGCCATGATGACATTGGTCGCGATCAGACTGCCGGCGGAATCCTGAACAACTTTTCCCGCGAAGTTGCGCCGCGCAACAAGGCAATCCCAGACGGCGGCATAACTAGCGCTTGCCCGAGCAGCTCAACCACAGCGGCCGTTGCCTTGCCGTCTTCCGGCTTCGCTCTCACCTTGACGATGACACGGCCGGAAACAATCTCGATGCCTTCGCATCGCGCACCGGGCGTGACACGAACCGAGAGTCTCCCGTCGGCATCGGCGAGTGACCGGAGCACGCTCGCAGAAGGTAGATCAGGCTTCGGTCGTGCCATGGCGGGCCAACGCCTCGTTGTGGGCACGCGCATTGCCAACATAGTGCGCGACGCCCAACTGCATCTCATGAATCGCTTGGTCGGTCAGGTCGCGCATATGGGATGCAGGGCGCCCTCCCCACAACTGGCGCGCGGCAATGCGCTTGCCCGGTGTGAGCAGCGCACCGGCAGCAAGCATGCCGTCCCCTTCGATCACCGCGCCGTTCATCACCACGGCGCCGAGCCCCACGAACGCGCGGTTCTCCAACGTACAGCCGTGCAGCATGACCATATGGCCCACTAGTACATCTTCGCCGATCACGGTCGGAAAGCCCTGCGGATGACGTGGGTCGGGGCTGTCGCAATGGATCACGGTCCCGTCCTGAATGTTGCTGCGAGCGCCGATCACGATGCGATTCACATCGCCGCGAATCACGCAATTGTACCAAACGGAAGCATCCGGCCCGATCTCGACATCGCCGATGATCCTGCATCCCGGCGCAATGAACGCGCTCGGGTGGATGCGTGGTGCATTGCCGTGAATGGCTGCGATTGTGACGTCCTTGTGCATGCCACTTCCTTCAGACGGCCGCATGAGAAGGCCGGTGGATACGATAGAGAATGTGGGGTCGCAGTGGATCGCCCTCGGCAAGCTCGGGATGATCGAAATCCTCATCAGGATATCGGATCATGCCAAGACGCTCCATCAGCCCCCAACTGCGGGTATTGGCAATGTTCGTGATGGCCATGATGGCAGGGACGGAGAGGTTCTCCCATGCCCACGCGAGCGAAGCTTCAGCCGCCTCTCGTGCATAACCATGCCCCCAGGCGTTCTGTGCCAAACGCCAGCCGATCTCGTACTCGAAAATGGGCGGGCGCGGGGGAAGTATGCCGCAAAAACCGATGAAATCGCCTTCGGCTTTGCGCTCAAGTGCCCAGAATGCATGTCCATGTTCGCGCTCGATCGCAATCATCCGGTCAACCGCCTCGTCGCTGTCTGCGCGGGTGAGCGGAGGCAGATAAGCCATGACGCGGGGATCGCAAGCCATCGCCCAGAACGGCTCGCAATCACCCTTGCACCAAGGGCGCAAGATCAGCCGCTCGGTGTCAATCATGCAGCCTTCAGGAGCCCATCAGCCGAGCTGCATGAAGTGCATGGTATGTGAGCACACCCGAGCAACCTGCGCGCTTGAAGGCAAGGAGGGTTTCCAGCACGAGCGCATCGCGGTCACCCGCCCCCACTGCCGCCGCCGCCTCGATCATGGCATACTCTCCGCTCACCTGATACGCGAAGACTGGTACCTGGAAGGCTTCCTTCACGCGCAGCGCAATATCGAGATAAGGCAGTCCAGGCTTCACCATGACGCTGTCGGCGCCTTCGGCAATGTCGAGTTCGACCTCGCGAAGAGCTTCCTCGGCATTGCCGGGATCCATCTGGTAGGTTTTTTTGTTGCCCTTGAGCAATCCGCTCGATCCGACGGCATCACGGAACGGACCGTAGAAAGCGGATGCATACTTCGCCGCATAGGCCATGATCTGGACGTTGATGTGCCCTGCCGCTTCAAGCGCTTCGCGGATCGCACCAATGCGGCCGTCCATCATATCTGACGGAGCGATGATGTCAGCGCCAGCGGCCGCCTGATTGAGGCTCTGTCCGACCAGGACATCGACCGTTGCATCGTTGAGGACATACCCCTCGCCATCGATCAGACCATCCTGCCCATGGCTGGTGTACGGATCCAGTGCTACGTCGGTCAGAACGCCGAGTGACTCGCCGCAGGCATCCTTGATCGCCTTGATCGCGCGGCACATGAGATTGTCCGGATTGAGCGCTTCGGCACCGTCCTCGCTGCGACGTTCCGGTTGGGTGTTCGGAAAAAGTGCAATGCAGGGAATGCCGGCCGCAGCCGCCTCACGGGCCCGCTCAGCCACCAGATCGACCGACCAGCGCGATACACCAGGCAGCGACCCGATCGGATCCTCAACCCCGCGCCCCTCCGTCACAAACAGAGGCCAGATCAGATCGGCGGGGGTGACAAGCACTTCGCGGTGCAGGGCGCGGCTCCACGCAGTGGCGCGTGTGCGGCGAAGGCGAACGTTGGGATAGCCGGCAGACATGTCCCCGTTCTAGGCGCTGCAGCACCTTTGAGCAACAAGACGAACGCGTCTACCTAGCGCTGTGCGCCAAGGACAACCCCTGGCCGGATGGAAAGAAGCGCCTGCAACCGCGCCTTGAATGCAGCAACCTGCTTGGGATCAACGGTCTGGCGTCGCTGGACCATTCGCACTGAACGAGGATCGACAGCCTGCCCACCGCGATAAACCTCGTAGTGGAGGTGCGCACCGGTCGAAAGGCCGGTCGATCCAACATAGCCAATGATCTGCCCGCGTCGCACAAGCATACCCGGCGCAACCGCAATCCGGCTCATATGTCCATATCCGGTGGCGATACCTCCGCCATGATCAAGCCTGACGTAGTTTCCGTGCCCGCCATGCCAGCCGGCGTATTGCACACGGCCATCGGTGACAGCGTAGATCGGCGATCCCCAGGAAGCAGCGAAATCGATGCCGGAATGCATACGGGTATAGCCAAGGATCGGATGGCGGCGCATGCCGAACCCCGATGTCTCGTGTCCTGCGACCGGTGCGCCAAACAATCCCGCTTCTGCCTGCCCACTTCCGGAAAGGTCTGCCAGCGAGGTGAAACTGCCGTCAGGCCCCCACCGCAGCAACTGTGCACGCGGCTGACCCGAACGCATTATGCCTGCATACAGAAGCTCACCGGCCTCCCCCGCCCCATCCGCAGCATGCTTGTATGATACCACCAGATCGAAGGTGTCCGTCGGCTGGATCTCCTCGAATGGTACGGCCTGATCGATCGCGCGCAGATAATCCTGGACGGCGCTTGGCGGAGCTCCGGCTGCGCGAGCTGATCGATAGAGGCTCGAACTGACAAGCCCCTGAACTCTCAGCGGGGTAACGTCGATGGCAATCGCCTTGCGCGCGAGCGATAGGCCACCACCTTGCCGACTGATAGACAAGGCCAGATCGAACCGCGGGCGAAAGCCGATGGTGAGCAGCGGCCGAGGATCGGAAGCATTGCTGCGCGGCCCGAGCGTAATGGAAAAGCGGGTGCCGGGCGCGATATCCGAAAGGGGGACTGCACTGGCGACCATGGCAGCGACTTGCCCCGCATCCCCTGAACCGACACCGGCTCGCTGCAGCATCCGCGGTAGGCTGTCGTTCTCGCCGATCGTAGCCGAAAGCTGGATTTGCGGCCGCTCGGGAGCTGCAGCCAGACGGTTTACAGCGTCAGTTGCGGCGAAGTGCCGCCCCTGTGTCGACCCGGTCGAGAGCGATCGCAGCGATTGCGCGCGGAACTCGTTCAACGACGCTTCGTCCAGCGAAACCAGTGTTGCCGCCTCAAGCGGTGCGAAACGCGGCCAACACATGATTGCAATGAGGATGAGACCCAGAAGAAGACCAAAGCCTCGAAACCATCCGGCACTGCCGACATTCTCGGCAAGATCGATTGTAAGTTCATGGCGATCCGTCCACCGTTCAACACGGCGGCACCAGAGGGTCCATCGCCTTGAAGGGTGACAATCGCTCACCTGAGGTGGCGGCGGAGGAGCGATAGGCGCTTCTGACGTTGGAAGTATACGCGCGCGGCGTGCAGGTGCGACGCCCGGACGCGCGCGACCAAAGGTCACGTGGTTGGCCAGCCCGAAGTCCTCGCGTGGGCCCAACACTCCGGCTGCTTCCCTTTCCACCGCTGAACCCGATCCATGCGGATAGGCATCGCATGCTCCTGACAGGCGACAAGCCCTGCACCTTCAGGGTTAATTCGGCGTAAACTCATGGACCGCAGGTGCATTGGGCGCTTGCAAGGATTTCCGGTCTATTGCGGGCTGACTGCGTTTCCAAGCATGGTCAGCACGAGCAGGATTCGCTACCGTCAGGGCCTGATCCGAACACAGCAAGGCGGGACTGCGGGGCATGAGCGAGGCACAGGTACTGGGTGATGCCATTGGCGCAGGTCTGACCGCGCGGGCGTTCGAGCCTGAAGCAGGTGAGGGCGAAGACGGGCATACCCATGAAAGCGCGTGCCTCAACTGCAATACGCCCTTGATTGGCAGCCATTGCCACAATTGCGGACAGACAGCGCACGTGCATCGAACTCTTGGCGCCTTCTTCCACGACTTGCTCCACGGCGTATTTCACTTCGAAGGCAAGATCTGGCGCACACTTCCGCTGTTGGCCTTACGGCCTGGTCGGTTGACCCGCGAGTATATCGATGGCCGCCGAGCCAGCTACGTTTCTCCGCTTGCCCTATTTCTGTTCAGTGTATTCGTCATGTTCGCCGTCATTCAGCAGACGGCCGGCGAACTGGACCTGGACAAAGACAAGCAGGTCCAGATCAACGTTGGATTGTCCAAGGGCACCCAAGAGGTGGAGAGATCTCTAAATGCTTCGCGGGCAAGGCTGGCCGCAGCAGAAGCGAAAGGAGTGGATACGGACGACCTCGAGACCGAGGTCGCCCAACAGGAAAGAGCACTTGCTGCCATGCGCCGACTGGGCGGGGAAAAACTTTCGTCGACTGGCTTTTCGATCCTCGACGAAGTGATCGACGAGACGAAGAGCAACCCCAAGCTGGCGCTCTACAAGATGCAGAGCCATGCCTATAAATACAGCTGGGCCTTAGTGCCTATCTCGGTCCCGTTCCTGTGGCTGCTGTTTCCGTTCAGTCGGAGGTTTCACCTCTACGACCATACGGTTTTCGTTACCTACTCGCTCAGCTTCATGACCCTGCTTTTTGCGGCCAGCATGGTTGCGAGCGCGATCGGCGCTGAGTCATTGGGCGGTCTGCTCGCGCTGGTTCCACCCCTTCATATGTACAAGCAGTTGCGCGGCACCTACGGCGTTTCGCGTTTCGGCGCTTTTCTGCGAACGGGAGCGTTGCTCGTCTTCGCGTTCACCGCACTTGTGATCTACCTTGTCGTTATTGCCGCGGAAGCGGGCGCGGGCTGAACCCGCGACACGATCAACAATCGAGCACGAACGGACCGGCTGCCCGCGTTTCCAAGGCGCGATGCGCTTGTGCCGCATCTGCCAATGCATAGCGGCCGCCCAGCGTGAGCGGTAATTCGCGAGCTTCCATTGCTGCGAACAGCTTCCGTGCTGCGCCGAGGAGTGCATCGCGCGTCGAGATGTAAGGCCACAGGAACGGCCGCGAGACTTTGGCGGACCTGCTGCCAAGGCGGGAAAGATCGAACGCCGGAATGGGCCCGGACGCCTGACCATAGTGGACAAGGTGTCCCTTGATGGAAAGCGATGCCAACGAGCCCTCAAAGGTATCGGCGCCAACTGCGTCGTATGCCGCGCCGACACCTTCCCCGTTCGTCAAAGCCATGACGCGCGAAGCGACATCTTCCTCCCGATACAGAATCACTTCGTGGCATCCGGCAGCAAGCGCAATTGCCGCCTTCTCCGGAGATCCAGCAGTGCCGATCACGAATCCGCCCTTGCGACGCGCCATCCTCGCCACAAGTTGGCCGACACCGCCGCCTGCCGCCTGAACCAGCACGGACATGCCGGGCCGAACCGGCTCGACCTCGTCAACCAGCGCCTGCGCCGTAAGGCCTTTGAGGAACCAGGCCGCCGCCATCCCATGATCGAGGCCGGCCGGCACCGGCACAGCCAGCGCTCCATTGATGACACGGTGGCGTGCATAGCTGCCGTAGTTTCGGGCGATGTAAGCTATCCGGTCGCCTACGGCGAAGTCGGTCACCCCCTCGCCGACAGCCTCGACTGTAGCAACAGCCTCAAGGCCCGGGATGCCAGGAAGCTCGAGGGTCCGATAGGAACCCGAGCGAACATAGATATCATGAAAATTGACGGACGCTGCATGCTGGCGAACGAGCAGTTCGCCTGGTGCTGGCAGAGGGACTTTGACTGGTTCAAGTTGCAGGACGCCCGGTCCGCCATAGCGGCGGATGACAATGGCTTCGCTGTCAGTGCCCATATCTCGCTTACGAGCGCTTGCTCAGGCCCCGGCAGGGTGGGGATCGCCCGATCCAGCGAATCGCCGTCCAGCACGCGGTACGGTCGCTCCTTGCGAGGTCACAGGCCGCGCAGGACCGCTTGGCGCTTCGGGCCGGTCGAGCTTGCCGTTCTCCATCAAGGCGCGGATTTCTTCTCCGCTCAGCGTCTCGTACTCCAGCAGGGCCTGCGCCAGCAGATGAAGCTTGTCCTCATTCGACTTCAGGATGTCAGTGGCCCGGGCATGCGCCCCATCGACCAGCATCCGGATTTCGCTATCGATGAGCTTGTTTGTCTCGTCCGACATCATGGTGCGCTGCGAGCCGCCCATGCCAAGATAGCCTTCCTGCGCTTCTTCGTATTGCAGCGGCCCGAGCTTATCGGACATGCCCCACTTGGTGACCATGCTGCGCGCCAGGCTGGTGGCGTACTGGATATCGGACGACGCGCCGGACGAAACCTTGTCGTAACCGAAAATCAGTTCCTCGGCGACGCGGCCACCCATGCTGACTGAGAGATTGGCGTGCATCTTGTCGCGGTGATAGGAATAGCTGTCCCGCTCCGGCAGGCGCATCACCATGCCAAGTGCACGGCCACGAGGAATGATCGTGGCCTTGTGGATAGGATCTGACGCAGCTTCGTTGATCGACACAATCGCGTGACCGGCCTCGTGATAGGCGGTCATCTTCTTCTCGTCGTCCGTCATCACCATCGAGCGACGTTCGGCGCCCATCATGACCTTGTCTTTGGCGTCCTCGAATTCCTGCATCGCGACCAGCCGCTTGTTGCGGCGGGCAGCGAGTAGCGCCGCCTCGTTCACGAGATTGGCAAGGTCCGCACCTGAGAAGCCCGGGGTACCGCGCGCGATAACCCGCGGGAGGACGTCGGGAGCAAGCGGCACCTTCTTCATGTGCACGCTGAGAATCTTCTCACGCCCGTCTATGTCAGGGATTGGAACCACGACCTGACGGTCGAAGCGGCCAGGACGAAGCAAGGCTGGATCAAGCACATCAGGCCGATTGGTTGCAGCGATAATGATGATGCCCTCGTTCGCCTCGAAACCGTCCATCTCGACCAGCAGCTGGTTGAGAGTCTGTTCGCGCTCGTCATTCGAATTGCCAAGGCCATGGCCGCGATGACGGCCAACCGCATCGATTTCATCGATGAACACGATGCATGGCGCGTTCTTTTTCGCCTGATCGAACATGTCACGGACACGGCTGGCACCGACGCCGACAAACATCTCGACGAAGTCCGAACCGGAGATGGTGAAGAAGGGAACGCCAGCCTCGCCGGCAATCGCGCGGGCAAGCAGGGTCTTTCCGGTGCCTGGCGAACCAACAAGCAATGCACCCTTCGGAATCTGGCCGCCAAGCTTGGAGAAGCGGCTTGGATCTCGCAGGAATTCGACGATCTCCTGCAATTCCTCGCGGGCCTCGTCGATGCCAGCCACATCATCAAAGGTGACCTTGCCGGAACGCTCGGTAAGGAGTTTGGCCTTCGACTTGCCGAAGCCCATCGCCCCGGAGCCGCCACCCTTCTGAACCTGCCGCAGCGCGAAGAAAGCCACGCCCAAAATGAGCAGGAACGGCAGCGACTGTGCAAGGATATAGAGCAGGAGGTTCGGCTCTTCCTGCGCCTTGCCCGCGTAACGGACGCCATGTTCCTGCAGAAGCTTGGTCAGTTCGACGTCGCCAGGGACCGGGACTGTGCTGAATTGCTGGTCGTTCTTGAGCGTTCCGGTGATCCGGTCCGGCCCGACCTGCACTTCGCGCACGTTGTCCTGCACGACGCTGGCGCGGAAGTCGGAGTAGGGAATCATCGTGCCGGCCGGATCGGTCCGCGTGTTGAACATCGACACGACGAGCAGCAGTGCAAGAAAAATGCCGCCCCAGATCAGGAGACTCTTGATCCAGGGATTGCCCTGCGGCTGGTCATCATTCATGGCGCGGCTTTCGATCCGGGGTAAGTCACTATCTCCAATGTAGGACGACCTTGGGGAATGGCAATATAACCCGAGGTGCGATTTTCTTGCCCTTAGAGACGTCCCGTCTCGGAATCGGATGAAGTTCGCGGGTTCGGAGCACGTGCAAACCGCCATTCTGGCCTTCGCCCGTCACCACGTACCCCGGCAAGCGTAGCGATCCCGCCTGTCCGCAGGTGATCATGCCAGCGGGAGATAGCACTGCCGCGTGGCTTTCCGGCACCAAGTTCGCCTACAATCCGCTCGAGAACGCGCAGGGCCACGACCTTCGGGACATCACCCGGATCCCAGTATCCGATACCATCATCCATCCTGAAGCAGGCAAAGCAGTGCTCCACCGCCCATGTGATGGCGGTCTCTGCTTCGGCAAGATGCCGCGCGCTGGCGGCCACGGCCAAAGGGTCGAGACTCTTGATGGCGCCCAGCTGCTGGCGCATCCTTGCGCGTTCAAAGCGAAGGTCGCTGTTCGAAGGATCCATCACGGGCTGGATGCCGGCTTCGGCCACAATCCCCGCCAGTTCGCTACGGCGCCAGCCGAGCAATGGACGCAGCAGCAGGCATTCTGGGTGGCCGGGCAGCGGGGAGCGCGCGCGCATAGCCGCAAGTCCGCG
Organism: Novosphingobium sp.; assembly: GCF_027489515.1. Taxonomy (GTDB): domain Bacteria; phylum Pseudomonadota; class Alphaproteobacteria; order Sphingomonadales; family Sphingomonadaceae; genus Novosphingobium. The sequence goes on along the minus strand of NZ_JAIXZS010000058.1, from coordinate 46,969 downwards.
CACACCGGCGCCGCGTGACAGGCGCATCAGAAGCGTTTCGGCCTGATCATCGGCGTGATGGGCTGTCGCAATGGCCGGCAGGCCGTTCTTGACCGCCCATTGCCCGAGCGCCGCATACCGAGCTCTGCGCGCACGCTCCTGCAACGCCGGCCCTGGGGATAATTCAAGGGTCAATGTGTCGTGCCGGACGCCAAGCTTGCCACACAGACTGGCGACATATCGCGCCTCAGCCGCACTCTCTGGGCGTAAGCCATGGTCAACCGTTGCGACCATGAAAGAGCCCGGGATCGCAGAACGGGCAAGCAGGAGGAGTCCCAGACTGTCAGGCCCGCCTGAAACGGCCAAGCCTACTGATCTCCGCTCGGGCCAGATCGCCTCCCACTCCGCCGCGAAGCGGGTTTCCATCACCCTATCAATTGCAAGCCACCGGCTTGGTCGCCGCCTCATATTGCGACTTCAGGCGCCCTGCCAGTTCCGAGGGATAAGTCTGGCGAAACTCTGCAAACGCGACACATGCACGCTTCTCTTCCTTCAGGCGGCTCATCGCGACACCAAGATAGAGCAAGCTGTCCGCTGCACGATCGCCCTTGCGATCGGCCTGATAGTTCTGGAGAAAATACTGCGCGGCGGTTCCGGGCTTTCCATCATCCAGATAGGCCCGGCCCAAAAGGTTGCGTGCATAGCTGATGCGGGCGTGGCGGGGATATTGCTGGACCACGCGCAGCAGCTGCTGCTGAGCCTCAGGGAAGAACTTGGCTTCCCAGAGACGGTAGCCGTACGTGTATTCGTCCTCACCCTTGTCGTCGCTCGAAGGCTTCTGGATAGCCATCACTGCGGCCACGCGGTCGGGAGATGCTTCGGCCTTCACAACATCAGGTTTCGTCGTCGTCGTCGGTTTCGAAGCGGGCTTGGGTGGTGTCACCGCTTCAGCAGAAGGCGACGGTGTGGAAGGGGCCGGATTTGTCAAAGGCTGTTGGGCAGCGGTCGAACCTGCTGTTGGCGCCGAAGAGCCAGCCGCCTCCAACGCCGCGAGGCGGGCTTCAAGCTTGGCGACGTGATTCTGGTTTTCCTCGCTTGCAGCTGTCAACCGCTGAAGCTGCGCTTCAACAGCGTCCATGCGCGTGAGGAGATCGGTGACCGCAGTAGGCGTCGGCACGGGCGGGATTGTGCCACTTGCGGGCGCCGTAATGTCAGGGCCGAAAGTCTTGCCGGCACCGTCGGGGAAGACCTTGCGCTGAACGGCCCGTAACTCCGCCTCGATTCGCCGCAGCCGAACGTCGGTGCTCTCAGATGCTGCTTGCGCTTGCGCGGCAGAGTGTTGCCCCAAGGGGGTCAAGGTTGCCGAGAAGGCCGCCAGGGCGAGGACCATCGCCGAACCTGTACGGCCAGAGCCGATCATGATCTTCATTGTCACTCCCGTCGGATTATCGCGCCTTCCATGCGCTGCGTTGCGGTGCGCGTGCAAGCATCAGGACGAGAATTCATTCGCCAATTGTCGGGTTTCTCACAGATTGCCACTGCTGCTCGACGCACTGCGACCGGTTGGCGAAGCACCTGCATCGGGAGATGGCTGGGGCGAAGCCGGGCGAGCGCGCAAGCTGGCTGCATCAACGGCCACGTCCTTGATGACCTTCTCGGCATCTGACAGCCGAGGGATCGCTTGGCCGCCAATCGTGATCGAAAGGGCGTCCGGCCGGCCTGTCCAAAGCCTCGGCTCGGCAGCGTCAGCAGGCACGGTGTAGCTTTCACCCTTGGCAAGCTGCTTCTGCATCAACTGCTTGCCTTGCCCATCGTAGAACTTGACCCAGATGCCCTCTTCCAGCGCGGTGAAGATCACGGGACCATTTTCGGGCACCCGAGAAGCAACTGCCTGAGGTGCAGCTACTTTGGTGGGCGGTGTACCGACCGGCAACTGCTCGGGCTCGCGCACCAACGAAGGCAGGGCCACGGCCGGCGCATAATAGCTGCGCCAGAACACGCCTCCCAAGGCGAGAATCGCGCCGACAAGCAGCAGCGCAAGCCAGCCGACAAGCCGTGAAGGGGTTTTGGCAGGATCACCTACCTCGAACTGGTTGAGCATACGCGGCTCAACGCGAGGTGCATTGCCCTGAAGCTCTGCCCGGACTGCATCAGCAATCTCTGTATCCGGCAGGCCTACAGCCCGCGCATAGGCCTTTGCGAAGCCGATTGCGTAAGGCCGCCCGGGCATCGCACCGTAATCCCCTGCCTCCAGAGCCTCGATATGACGCAGCGTGACGCGCGTGCGCAATGCCACTTCAGCCACACTAAGCCCTAGCGCCTGACGAGCCGCCGCGAGCCGGAGCGATACGCTAGCAGGTGCATCGGTACCGATCGGCAAAACAGACTCGACTTCGGAACTCTCCGAAGCGTGCGAGTGGTCAGCAGGGACCAGATTGCGGTCGCCGCCCTTGGCCACGGCGTAACTCCCGTCGTTCATTGTTGTTCCGGGTATTCTCTATCTGAGTGCGAGCCCGGGGAGAGGCAGCATGTACCGGCCAAGAAAGTCAATGATTTTGAGTCCGCAGCGGTATGATCCGACGCTATGCTGCGACGAGTTCAATCATAGTCAATGCCATGCGCGGTCGCCCAGGCAGCAATCTCTGCGCGCAGATCGGCAGGGGGCTGCGCAAGCCAGCCGGCCATTGCGGCCTGAATGGCAGGAAGCTCAACCTTGCGGACAAGCTCCTTGATCGGACCGACCGCCGCAGGGGTAATCGACAGCCGGGTGATGCCGATACCGAGCAAAGCCAGCGCCTCCAGCCGCCGACCGCCCATCTCCCCGCACACCGTGACATCGGTGCCCGAGGGTGCAACCGCCAGCACAACACGGCGCAAAAAGCGAAGGATTGCCGGAGATAGCCAATCATACCGCTCAGCCAGTTTTGGGTTGGCGCGATCGGCAGCAAAGAGGAACTGCGTCAGGTCATTCGTCCCGATGGAGAGGAATGACAAGCGCGGGGCCAGGATATCGAGACATTCGGCAAGCGCCGGCACCTCAAGCATGGCGCCGTAGCGAATCGCATCAGGCAAAAGCTTCTTCTGCTGCTTGAGAAACGCGAGCTGGCTTTCGAATACGGCCCGGGCCGCATCGAATTCCCAGGGTTCCGTGACCATGGGGAACATCACATTGAGTGTACGTCCACCCGCGGCTTCGAGCAGCGCCCGAGCCTGCACCTTGAGGAGACCGTCCCGCTCAAGGGCCACCCGCAATGCGCGCCAGCCCATGGCGGGGTTCTCTTCGGTCTCACCGTCGTTATGGCGCAGGTAGGGCAGAACCTTGTCGCCACCGATATCCACCGTGCGGAACACGACCGGACGATCGCCGGCGGCGTCCAGCACATCGCGATAAAGCCGTGTCTGACGCTCACGAGCGGGAAGCGTTGCAGAAACCAGAAACTGGAACTCGGTGCGGAACAGTCCGATGCCATCCGCACCGGTCAGGTTGAGCATCGGCATGTCATCGCGCAGACCCGCGTTGATCATCACTCGCACGCGCTGACCATCGGCCGAAATGGGCTCGACATCACGCATGGCCGCGTAAAGCGCCTGCCGTTCGCGATTTCGCGCAAAGCGGGCCTCGAACGCCTCCACAAGCGTGGGGGCTGGTCTGACATCAACGACACCCTGGTCGCCATCGAGCAACAACTGGTCGCCCTCGCGAACCTTTGCGCGCAACCCGCGAATGCGCCCGACAACAGGGATCCCCATCGCGCGTGCGACGATGACTACGTGGGCTGTGAGCGATCCTTCCTCCAGGATCACGCCCTTCAGCCGGCGCCGATCATATTCCAGCAGTTCGGCGGGACCAAGGTTGCGCGCAATGAGGATGGCATCGCCTTTAAGCCCCAGGCTGGCTGCCGTTCCCAGCTGCCCGGAAACGATACGGAGCAAGCGGTTGGAAAGGTCTTCGAGGTCGTGCATGCGATCGGCCAGCAGCGGATCGTCGATCTGCCGCATGCGCATGCGGGTTCGTTGCTGGACCCGCTCGATCGCCGCCTCAGCAGTAAGGCCCGAATCAATTGCTTCGTTGATCCGGCGGCTCCATCCCTCATCGTAGGCAAACATGCGGTAGGTCTCGAGGACCTCCTCGTGTTCGCCGCCCATGCCGAACTCGGCCTGGCTTGCCATCCGGTCGATCTGCTCGCGCATCTTGTCAAACGCGAGATAGACCCGCTGACGCTCAGCCTCAGTGTCTTCAGCAACGACATGTTCGATCGTCACGCGGGGCTGGTGAAAGACGGCAATACCGCTGGCGAGTCCCTTGACCAGCGTAAGTCCCGGAATGCGCTCATGCCCTGTGAGGTGCGCATCGGCCCCGAGCGCATCCTCTTCGTCGATCAGATCGGCGTTGGCGATGAGCTCGGACAGCACCATCGCAACGGTCTGAAGCGCCTCGATTTCAACTTCTTCATAGCGCCGCGGTTCGACATGCTGCACGCCCAGCACGCCAACCGCACGCGCGCGCCGGACGATCGGCACACCGGCAAAGGAATGGAAGCGTTCTTCCCCCGTTTCCGGAAAGAATGCGAAGTCCGGATGCGCTGCCGCTTCAGCCAGATTGAGCGTCTCGATATTCGCGGCAATGGTGCCGACCAGGCCTTCGCCCACAGCCATGCGGGTCACATGGACCGCCGCCTGATTCAGGCCGCGGGTGGCGAACAGCTCGAGCATGCCTTCGCGCAACAGGTAGATCGAACAGACCTCGCTGTTCAGCTTGTCGCCAATGATATCAACGATCTGGTTGAGCTTTGCCTGGGCACCGGCGCGGGATGCCATGACCTCGTGAAGCGATGTCAGGATCGCGCGGGCAGCGGCGGCAGCGGTGATCATGAGAGAAGGCCTAGCGCAGACCAGGCAGTTTGCAAACTGCAGCGCCGCTGGCGTTCATGAATTCGTATCCGATTGACGGGAAGCGGTGGCGGTATTGGCCACAGGTGGCGTCAACGCAAAGCCACACTGCGGTGCGGCGGGCCTGCCAAATGCTCGGGCTGCCCGCCGCCGACTAAAAGAGCAGGTAGGTCAATGCACCTGCTGCACCTGGGCCAACTCTTCTTTGATTCGCAGCTTTCGGCGCTTGAGTTCCTTCAGCAGGGCATCGTTGGGCGACGGACGGCCCTGTTCTTCGGCGATGCGCCGTTCAAGACCTGCATGCTTGGATTCGAGAGCGCTGATATGCGACAGTTCCATGCGGCAACCTCCTCAAGGACACCAGCTTCGCCTCATCCCGGCGGCAGGATCGCTGCCGGAGAATAGGAGCCGAAGTTTCGCGCCGGCAAGGACGTGTCGGCCTCGACTCGTCCGAGCGGGCGCGTTGTCATGGTCCCACAATCACCGTATCTTGCAAGCCTCTCTGCGCCGGGATGTCCAACACGCGCGTTTGTGCGTATCCGGTTGCAGAGAAGCGTTAACACGTGGTGGCCTGCAATCGCGCCAGACGGCGGAAGAGGACCACGGCGTGCGAGACAATATCTAGGAGTGGCGCGGTTGACCGAAGACGAAATGCGCAAGCGGCTCGAAATGCTGCGTATCGAGCATCGCGACCTCGACGCGGCCATCGATGCCCTGTCAGGCACCGGTGCCCATGATCAATTGCAAGTAGCCCGCCTCAAGAAAAGGAAGTTGCGGCTGAAGGACCAGATCGCCTTGCTGGAGGATTATCTGATTCCCGACATTATTGCGTGATTACAGATTCTTGGCTGCGCGCGAGCAACCCCCGCCGAACGGGGTTAGGCGTATCGTTCCGGCACAGTTTCAAAACGTGGTGAATGCGCCATAGGGCATGAGTTGAAGGGTGGGGCGCGATGGGCTTAAGCGCGTTCCATGGCACTCATGCCCGACCTCAACCCGCGCATCATCGAAGCGCTCTACGCCGAGGCACTCGTGCTCGCGGAGGAGGTACGCGCGGTGTTCGACCGGCTCCGGCAAGGGCATGACAGACGCGCGCTGGTAGGGGCAAACGACGATCCCGACGCTGATCTGGCGCATGTGCAAGTAAGCTGCGAGGCATTGCGTACGACGACCCGGATCATGCATTGCCTCGCATGGTTGCTCAATCATCGGGCCTATTTTGCCGGCGAACTCAGCGAATTGCAGCTACGCCGGCACGGGCGGCTGATCGCGAATTTCCCCCTCAGCGATCCAGTGCAGGTGCAGAGCCTGCCTGCCGAGGCCCAGCGCTGCGTGCATGAAAGCGAACGGCTCTATGCTCGCATCCAGCGGCTCGAACGTGCCTGGCGGGGCGACCAGTCAACGTCCGCAAGCGCGATCGAGCGCTTGCGCCAGCGACTGGCAGCCGCAATCCCGGCTCCAATGTAACCCTCGGTAATACCGATCAAGCCACGCAGCGTTGCGCGGCTGCCCGAAAATCCCCATACGGCATGCATGGCTTCTACCTCTCCTGCGCCGGGCGTCTCGATACCCGATCGGTCCGAATGGAATACCGGCCTTGCGGTGCTGGTCGAACCGCTGGTGCGTCGCGTGCTCGCTCCGAACCCTTCCCCCTTCACGTTCAACGGCACCCAGACCTATCTGGTGGGCAACGGACAAGATGTCGCGGTTATCGATCCTGGCCCCGCCGGCTCGGGAGTCCCCGGTCACGCGGACACGAACGGCGACGGGCATGTCGATGCAATCCTCAAGGCTATCGAGGGTCAGCGGCTGGTTGCGATAATGTGCACCCATACCCACCGCGATCACAGTCCTGCTGCGGTGCCTTTGCAGGCTGCGACGGGCGCGCCAGTCATCGGTTGCGCTGCGCTTGCCATCGATGACAGCGGCGCCGGTATCGGTGTCAGGGCCGATGCTGAATTTGATCCGCTCTATAAACCCGACCGGGTTCTTGCGGACGGGGAGCGGATTGCCGGCGATGGCTGGACGCTCGAGGCGATTTCAACCCCTGGCCACACCAGCAATCACCTGTGCTTTGCCTTGCTGGAAACCGGCGCCTTGTTCACAGGCGACCATGTCATGGGCTGGTCGACGACTGTCGTGTCCCCACCAGACGGCGACATGAGCGCCTATATGCTTTCGCTGCAGAAACTCCAAAGCCGTGCGGATCAGGTCTACTATCCGGCGCATGGCCCTGCCGTCACAAAGCCCCAGCAGCTCGTGCGCGGGATGATCGGACACCGGCGCCAGCGTGAAGCGCAGATCCTGCGCCTGCTTGGCGAGGCATCTTTCACCATCCCGGAAATGGTCGCCCAGATGTACAAGGGCCTCGATCCGCGCCTGAATGGTGCGGCGGGCCGTTCCGTGCTTGCGCACCTCATCGATCTCGAAACGCAAGGCCGCATCGCCCGCGGGCCCGAGGCGCCGGAGCTGCAATGGACCTTGATCGCCTGACCCCGTCGCCCCTGCCGTCGGCACAGGTGCAACCGGTTCGTCGACAACTGGCGGTTTTGCCTTGGCTGCTGTTCCTTGGCGCGGCCGCCATCGCGGTCTGGCTGGCTTGGCTGATCTGGCGACCGGAACCGATCGGCGATCCGCTTGCGACGAGCCTGGTCGCATTCGACAAGCAGGATCGCCTGACTGTGTTCAGCGCCGAACTCGCGCCGGTTGTCGCCAGCGATGATAGCCGGTTGTTTGGGCTCGTCACATCGCGACAGGTTGCCGTCATCCCGGCACGCGTGGATTACGCTATAGACCTTGGCAGAGTTGGCCGGGACCGCATGAGATGGGACGCTGCAAGCAAGACCCTGACCGTGCGCTTGCCCGCTCTCGAAGTCACGCGCCCGAACCTCGACGAAGCGCGCGCGCAGTATCTGAGGGAAGGCGTTTGGATCACACGCGCCGCGCAGGACAAGCTGACACGGGACAACACCAAGCTCGCCGAACAACTTGCGGTGCAGCAGGCAGCCAATCCGGTCCTCCTGGGATTGGCCCGTTCCGCGGCGAAAGACGCCATTCGTCAGAATCTTGCTATCCCCTTGCAGGTGGCCGGATTCGGCGACGTCAAACTGTCGGTTTCGATTGATGGAGAAGCCGCAAGGCCATAGCTTGCCCTTCCGGGGGATAGCTTGGCCCAGACGGTCACGTCACTGACAAACCATGGGAGTGGGCATATGGAACTTGCAGCAGTGCGGTCGCTGTCTTCGTATCAGTCCGATCAACAGTTCTTCACCCGCCTTGCGCAGGTGCTGGCCGCCCTTATCGTATTCGGGTTTCTGCAGTGGGCCTTGCGCGGATTCGTCAACCCGGTCAGGACTCCGTTCTATATCCATGCCCATGGCCTCGCCATGCTCGGCTGGCTTGGAACTCTCGTCGCGCAAAACAGTCTTGCGGCAAGCGGAAACCTCGTGCTGCATCGACGTCTCGGGTGGGCAAGTCTCGTGCTTGTTCTCGTCATTGTCGGGCTCGGCGCATTCGCGGGCCGAATGGCCCTCGCCATGCACCGCGTTCCGCCATTTTTCACGAATCCCTATTTTCTGGCACTCACGCATGTCGAGGTGACCGTCTTCGCGCTGATCGTGGCGACCGCGATTGCCCTGCGCAGGCAGACGCAGTGGCATCGGCGGCTGATGATCGTTGCAACCGTCATCCTCATGGAGCCGGCCCTTGGTCGGCTCCTGCCTATGCCGCTGCTCGGCCAGATCGCGGGCGCCTGGGTCGAGGCCGCCTTTCAGATCGGCTTCCTCGGAATCATTGCGCGGCACGACGCAAAGGTGCTCGGCCGCGTCCACCCGGCCACAATCCTCGGCATGGTGCTGATTGTCGCGGTTCACGGGCTCATCCAGCTGCTCTCCGGCATGCCGGTGGTGGCGGCGTACGCAGAGGCTATTGCCCGTAGCTCCGGGCCTGCCTAAGTGCCGGGCGCAACAGAGAGGGCACGGGCTCTCTCTCGACCAAGGGATTTCGAGCCATGACAGCCCAGCCCGCCAACCTCGCCGGTCTTGATCTGCGCGCCGAAATCGACCGGCTGCGCAAAGACCGCAAGGCAGTGATCCTGGCGCACTATTACCAGAAGCCCGAGATTCAGGACCTTGCTGATTTCGTTGGCGACTCGCTTGAACTCTCGCGCAAGGCTGCTGCGACCGACGCCGAAGTGATCGCCTTCTGCGGCGTGAAGTTCATGGCCGAGACCGCCAAGATCCTCAGCCCGGAAAAGGTCGTAATCCTGCCCGACATGGACGCGGGTTGCAGCCTCGAAGATTCCTGCCCGCCGGAGAAGTTCCGCGCGTTCCGCGAAGCCCATCCCGATCACATCGCGCTTACCTACATCAACTGCTCGACCGAAGTGAAAGCGCTCAGCGACGTCATCGTGACGTCTTCGAGCGCCGAGACGATCCTCGCGCAGATACCGCCAGAGCAGAAGATTATCTTCGGCCCGGACCGGCATCTTGGCGGCTATCTCAATCGCAAGTTCGGGCGCGAGATGCTGCTCTGGCCCGGTGTCTGCATCGTCCATGAGGCCTTCTCCGAGACAGAATTGCTGAAGCTCATGGCCCAGCATCCCGGCGCGCCGGTCGCCGCGCATCCGGAATGCCCGCCGACCATCGTCGACCACGCCGACTATGTCGGATCGACCAGCGGTATCCTGCAGTTTGCGCGCACATTCCCAGGTGACACGCTGATCGTAGCTACCGAGCCGCACATCATTCACCAAATGCAGCTGGCGCTTCCTGAGAAGACGTTCATCGGCGCACCGGGTGCGGACGGAAACTGCAACTGCAACATCTGCCCTTACATGGCGCTCAATACGCTGGAGAAGCTCTACATCGCCCTGCGGGATCTGACCCCGCGGATCGAAATCGAGGAGACGCTTCGCCTCGGCGCCAAGAAGAGCCTCGATGCCATGCTGGCGATGGCGAGTGGTACGATTGGCCATGGTGATCTCGGCGCACGCACGTAAGGCTGCAGGCAAGGCATGAGCTCTTCACCGTCGCCATCCCGGCCCGCGCCCGTGAAACGCCCGGCAAGGGCGCGGGAGATGCAGGACGCGCTCAACCACTACCTGTATCATCCACTCGCCTGGCAGCTTGCCCGGTTGCTTGCGCCAACGCCAATAACCCCCAACATGGTCTCCGTGTTTGGCGGACTGATGGTTGTGGCCGCAGGCATAGTCTACTGGAGCACATCCGGGCCGATCTGGGCGCTGCTGGGCTTGCTGCTGCACATGTCGTGGCATGTTGTGGACGGCGCGGACGGAGACCTGGCCCGCATCACGGGACGCACCAGCCCGCTTGGCGAACTAGTGGACGGCATCTGCGACTATGTCAGCCATATCGTGCTCTATGTGCTGCTGGCTTTCGTTCTAACCCGCACCTTCGGCGCAGGCTGGGCGTGGTTCTGGACCCTTGCCGCTGGTGCCAGCCACATTGTTCAGGCAAACCATGTCGAAGTGCAGCGGCGGTTCTACCAGCACTGGACCTACGGAACGCCGTGGCTCCACAACTCGAGCAGCAATGGGAAGGCCCTGTTCAGCGACAAGGGCGGCTTCGGAATTCTGCTACGGGTGGTCGTGGCCGGTTACTTGCGCCTTGCTGCGGGCATGAGCCCGAATGCCCTGCGCATCGATGCTGCAGTAACCGGCGCCATGGCGAGCGATCCGGCACTCCTTGCTCGCATTCGCGCCGAAGTTCAGCGCGAACAGCGGCCTTTGCTCGTAATGCTGCGCTATCTTGGGCCTAATCCGCGGGCGATCCTGCTGGGTTTCTCGATGATCGTCGGCAGTCCGCTGTGGTACTTCATGTACTTGTCGATCGTGCTCAACCTCATGCTGATGCTGTCGGTGCGGCTCCACGATGCGGCAGCAGGGCGCGTAGTTGCCCGTCTCAATCTGCCATAGCGGCATCAGGTTGCGGCATCGCGGCGCATACCGAACAGGCAAACCAGAATGACGGTCAGCGCAAGCAGCTCGACCACACCCCATGCCAGCCAGCTCGAGTGATTGTAGAGCCACACGCCAATCGCCGGCGAAATAATGTAGGCCGAACCATTCACCGCGGCGACGATCCCTGCTGACTGACCCTGTTCGGCCGGAGTTACCGCAAGGCTCGCGCCGGAGGTAAAGCCCGGGCGAAACAAACCGAAACCCAGCGAGCAGATGGCAAAGCCGGTGGCGATGGCATGAAGATCGCGGCCCGTTGCCATACAAAGGGTGCCAACGGCTACGAGGCCCATTCCCCACAGCGTCGACGTGCGGGGCCCAAGCTTCATCATGGGGATCAGGCCCCACTGTGCCAGCAGGGTGGCGACCGCGCCGCACATCAGGACAAGACCGATTGGCCCCGCTGCCGCATCGGGCTGATGCCGAAGGCCAAGTCGGTCGAGCAGCAGAAAGCCGATCACGCCAAGCAGAATCGACTGCGCCTGACCGCCCAATGTTCCAGCCGCGAGCCAGGCCCGCAAACGCGGATCACCCCAGCGCAATCTACCGGCTTTCGAATCGTCCGAATGGCCATCGAGTTCGAGATCGCCATGCAGACGGTCGCCTGCCTCGTCGCCCACTTTGCCCATCCGCGGGCTTGAGGAAGCGCTCATCGGCTCCCCGAGAATTTCGCCGCGGCCGGCAAATCGCGGATCATCGTCCGGTAGTCGCAGCCGCAGCAGAACGAGAACAATCACTGCGGCCAGCGTGAAAGCCGCGAATGGTCCAATCAGGCCAATACCGGGCAGGATCAGCAACGGGGCAAGTGCCGGCCCCAGCACGGTCCCCAGTCCGAAGCTCGACGAAACCATCGACAGCGCTTGCGTGCGCTCTGCGCGGCTTGTCCGGCTGGCGACATAAGCCTGCACGGCAGGCGGCGCAGCCGAACCGAAGCCGCCGTAAAGTGAGCGTGCCGCAGCGAACAGGAGAATGGCGGTGAGACCGCTTATGCTGCCCTTGAGCCCCGCGTAGAGGGCCGCTCCGCACAAAGCGAAAGAGACCGCGAAGCCGACAAGACCCAACGCCATCATCGCCTTGCGCCCCCGCCGATCGGAGCGGCGGGCCCAGAACGGCGCAAGCAACATCCACAGCAGGGCCGACCAGCTGTAGGCCAGGCTCACCCAGACATCGGCGATCTGGAGGTGCGTGCCGATCGAGGGCATCACCGACTGCATCGCGGTATTGCCGGCGGCCGTGACCAGCATGACCATGAACAGCAGCGCCATGCGGCTGCGCGGCAGCTGCACGTCAGTCTCGTCCACCCGGGTCACCGGCCTTCGGGGCCAGCCATATCGCTGGCAAGTTGGCTGTAAATGGCCGCGAGCATGGCCACAAAGTAGGTGTAGCCGATGGCCAGTAGCACGCCCGCCACGCCTTCGCCCAGCAAACGCTGGGGCTCGCCTTTGAACATCAGCACAAGCACCACGCCAACGAACATCATGACAAGGCCGTACACGACCAGAAACACAAACGCGGCGAGACCAATGAACAGGAGAATCCGCCCGGCATTGCGCCGTGTGAGCCGGATGCTCTCCCGTATCGCAGCAACGGGATTCCGCACGCCCTTACCCGCGACGACGGGCCCGACCAGCATCGTGCGCATGATCGGATAGAGCAGCAGGCCCAGCGCGACCGAGACCGCGAGCCGGTCATCCGGCAAGAGCAAGGCAAGCACGCTTGCGAGGGCCATCGAAACAGGCAGGATGGCCAGCGCGATCAGCAGCTGGGCAGCGAAATAGGAGGGCAGAGCGCGCAGACTGTGCCGGATCGCCTGCGCAACTGTTGGCCTTGCCGTATCAAGCATGGCCACGAGCATTGTCAGCATACCGGCCATGGGAAACAGCGAGAGGATCAACAGGGCAGGCAGGGAACTGGCATAATAATCCTGCATCACCGCAAGCACTTGTGCCTCGGTCATGTCAGGAGTCATTGCTGGTGACGGCACGAACACGGCGCCGGCGAGGCCCGGGAGCACATAGAACACTCCTGCTATTGCCATGAGCAGATCGCGGTTGGCAGCAACCATCCGCGTGGCACTTGCCCAAGCCGCACTGCTGTCCAAAGTCGTCACGCCGGTCATGTCCCTTTCGCTCGCAGCCCTAGCAGGACCGAAAGGGATGCGCACCCCTTGCCGTAGTGCAATCAACCTCCGGGTCTTGCCAGCAAGAAGGCACGCGTTCATGCGCATGGACCATGCAGGTTCCGGATCAGATAGAGATAAGACAGGCTCATGACCTGATACCGTATCGCGAGGCCCTCGATGAAATGACGGCCCGCAACGCAGCCGTGCATGAAGGCACGGCGCGGGAGCTCGTTTGGCTGCTTGAGCACCCGCCGGTCTATACAGCCGGAACCAGCGCAGCGGCTGACGAACTGCTCGATCCTCGCTTTGATGTCGTGGAGGCCGGACGCGGCGGGCGCTATACCTATCACGGCCCCGGCCAGCGCGTCGGCTATCTGGTCCTCGATCTAGGCAAGCGCGCGCGCGACGTGCGCGGGTTTGTCCATGCCGTCGAAGGTTGGGTGATCGAGACGTTGGGTGATTTCGGCGTCAACGCGTGGCGGGCCGAAGGGCGCGTTGGAATCTGGACTCGCGGCGCTGACGGCGGGGAGGCCAAGATCGGCGCGATCGGGATCCGCATTCGCCGGTGGGTAACGATGCACGGCTTTTCGGTGAATCTTGCACCGGATCTGACGCATTTCGGCGGAATTGTGCCCTGCGGCATCGAGGATTATGGCGTCACCAGCCTCGCCGCACTCGGCATTGCGGTCGCGCCGGAGGAGTGGGATCGGGCATTGCTGGCAAGGACTGAAGCCTTCCTTGCCCGCCTTGAACCGCGTGGGGCGCAAGACTTTGGCGATAAGGACCTTTCATGACCAGACTGCTGTTCTCACCTTCGCTTGTTGTCGTGCTGGCGCCGGTCCTGCTCCTTGGCGCCTGCGGCAAGTCTTCGGCTCCGCAGGCGGGCCCGACCGCCAGCGGCGAGGTACTGCCGGGCACCGTCAGCGACGCTATGCTTGAAACCGATCGGTCGCAGGCCCTTGCACCATTGGCTCCCGCCGCACACAGCGCTGCTGCACGGCCGGACGCAAGCACGGCTGCCGATGCTTCCGAAGCTGCCAGTGATCCTGCCGCGCCTGCCGAAGCCACGCCCGCAGGTGAGGCGTCAAACCGGCCAAAGCCAGCCGCCAGCGCCAAGCTGGCCGTACCCTAGCATCCCGCCGGGCTATTCCATTCCGAGTAGCGCCTTTGCCTGGCGCAAATGCGGCTGATCCAGCATCCGCCCATTGAGCTGGATCGCCCCGACCCCGGGGTTTGCCGCGAACGCATCGACGATGGCACGCGCGGCGGCAAGTTCATCCTCGCTTGGGGTAAAAGCAGCGTTGATCAGCGGCACTTGCGTGGGATGTATGGCCAGCATGCCCGAAAAGCCATCAGCCCGTGCCGCCTGTGCCGCCCGCCTCGTACCCTCGACGTCCCTGAAGTCGGCATAAAGGGTATCGATCGCCCAAACGCCTCGGGCGTGCGCAACGAGCAATGTCTGCGCTCGGACGAAACAAAAAGCATCTGTCCACTGGCCATCATCATCGCGCTTGCGCGCCGCCCCAAGCTCGGCGGAAAGGTCCTCGGCGCCCCACGTCAGGCCGGCCAGCCGGGGCATCGAAGCATCCATGTAGGCTGGAATGGTGAGGGCCGCCCGCGGCGTTTCGCTCACGAGGGGTAGCAGCCGGGTCTGGCCATTGGGAATGCCGTGGCGCTGCTCAAGCTCATAGATTTCCGCCGCCACCTGCCGGATCTGTTCAGGCCCTTCTGCCTTGGGCAGCATGATGCCCTCCGGAGCTCCGGGCATCACCGCCGCGAGGTCTTCCCGCCACAGCCCCGTTTCAACGGCATTGATGCGCACCCAGCGCGCCTGCTTGCGCATCGTGATCTGGCGCTTGTGGGCCTCCAGCCAGTCGCGCGTCATCCGGCGCGCAGCCGGCTTTACGGACAGGGCGACCGCATCCTCCAGATCGACGATCAGCGCATGCGCGCCCGTCTCTGGCGTCTTGAGCAGTTTCTTCTCGCTATCGCCCGGGACAAAGAGCCAGGATCGCGGAACCGTGCGCATGTCTTGCTCCTATTATCTCCTGGTGCAGCGCCGCGCGGTCACGCTGTAGCGCGTGCACGTTCCTCGGCGAGCGTCGGATAATCGATATATCCGGCCTCACCTGGGAAATACCATGTCTGCGGCACGCCGACATTGGGTGCGAGCTCTGCACTGATCCGGATGCGATCGACGAGATCGGGATTGGAGATATAGGGCCTGCCAAAGCTGACAGCGTCCGCGCGGCCAGACCCCACATCGGCGGCCGCGCTTTCGGGCGTGTAGTCGCTGTTGAGCACCAGTGGCCCGGTGTAGTGCGCGCGGAAGACATGGTCCTGCGGCGGAACGGTCGTCGCGCCAAAGGTGCCGTCCGGCCCAGGCTGGCGCAGCTCGATGAAGGCAACTTTAAGCGCTTCGAGCACGCGTGCCGCTTCGGCAAACAGGGTTGCGGGGTCGCTGTCGTCAACACCCTGGCTCTCACCGTTGGGAGAGAGCCGGATGGACACGCGATCGGCGCCCCAGATCGCGACAAGACGCTCCATGACCTCGCGCATCAACCGCACGCGGTTCTCCGGGCTGCCACCGTAATCGTCATCGCGAAGATTCGAGGAATCGCGCAGGAACTGGTCGATCAGATAGCCGTTTGCACCGTGGAGTTGCACACCATCGAACCCGGCCCGCTTCGCGTTTTCGGCAGCGCGGCCATAGTCGTCTACGACGCGCGGCATCTCGTCGAGCCGGAGGGGGCGCGCAATTGCGTTCTCCTTGCGGCCTTCCGGCGTGTGGGCATGCCCAGGCGCCTTCGTTGCCGAGGCGGAGACCGGCGGTTCGCCGCCGAGGAAGTAGGGATGAACGACCCGCCCCATGTGCCAAAGCTGCAGGATGATCCGCCCGCCCGCCTCGTGTACGGCCTCGGTTACAGGCTTCCATGCCTCGACCTGCTCGTCGGACCAGATGCCCGGTGCGCTCGGCCAGCCGGAGCCTTCGCGGCTGATGCCGGTGGCTTCACTAATGATGAGACCCGCGCCCGCACGCTGGCGGTAGTAGGTCTGCATGATCTCGGTCGGCACGGCATCAGGGCCAGCGCGACCCCGCGTCAGCGGAGCCATCAAGATGCGGTTCGGCGCGGTAATCGCACCAAGCTGGATCGGCCGGAACAGCGATTCGTGCATCAACGGGGCTCCTTCTCGGGATAGGGATGCTCAAACTGATTGATCACCATGCGCTAGGCGCGTGGAACATGAAGACGCGGGGCTTGGGAAACACGAGCGGGCGCTCTATGGCCATGCCCGAGAGTGAGGCATCGCCTGATCGGCGTCAGCCCCACAAACATGATAGCCCGACCCCGTCACGCCCGACAGGGTTTCCATTTGCAACCCAGCTAGGATGCCGGTGTCCGCATGACAAGCGCGAGTTGAATAGCGGGCCATGACGAGCATCGACGACCGGCGTGAGGTCACGCCGCCCAATCCCTGGCATTTCGTGGCGCTGCTGGGCGGCAACTTTGCCCTGGCGCTGGGGCCGTGGTTCGTGCGGCTGGCGGATTCGGGCCCGGTTTCGGCCGGCTTCTGGCGCCTTTTTCTGCCGCTCCCGCTGCTTGCCCTCCTGGCTCTGCGACAGCGTGGCAGCGCAAGGCCGGCAGCGCCGCTTGCAACATGGATGCTGATCATCACGGCGGGCGTGGCCTTTGCGCTTGATCTGGCCAGTTGGCACATCGGCATAGCCCATACCCGGCTCGGTAATGCGTCCCTCTTCGGGAACTCGGGCAGCCTGATCCTTATGGCATGGGGCCTTGTCGCCGCCCGCCGTTTGCCAAGACCATTCGAGATCGCTGCCATCGCTCTCGCCTTAGGCGGTGCCGCCATTCTGCTGGGACGATCGATGGAGATCGATCATGCTACGTTGATCGGTGACCTGTTCTGCATCCTCGCCGGGGTATTCTACTTCTTCTACATCCTCTTGCTTCAGGGTGCGCGCGGACGGTTCGAGAGTTGGGAACTGCTGTTCACCTCTACCCTCGCGAGTGCACCCGTCATGCTCGGAATAGCGATCTGGCTGGGTGAACCGATCTGGCCGCACGTCTGGTGGCCGCTCGTGGCTCTGGCGTTCTGCAGCCAGGTCGTCGGTCAGGGGCTGATCGTTTTTGCGCTGCGCCATTTCTCCGCCCTCATCATCGGGGTCGTGCTGCTGACCCAGCCCGCAGTCTCCATCCTCGTCGGCTGGCTTGCGTTTGGTGAGACTATGGGGCCTCTCGACGCGCTCGGCATGGTTCTCATCGCCGCTGCACTCTTGCTCGGAAGGCTCAGCGAGGGCGAAACGCGTTGATTCGTGACCAAAGAGCAGTCTCCCTGGCGCGCTTCCACTAGGGGCAAGGGCAAGCTGGAGAGCGCTTGGACGGCGTTCCACGTTGCAAGACGGCATAACACCGGGCGGCCAATCGGAACATCCAAGTCACGCAATCATTGATGAAAATTGCTGCCTCATCGCCCCCGCGCTGCCAGCTTGCACGGCATGTTTCGCTTTTGCAGCAAGGGCCGAGGGTGACAGGTCGGCCACCACTTTGTCGCCGCTTGCGTGACGCCGCGGAAATATCCTTGCAATCTGGCTCTTTTGTGTGGAGTGAGGCAGTTTAGTTACAACGGCATTCCGTTTGTCCAAGGGGATCGGGTTACAATGAAGCCAATCAAGGTCGCAGTGATCGGCGTGGGCAACTGCGCAAGTTCGCTGGTGCAGGGTGTAGAGTTTTACCGCAACACCAACTCTTCCGCAGGCCTGATCCATGAGCGGATTGGCGGCTATGGCGCCGGCGACGTCGAGTTCGTGATGGGCGTGGACGTCGATGCCCGCAAGGTCGGCAAGGATATTGCCGAAGCCATCTTTGCGGCGCCGAACTGCACTGCCGTGTTCCAGGAGAACGTCCCCGCCACCGGCGCCAAGGTGATGATGGGCAAGATCCTCGACGGCGTTGCGGACCACATGACCGGCATGGGCGAACGCGGCTTCATTCTGGCCGATGCGCCCGAAGCGACGCACGAATCGATCGTTGCCGCACTCCGTGAATCAGGCGCGGAAGTCCTGCTGAACTTCCTGCCGGTTGGTTCGGAAACGGCCACAGAGTTCTACATGGAATGCGCGCTTGAAGCGGGTGTCGGTGTCGTGAACTGCATGCCGGTGTTCATCGCCAGCCGGCCCGAATGGGAAGCGAAGTTCCGCGCCAAGCGCATCCCGATCGTGGGTGACGACATCAAGGCGCAGGTCGGTGCGACAATTGTGCACCGCGTGCTCTCGAGCCTGTTCGGCGCGCGCGGCGTGACGGTCGAGAAGACCTACCAGCTCAACACCGGTGGCAACACCGACTTCATGAACATGCTCGATCGTCAGCGTCTTGGCTCCAAGAAAGAATCGAAGACCGAAGCGGTCCAGGCCATGCTCGCGCAGCGCCTCGCTGACGAGAACATCCACGTCGGCCCGTCGGACTATGTGCCTTGGCAGAAGGACAACAAGCTGTGCTTCCTTCGCCTTGAAGGTACGCAGTGGGGCAATGTCCCGATGAACCTCGAGCTGCGTCTCTCGGTCGAAGACAGCCCGAACTCGGCGGCTTGCGTGATGGATGCCATCCGCTGCTGCAAGGTTGCGCTGGAGCGCGGCGAAGGCGGGGCCCTGATCGGTCCTTCGGCCTACTTCTGCAAGCATCCCCCGCAGCAGTTCAACGACGATGTCGCGGCCCAGCTGGTCGATGAATACATCTCGGAAACGGCGCTCGCCGCAGAGTAAGCGCCCGACTTCGAAGAAACTGGCGGCGCCGGTCCTGATAAAGGATCGGCGCCGTCGGCGTTAAGGGACCCGGCCCGGAAAGAGGACTGCCCAAATGGATGCCGTGATCATCGCCGCCGGTTATGGCAGTCGGCTCGCTGCGCTTTCGCCATCAAAGCCGCTCACACCCGTGTGCGGTGTCCCGCTGATCGAGATCGGCATCCGCCAGGCCGCTGCTGCCGGTGTGACGCGGGTTGTTGTGGTCACCGGCCACAAGGCTGAGGCTGTGGAGGGTTTCCTCGCCGAACTCGCCCAGCGCGTTACAGTCGAGATCGAAGCGGTACGCGTTGACGACTGGAGCAAGCCGAACGGCTACTCGGTCATGGCTGGGGCCGCCCGGTGCGCGGGCGAATATCTGCTGATGATGGCCGACCATATGTTCGACAGCGCCATCCTCGCCGCCTTGCGCAGCGTTGGAGGCGAAACCCGCGATGTCACCCTGGCGATCGATAGACATACGCAAAGCCCTCTCATCGATCCGGATGACGCCACGTGGGTCAAGCTCGACGCAAAAGGCTTCATCACCGCCATCGGCAAGACGATCCCGGCATGGGATGCGGTCGATTGCGGTGCGTTTCTCGCCACACCGCGCCTAGCCGAAGCCATTGCGGCGGCGATTGACGCCAGCAAATCGGGCAGTCTTTCCGATGGCATGCAGTGGCTGGCGGACAGGGGCCGTGCCGCCACCTGCGATATCGGGACTGCGTGGTGGATGGATGTCGATGATCCGCGCGCCCACACGCTCGCGGAGGAACTGGCTCCGCGCTATCTCACAGCTGCCTTTGCGTCGACCTGATCGACCTGATCAGAATTTCCTCACGTTGATCGTGATGGACTGATTGGGGTGTTCGACCTTCACGAGAGTCGAGCGGAGCGACGGCGGACCGAGGAAGATCGTCGGATTGTTGGAGAAACCCACGGCTTCGCTCGGAATCCCGAAAAGGCCCCCTCGATTGATCGTGCCCGACGAATCCTCGTCGTGATAGATCGCGATGGCATAGGTTCCGGGATGCGGGACAAACAGGCAGAACCTCGTCTGCCCGGCGGCTGCGGGTGTACTCGCGACATACAGCGAACCGTTCTTGACCAGAAACCGCTTCGGGTCGTTCGGATATAGCGTCGCAGTGATCAGACCCTTACTGTTGCGAACGCGGTCTACCGAGATGTTGATCCAGGTGTCGCTGGCAGGCCCGATGCAAGCTGGCGCGGCATGTGCCGATGGGGCAAGTAGCTCGGATGGCGCAGCAATCGTTCCCAGCGCGAGGGCCAGGGCAAGGCGCCCCTTCGGCACGTTCATGGCATTAATCCCGAAAACGGCTACCTCTGGGCGAGGCTGCTCAGTCTGGGCGGGGAATAGGCAAGCTTTAGGCCATTCGGCAAGACCAACCTTGCGATGCCTTGAGGATGGTTAACCGCATGCCGGATCAGGCTTTGCGCCGAAACGGCTTGGATTAGGGATAATGCGTGTGGAAAAGCGGGGCATACGCGCTTGTTCCGCCGATTCGCGACCGGTAATCGCTTGAAGACATGGTCGCCTTCGCGCGTTTCAGCGCCAACTGCCGCCGATCCTTGTTTGCGAGTTTTCGTAATGGCCGCGCCGCTGATTTCCCCTTCGATTCTTTCCGCCGATTTCGCCCGGCTGGGTGAAGAGGTGCGGGCGATCGATGCTGCGGGGGCCGACTGGATTCATGTGGACGTGATGGACGGGCACTTCGTGCCGAACCTCACGATCGGCCCGGGCGTAGTCAAGGCGCTGCGCCCGCACAGTGCAAAGCCGTTCGACGTCCACCTGATGATCGCCCCGATCGACCTGTACCTTGAAGCCTTTGCGGCCGCAGGCGCAGACATCATAACGGTCCATCCGGAAGCCGGGCCGCACATTCACCGCACCGTTCAGGCCATCCATGGGCTTGGCAAGAAGGCGGGCATCGCGCTCAACCCGGCCACACCCGCCAAAATGCTCGACTACCTGATCGACGAGATTGATCTGGTCCTCGTGATGAGCGTCAATCCCGGCTTCGGCGGGCAGAGCTTCATCACCAGCCAGCTTCGCAAGATCGAAGCCTTGCGCAAGATGATCGACAAGACGGGTCGGTCGATCCACCTGGAAGTTGATGGCGGGATCGACGCCGTCACGGGCCGGCAGTGCACAGACGCTGGTGCCGACGTGCTGGTCGCCGGTACGGCCTCCTTCAAAGGCGGGCCCTCGTGCTACGCCGCCAATATCGCCGCGCTGAAGGTCGCTGACTGACGCCATGGCCCGCCTTTTCCCCGGAACTCGTGAAGCCCCGGAGCTGGGCACGATGCCGGGGCCGGCAGAGCGCACCGCACTTGAGGGTGATACGCAGGCCCCGGCCTTGCCGCTTGGCGCGGAACCGGAACCGCTCGTCATCGCAAAAGCATCCGGACGGCCCGTATCTGTGGCAGAGCCCCCGGCGGCTGACGCAAGTGAACCGGATGTCGCGCCGCTCGAGCCCAACCGAGCATTGGCCCTTGCCGATTTCTCTCCTCCGCAGGTCAGCGCCGGCGAACGTCTGATCCGGCTGGCATACGGTCTTGGCCTGCCGCCCTCGGCGCTCAACCCCTTTCGCAAGCGCGCCCGGCCCCGCCTGACAGCCACTGTTGCCAGTCCGCTTGCCGGTGACCCGGCATCCGGAACCGCGCTTAGAGCCGGGCATTTCCTGCTTCATGGCGTCAAGTTGCCCATCGCCGATACCGAGTTCGCCGGGCCTCGCCTCTCCCCGCCCTTCGAGCGGTTGGTGCATGGCTTTGGCTGGCTTGGCGATCTGGCCAGCTGCGCCGCGCGCCCGCAATGCGCGCCTGTTGCCGAGCGAATCTTCGCGGCATGGCTCAACGCCAATCCGCGCCCGACGGCGGGCCCCGCATGGGCTATCGGCCATGCCGGTCACCGGCTGCTTTCGTGGCTGATCCACGCGCCGCTGCTGCTCTCGAGTCAGGACCGCAAGCTTCGCGCGCGGGTGCTTACAACGTTCGAGGAGACAGCCCGCTGGCTTGATCGCCATGTGGGCCGCGCAGAGGATACCCTCGCCGAAGTGGCAGGCTGGACCGCGATCACTGCCGCCGGACTGCTTCTGGCCGATGGTCGCGCGCGCAGGCTCTATGGCGAAGGCGGATTGATCCGCGCCCTGGGCAATCTTGTGAGCGACGATGGTGGCGTCCTCTCACGCAGCCCGCTCGGCCAGATCGAGGCCAGCGAACTGCTGATCGAACTGCGCGCCTGCTATGCCGCGGTGCGCAGCACGCCGCCGGCTCAGCTTGATGCCATTCTCGAACTGCTGGTCCCGCCCTTGCTGACACTGCTGCACGCTGATGGCGGACTCGGCTCCTGGCAAGGCGCCGGTGCGGTTGCGCCGGATCGGATTGCAGCGCTCATCAAGGCAAGCGGCGTGCGCACGCGGCCACTGCGCGACGCCCGTCATTGGGGCTATCAGCGGGTGAGCGCTGGCAAGGCCGTGCTGCAATTCGACGCTGCCCCGCCTCCGCTTGCGCGCCACGCCCGCGATGGCTGCGCCTCCACGTTGGCCTTTGAGCTCAGCCACGGCGGTGAGCGCCTTATTGTCAACTGCGGCGGTGCGGCGTTTGCCGGCGGACTCATCCCGTTGCGGCTTGCCCAGGGCCTGCGCGCCACTGCAGCGCATTCAACGCTCGCGATCGATGACTTCAACTCCACGGCCGTGCTCATCAACGGCAAGCTTGGCCCCGGCGTTTCCGAGGTCGAGGTCGATCGGCGGATCCTCACCGGCGAGGGCGGAGGAGCCACACGGATCGAGGCAAGCCACAACGGTTACGTCGGGCGCTATGGCCTCACCCATCGCCGCATTCTGATCATCCGCGACGACGGCAGCGAGCTGCGCGGCGAGGACCTGCTGGTACCGACCGGTCGGCGCGGCAAACGCGGCATGATCGGCGTTGCCTTGCGCTTCCACCTCGGCCCGCATATCGAGCTGGCGCAAGGGCGTGATGGTCTTGGCGTCACGCTGGCACTGCCCGATGGCAGCCTATGGCAGTTCCGCTCCGGCCGCGACCCGGTCACGCTTGAGGAAAGCCTGTGGTCCGACGGCATGGGGCGGCCGCTTGCCACCCGGCAACTGGTGATCTCCGCCAAGATCCCGCGCAGCGGCGAGTCGTTCTCGTGGCTGCTCAAGAAGATGCGCTAGACAGGAACTTCCACTGTGACTGACGTGACGATCAAACGGGCACTGCTTTCAGTGTCCGACAAAACCGGTCTTGCTGACCTCGGCCGCGTGCTTGCCGACCAAGGTGTCGAGCTCGTCTCGACCGGCGGAACGGCGGCGGCGCTGCGCGATGCAGGCCTCGCCGTGCGTGATATCTCCGAGCTTACCGGCTTTCCGGAGATGATGGATGGCCGCGTCAAGACGCTCCATCCCAAGGTCCACGGCGGTCTGCTTGCTGTGCGGGATGATCCTGCGCATGCCGCATCCATGGCGGAACATGCCATTGGCGCGATCGATCTCGTCGTCGTGAATCTCTACCCCTTCGCTGCGACCGTCGCCAAAGGTGCTGGGCGTGAGGAAGTGATCGAGAACATCGACATCGGCGGCCCGTCGATGGTCCGCTCGGCCGCCAAGAATCACCACTATGTGACGATCGTGACCGACCCGGCCGATTATCCGGTGCTGATTGCGGCAATCGAAGCGACTGGGGGCACTACGAGTCTTGATTTCCGCAAGGCCATGGCCGCGAAGGCCTTTGCGGCAACTGCTGCCTATGACGCAGCGATCGCGCATTGGTTCGCAGTTACCGACCAGCAGCAGCACTTCCCGGCAACGCTGCTCAGCGCCAGCAAGCTCGTCTCTACGCTGCGCTATGGCGAGAACCCGCACCAGAGCGCCGCGCTCTATGTGCCAGCGCAAGGCAGTGCCGTCAGTGGTCTCCCGCAGGCGCGGCAGATGCAGGGCAAAGAACTATCCTACAACAATTACAATGACGCCAATGCGGCATTGGAACTCATTGCAGAATTCGGTTCGGACAAGCCGGCGGTGGTCATCGTCAAGCATGCCAATCCGTGCGGCGTGGCGGTTGCCGAAACCCCGCTCGAGGCATGGAAGGCCGCGCTCGCCTGCGATTCGGTTTCCGCGTTCGGCGGTATTGTCGCGCTGAATCGCCCACTTGATGGTCCCACGGCGGAGGCGATCTGCGAGATCTTCACCGAAGTCGTCGTTGCGCCGGGTGCGGATGATGCCGCACTTGCGACCTTTGCCCGCAAGAAGAACTTGCGCCTTCTGCTTATCGATACGTTGCCAGCGCCGGACCGCAGCGGTCTTGTGACGGTTCCGATCGTAGGCGGCGTGCTGGTGCAGGACCGCGATAGCGGAACGCTCATGGACGACATGCTGCAGGTGGTGACCAAGCGCCAGCCGACCGAACAGGAACTGGCGGACTGTCGCTTTGCCTGGACCGTGGCCAAGCACGTCAAGTCCAACGCGATCGTCTACGCCCGCGAGGGCGTGACGGCAGGCATCGGGGCTGGCCAGATGAACCGGCGCGACAGCGCCCGGATTGCAGCGGCGAAGGCGCAGGAAGCAGCAGAAACGCATGGCTGGGATGCACCGCGAACTGTGGGCTCCGCCGTCGCCTCGGACGCTTTCTTCCCGTTTGCCGATGGGTTGATGGCTGCCGTCGAAGCGGGTGCGACGGCTGTCATTCAGCCGGGCGGTTCAATCCGCGATGACGAAGTGATCGCGGCAGCCGACGCCGCCGGCATCGCCATGGTGTTCACGGGGATGCGCCACTTCAGGCACTGAAGTCGGAGGGCTTTGTCGGGCGCTAGCTTGTGCAGCGCCCGACAAGAGCGTCTCAGCGATAGAAGACGTGATTGTCGACCCGCGCCATGCGGATCTTGCCCCAGGACGGCGCGACATGCGCGGCGTGGAAGAACATGGCGCCTTCCACCGGGCTTTTCCACGCACCGCTGTCAGCGATGAGCGCGATCTTCACGGCCTGCTGCCACAGATGGCTATCGTGATTCACGGCAGGCATCCCGTTGGCGCGCACAAACGAGAACTGTGAGGGCTGGTAGACCACGCCGCAGTACGAACTTGGGAAACGACCCGATGACGCCCGCGTCACGATCACGCGGCCAACTGCGAGCTGTCCAACCAGCGTTTCGCTGCGGGCTTCGAAATAGATGGCGCCGGCAAGGCACTCCATCTCGCGCGAGAGCGAAGCGGGAAGCGGGGTGCGTTCAACCAGATTGGCAAGCGATGCCGCAGTCGGGTAGGCCTCACCGGTGTCGGGATCGGCTCGCTCAGGTTGAGGGAGGGGCTGTTCGGCCGGCCGGAACACGCTCTGACGGGGTTCGACGGTAATAGCCGAAGATCCAGGCGCTTCAACAACCGGGATCTGGATATCCTGCGCCTTCGCACCGGATCCGCCGGTGCTGAACAGGATGGTAGCAAGACTTGCAGCAATGCACACGGCACTGGCAACGCGGAACTGGCGGCTCATGCAACTTCGTCATTGGGCGGTGAACGTCGGCACAAGGCGCGATTGGTTCCGGTGCCGCAGGTCATTCCTGCAAGACCGCAAACCGTTCGAAGGCCTTGGCGTCTGCCCCCCGTCTGCGTGCTGGCGGGGATGGCCTCCTTGCCGTCCCGACGCTGCCTACGCATGGTAGAGGGCGCCCCTTATGGCGTGAAGCCGTCAAGTCAACCCATGAATCCGGTTTTGTTCTCACCAGCCGCGAGATTCAGGATAAACCGTTCGCGCTCAGCGATGGTCAGTTCGATAACCCACAGGTCTGGGTCCTGTGCCGTGCGCCGCGCCAGGTAGCTCTCGAACTCCGCTTTGTTTTCAGCATCTTGCGCCTTTGCGAGCGCCCATCCGCGAGTGCCGTCTGCCTTGGGGAGTCGTTCGAATGCGCAGGCAATCGTCTGCCCAAAGCCTTGATTATCGAGGATAACAATCAGGACCGTGCCACTATCCGGTTCGCCGCGATGCAACACCATGCCGAAGCCGCCGTTGGCCTCGGCCAGCCGAATCAGGGCAGAGACCTCGAGTGCCGCAGGCAGACGCCCGGTGCTCATGCCGCGCTCCCGCCCGCGATGGCGCCGCTCGCATTGTCAGTTTTTACGCCGAGATTCACCGCGAGGCGCGCGCCACCGATCACTGCTGCAAGATCAGGCAGCGTCGCGATCAATGACGTTGACGAGCAAGGCGTAAATGGCATCTGCATCCGGCGCGGCAACAAGCCGTTCGTGCATGCGCTCATCCCGCATGAGGCGGGAAATGGCGGCGAGGGCCTGCAGGTGCGTCGCACCTGCCTGCTCGGGCGAGAGAAGACCGAACACGCAATCGACGGGCATGCCGTCGGACGATGAGAAATCAACCGGGCTTTCAAGCCGGAAGAACGCCGCAACCGGTCGCGCCAGGCTTTCCAGTCGTGCATGGGGAATGGCAACGCCGCGCCCGAAACCGGTGCTACCAAGTGTTTCGCGTTCCTCGATCCGTTCGAGCACGACCGCCCGATCAAGACCGTAGACCTCAGCGAAGCAATCCGCGAGCGCGCCGAGGATCTGCGTCTTGTTTTCGGCACGGACAATGCGCACCGCTTGAAGATCGATCGAGAAAAGAGCGGTCATGGAAACAATGATGCCGGAAAATGCGCTCGCGCGCCGGATGTGAAGGGGCCCATGCGCCCGAACGCGGCGCGGTGCAAGCACCGAATCGTGTCCGCAGTGTGCCAGATCCCTGCAATGGACATGGGATTGCGATCGGGTCTTGTCGATCCGGTTACTTGGTTGGTTCGACCCAGCCGATGGAACCATCGCCGCGGCGATAGACCATGTTGTGCACACCGGTGCCGGCGTTCTTGAACAGAAGTGCATTGGTGTTGCGCAGATCAAGCATCATCACCGCATCCGATACACTGGCCGTCGGCACGTCGACACGCGTCTCCGCAATCACCAGAGGTGCGTCGGCGGGTTCTTCAGCTTCGGTCTCTTCGACAACAAACACCGTGTAGGCTGCGTCCTCCTCGCGCCGGGCGTGATCGGCCTGATCCTGCCGCGCGGTAATCCGGCGCTTATAGCGACGCAGCTGCTTGTCGATCTTCTCGGCCGACTGATCGAGCGCGATGTGGGCATCCTGCGCGACCGCGCTGCCCTTGAGGATCAGGCCCTGCGCCACATGCGTGACGATATCGCAGCGAAATCCGCCATGCGGCGCCTTGCCAAGCGTCACGTGCGAGGTGAGCGCGCGCGAGAAGTACTTGTCGACAATTGCGGAAAGACGCTCTTCAGCATGAGCTTCGAAAGCGGCGCCGGTATCGACCTGGTGGCCAGAAACACGAATATCCATAAGTCCACTCTCCTTCGCTCAATCCGTTGCCCGGGCTGAGCCGGGCATGGCAGATTCATTGCAGCCAGATGGCTCCCTTGATCGCATCGACAAAGGCGGCATGCCGGGCGAGCTCCTCTGCACTCGGTGCATGCGGCCGCGCGGGCCGCGGTGTGCGCACAGCAGTGGTGCGGATCGGAGCGACTGCCACGGCTTCCTTGATCCCGACTTCGGCCGCGAGCTCCAGACCAATCTGCCGGCCGCCCATCAGCTCGACATAGAGCTGTGCCAGAAGTTCTGCGTCGAGCAGCGCTCCGTGGCGCACGCGGTGGCTGCGATCTATCCCATAACGCGAGCAAAGCGCATCAAGGCTGAGTTTTGCGCCGGGGTGCTTGCGGCGGGCGATGGCCACCGTATCGACCATGCGCGAGCGGTCGACCGGCGGCAGGTCGCACATGGCTAGCTCGGTATTGAGGAAGCCGAAGTCGAACCCGGCGTTGTGCGCAACCAGCGGTGCCTCGCCGAGAAACGCGAGCAGTTCCTCGGCGCGCTCGGCAAAGCGGGGTTTGTCGGCCAGAAAAGCGCTGGACAGCCCGTGGACCGCCTCCGCCTCGGCGGGCATGGACCGGTCCGGGTTGAAATAGGCGTGAAACACGGCGCCAGTAGGCACACGGTTGAGCATTTCGATGCAGCCAATTTCCACCAGCCGATCACCGCTTTGCGGGTCGAGGCCGGTCGTCTCTGTATCGAAAACGATCTCACGCATTGGGTGTAGTCTGGACCCGCTAGCAGGGGCTGGCAAGGCTTCAGCGCGGGTTTTTTTGCCGGATGGAAGCGATCAGCGCCGCCACCTGTTCGCGGGTCTCGGCGAGGGTTACGCCGGTGTCGATGATATGATCGGCACGCGCGCGCTTCTCGGTATCCGGCACCTGAAGCGAGAGGATCTGCGCGAACTTCTCCGGCGTCATACCGGGCCGCGCGAGGACGCGATCACGCTGCATGTGGGCAGGCGCGGAGACGACGACAACAGCATCAAGCCCGGCGCCATGGCCTTTCTCATAAAGCAGCGGGATGTCGAACACGACAATGGGCTGCCCGGCGTGTTCCAGCAGGAAAACCGCACGCTCTTCGGCAACCGCCGGGTGAACAATCGCCTCGAGCCGACCGAGCGCTTCGGGATTGCCGAAGACCTGCGCGCCCAGAGCCTGGCGGTTCACTCCGTCAGCGCCGGTCGTGCCCGGAAAAGCCGCCTCGATGGCAGGCAGCAGTCGGCCGCCTGGCCCCTGCAGGCGATGGACGGTCGCGTCGGCGTCGAACACAGGTACGCCAAGCTCGCGCAGCATCAACGCGACGGCAGACTTGCCCATGCCGATCGAGCCGGTGAGGCCAAGTATGTAGGGACGGGTCATGCGCCTAGGACCTTGCGCAAATCGGCATCCCGCTCGCGGGGCGGCATTGCAGAGAAGAAGCGGCGGAAGGCGTGGTCGGCCTGGCCGATCAACATCGACAATCCGTCAATCGTCCGAAACCCCGCCGCTCGTGCTGCTTGAAGGAGCGGTGTCTCGAGCGGGCTGGTCACGATGTCGTAGAAGATGGAGCCGGGCGGAGCGTGGCTCATGTCGAAGACCAGCGGCGGCTGGCCGGTCATGCCGAGCGAGGACGCGTTGACGACGAGATCGAGGCAACCGTCGCGATCGTCGAAGGCGAAGTCGGTGGGATCGGCAAAGTGGGCGATGTCGACGACATGGTGCTCACCGGCTGGGTCGAGCTCGTCGAGCAGGGCACGGGCCTTGTCGGGGTTGCGACCGGCCAGCACGATGACGAGCCCGGCACCGGCAAGACCCTTGATGATGGCACGTGCCGCGCCGCCAGTGCCGAGGACGCGGGCCATGCGGAAGTAGTGCGTCTGATCAAGTTCGGCGCGTAGGGGTTCGAGGAAGCCGGGGACATCAGTGTTGTAGCCGACGAGTTCGCCTGTTTCGGGCACGATCGTGTTGACCGCACCCACTGCGGCGGCGAGCGGATCAAGGCGGTCGAGGAGAGGAATCACGGCCTGCTTGTGCGGCATGGTAACGTTGCAGCCGCACCAGAGAGGGTCGGGGCGGCGGGTGTTCAGATATTCAGCAAGTTTACCCGTGTGAACATGCGTAGCCTGATAAGTTGCTTTTATATCAAGAGCTTGCAGCCAGAACCCGTGAATCGCCGGTGACTTCGACTGGACGATCGGATCGCCGATCACTTCGGCATAGGGCAGGCTCATGCGGCAAGCTCGCCTTGCGTGCGAAGCGCGCCGAGGAGGGCGAGGAGCGGCATGCCGAGCACCGTGAAATGGCTGCCCTCGATATGTTCGAAGAGCTGGACGCCGAGCGCCTCGATCCGGAACACGCCGACGCAGCCGCTGACCGCGGGCCATTCCTGCGCCAGATAGCTCTCGATGAAATCGCCCGACAGCGAGCGCACACGCAGCTTGGCGGTTTCGACATGCCGCCAGACCGGCACGCCATCGCGCACCAGAATCGCGGCGGAATGGAGATGCATGGTCTGCCCAGAGAAGAACGCGAGATGTCGCGCCGCATCCTCGCGGGTCGCAGGCTTGTCGAAGGTGCGACCGCAGACTTCGACGAGCGAATCGCCGCCCAGCACCAACCGCCCCGGCGTGCCGACCGAGACGGCAAGCGCCTTGGCCTCGGCCAGGATCATGGCAATTTCGCTGCCGGGCACACCGATGAGCTCGCGCTTGATCTCCGCCTCGTCAACATCGGAACCGCGCGCCTCGAACGGCACCCCTGCCGCAGCGAGCATCGCCTTCCGGCTCGCGCTTTGTGATGCCAGTATCAGCATGTCTTCACCTTCAAAACGCGTGCCCACCGCCACCCACACCGCCATCGGGGCGGCGCTCATTGTAGAGATTGATCACCGCGGCGGCGGTTTCCTCGATGGAACGGCGCGAGACGTCAATCACCGGCCAGCCATTATCCGCGAACATCCGCCGCGCATACTGCACCTCGCGCGCCACGTGCTCGCTATCGACATACGCCGTCTCGGGCGCCTGATTGAGCGAAAGCAGCCGGTTGCGCCGCACCTGGATCAGTCGTTCAGGGCTCGTCGTCAGCCCCACAACCAGCGGGCGGCGCAGGCTGAACAAGGCAGG
Organism: Novosphingobium sp.; assembly: GCF_027489515.1. GTDB lineage: Bacteria > Pseudomonadota > Alphaproteobacteria > Sphingomonadales > Sphingomonadaceae > Novosphingobium. The sequence continues at coordinate 16,713 of NZ_JAIXZS010000058.1, read as the reverse complement.
CGGCGGGGGACTCTCGACGACGATGGGGATGTTCGCCACGCGGTAGCCACGATTGGCAAGGTAGATCGCAGTCGGCGTCTTGGACGAGCGCGAGACGCCGGCAAGCAGGATATCTGCCGCTTCCCAATCTTCCCAGGCAATGCCGTCGTCATGCGCGATGGTGAACTGGATCGCCTCGACCCGGCGAAAGTAGGCATCATCCATCGCATGCTGGCGACCCGGCCGGCCCTTGGCCGCCTGCCCGAGCTGCGCTTCGAGCGCGAGCGTCACTGCGTCGAGCGCGGGAACGCTCGGCAGACCCAACGCAGCGCAGCGGCTTTGCAGCAGCTCGCGGGTTTCGGCATTGACCATGGTGAACAGCACGAGGCCGGGATTGGCGGTGATTTCCCCCATGATCCGATCCAGATGCTGCTGCGAGCGCACCATCGGCCAGAAATGGCGTACGACATCGGCATCATCGAACTGCGCGAGCGCGGCCTTGGCGATCATTTCGAGCGTCTCACCGGTGGAATCGGAGAGAAGATGCAAGTGCAGACGCGCCATCGCCGTTCCTGACCCGCCCCGGGAAGAGGCTGTGGAGAACGCTAGGATAAACCACGGGAGGAAAGCGCCGACAAGTTTGCGTTGCAATTGTACCCCCGGCATCGGTCTTCAGGCAGCCACATTGCGAACAGGCGGGAAACTCTATCCACAGGCCGGGGACAGCGGGGAGAAGTTTCGCTTGCCCCAGCAAGCGTTCAGAGTCGCTGACACTCTTTTTTGTGGAGACGGCAGGACAATTCGGGCAGATGCATGTCGTCCCCGCTTTCCACAGGGCCAACTAACTACCTCAATCTGATTCAAAAGAATCTATAGATTTGATTTGGACCGACGCACTGATGTCTAGCCCTGCCGACAAGCCGCTTCTCGCCACCCTCAAGGGGGCCAATCTTTCCCGCCGTCCGATCTGGCTGATGCGCCAGGCGGGGCGCTACCTTCCCGAGTACCGCGAATTGCGCGCGGAAAAAGGCGGTTTCCTTGCGCTCGTCTACGATTCCGAGGCGGCTGCGGAAATCACGCTCCAACCGCTTCGCCGGTTCGGCTTTGACGGGGCGATCCTGTTTTCGGACATCCTGATCGTACCCTATGCGATGGGTCAGGATCTCCAGTTTCTTGCCGGCGAAGGCCCGGCGCTCTCGCCCCGCCTGCTCGATGCCGGTCTGGAGACGCTCAGGAGCGTGCCTGAGCGCCTTACGCCGATCTATGATACCGTGGGCCTCGTCAGCGCGGCCTTGCCGCCTGAGGCCACCATGCTGGGCTTTGCCGGCAGCCCCTGGACCATCGCGACCTACATGGTGGCGGGCGAAGGCAGCCGCGACCAGCACGAGACGCGCGCAATGGCCTATCGCGATCCGGGCGCGTTCCAGGCGATCATCGATGCGATCATCGATGTGACGGTGGAATACCTCAGTGGCCAGGTGAAGGCAGGTGCCGAAGGCCTGCAGCTGTTCGACAGCTGGGCCGGCAGCCTTGCTCCCGCCGAGTTCGAACGCTGGGTGATCGGCCCCAATGCGCGGATCACCGAGGCGATGCACAAGCTGCACCCCGACGTGCCGATCATCGGCTTCCCCAAGGGCGCGGGCGAGAAGCTGGCCGCTTATGCACAGGGCACCGGAGTCGATGCCGTGGGTGTGGATGAAACGATCGACCCGGTCTGGGCGGCAAAGACGCTGCCCGCCGGCCTGCCGGTGCAGGGCAATCTCGATCCGCTGCTTCTGCTGGCAGGCGGCCCGGCGCTGGAAGACGGGGCGCGGCGCGTGCTCGATGTGTTTGCCGACCGGCCGCATGTGTTCAACCTTGGGCACGGTATCGGACAGTTCACGCCAATCCCGCATGTCGAGCGGCTGCTCGAGGTTGTGCGCGGCTGGTCGCACTGAGACGTACCAGGGGCGGGGTGATCCGCCCCAAATCTCAAGTTCCGGACCAGCTGCGAAAGCGCTAGTCTTCGCAGAATGATGCAGGTGCTCGCGATGCTCTATCTCTGGCTCAAGGCCGGCCACGTCATATTCGTGATCTTCTGGATGGCGGGGCTGTTCATGTTGCCGCGCTTCTTCGTCTACCACCAGGAAGCGCCCGAAGGATCGCCCGAAAACGCGATCTGGATCGACCGCGAGCGCAAGCTGATGAAGATCATCATGTGGCCTTCGCTGTTCGTGGTCTGGGGCTTCGGCCTCGCGCTGGCGGTTAGCGGCGAGTGGTTCACGCAAGGCTGGTTTCACGCCAAGCTTCTGCTGGTGCTGGTGCTGAGCGCCTATCACCTGTGGCTGGCGAGCTATGCCGCAAAGCTGGCGCGAGGCGAGCGGCAGCTGACCGGGCGCCAGCTGCGCCTGCTCAACGAGATTCCGGGCGTGACCGCAGCGCTGATCGTGGTGCTGGTGATCGTGAAGCCGTTCTGATGCACGCCGTTCTTTGATTGACGCATACTGCGGCGGGGCCTAAACGCGCTCTTGCATTCCGGTTTGGCAGCGCGTTCTCGCCCTGCCCCCTTTGGTCCGCTTTCCCCAAGCCCAACGACCCTCCGGCGCGCGCGATTGCCCCTACTCGGATAATGACAAGATGCATCTCAAGGAACTCAAGAAGAAGACGCCCGCCGAACTCGTCCAGATGGCCGAGGAACTTGATGTCGAAGGCGCAAGCACGCTGCGGCGGCAGGACCTCATGTTCGCCATTCTCAAGGAAGTGGCTGAAGACGGCGAGGAAATCCTCGGCATCGGCACGATCGAAGTGCTGCCCGATGGCTTCGGCTTTCTGCGCAGCCCAGAGGCAAACTATCTGGCCGGGCCGGACGACATCTATGTCTCGCCCAACCAGGTCCGCAAATGGGGCCTGCGTACGGGCGACACCGTGGAAGGCGAGATCCGCGCACCAAAGGACGGCGAGCGCTATTTCGCGATCACGCGGCTCATCAAGGTCAACTTCGACGAGCCCGACGCTGTGCGCCACCGCGTCAATTTCGACAACCTGACGCCGCTTTACCCGAATGAGCGCCTGCGGCTCGATACGCTCGACCCGACCGTAAAGGACAAGTCGGCTCGCGTGATCGATCTCGTCAGCCCGCAGGGCAAGGGCCAGCGCGCACTGATCGTGGCGCCGCCGCGCACCGGCAAGACCGTGCTGCTGCAGAACATGGCGAAGGCGATCACCGACAACCATCCGGAAGTGTTCCTGCTGGTGCTGCTGGTCGACGAACGCCCCGAGGAAGTGACCGACATGCAGCGCAGCGTGAAGGGCGAGGTGATTTCCTCGACTTTCGACGAGCCGGCCAGCCGCCACGTGCAGGTTGCCGAAATGGTGATCGAAAAGGCCAAGCGCCTGGTGGAGCACAAGCGTGACGTTGTCATCCTGCTCGATTCGATCACCCGCCTCGGCCGCGCCTACAACACCGTGGTGCCGAGCTCGGGCAAGGTGCTGACGGGCGGTGTCGATGCCAACGCACTGCAGCGGCCGAAGCGCTTCTTCGGCGCCGCACGCAACATCGAGGAGGGCGGCTCGCTCTCGATCATCGCCACCGCACTGATCGATACCGGCAGCCGCATGGACGAAGTGATTTTCGAAGAATTCAAGGGCACTGGCAACTCGGAAATCGTGCTCGACCGCAAGGTTGCGGACAAGCGCATCTTCCCGGCGCTGGATGTGGGCAAGAGCGGCACCCGCAAGGAAGAGCTTCTCGTGCCGCAGGATCAGCTCAGCAAGATGTGGGTGCTGCGCCGCATCCTCATGCAGATGGGCACCATCGATGCGATGGAATTCCTGCTCGACAAGATGAAGAACTCGAAGACCAACGAGGACTTCTTCGCCACGATGAATCAGTAAGTGGCGAATCAGTAGGGAATCCCGGCGGCGCTCAGGTGTTCTGCAGCGCCGCCGCCATCATTTCCCAGAGCTTGTTCATGGCCTTGAGCGGCCGCACCATCACCTTGAAATCGATGATCTTTCCTTCGAGATCGAAGCGGATCAGATCGATACCGTTGACGTGGATGCCGTCCACCGTCGCAGTGAATTCGAGCAGGGCCTCGGGCCCGTCGACCAGTTCGCGGACATAGGTGAAGCCGGTATCGGCGAAGACCTGACCCGCAGCGGTGAGGTACATCAGCACCTTGGCGTGGCCTTCCTGCGGGGTGTGCACGACCGGTGAATGGAACACCGCATCGGACGCGATGAGGTCAGCCAGCAGGGCGGTGTCGCCGGTGTGCATATAGCGGTGCCAGGCGGCGAGGCCGGTGTGCATGATGTCTCTCTCCTTATCTTCTCGCAGCCTTGTCGCACGCCCGGGTGCGCCTGCCATTGATCCAGCGCAGGTTTGCGCTAGTCGTGGCGGCATGACAACTATTTCACCGGATGTGCTCATCACGGAAGGACTCGCGGCATTGCGGGCGCGGGATGCGGCGCGCGCAGCGGCACTTCTGCGAGACGCGAGTGCTTGCGCGTCACCCGAGCGGATGCCCTGGCCGGCGCTCGCACAGGCAGAGCTGGCGCTGGGTCAGCACGCTGCAGCCGAAGCTGCGCTCGACCGGCAGCTGGCGCTGACTCCGCGCGATGTGGGCGCGCTGCTCGCCAAGGGACAGCTGCGCCAGCGCGCGGGGGACGACCGCGCGGCGGTGAGCTTCTATACCACCGCACTGGCACAGGCGGCGGTCAGCGGCATTCCGCGCGGTATGGAAGGCATGGCAGCGGCGGCGCAGGCGTTCATGGGTGAGGCGCAAGGGTCGTTCCAGCGGCATCTCGATGCGGTGATGACGGGTGGGCTTTCGCCGGCGATGGAAGAAGCGCTGGGGTTGCTGCGCGGCACGCGCGAGATCGACCTGCAGCAGCCCTCGCTATTCTACTATCCCGGCCTGCCGCAGCGGCGGTTCTACGATCCGGCGGAGTTCAGCTGGATGGAGGGCGTACTCGATCTGCTGCCCGCGATGCAGGCTGAGCTTGCTGCGGTCATGGCCGAAGAGGCGGAGGACACCTTCGCGCCCTATGTGACGGCATCGGAGGACCGGCCGGCGCCCAACAATCCCCTGCTGGGAGATCCGGCATGGGGCGCGTTCTACTTTTGGAAGGATGGCGCTGCGGTTGCGGCAAACGCGGCTCGCTGCCCCGCGACCATGGCAGCGCTCGCGCTTGCGCCAATGCCGATCATCCCCGGACGCGCGCCGAATGCGCTGTGGTCACGGCTGAAGCCTGGCACGCACATCGCACCGCATACGGGTATGCTCAACACCCGCCTGATCTGCCACGTGCCGATCCGCACGGCGTTCGGCTGCACGCTGCGGGTGGGTAGCGAGACGCGCACTTGGGAGCCGGGTGTGCCGCTGATCTTCGACGATTCGATGGAGCACGAGGCGCGCAACGCCGGGCCCGAGACGCGCACCGTGCTGCTGTTCGAGATCTGGCGGCCCGAAGTGCCCGAGGAAGACCGCGCCGCGATAGCCCGCTTGCTCGAAGGCATTGCGGGCTACGACGGGACAGCGGCCTGAGCCGGACTCAGGTGAGGTGGGCCTTGAAGAAGTCGCGCGTGCGCTGATCCGCAAGCTCGGCGCCCGCCACATCGCGGCGCGCGCCCATTTCAGCGGCGAATCCGTGATCGAGGCCGACGTAATCGTGCAGCACCACCTTGGGATGGGCGTCGAGCGCGGTGTGGATCGCGGCCTGCGCTTCGGGGCCGACGAAGTGGTCGGCGGTCGGGATATGCAGCATCAGCGGGTTGGCGATGGCGTGCGCTTCGTTCAGCATCTGGTCGATCATCACGCCATAATAGCCGACTGAAGCGTCGATATCGGTGCGCGCCGCGGCCATGTAGGCCATCCGCCCGCCGAGGCAGAAGCCGACGAGGCCGACCTTGTCGACTGCCTGCACGTGGCGGAGCCAGCGGATCGCAGCTTCGATATCCTGCACGCCGAGGTTGGCATCAAACTGCCCGAAATAGCCGAGCGCGGTCTGGAATTCCTCGGGCACATCCGGGTCGAGCTCAACCCCGGGCGCGAAGCGCCAGAAGACATCGGGGGCGAGCGCGACATAGCCGAGCGCAGCCCAGTCTTCGCACTTCTTGCGGATTCCGGCATTCACGCCGAAGATCTCCGGGATGACGATGATGGCGGCTTCGGTCTGTTCCTCGGGGGTGGCGATGTAGACCGGAAACTCGTTGTCGCCATCAAGGGTGGGAATCGTCGTCATCTCGCCCATGGTGCTGGTCCTTGTGTTGTTGCGGTTGGTCGATGCGCTGTTTGGCTGGCAGCGTGGACTTTGCCAAGCGTGCATGACAGTGTTGAGGCCAACCATCGAGAAGGGTGCCGCCATGAAAGTCAATGTCGAGGTGGAATGCACGCCGGAAGAGGCGCGCCGCTTCCTGGGTCTGCCGGATGTGACGCGCGCGAATGACGTCTATGTCGATGCAATTGCCAAGGCGATGCAGGGCATGAACAGCGTGGATCAGCTGCAGGGCTTCGCCAAGCAGATCGCGCCGATGGGCGAGATGGGACTCAAGCTGTTCCAGCAGTTTGTCGAGCAGGGTGCAGGCGCGGCCATGGCCGGGTTCAAGGCGGGCGCTGCCGGGGGCGACAAGCCCAAGACCTGAGCGATCGATCCCTGCCAGTGACTGACACAATTTTTGCGCTTTCGTCGGGCGCGCCTCCGGCTGCGATTGCAGTGATCCGCGTGAGTGGTCCGCAGGCCAGCACTGCGCTGGAGGCGTTAGCCGGCACGCGCCCGCCGCCGCGCCGGGCTGTACTGGCGGTGCTTCGCGACCAGGCCGGGGACACGCTCGACCGGGCGGTCGCGCTCTGGTTGCCTGGGCCGGGCACCGCAACGGGTGAGGACAGCGCCGAACTGCATCTTCATGGCGGTCGTGCGGTTGTGGCAGCGGTCGAAGCCGCGCTCAGTGCGTTGCCAGGTCTACGCCGCGCCGAGCCGGGCGAGTTCACGCGCCGGGCCTTTGCCAACGGCCGCTTCGATCTCGCCGAAGCGGAGGGACTGGCGGACCTGCTTTCTGCCGAGACCGAGCTGCAGCGGCGCAGCGCGCTCGCCATGGCAGGCGGTGCGCTATCGCGGGAGGTGGGGGATTGGCGCGGGAGGGTGCTGGCGCTTTCAGCCGCACTCGAGGCGGGACTCGATTTTGCGGGCGATGACGATATCGATGATGACGGTGCCATGCCGCAAGGCATCGTGCAGAGCTGCGCGGCCCTCGCCGACGAGCTTGGGGTCTGGTTGGCCCGGCCACGGGCGGAGCCGCTGCGCGAGGGTTTCCGGGTCGTCCTCGCCGGGCCGCCAAATGCGGGAAAGTCCACGCTGTTCAATGCTTTGGTCGAGGATGAGGCGGCGATCACGGCCGCCGAGCCCGGCACGACCCGCGACGTCCTCGTGCGCGGGGTTGCCATTGGGGGAGTGCCGTTCGCGTTCGTCGATACCGCGGGCTTACGAGACGAGGGCGCCGGAACCATCGAGCAGATCGGGATTGCCCGTGCCCGTGCCGAGGCCGAGCGCGCCGATCTCGTGCTGTGGTTGGGGCCGGAGGGCGCAGGGCCAGACCATCCGTCCGTGTGGGAGATTGCTGCGCAATGCGACCGGGCGGATGTACCTGCGAAGCGTCATGCCCGGTTCCGCGTTTCCGCGCTGACCGGGGAGGGGCTCGACGCGCTGCGCGATGGACTGGTCGACCACGCCCGGCTGTCGCTCCCCCGGCCAGGTGCACTCGCGCTCAATGGCCGGCAGCACGCGCTGCTCTCCGAAGTCGCTGTGGCGGCGCGTGACGCGGCGCGGTGCAGCGATCCGCTTCTGGCGGCGGAGAACCTGAGGCTGGCGCGGGTGGCACTCGATCGGTTGGTCGGGCGCGCCGGGACCGAGGACATGCTTGACGCGCTGTTCGGGCGGTTCTGCATCGGCAAATGATGTTCCACGTGAAACACTGACGCTGACACTAACACTGACCTTGGCCTTGGCCTGGTGACTTTGACGCGGCCGCGCGAATCGCATATCGCGGGCGCCATGCAGCAGTTCGACATCATCGTGGTCGGCGGCGGTCACGCCGGCGTCGAGGCGGCGGCAGTCGCCGCGCGCATGGGTGCGCGCACGGCCCTGGTGAGTTTCGATCCGGCCGCGATCGGGGCAATGTCGTGCAATCCCGCGATTGGCGGACTGGGCAAGGGTCATCTCGTGCGTGAGGTTGATGCCTTCGACGGACTGATCGGCCGTGCGGCAGACGAGGCCGCAATTCATTACCGGATGCTCAATCGAAGCAAGGGTTCTGCGGTGCAGGGCCCGAGGGTGCAGGCCGACCGCCAGCTGTTTCGTGCCGCGATCCAACGCATGGTGGCTGCGCAGGATGGGCTGACGGTTGTGGCGGGCGAGGCCGCAGCGCTGCGCCTTGCAGGCGGGGCAGTGTGCGGCGTGGATATGGCAGATGGCACGGCGCTGGTAGCGCAAGCGGTGGTGCTTTGTACCGGTACGTTCCTTGGCGGACGCCTGTTCCGCGGCGAGGAGCGGATGGAAGGTGGCCGCATTGGCGAGCAGGCAGCGCACCGCCTTGCGCAGCAACTGCGCGGGGCAGGGCTGCCGATGGCACGCCTCAAGACGGGGACGCCGCCACGGCTCGATGGCCGCACCATCGACTGGTCGCGACTGCCGGTGCAGCCAAGCGATGCCGAGCATTGGACGATGTCGCCGCTGACCGGGGTGCGCCAGCAGCCGCAGGTGTTCTGCGCAATTGCCCGAACCAACGCACGAACCCATGACGCCATTCGCGCCGGGCTCGATCGGTCGCCCTTGTTCAGCGGTGCGATCGACGCGCAGGGTCCGCGCTACTGTCCCTCGATCGAGGACAAGATCCACCGCTTCGGGGATCGCGATGGCCATCAGGTTTTCCTCGAACCCGAGGGCCTCGACACCCATGTGATCTACCCCAATGGCGTCTCGACATCATTGCCGACCGATGTGCAGGTCGCGATGATGCGTTCAATGGATGGGCTGGAAGCGGTCGAGATTCTCGCGCCCGGTTACGCGGTCGAGTATGACCACATTGATCCGCGCGCGCTGCGGCGCAGTCTGGAACTGCGGGCAATGCCGGGGCTTTATTGCGCCGGGCAGATCAATGGCACGACGGGGTATGAGGAAGCAGCGGCACAGGGACTGGTTGCCGGGATGCATGCAGCCGCGGCGGTGCTGGGGCGAGGTGCACCCGCGCTCGATCGGGCTTCGAGCTACATGGCGGTCATGATCGACGACCTCACGCTGCACGGGGTCTCGGAGCCTTACCGGATGCTGACCGCGCGAGCGGAGTACCGACTGCGGCTGCGGGCAAACAACGCCGGCACGCGGTTGACGCCGCTGGGGATCGCTGCCGGTTGCATCGGCCCCGAGCGTGCGGCGTGGTTTGCGTCACGCGAGGAGCACCGAAGGCTGCTCGCGGCGAAGTTGGAGCAGGCCGTTCTGCCGAGCGAGCTCAACGCGCGTGGCGTCATGGTGCGCGGCGATGGGGTGCGGCGGTCGCTGTCCGAGTGGCTTCGGTTTCCGGAAGTGACGATGGAGGCTTTGGCGTCGTGGTTGGGTGATACCATGCCGGATGCCGATCTCGGCGAGGAGATGACGGAGGACGCCGCTTATGCGCCTTATCTCGTGCGGCAGGAGGCGGAGCTGAGGCAGCTTCGGGCCAGCGATGGCGTGCCGCTGGGTGATCACTTTCCCTATGGCGAGGTACCAGGACTTTCGCGCGAGATGGTTGAGCGGCTTGAGCAGGCGCGGCCTGACACGCTGGCGGCGGCAGGGCGCGTGCCCGGGATTACTCCGGCCGCTCTGGCCACCCTGTTGGTGGCGGCGCGGCGCCGCGTGGCGGCATGAGCATGTCGGCGGAGACCGAGGCGCAGCGTTGGCTGGCGGAGCGGCATGGTGATGCGATGGCGCGGCTGGAGACGCTGGTTTCTGCTTTGCGGGCGGAGAATGTCCGCCAGAACCTTGTTTCGCGGCCATCGCTCGAATCGGTCTGGCAACGGCACATTCTCGATAGCGCTCAGTTGCTTCATGTTTCACGTGCAATAGTGCCGGCCGGTCCCTGGCTCGATCTGGGGAGCGGGGCAGGCTTTCCCGGCCTGGTGATCGCAGCGCTACAGCCGGAGCGGATGGTGACGCTGGTGGATTCGCGGCGGTTGCGGACCGAGTGGCTCGAGCGTGCGGCTGCGGAGATGGGCTTGGCCAATGTCGAAGTCGTGCTCTCGCGCGTCGAGGATCTGGCAGACCGGACGTGGGCCGTGATCTCCGCGCGGGCGTTTGCGCCGTTGGATCGGTTGCTGGACATGGCAGCGCGCTTTTCCACACCGGAAACTTTGTGGCTGTTGCCGAAAGGGGCCAAGGCGCAGCATGAGCTGGAAACGCTTGGTGCCGATTGGAATCGCGTGTTTCACGTGGAACAGTCGTTGACCGATTCATCGGCCGGCATCATCCTTGGCCATCTGCACGGGCGAACGGGCAGGAACGCATCACGCAAGCGAGGTTCAGGTCGATGATCACGATAGCCGTCGCGAACCAGAAGGGCGGGGTGGGCAAGACCACCACAGCGATCAACATTGCCACGGCGCTGGCCGCGACCGGATGGAAGGTGCTGCTGATCGATCTCGATCCACAGGGCAATGCCTCGACCGGGATCGGCGTATCAGCGGCGGAGCGTGAGCGCTCGTCGTATGATCTGCTGATCGAACAGGCGAGCGTGGCTTCGTGCATGATCCCGACGCGGATTCCGGGGCTGGATCTGATCCCGGCAACCGTGGACCTGTCGGGCGCCGAGGTGGAGCTCGTCAGTGCAACCGACCGCACCGGTAAGCTGCGCGCGGCTCTGGCCGAGGATGCCGGACATGAGATATGCCTGATCGATTGCCCGCCCTCGCTGGGCCTGCTCACGCTCAATGCGATGACGGCGGCCAATTCGCTGCTGGTGCCGCTACAGTGCGAGTTCTTCGCGCTGGAGGGACTGAGCCAGCTGCTGCAGACTGTCGAGCGGGTGCAGGACCGCTTCAACCCTGATCTCGGCATCCTGGGCATCGTGCTGACCATGTATGACCGGCGCAATCGGTTGACTGACCAGGTGGCGGACGACGTGCGCTCGTGCCTGCATGGTCTGGTGTTCGAATCGGTGATCCCGCGCAATGTCCGGCTTTCCGAAGCGCCGAGCCATGGGCTTCCGGCGCTGATCTACGATCACGCCTGCGCCGGATCGCAGGCCTACATGAAGCTGGCGCGCGAGTTGATCGGTCGCCTGCCGGAGCGGAGGAAAGCAGCATGAGCGGGGAAGCGGAAGGCACCGGCGCGGCTGGGAACCTTGGCGTCAAGGCAGCCAAGCGGCCTGCGCTGGGCCGGGGGCTGGGCGCGCTGCTGGGTGAGACGCGGCGCGAGGAAGCGGTTTCGCGGATTTCGGTCTCGGCGCCGGGTGAGCAGGTGGTCAGCGGGCTGGCTTCGCTCTCGGTGGCCTCGATCGAGCCGCATCCGGAGCAGCCGCGGCGGCACTTCGACGAGGATGCGCTGGAAGAGCTGGCGCGCTCGATCGCGGCGCGCGGGGTGATCCAGCCGGTCGTGGTGCGGCCCATGGGTGGCGGGCGCTATCAGCTGGTTGCCGGCGAGCGGCGCTGGCGCGCGGCGCAGCGCGCACGCGTGCACGAGATTCCGGCGATCGTCCGTCAGCTGGATGACCGCGAAGTCACCGCGCTGGCGCTGATCGAGAACCTCCAGCGCGAGGACCTCAACCCGATCGAGGAAGCGCGTGCCTATCAGCGGCTTTCCGAGCAGGACGGGCTGACGCAGCAGGAGATTGCCACGTTCGTCGACAAGTCGCGCAGCCATGTCGCGAATCTGATGCGGCTGCTGGTGCTGCCGGGCGAAGTGCTCGACATGGTCGAGCGCGCGCAGCTATCGATGGGGCATGCGCGCGCGCTGGCGGTGCTGCCCGATCCGGTTCCCCTGGCGCGCGAGACAGTCGCCAAGGGTCATTCGGTGCGCGATGTGGAGCGGCTGGCCAAGCGTGCGATGCGCCCGGATGCGGCGCCGCGGCGGGCACGGGCAGGGCGCGATCCGGCAAGCTCTGCCGACATTGCGGCGGTGCAAGCGCATCTCGAGGAGTTCCTCGGGCTCAAGGTGACGATTCAGGCCGATGCCGACCCGAGGACGGGTTCGGTGACGATCCGCTACAAGACGCTCGATCAGCTCGACCTGATCTGCCAGCGGCTGACGGGCGGGGCGATCTGAAGGCCGCATAGCCTGCCCTCAAGGACTAGTTAACCGGTCGATTAATTTCGATTGACCGGAGCGGACGGGTTTGCCTATCTTTCAGAGCAATAAGAGACCCGAAACCGGAGAGCCTGCCATGTCGCTCGATCTGATTCCCCGCTCCGCCTATACGCCCGACCACGAGGCGTTCCGCCAGACGGTGCGGCGCTACCTCGAAACCGAAATTGCGCCGCACGCCAACGAGTGGGCTGAGGCGGGCATCGTGCCCAAGTCGATCTGGCCCAAGGCGGGCGAACTCGGCATGCTGTGCCCGACCGTACCCGAGGAATACGGCGGCCTCGGCCTCGACTTCGGATACAACGCCATCGTCGATGAAGAGAGCGCCTATTACGGCCGTGTCGCCACGGGTTTCTCGCTGCAATCCGACATCGTGGTGAACTACCTCGTTTCGTATGGCTCGGAAGAGCAGAAGCGCAAGTGGCTGCCCAAGATGGTCTCGGGCGAGGTGGTCACGGCCATCGCGATGACCGAGCCGGGCACCGGTTCCGACCTTCAGGGCATGCGCACGAGCGCCAAGAAGGACGGCAACCACTACGTCATCAACGGGTCCAAGACCTACATCACCAACGGCCAGAACGCCGACCTGATCCTCGTGTGCTGCAAGACCGACACCGAGGTCCAGCCGGCGTGGAAGGGCGTCTCGATCGTGCTGGTCGAGGCGGACCGCGAAGGCTTCAAGCGCGGGCGCAACCTCGACAAGATCGGCCAGGACGAAGCCGATACCTCGGAGCTGTTCTTCGAGGATGTGCGCGTGCCGATCACCAACTGCCTCGGGGAAGAGGGCAAGGGCTTCATCTACCTGATGAGCGAGCTACCGCAGGAGCGCCTTTCGATTGCGGTGAGCGCACAGGCTTCGGCGCAGAAGGCGTTTGACGACACCGTGGAATTCACGCGTGAGCGCAAGGCGTTCGGCAAGCCGATCCTCGATTTCCAGAACACCCGCTTCACGCTGGCGGACCTCAAGGCCAAGCTGCAGGTGGGTTGGGCGCACCTCGACTGGGCGCTGGCCCGCCACCTCAAGCGCGAGCTGACCGCCGAGGAAGGCGCGGCGGCCAAGCTGTGGCATACCGAACTGCAGTGGGAAATCATGGACAAGTGCCTCCAGCTCCACGGCGGCGCCGGCTACATGAACGAATACGCGATTGCCCGCGCCTGGCGCGGTGCGCGCGTGACGCGCATTTTCGGCGGCACGAACGAGATCATGAAGGAACTGATTGGCCGTAAACTCTAGGATTTGCCGCAGGGCGGGCTGCGGAAGCCAGCCATTCTCGCTCCACCCTCAGCCAGATCCGGAGTAAGTCTGGCTCCAACGAAAAACCCCGCCGGGCGACCGGCGGGGTTTTCTGTGTGACTTGTTCCCGGCGCTGCTGGTTCAGCTGCCGACGTAGACCCGCTTTTCCTTGACACGCTTGGTGTGCACCGGGCGGTAGACCACCTTGCGCGCACGTTCGCGGACATAGGTGACCGTGGTAGTGCGGGTTTCGGTGCAGGGGGCGGGGTTCTGGCAGCAGCCATTCTGCATGGTCATCACCGGGACCATGACATAGCCGTAGGGCGCGTAGCCATAGGCCGGATAGCCCCCGGGATAGCCACCTTGGGGACCATAAGGAAACACGCCGGGATAGGGCTGTTGCGGCGCATAGCTGCTGAAGAATTCCTCGCACTCGCGTTGGCGATTCTTGTCGATCGACTTGCCGATCGCACTGCCCGCCGCTGCGCCGACAGCAGCGCCGGCCACGGTGCCGAGGACGCGGTTGCCTGACGCGATCCGATTGCCGACCACGCCGCCAAGCAACCCGCCGACGACCGCGCCTGTCGTGCCGCTATGGCGCCGTTCGACACCCTGACACTTGTCGAGCATTTCGCGGTAGCGGGGATCGGCTTCGGGCGGCGGATAGACGCCGGGCTGGGGATAGCTGCCCGGCGGAGGGGCATAGGTACCGGGCGCCCCGCCCGGTGGCGGTGCATAAGTTCCCTGCCATGTGCCCTGCCATGTCCCTTGATAGGCGCCCGGATAGCCCGAGGCCCACGCGCCCTGCGGCGCTGACGGCGGCGCCTGGTCCTGCGCATACGCCGGCGCTGCGAGCGAAGCGGCAACACCGACAATCAGAAGGGCACGGATACGTTTCGCCATGGTGATCCCCTGCACGGGCCGGATACGCGGGACTGCCGCGCACTACTCCGGTCTTAACGCGCTGTTTAGCATCGCAAGCCGCAGCCGACCAAGGCTTGTGGCGTGCCTGTACCGAAACGGGGCACTGCTGGCGGCGCTGCGTGCCCGAGAGATCAAATCCGCTCGGCGAGAACCTTGGCGAGGGTTTCGATTCCGGCGGCGTCCTCGGAGTCAAAGCGGGCTGGAAGCGGGCTGTCGAGATCGATGACCGCGATCACCGCGCCTTCGCGGACAACGGGCACGACCAGTTCGGACCGGCTGGCGGCATCGCAGGCGATATGGCCGGGAAAGGCATGAACGTCGGGCACGAGCTGGGTTTCCCCGCTGGCGGCAGCCGTGCCGCAGACGCCCTGACCCAGCGCGATGCGGATGCAGGCGGGCTTGCCAACGAAGGGGCCGAGCACGAGTTCGCCGCCGACCATGCGGTAGAAGCCTGCCCAGTTGAGATCCGGCAGGAACTGGCCAAGGAGCGCGGCGCAATTGGCCATGTTGGCAACCCCATCGGGCTCATCATGGGTGATCGCGCGTGCCGCATCGATCAGATCGGCATAGAGCGCGGGCTTGGTCTGGCCGGGAGTGGGGGTAAAATCGTACATGGCGGGAACTTAGCAGGCTGCGGAGCGTACCGCGAGGACCATTGCGGGACTGCGGTGCGGCTTCTAGACAGGGAACCATGTTGACCATTCGCAAGGCCCTGACCGGGCTCATCATCGTCCTTGTCATCCTTGGCCTCGGCGCCTTCTGGCTGCTGCGTGGCGATACCGCGCAGCTCGCGCTGGAGAAGACCACCGGGCCGAAGCCCGAGCTGGCCGAAGCCGCGCCGCAATGGTTTCCCACGATCGGCATCGCCAAGCCCGTCGGCTGGGCGGCGGGCGAGACACCGGTGGCTGCGGAAGGGCTGGTCGTGACCCGCTTTGCCGACAAGCTCGATCACCCGCGCACCCTCACCGTGCTGCCCAATGGCGATGTGCTCGCAGCCGAAACCAACGGCCCGCCGCAGCGCGGCCCGGGCGGCATCACCGGCCTTGTGATGGGCTATCTGTTTTCGGCCGCGGGTGCGGGCGAGGCTTCGCCCAACAAGATCGTGGTGCTGCGCGACAGCAATGGCGACGGCACGGCTGACCAGCGCTTCGTGATGAGCAATCCCGGGCTGAGTTCCCCCTTCGGCATGGTGGTGCGCGAAGGTCGGCTCTATGTCGGCAACCACGATGCGGTGGTTTCGTGGCCCTTCACGCCGGGCCAGACCACGCTCGAGGGCAAGCCGGAAAAGCTGATGGATCTGCCCGGCGGCGGCAACCACTGGGCGCGCAATCTGGTGCTGAGCCCGGATGGCAAGCTGCTCTATGTCACCGTCGGCTCGGCCTCGAACATCGCGGAGAACGGCCTCGACAAGGAAAAGGGCCGCGCCGCGATCTATGAGTATGATTTCGACCGCAAGAGCTCGCGCACTTACGCCGAGGGCTTGCGCAATCCCAACGGCCTCGACTGGAATCCGCGCAGCGGCGAGCTGTGGACGACGGTGAACGAGCGCGACATGCTGGGCTCGGACCTCGTGCCGGATTACCTCACCAACGTACCGCTGGGCGCACAATACGGCTGGCCGTGGGTCTACTGGAAGAAGAACATCGACTGGCGCGTGACCGATCCGATGCCGCGCGACATGTTCTCCTATGTGCGCAAGCCGGAGTATGGCCTTGGCTCGCATGTCGCGCCGCTTGGTCTGGCTTTCGCGCGCGGGGGCAATCTGATGGGCGAGCGTTTCGCCAGCGGCGCCTTTGTCGCGCGGCACGGGTCGTGGAATCGCAAGCCGCTTTCAGGCTATGACGTGGTCTTCGTGGCGTTCGACAACAACGGCAATGCGTTGCCGAGGCCCCCGGTGCCGGTGCTGAGCGGGTTCCTCACCAAGGACAACAACACGCATGGTCGGCCGACCTGGGTCGCCTTTGCCAAGGATGGCGCGCTGCTGGTGAGCGATGATACCGGCGGGGTGATCTGGCGGGTGACCGCGCCGGGTGCGAAACCCGCCGCGGAGATCACGCCGATCCCGGGAACGCCGATGCCACCGGCTCCGAAGCCGGGCACCAAGTTCATCGTCAAGCCCGCGACCGATTCGGATCTGACGAAGGCGCAGAACTAGAGCGTCCTGCGGAAAATCTGAATCGTGGGATTCCCATTGTTTGTGATTTGTGATTCACCCTCATTGGAGGTGGATCATGGGCAAAGCACATTCGGCTGATCTTCGGGTTCGGGTT